>JBAROK010000081.1:0-71086 GCA_049642065.1 Candidatus Omnitrophota bacterium | reverse complement strand
GCCTTCCTAACCCCGGAAAGCTGGTTCTTATAGAACTTGACCTCCTGCTCCACTCGCATCATCTGCACTTCCATATAATCCAGCTGCTTAAGGATTTCTTCCAGCTTTTTGTTCTTGAACAGTCGTTTGCCGAGCCTTTTCACCTTTTTCCCCCTTGTAAAACGATTTGTGTTGTCTGTTTGACAATATATTACCTGCTATTTGCCTGATTTGCAAGAAGCGTTTATCCCATTTTATACTTTCCTTTACAAATCCTACCCGTAATTATACAATAATTGAAGAAGCTACATTCATTGATGATGCTAGTTTACACTTAAAACTATGTTCAATAAGACCCCTTTCAGGAACGTTCTTGCTGACCCTCGCGGGAAAAGAGCTAAACTTGCAATATTTTCGCTAGCAACTGTTGTTGTTGTTTCAGTCTCTTTTTTAGTCTATAAGAATATCTTGCCGTCACTCGATAAGACCAAAGTCATCCGTGCCGTCTCCTCTCGCCTTAAAGTCAAATCCCGTAAGGCGGTAATCCTGGTGACGGGGGTTTCTTACGATGAAAAAGTGCGCAAAATTTTAACAGCAATCAGGGTTACCGAATACGCTGCCAATGGCCGCGCGCTTAAGGCGGAAATTTTCCATTTTGATGGGAACATCATACAAGTCCAGTCGCTTGTCATGAATTTTAGCGACGTCGATATCGAGAATGCTGATTATCTGAAGGATAAAAAAGCGCTCCTCTTCTGGAAAGCGTTCCTGCCGCAAGGCAACACCACAGAGCAGATCGAACTTACTAAGATCAACACGGTCCCCCGGTCCTACAAGATCAAGGGAAGCGAAAATCCCAAAGAAGAAGAGATCTGGAAAACCCTGTGGGGATATGCCCTTGACGGGAAAAGCTCAAGTAACGTAGTAATGAAGAACGCGAGAATTAACGCCCCGGGAAAAATATTTATTCCCGGCACTATGTATACCTTGACCATAAGCCAGGACGGCTCTTTAAGTGTCGAGACTTCTTCTTTGGTCGAAAAATGATCACGCTGCTTCAAAAATATTCCTTTATTAACTACGCTAAAAAACTTAGCAAAGAATCCTGGGCGCTTATAGGATTTATTGCCGCTGTCTTGATCTCCGCCATAATACTGTCACAAGCCGTTAACTTGACGCCACAGGTCGGGAGCGATTTTTTCTTTTCCAGCGATAACCCGAAATTCCAGTATGATAAACTTATCTCCAAGATCTTTCCCCAAGAAGCAACTCAGCTGGTAATAAGCGCTAAGGGGAATATCTCTTCGCCGGAGTACCTGGAGCGTATCCGGGTCTTTACCGACATGGCCTTACTCTTCCCTGGAGTATCTAGCGTAAAAAGTCTTACTTCCGGCCCCCGGAACGTAAAAGACGCCGAGGAAAGCCCGCTATGGAAGCGTTTGCTTATATCGGAGGATGGGCTTTCGTCTAACATGCTGGCTTTCCTGGAGAACGTATCGCCTCAAGAGATCATCCCGAAATTTGAGGCGGTGATCGGCCTTTTAGAGTCTTCTGCATTCAGGCTGCAGATAGCAGGTGTTCCTTATGTTGTGGAGATGATACGCCGCAACCTTGTGCATGATTTGACTCTATTCAGCCTCGTAGCTTTTTTTGCTTTCGGCGCGGTAATGGTGTTTATCTTCCGGTCAATAAAGATATTCGTAGGCACCCTCGTTTCTTGCGTAGAAGCATGTATCCTTACTCTTTTAACTGTCGGCCTTTCGGGGATAAAAATAGGCATACTTACGGTGAACCTGGCAACCATCGTTTTTGTCCTTACTCTTTCCCACATAATATTTTTAACCCATAACTGGAGAAACCTTTCGCAGGCCAGAGGTAACGATCCGGAAACTGCCGTTTTTGAAGCGGTGCGGATGACATTTACCGCGTCCTTCTGGTGCATGATAACAACTTTACTGGGGTTTCTCAGCTTGCTTTTCGTGCAGGCAAAACCTTTACGTGAGCTTGGTATATCCGGGGCTATAGGGACCGTGGTAAGTATCTCCGCTGCTTATGGCATATACCCGCTTTTTTTGAAGACCGTACGCCCTTCCCGCGCTGCCAAGGAAAAAGGAGATCGCGAACGGGCCAGATCTTTCTTCCTAAGACGAACTGTCTGGATAGCGGTTACAGTCGCCCTATTATGCGCTATATGCCTGCCGGGACTGTCCCGCCTTAACACTGATCCTAGCCTTTTTGCTTTCTTTAAAAAGGGTGGAAGGTTACGGGAGGGTCTTGAATACATCGACCGTAATGGCGGATCAAGCCCGCTTGATTTGGTCGTGCGTGACGCCAGTGGCACTAAACTTAATACTAACCGCATGTACCAGCGGCTCTGGCAGCTTCAGGAAGCGCTGGAAAACGATAAGTCCGTCGGCAGCGTTATTTCACTGCCTGTACTTATGGCCGAAGGTGTAAGAGCTCCTCTGGCTTTCCTTTTAACCTGGGAAAGCCTGCTGAAATGGATGAATAAACCCGAGTACAATAAGATAGCCAGAAGTTTTATTACCGACGATCATGTGTCCGGCCATTTCCTCTTACGAATGAAAGAAGCGGGACGTACCACTTCCCGGATAGAGGTCGTTACCCGCCTTAAGAACGTCGTTTCTAAACAAGGATTTATCACCGAAATGGTGGGAGGGTTATATCTTCTGCAGGGAGAGTTATCTAAACTTGTTGCTTCCAGCCTTATTTTTGGACTCGTCCGGCTCATCGCTTTTTTTATAGTCATCGCCTATATTGTCTCACGCTCTTTAAAAATATCGCTGGCGATGGTATTGAGCCTAGGAGTGATCCCCATATGCGTCTTCGGCTTCATGGGGCTTTTCCGTGTGCCTGTAGATATCATTTCTGCGCCCGCTGTTAATATCGCTATCGGGATGGGAATAGATTCTATGATCCATACGGTTTCAGCCGTCCGGCGGCGTACGTCCAAAGGAATCGACTCTAAATCTGCCTGGCTTCAGGCACGAGCCCGCCTTTGGAAGCCTATTCTAAGTTCTATGCTGATCGTAAGCGCAGGGTTCGCTATTTTCGGACTGTCAGCCTTTCCCCCTACTCAACGTTTTGGAATCTCAATAGTCCTGGGCACAATACTTGCTTCGGTATCTACGGTATTTGTTCTTCCGCTTCTGGCGGAGGCAAAGATGAAAAGAGAAAAGTCGGATCCCGAAATCCAAGAACCAGTTATCCCGGCCGCGGAAAGCGAAGACCTGGACAAAGATCTGGATACAGTCTCCACCACTTAAAGAAAAGACACTTTTAAAAAGAAAAGCCCGGCTTTAATAATAGCCGGGCTTTTTAAAACTGGCGGGGCGGACGGGGCTCGAACCCGCGACCTTCGGATCGACAGTCCGACGTTCTAGCCAACTGAACTACCGCCCCAAATGTGTATAATTTTATAACACAGAACAATTATTTCGTCAAATGTTTAGCTCTACCCTATATATTATATATATATTTCCTTTATTATATAGGGAAAATGGTGGGCGCGACAGGAGTCGAACCTGTGACATCTACCTTGTAAGGGTAGCGCTCTAAACCAGCTGAGCTACGCGCCCGGATTTCAGGGTCAATATTATAGCTTAGACCCTTCATGCGGTCAAGAATGTTAATGCACTTTCCCTTATTTCGGTAAAGCTGTCATGATAAATACCATGACAAACAAAGCCACAGTCTCTACGACACCCAGGACCATTATGTAATTACCGAACCCTTTGCCCGTCTCGGCTAAAGCGTCTGCCGCACTGGCTCCGGCTTTCCCCTGCATCCACGCAGAAGCACCAAGCGCCAGTCCCGCAGCTAACCCCAGCACTATCTGGAACGGGTAAGATGCCGGGTCAAGGTTGGCCGCCTTTATTGAATTCCTCAATATCATGCCGTAAATGGTCTGCGACAACGGGGCACCCACAAAAGCAATAAGTATGAACGGCGCAGCCTTGTTCTGCATAAAGGCTCTTTTCCAAGCACCTATCGCAGCCATGCCCGCGACACCGGTACCTAAAGCCGATCCTATCGCCGCTATAGAGAGCGAAAGTCCCATGTCTCCTAACCCTTGTACCATCATTTCCTCCTTTTTATCTCATCATTCATTCCGGAAGTACTTCATTTTCCCTAAACGGATCATATTTCTTACCGGACCATTGCATGTCCAGGTGCCCGGAAAACTCAAGCATGTTAAGCCGAATGCCGTGGACTATAACTGCCATGAACCCCAGGATAATATTAAGCGTATGGCCCAGAAAAAGTATCGCAGCAGCAGCCAAGCCGCCCATAACGCTTTTTATTCCTCCACCTATGGCCATCTCGTTAAAGCTACCAGCAACTATCACCGTAGCGTACCCGACAGCAAAAAGCCTCAGATAAGAAACTATATCAGAAAACGCGCCGATAACGCTTAATGGTAGATTGCCAAGCGTGCTTAACGGCCCTTTTATTATTCCCTTATCCGGATTCGTAAAAAATAAAACCATCACTATCCCTGCTACAAGCGGCCATATCGCAAACGGTGGGAACGGCCGTGCTATAACAAGTGTGCCCGCAGTAAAGAACATGCCCCACAGTATCAATATCCACCCTACCTGCGCTAGGGCCCTTACGGAATTTATCACCCTTATCGCCCTAAGCGCATGCGCCAGAGTTAGCTGAATCGCACCTATGATAAAACATATGTATATAATAAAGTTCTGATTATCGTCCGTGAAACTGTTTATTTTCTGTATTACCAAACTATGAAGCACCGGTAGCTCCGCTATTTTTTCGACCCCGAAATACGTCCCTGTTACAACACCCCAGATTATCGTGCACGTACTTAATAGATACATCAAAAAGAACGGTTCCCACGGAAGCTTCCGGAATTTGAGTCTAATAAGAAACGTAGCAATAAGAAATATCGTCCCGTACCCGGCATCGCCTATGAGCATCGCGAAGAAAATACTGAAAAATATAAGGAAATACGGGCTTATGTCAAACTCTTTATACCCAGGCAACGTGTTCATGAAACTGAAAACGGGATCTATCACACGCACCCATTTAGGGTTCGTAATATGAGTCGGGGTCTCGTCAGGATCGTCCGGATCTTCTATCAGGTATCCCAGCCCATGGGCCTTCGCCATGTTAATAATTTTATCCAGGAACCTTGCCGGACAAAAGCCTTGAAGATATGAAAACCTGCCTTCTTCCTGCATACCGAACCGGACCTCTAAAGATTCTTGTTCTTTGCGCAGTTTCTGTTCGCATCCCCGGATAGAATCAATAGACGCGGCCTTTCCCGCAATATATTCATCTATGCCGCGCTCAATCTCTTCCAACGCTTCAATATCTTCTTTTATCTCTTCCAGTCTCTTAAGCGGAACGCTCGCCTCCTCAAAAGGCACATCCACATCATCTTCCATAGACATTAACGCCAGGTATATGTATCCCTTTTCTTTTTTTATGACATGGTACCGGGGGTCTTTGCCAAGCTCGGCAAACTGGTGTTTGCTCAAGCGATAGAACCTTAAGTTGACCCCTTTTCCTTTCACTAGATCTAGGTCGGCCGGATCAAAAGCGCCCCAGGTCTCAAACCACTGCACTTGTTTCCGTAACATCCGGACGTTTTCCTTGCACTCACTTTTTTCACGGTACGCTTCAGGTACTTTTTCCGCGATATCGAGAATAGCTCTTTCTCCGCATGCAATAGCGGGAGTTTCTTCAGGAGCTTTTGTCTCGTAAGGAGCAAGCATGGCTATAAGTTTTTTTATTTTTCCAAGTTTGTCCTCTACGAAGGTTATATCGTGCGCAGTTGGCGCCTTTACGTGCTTAACGTGAACCACTCCCTCTTTACGCAGCTTGGAGACAAACTCCGCCCGGACGTTCTCGGATACCAGCAATGTGATCTTTTTCATCTTCTCGATCATGCTACCTGCCCTTGCCCGCTCTTCTTCTGTATCTTTTCTTTAGCAATTTTTCCTGTCACTACTGCCGCCGTCTGCACATCCCCCAAATAGATCTGTATCTTCCTTATATTCTCTTTCGCTTGCGGGATCATAACCTTCTCAAACAGGTTCACTCTCTGGGTCGTTATGCGAAGCTCTTCCCTGACAAGTTCGTCCTGTCTTCTCAGGACTTCCATCCTAGCGTTCTCTATCATTACTTTTTTCATCGCTTCAATACCATAATCCACCCATAGCGGCGTCTTTTCAAGATCGTATTCCTCTTCAACAAAAAGCACTTTCTCGAAAACAGGAATGTCTATCCCTGCGACATTCCCCGTGGTTGTAACTATTTTGTCCAGTTTCACGAGCTTTTCTATGCCGACGGGTTCGGTGAAAACATCCGACCATTCGTATAGCTTCGCTTTCGTGTAGGCTCTTTCCTTCTTTATCGCTTCCATCGCCTGGTGAAGCTTTAAGATCTCTGTCTGAAGCTGCTGTTTTTTCAGCATCAAAGTAGGCAGATACTGGTTGTACCGCTTAAGCTCTTCTTTCTGCTTTTTCAGTTCGTTCTTTGTGAGTCGTGTTTTTGCCATGCTGGTTTTTATGTTTTATATAGGCCAGAATTCTTTTACGAGTTCTGTCCTGAAGTTCGTTTCTTCCGGCTTGAAACAATCGGACAATATTTTCCAGCCGTTATCAAGCGCGTCCTCAAGCGGTATGTTCACCTTAAGATCCATCATCTGGTCCTCAAAGAGATTGCCGTACTTTAAAAGTTTTCTGTCCCAATCGCTCATCCTGAACCCCATGGACCGTTTTTCTTCCGTTTCTTTGTACTTAGCGTATAGTTGTATCATGTTGTCCATTATCGCCCTGTGGTCTTCGCGGCTTTCTTTATTGACCTGTTGCTTTAACCTGCTCAAAGACCCGAACGGTTCTATCCTTCCGTTGCGCAGATAAAACTGCCCTTCGGTAATGTATCCAGTGTTGTCCGGGACTGGGTGTGTTATATCGTCTCCCGGCATTGTTGTAACGGCCAGGATCGTAAGCGAACCTGCGCCCTCGAAATCACACGCTTTTTCATACCTTGCAGCCAGCTGGCTGTAGAGGTCACCCGGGTATCCCCTGTTCGACGGCACCTGTTCCATCGTAATAGCTATCTCTTTGAGCCCGTCAGCAAAATTTGTCATATCCGTAAGAAGCGCTAGAACTTTTTTTCCTTCCAGCGCGAATTTCTCGGCTACTGCCAACGCAAGATCAGGCACCATAAGCCCTTCAACTATCGGATCTGCCGCAGTATGTACGAAAAAGATGGTCCTGCTTAACGCGCCGCCTTCTTCAAGGGTATTTTTAAAATACATGTACTGGTCGTATTTAAGACCTATCCCGCCAAGAACAATAATATCAACTTCAGCCTGCAGGGCTATCCTTGCCAAGACTTCGTTATACGGTTCTCCCGACACTGAAAAGATAGGCAGTTTCTGCGACTCGACCAAGGAGTTAAAAACGTCTATCATGGGAATATTGGTCCTGACCATGTTCTTGGGAATGATCCTTTTCGACGGGTTTACCGCAGGTCCTGCGATCTCTATCATGTTCTCTTCAATAGAAGGACCTTTGTCTCTCGGCTGTCCGCTTCCGTTGAATATCCTGCCCAACATATTGGGAGTAAACCCTACTTCCATGGGCCTGCCTAGGAATTTCACTTCGTCCCCGGTAGAAATACCGCCGGCTCCCGCAAAAACCTGCAGAAAGACTATGTCCGCGTCTAGCCTGATGACCTGTGCCAGAGATATCCCTCTCCATGTAGATATCTGGGCCAGCTCTTCGTATGCTACGCCTTCGGCTTTTACCGTTACAACGTTACCCGATATACTCAATATCTTAGTGCACACTTTCCTCATGACTGGTCACCTTCCTGTGCTTCATCTGTCTTTTCTTCGTCCGTTTCTTCTTCCCCTGGAACTAGAACAGTCGGCTTCTTCTCTTCTCCGGAAAGAAGTTCGTCTACTTTCTGCTCCTGCTGTTTGAACTCATCCGACTCCCATTCCTTATAGTTCCAATCGATGAAACGGTGCCTAAGATTATAGAAAAAGTCTCTCGCCTCTTTCTTGTCCCTAAAAGAAAACTCTTTTTTTAATATGTCCACTACTTTTGCGAAAACGTATGTCTGCCGATCAGCTATTGTAGCAGCATCCACTTCGTCAAACCCGTTCTGCTGCAAGTACACGTTATCCAGAAATTCGCTTTTTAGGTAAACAACAAAATCGTCCAAGGATGTGCCTTCTTCTCCCACTACCTTCATCATCTGGCTTACGCCTTCCCCTTTTGCCAGCACCTGTTTTGCGGTATCAACCTCTTCGCGCGGGATAAAACTCGTATATTTACTCCAGCTTTCCAGGGGATCCACCGACGGGTATTTCCTGGCTTCAGCTCTTTCGCGCGAAAGACCATGAAACGCCCCGACAACTTTAAGTGTTCCTTGAGTAACAGGCTCTTCAAAGTTACCGCCTGCAGGGCTTACCGTCCCGCCAATAGTTAAACTGCCGATTTCACCATCATGCAGCTTAACGATACCGGCTCTTTCATAAAAACTAGCAATACGTGATTCTAGGTAAGCGGGATACGCTTCTTCTCCGGGGATCTCTTCAAGTCTGCCCGAGATCTCTCTCATGGCCTGAGCCCATCGTGAAGTTGAGTCCGCTAAAAGAAGAACGTTAAGCCCCATCTGCCTGTAATATTCAGCCAGGGTAGCTGCTGTATACACGGAGGATTCTCTGGCAGCAACCGGCATCGATGAAGTGTTACAGATAATTATCGTTCTTTCCATAAGGGATTTGCCCGTTCGCGGGTCGACAAGTTTAGGGAACTCCCGTAAAGTCTCAACGACCTCCCCGGCCCTTTCCCCGCAAGCCGCTATCAAGACTATATCCACCTCGGCATGCCGACTGGTTATCTGCTGAAGCACAGTTTTCCCTGCCCCGAAAGGCCCCGGGATACAATACGTGCCCCCCTTAGCGACCGGAACCAAAGTATCAATTATACGCACCTTGGTGATCAGGGGTTCTTTTGGTTCCAGTTTTTCCCGGAACGCTTGTATGGGTATTTTTACGGGCCAGTTAAACGTCATTGTAACGTCTACCTTCTTGCCCTTCTGGTCCTTTATCGCGGCTATTCTTTTATCAACCGTATATTTCCCTTTTGCAGCTACCTCCTGCACTTCGTATTCTTCCATCAAATCAAAAGGTACCATGATCTTGTGCTGGAAAATGCCCTCGGGAACCCATCCGAGAATACATCCCGCTGTAACTTTATCGCCTTTTTTAGCGGTAGGGGTAAACTCCCATTCGATATCAGAAGAAATAGCGCTAAGCTCCACGCCAACGGGAAGAAAGAATCCGAACTTTTCAGCGAGTTCCGGTAGCGGGTTCTGAAGCCCATCGTATGTCTGCGTAAGAAGCCCCGGACCCAACTGCACAGAAAGCATCTGCCCGGAAAACTCTACCTCATCCCCGACTTTTATTCCTTTTGTGTATTCAAAAACCTGCATGAACGCGATATTCCCGGATATTTTGATAACTTCCGATTTGAGCCTTCTGTCCTGGCTTAACACATATCCTACTTCGTTCTGGATAATGTTATCCTCAAACTTTACCGTTATCATGTTCCCGTTAATAGAAACGATCTTACCCGATTGCTTGCTCATAATTTACCTCACACAATTTATAGAAATAGCTTTCTCCCTTATCCTTATCAAAAATATCCATTCTCTCCACTATCTGCAGCTGCACAAAATACAGTACCAAACGGTTGAGATCAAAAAAGCATCCCAAACTTTTTTCTTCTAAATAACTCCACCTGATCCGCTCCATCTCTTTCTCCATCAAAAAAGGGTTTTCCTGTTCTAAAACACTTTTAAGCATATCTGTGCCTCTATGCTCTTCACCTTTTTTGTGTGCTGCCCTAATAAGCGCAAGCTCGTGCCGAAGTTCCCGGTCAAACGTTTTCCATTCCGCCAGTACGGTTCCGCCTTCTCCCGGCTCTGCCTCACCTGAAATCTTGGCAGCAAGAACCGTCTTCATATCGCTCTGGCCGAGCCACTTACCGCATTCGGCTATAAAGTTTGTGCTCGATATAGGTGGTTCGCTGCCAAACTTTAAATACGGTAGCGACGCTATAAGATAATAATATTTATTTTGCATTTTCTGTGCCCGACATCAGTATTTGTGCGATCTTGGGATTAAGATAAGCTTTGAACGCTTCAGCGATAGCCTCATCCGTAAAATCGTAATAAGAACTGCCGTCTTTTTCTCCTATGCGGAACCCGTGCTCGACATTAGGAGATGCTTTTATATCGACACTTTTTTTAAGCTCTTTTTTGAGCCCGCTTAAAAGCATCTCTTCCAGCTGTTTTTTGTCTTTTTCGCTCAGGAGCACTTCCACGTCGAACTTTTTGTTTTTGGTGATGCTTTCCGTAAGCTGAGATATCATCCCCTTAAGAACGTCTGGTGAAAGCTGTTCGGAGACGTCGCGTTTTATAACGGTATCGTAAAGCCCCACTATACTTTGGCGCAGGCCAAGAAGCACGTCCCGTGAAGCCTGTTTTATGGCTTCTTCGCCGTTCTTTTGCATCTTCTCGGCGGCTTGCCCTGCTTCTTTTATTATCGCGTCTTTCTCTTTTTGGGCTGCTTCAACAATGGATTTTGCTTTAGCTTCAGCCTGACTCGTAATGCCAGCAGCTTGCTTCTCTGCTTCGCTTACGCCTTCAGTTTTTATTTTGTCTATGATGTTCTTAAGTTCCATCTCCATGATCTATCCTCCTCGTAAAAATATCGTAACGCCTATTTATTTATGACCTAAATAATAAAAGACTTCTATAGGGCGGTACTCTGATGTTTTATTTTCGGGATCCCGGTTTGACTAGAGGTATGCCTTCCTGACAAAGAGGACATTCCGCCTCTTCAAAGGTGGGAATATCCAATTTTATCAGGCTTTCGCATTTTATGCCACCAAAATCAATTGGTGAGGCGCTTCTATTAACTAGAGACGCTACCCCTACGGGGACTATGCTATCTTCCCCTAAGAGAGCTGCTACTTCCTTAACGGATTTACCGGTCGTAAGGACATCCTCGGCAATAAGGACCCTGTTTCTGGGAGAAACCGTAAAGCCCCTCCTAAGGGTCATCTTCCCATCTTGATCCCTTTCGGTAAAAAGAGCTCTTGCATTCAGTGCCCGTGCAAGCTCATAGGCCAGGACGATGCCTCCCATAGCAGGACCTATGACCGTGTCCGGCATATCTGCCTGGAACTTTTTCGCAAGAGAGCCACAAAGCCTTGCAGCGACCAGTGGGTTCTGAAGAACTAAAGCGCACTGAAGATACGCTCCCGAATGCCGACCGCTGGACAGTTTAAAGTGCCCCTGATGATAAGCTCCGGCTTTTTTAAAAAGATCCATGACCTCCATATCCTGCATGATGAGCCTCTTTCGTCTTTTGTTTTATGATTCCATTTCTTCTATTATACGTCTTGCTGCATCCTGCGGATCGGGCGCCTGGATTATCGGCCTTCCTACAACTATGTAATCGGCACCATTCTCAATAGCCCCCTTAGGGGTAACTATCCTTTTTTGGTCGCCTGCAGCTGCCCATTCGGGCCTGACACCCGGGGCGACAACAACAAAATCTTTTCCCACGCTCTGTTTAATCGTTCCGGCTTCCTGTGCTGAAGCGACAACTCCGTCCATTCCCGCTTCTGAGGCAAGTTGCGCTAGCTCTATAACTTTCTCTTGAACATTTCCTGCCAGACCTATTGCCCGCATTTCTTCTGCGTCCATACTGGTGAGTATCGTTACCCCCAAAAGGATCGGCAGCTTTTTCCCAAGAGCTGCGCTTGCTTCTTTGGCGCCTTCGGCTGCCGCTCGCAACATTTTTTTTCCGCCCAGGCAATGAAAGTTCAGCATAAAAACACCTTTTGCGGTCGAAACGTACGCGGCATTCTTAACGGTGTTCGGGATATCATGGAACTTTAAGTCCAAGAAAACCTTTTTGCCAACATCTTCCAGTTTATCTAAGACCTCCTGCCCATAACCGGTAAAGGGGGCTACGCCAACTTTAAAGACATCAACGACCGGCGAAAGCGTATCAATAAGAGCGATCGCTTCTTCCGGGGTTTTTACATCCAACGCTACTATCAATCTTTCTCTTGCGTCCATATTTATCGCTTTCTAAGTTTTCCCGTAAGATTTTTTGCTTTTAATATACCCTGTCTGTCTAAATACTCTTTAAATTCTCTGAGTATCCTGTTATATGCAGCCGGGTCAGCCAGATTCGCCGTCCCTACCTGCACCGCGCTTGCACCGGCGAGCATAAATTCCGCTACGTCAGTACCTGTCATTATACCGCCGATCCCTACAATCGGGATGTTTACATTGCCATATACATCCCTGACAGCTTTCAGCGCCATCGGCTTGATCGCTGGACCGCTAAGCCCCCCTACGACGTTACCAAGCACGGGTTCCATTTTCTCCGCATCGACCATCATGCCCATGTACGTATTAACCAGGGAAACCGCATCGGCTCCAGCCGCTTCTGCTGCCCGGGCTATCTCGGTTATATCTGTTACGTTAGGTGTCAGTTTGGCTATAAGAGTGCTTTTTGTTTTCTTCCGGACGGATTTTATAATGCTTTCTGTTGTCTTTGGGTCCTGTGCCATGAGCGAATACTTCGTCCCGGAATGGGTTACGTTCGGACAGGATAGGTTGATCTCTATAGCATCCGGTTCATCTTTACCGGAAAGTTTTTCCGCACAGGCAGTAAATTCTTTTTTGTTCTCACCGGCAATACTTACTATAACCCTTGTGCCAATCTTTTTTAAAAAAGGATATTTTTCTTTTTTAAAATAATCTATGCCCTTGTTCTCCAGGCCTATGGAATTGAGGAGCCCTGATGGCGTCTCCACGATCCTGGGCGGCGGGTTACCCTCTCGTTCGTGCAATGTAACCGTCTTGGTCAGGATAGCTCCTACCTCTCGCAAATCAACAAGGCCTTCGAACTCTTCTCCGTATCCGAAGGTTCCTGAAGCCACCCAGACAGGGTTTTTAAAAATAGTTTTTCCTATCTTGACCTTTAAGTCCATCTTTACTGTCTCTTTTCCGTTTTCCAGTCTATTTCCTGTGCATCAAATACGGGCCCATCTTTACATGCCATTTTATATCCTGATTTCGTGCGCACCGCACAACCCAGACAAGCGCCCACGCCGCATGCTATATACGCATCAAGCGATACCTGCGCAGGAATGCCGAATCTCTCGGCATCCTTGCTTACCGCAGCCAGCATCGGCCTTGGCCCACAGGCGAATATCATTGCTCCGTCCGCCTTTATCTTGTTTTTTTCAAGAGCCTCTCTTAATGGATCGGTAACATACCCTTCGCATCCACATGTCCCGTCTTCAGTCGCTACCCTTACCTTAACGCCCTTTGCCCGGAGCTCCTTTACGCAAAGCACATGTTCGCCGGTACACGTTCCAAAAAAGACCTCTACCTGTTTTCCCCTTGAAAGAAGTTCTTCCGTCAGAGCATAAAGCGGCGCAATGCCATGCCCCCCTGCTACTATTACCGCCTTCTTGTATCCCTCTTTGCGGAACTTCTCTAGGTCAAACCCGTTGCCGAGCGGCCCCAGGATGTTTAGCGTCTCTTTCTTTTTTCTTGAACTTAATATTGCCGTCCCGTCGCCTACGACCTTGTACAAAAGTTTTATGCTTTTATTTTTTATCACATGAATGCCCAGGGGTATCCTGAGCAAGGGGTCTGTGCCTTTTTCCTGCACCTTAACAGAAACGAATTGTCCCGGAGAAGAATTTTTGGCAAGATACGCGCTTTCCAGCTCGATCACAAAATGATCTTTCGCTACTTGTTTATTGGAGAGTATCTTCGTTTTTATTGTTTTTTTTCGTGCCATTTGCTCCCTTTTCTTCTATCCCGTGCTGATGAAGCCAGCCGGTCGCCATATCCCAGTGTGTTCCCTTCCAAAAGATTTTATCACACTTCGGGCACCGTTTGAACTCTTCTTGCGTCTTAAAGACATATTCTGGAACCCTTTCTTTTACTTGCTCTTTCTCTATGCCTTCAAGAGGAGTATTGCATTCCACGCAAATATGGAATATCGCTCCTTCTGGAAGGGCCAGGCCGAGCTCTTCGGTGACCTGTTCAAGCTGCTCTTCGGCAAGATCGTGTTTTATAACAACAGCCTTCATTCCTTTGTATTTAGTAAACTCTGCGCTCCGCGTAAGGAGCACGCGTTTTTCCCTCATCGCCTGGATCACTATCCCGGGAACATCTTTTTCTCTATAGTATACGCTATCGTATCCCAGGATACGCAGCCACTTTGCTAATTTACCCAGCTCCCTGGTGATTATGAATTTCTTGTTCTGCATCTTCACCCCCGGGCGCTCTTCCCCGCGCGTTACGCCGGCTTTCCCGCTTTTATCACCAACTTACCGCCTACTAATACTTCGGTCACCGCCGCGGTCATCCGTCTTCCGATGAACGGGGAGTTCTTAGAAAGCGATCGGATGTTTTCTTTCGTATAATCCCATTCAACGGCAGGAGCTATAACGGTTATGTCTGCCGGGGCCCCTTCTTTCAGCGTTCCCCTATCGTACTTTAATATTTTTGCAGGATTAGCCGCGAGTTTTTCGATAAGACCCGGCCAGTCCAGGTATCCTTCGTTTACAAGATTAGTAACCGCAAGCGAAAGAGCTGTCTCAAGCCCGATCATGCCAAACGGCGCGTAATCGAACTCTTTTTCTTTTTCGCTCTCGAGATGGGGCGCGTGATCTGTAGCGATAACATCAATCGTGCCGTCTTTTAGCCCTTCCTTAAGAGCCTTAACATCTTCGGCAGACCTGAGCGGCGGATTCACCTTCATGTTCGCATCGAAAGTTTTCACGTCCTCGTCCGTTAGAGAAAAATGATGTGGTGTAACTTCAGCGGTTACGTTAACTCCTCGTTTTTTAGCTTGCCTGATAATATCGACACTTGCCGCCGCAGATACATGTGCTATGTGGAGCCTTGCGCCGGCAAGTTCAGCAAGCCGGATATCCCGTTCAACTATCGTTGCCTCCGATTCGGCGGGTATGGGCTTCATCCCCAGAACCGTTGACCAGTATCCTTCGTGCATTACCCCGTCACCAGCAAGCTCTTTGTCCTCGCAATGATCTATTACCAAAAGATCCATCATGGAAGCATACTCTAAAGCTCTTCTCATAAGACCGGAGTCCGGAACAGAATCGCCATCGTCGGACACTGCCAAGCATCCCGCCTGCTTGAGCTCTCCCATCTCGGTCAGTTTCTCGCCATCCCGCCCCTTTGTGATCGTCCCAATAGGCAAAAGATTAGCCAGCTGGACTTGCTTGGCCCGCTCCAGGAGGAATTTCACGTTCGCCTGCCCATCACAAGGCGGCTCTGTATTAGGCATGGCACATACCGTAGTAAACCCACCACTAACAGCGGCCAAAAGCCCCGTTTCTATCGTTTCCTTATCTTCCCGGCCCGGCTCACGAAGATGCGTATGCATATCTATGAACCCTGGGACCACAAGCTTACCTTTAGCATCTATGGTTGTGGAGCATGTTTCTTTAATTTCAGCCGAAATTTTGGCTATTTTCCCATTTTTTATCAGAATATCGCCTTTTTTATTGATTTTCTGTGTTGGGTCTACTATTCTCCCGTTTTTTATCAAAATATCCATCTTTTCTCCACTTTTTGTTGTATTTCTCTATATTTTGGGTACCTGCTTATACTTTAGGTCATTATTTACTATTTTTACTCCATTCGGTCTGTTTTTATCTGGCTTAGCAGGAAGAGTACTGCCATTCTTACTGCTACACCATTGGTTACCTGTTCCAAGATCACAGAGCATTCACAGTCAGCAACGTCCTGGCTCAGTTCTACGCCTCTATTGATAGGACCCGGATGCATAATAACCAGATCTTTCTTTGCGTGTTTGGATAACCTCTCCGTTGTTATCCCGAAATTCTTTACATATTCCCTGATGCTCGGGAAAAGTGATTTCTCCTGTCTTTCAAGCTGTATCCTGAGCACGTTCAGTGCGTCTGCACCCTTTATCGCTTCAGTAACATCGTATGTGACCTTGACCCCCAGTTTTTCTATTTCTGCCGGCATAAAGGTCTTCGGTCCGCATACTGTTACATTGGCCCCAAGTTTTGTAAGGGCCCATATGTTGCTGCGCGCTACTCTTGAGTGAGAGATGTCGCCTATTATGCTCACGTTAAGACCCTTCACCTTGCCCAGTTTTTCTCTTATCGTAAAAACGTCAAGTAAGGCCTGTGTCGGATGTTCATGCGCCCCATCTCCAGCATTCACTACTGATGCCTTGACACATTTTGAGAGGAAATGCGGCGCTCCCGGACAGCTATGGCGCATAACTATCATGTCTATTTTCATCGCTTCGATATTCCTGGCTGTATCTTTCAGCGTCTCTCCTTTCAGGAAACTTGAAGAAGCGGTAGCAACATTAAGCGTATCCGCGCTTAGTCTTTTAGCCGCCAGTTCAAACGATGAGCGCGTTCTCGTGGACGGTTCGCAAAACAGGTTCACTATGGTCTTCCCTCTTAGTGTAGGAACTTTCGGTATGGCCCGCTCCATTACCCCCTTGAACCCTGTTGCCTGATCCAGGATAAGTGTTATCTCTTCCGCGGAAAGCTCTTCTATCCCCAGAAGATGTTTCTTTGTCCATTTTAATGTTTTTTGCTTTTTCATAAGACTATTGTCCTGTTTTTTGTTGGGTTAGCTTATTCCTCGTTCCCCTCCACGATCACCACTTCTTCGGTATCGTCAACTTCCTTGATCTTCACTTCCACGCTTTCCGCGGCAGTTGTTGGGATGTTCTTGCCCACGAAATCCGGTCTTATCGGAAGCTCCCTGTGCCCTCTGTCTATAAGGACCGCTAGCTGTATGTTCGCCGGCCTACCGAAATCTATCAGCTCCGAAAGCGCGCACCTTACGGTCCGCCCCGTGAAAAGAACGTCATCTACCAAGATTATCTTTTTCTCTGTTATATCGAAGTCTATATCTGTCGAGCCTACGACTGGCTGCTCCGCAACTTCAGTAAGATCATCCCTGTACATGGTAATGTCCATCGCGCCAACCGGAACCTCTTTACCTTCTATCGACTTAAGGGTTTCTGCGATCCTTTCTGCCAGGTAAGCGCCCCTGGATCTTATTCCTATAACTACCAACTGTTCCACTCCCTGGTTTTTTTCTATTATCTCGTGCGATATTCTCTGAATTGTCCTTTTTATTCCTTCGCTATCTAGTACTATGGATTTTTTTCTGAGATTCATTTTTCTGCCTTTATTGTTATGTTTGCCCGAATCCGGGCAAAAAAATAGCCTCCCCGTCACATGACAAGCAGGCTTGTAGATATATTTTTTTCATCCTTATCTCCTTTTCCGGCCTCTCTGGACCGCTTTAAAAGGTTTTTGTTCCTAAAAGATAGTACTACTTTGAGTGGGTATTGTCAAGTATTTTTCGCCCAACAACAAAGGCGCATGCGATAAAAAGCATGCGCCCTCATAAGTGCTTCTGCCACAACCGTTTAAGGCTATTAGGATAGTATCAGCTTGAGCACCCTGTCCAGGTCCTCGTTAGAAAAGAATTGTATTTCGATGTGCCCCCTTTTCTTGCCCTGGTGTATGCGAACCTTTGTCCCCAGTTTATGCTGAAGAGTCTCTTCCACGCGAGTCTTGTCTGGATCCTCTTCCCTCCTGGCCCGAGTCCTTGTTTCTCCCAGCCTTTTTACAAGCTGCTCTGCCTCGCGAACCGATATCCCCTTTTGAATAATAGCTTTAGCTAGTTTTCGTCTTTTCTGTTCGCTCACTACCGAAAGCAATACCTTTGCGTGTCCCATAGATATCTTGCCGTCTTCCACATAGCCTTTTATGTCGGAAGAAAGGCTTAATAGCCTGATGCTGTTGGATATGGTGGTTTTATCCTTCCCCATCATCTGGCCTACTTTATCCAGCGTGTATTCGAACTTATCTATAAGCTCTTGATACGCCTCTGCCTCCTCAATGGGATTAAGCTCTTCTCTCTGAACGTTTTCGATGAGTGATATTTCCAGGCTGTTCGCATCATCAATATCGTTTCTTATGATAGCGGGTATCTCGTCTGTACCGATCTGTTTTGCCGCTCTCCACCTACGCTCTCCGGCTATTATCTCATAGCCTGCATCCACGGGTCTTACCAGTATCGGCTGTATAACGCCCTTTTCTTTGATCGACTTAACCAGCTCGTCCATTTTCTCTGTACCGAATTTTTTTCTTGGCTGAAATGGGTTTGGAATGATTTCGGCTAAGCGCAATTTTTCAACCTTTTCTTTGCTTTTACCAACGTCTTCCGAGATCAATGCTCCCAATCCTTTACCCAGTCTCTTCTCCATGACCCTCCTCCACATTTGTTATAACCTGCTCTGTTTCAATAGTCTCTATTGTTAAGGGTAGTCCCAGTATCTCTTTTGCAACATCTGAATATTTCTTTGCCCCGATTGAATTCTCTGCATACAAAGCAATCGGTTTTCCAAACCCAGGAGCTTCTGTCAACTTCACCGTCCTGGGAATAATTGTTTTGTATACCTTCTCTTTAAAGTGTTTTTTTACTTCGCTTATTACTTCTTTTGTAAGATTGGTCCTGTAGTCTGCTAAGGTCATTAATACTCCTTCTACTTCCAATCTTTCGTTAAGGTTTTCTTTAATGAGCTCTAACGTCTGCATCAGCTGGCCCAACCCTTCAAGAGCATAATATTCGCACTGTATCGGGATTATCACGGAATTCGCAGCCGCAAGCCCATTTATCGTTAAAAGCCCTAACGACGGCGGACAATCGAAAATCACGTAATCAAACTCGTGCTGCATTTCCTGAAGAGCTTTTTTCAGCCGATACTCGCGGCCCATGACATTTACCAGTTCAACTTCAGCTCCGGTAAGATGTATGTTTGACGGTATTATAAGCAAGTTATCTATTTCTGTTGGCAATATTGCCTGTGAGATATCTATGTGCTCGTGCAGTACATTGTAAATGCTATTTTCGATTTTAGCTTTTGCGACACCAACTCCGCTTGTCGCATTAGCCTGCGGATCAAGATCTACTAAAAGTGTTTTTTTGCCATGTATCGCAAGATAGGCCGCAATGTTGATCGCTGAAGTGGTTTTCGCTACGCCGCCTTTTTGGTTGCAAAAAGCTATCTTTTTCATTTTGCGCCTTCCGGGTTGATTGTTGGTAGGAATTTTTTAATTTAAAAAAAATATAACACACCGCATTTGAAATGTCAAGGTTTTCGAAAATATATACAACTAAAAACTGGTATGATACCAGGGTCTTTCCTTGCAATGCCCTTGGGGCAAGGGGAAGGGCGGGTCTGCGAAAAAATTTTTGTGAGCTCCTGTTTTCATGTTTCCACGTGGAAACATGAACCGGACAGGAGAGTGAGAACAAAGTTTCCACGTGGAAACTTTGACTAGTTACGCGGGTCATACCCAACAGCTTGTGGTAGAAATAGATTCATCCACAGAGTTATTAAAGATGTTAAGCCGTGTAACTATTATCAAGTAAAGCGGTTATGTGCATACACACAGGTTATCAACAGTTTGTGCCTTGGGGTATATCTTGTGTTTTCCCGGGGGATGGGGTGGAGCGAAATTAATCGCAGTCTTTCACTGTAACGCGGATCTTGGCAAGTTCTGCGCCTTCCATACCAAAAAGACCTTTGCGTTCTTCTTTGAGAACCTCTATCTTGACCTGCTGTTTGTTAGCATGAAGCGTCTTAAGCGCTTTCCTTATAGCTTCTTCTATTGTGACCGCTTCTACTTCTATGGTTGTAACTTCTTCTTTTTTATTTGTCATATTGGTCCCTTACCTTTCGGCCATGCGTCTGCCTATGAGCGTCTGTTCGGTCGTCATCAGTATCGTGTTGGTTAGCCAGTATAACACAAGGCCCGAGGGCATTTTATAAAAAAGGAACCCAAAAAATACCGGCATCATGAGCATCATCATTTTTTGCTGTTTCGCCTGATCGTCAGTCATTGCTCCACCCGACATTCCTTGCGATACCTTTTGCTGCAGGAACATCACTCCGACCATAAGAAGCGGCAGGATGTTTATGCTCGCACCCAGCACCGGAAGAGAAAAGGGCAGGGGAACCGCATCGGGTTTTGCCAGATCCTTTATCCACAGAAAATTCGATCCTTTTAGCTCTATGAAACGCATAAGCCCCTGATATAACGCAATGAATATGGGCATTTGCAGAATTAACGGCAGGCAGCCACCCAGGGGGTTCACCTTGTATTGCTTGTATAGTTCCATCATTTCTTTGTTAAGCTTCTGCGGATTATCCTTGTGCAGCTCTTTGAGTTTCTGCATATGGGGCTGAACCTTCTTCATCTGCTGCATCGAAGAAAAGCTTTTAAAGGTAAGCGGGAAGAGGACAATGTTGATCAAGATGGTCAGACAAATAATGGCTACGCCCCAGTTGTGCGTCCACTTGTAGAAAAAGGCTAAAATGGACAAAAGGACCTTGCTAACCGCACCAAAAAAACCATAATCTACAAGTTCCTGTAGGTTGTCTCCTATTGCGGCAAGTTTTTTATCGTCCAGCGGCCCTACATACAGAAGAAAGGCGTCTTCTTTTGTCTCGCCCAGAGCTATTTCCTGTGGGTGCATGCGCAGGGCAGTCAAAAGATTCTTGCCCGCTAATGCCTGTAAAATCACGGTTTTAGGCGGTGTAAACGGTTTTAATACTGCCGTAAAATACCTGTTCTTAAGAGCTGTCCAGGAAATGTCGCCCATTTTTTCCTGCATGCCCTTTACGGATTTAGCTTTCCAGCGTTTGCCGTCTATCATCGTATTTGCCTCTAAAAAGCTTCGCCCTGTAATGCTTCCCGCTTTCTTAAGGTCGGAGGGGCCAGTTATCGTATAAGTGAAATTAATGCTTCTTCCGGCAATGTTCTTAACTAAAACGTTAAGGTTAATGTAGTCTTCCTGCTTCTGAAAAGTATACCGCTTTGTAAGCTCTATCCAGCCCGGTTCTGTTAGTTTATATTCTATAAAATTCTCGCCCCGGTTCATCTCATATTTTTTCCGCTCCAAACCCGCTATTGTGCTGCTTTGCAGAGCAAGGGGTCTTTCCGTCAGGGTTTCTTCGCTGAAAAGAAGGTCCTGTTCGTCGTCGGCAATCAGGGTTAGGCTCTTTATGCTACCACCGACATTCGAGAAGATTATTTTGTAGTTTCCGGTATATATTTCTGTCAGACTCTCTTTAAGCGGCTCTTTTTCTGCTGGGCCAGGTGCAGCGATAGGTGCTGGCGCTCCGGCAACGCCCTGGCTTGCTGGGGCCCCGGAAGAGGGGATGTATTGCGTGCCCATGTGGACTTTCTTCTTGGCGTTAAGGGCCTGGAACCCCAATAGGATCAACAAAGACAGCGCTATCGCAACGATCATTCTTTTTTCCATTAACTTGCTCCTTAAATCTAGCCGTTTAGACTGAACCCTGCCGCTCCTTGACCACGGGGTCGAATCCTCCCCGAGAAAAAGGATTACACCGCAAGATCCTCCATGCGGACATTAGGCTTCCCCGAACTGTTCCGTATCTTTCCAGCGCTTCCATCGCATATTCTGAACAAGACGGATGAAATCTGCAACTCCTTCTATTTAAAGGACTTGTGAGCTTTCTGTATGCTTTTATTGTAGCGATTAGGGCTCTTTTCATTTTTTATCTTGTGCTTTTTGGGCTATTCTTGCAAGGTTTTTTCTGACCTCTTGCGACAAGGGCCTCTTTTTTATTTCAGATACATTTGAGGAAAGCCTTACCACGATCCTGGTGCCCTTTGCCCATTTGGCGCCCGCCTCTCGGAAGTATGCGTAAATGATGCGCCTCAGATAGTTCCTGGTCACGGCCTTTGGGGCGCATTTCTTTGAAACGATAACACCCACACTAAGCTCTTTGCCGCCTGTTTCGCGCTTTAGATGAGCAGAGACCAGTTTGTTTTTAAGTTTTTCGCCATTTTTCAGAATCTCGACGAAATCTTTTGATTTGAGTATATGTCTTATCTTCACGCGGACAGGACTTTAGTCCCCTTGCTCCGTTTCCGGTTCAAAATGGCCGTACCCGCCTTAGTGCTGCTTCTTTTGCGGAATCCGTGCTTTCTTTTGCGCTTCAGGTTAGATTTTGTCTTTAAATTCTTTTTCACCGATAAACTCCTTCTTGCATATTATTGATATTAAACGGAATTGTGATTATAGCACACCGTATTCCTAAGTCAAGAAAAATGAGGGCCTCCCAAGCTTTTCTCTTGCGGGAGGCACTTTCTTCTGTTTGAGTTTTTTCAGCTAAAAATTTACTTGCATTGTCTCTTCCTACTGGATATAATACTTTTCAACGTAGTTTGATATGTTAAACTCCTTTGCCGCGACCTGTGGATAACTTGTTGATATCCCGTTTGTTTCTCGTGGATAAAATCCAGTTCCTGTGAACAACAATTAGCACCACTTTTAGCCGATAAAATATGGAAAACGTCTGGGAAAAAGCCTTATCAATCCTCCGATCCGAAGTCAACGAACAAGTTTTCAATGCCTGGTTTTTGTCAATTCAAGAGGTGTCTGTCGACGCCTCTTCGGTAACCCTGGGCGTTCCTAATAAATTCTTTGAGAACTGGGTCCGTGAAAAATATATCAGCCTAATATCAACCGCCGTGCAGCAAGCTTCCGGTCAAGGCATGGACGTAAAGTTCAAGATAGTGGAAGCGGTGCCGAAAAAAACCGAAGAAACTTCCGCGCCGCAGGCAACAAGGTATGCTCCGGCTCCAGATGCTCATAAAGAAGCGAAGAGCGAAGGCTGGCTGAAGTCCGTTTTCAGCGGTACTCGCACCATGCCTGAAAGCCGGTATCAACAGATCGGATTAAACCCCAATTATACTTTCGAAAATTTTGTTGTAGGAGAAAACAACCGTTTCGCGCATGCGGCAGCTTTGGCGATCTGCGAAAAACTTTCCAGGGTGTATAATCCTTTTTTTCTTTACGGAGGAGTCGGTCTTGGAAAAACGCATCTTATGCAAGCAATGGGACAGGAAATACTAAAAAGAAGTCCCAAGGCGCGTGTCCTGTATATATCAAGCGAGGAGTTTACTAACCAACTTATAAGCGCCATCCGAACCCGTACAACGGCTAAATTCCGGGACATGTACAGGAACGTGGATGTTCTGCTGATCGACGATATCCAGTTCATCGCAGGCAAAAATTCCACACAGGAAGAATTTTTTCATACATTCAATGCGCTGCATGACTCCCATAAGCAAATAGTGGTCTCGAGTGACCGCACGCCACAGGATATCCCAACACTTGAAGAGCGTCTTGTTTCGCGTTTCGCATGGGGCCTGATAGCGGACATACAACCTCCGGACTTTGAAACAAGAATCGCCATACTCGAGAAAAAGAGCGAGAACGAATCCGTGCGAGTTCCTAAGGAAGTGTTGTTTTTCCTGGCCGAAAACATCAAGACAAATATCCGGGAACTAGAAGGCGCTCTTATCCGGGTGGTCGCATCGGCAAAGCTTACCAGTAAAGAACTGACGGTGGCCCTAGCGAAAGAAGTGCTTCGCGGGATGATCTCTACCGACGCGAAAAAGATTACCATAGATCTTATACAAAAGGTTGTAGCGGATTATTTCAATATTAAAATCGGCGACATGAAGACGAAAAAAAGAACCCGGGCTATCGCTTATCCGCGGCAGCTTGCGATGTATTTATCGAGGACTCTCACGGATTATTCGCTGCCGGATATTGGGGGATTCTTTGGGGGCCGGGACCATACTACCGTGCTCCACGCTTGTGATAAAATAGGCAAAGAACTGGCAAACAGCGAAAATACCCGGTCAGTTGTAGACAATCTTACTGTCCAGATAAAACGCTGACTGTTGATACTGTTGATAACCTGTGGATAACTTTTGAGGTGGTTTTAGTTTTTTCCCAGCAAAAGAATGTATTGTTTTACACAGGGTTGTTTTGGTGTAAGTTGTTTAAAATGCGGTGCTTGCGGAGTTATCCACAAATTAACAAGCTCTTATACTACTGATACGATTACTGCTGCATTTTAAATAACTAATAGTAAAGAAGTAAGAACGTAGGTGGACATCTTAAATCCGAACGGGAGGAATAATGGAATTAATAGTTTCTAAGAACGATCTTATGGAAGGGATCCAAACAGTACAGAACGCTGTATCGCAAAAAAGCAGCCTTCCGATATTAAGCAACGTATTGATGGAGACAGATAAAAACACATTAAAGCTT
This sequence comes from Candidatus Omnitrophota bacterium, assembly GCA_049642065.1. Lineage (GTDB taxonomy): Bacteria > Omnitrophota > Gorgyraeia > Tantalellales > Tantalellaceae > WJMH01. Next base: position 46,801 of record JBAROK010000081.1, on the reverse strand, counting down.
ACGGCAACCGATCTTGATATAGGTATATGTTCTACTATCATGGCGGATGTTGCTCAGGAAGGTGCCATTACTATCCCGGCAAAGAAATTCTTCGATATCATTAAAGCTCTTCCAGACGAGAACGAGATAAGCCTATCAATGAAGAAGAATAATTTTGTAACCATAAAAAGCGGAAAAGCCATATTTAAGATAATAGGCCTTCCCAAGGAAGAGTTTCCACAACTACCACTGTTTAAGGATACGGATTCCATAACGATCGGGCAGAACGATTTTAAAGAAATGCTCAACCTTACAGATTTTGCTATAAGTAGGGACGACACAAGGTTCGTCTTAAACGGAATTTTACTGATGGTAAAAGGAGCCGATATAAAAGTTGTCGCTACAGACGGCAGACGGCTTGCTGTTATTGAAAAGAAACTTGAAAAAAAGACACTAGTGGATAGAGAGGTGATCATCCCAACCAAGACCGTACAGGAGACGAAAAGGATGCTTGCCGAAGACGGCGAAGTTCAGATAAAGTTCAGCGACAATCAGGTGATGTTTTCTTTTCCGACGAGCTTTATCCTGTCACGGTTAATAGAAGGAGAATACCCGAACTACAAAAAGGTCATACCGGAAAAATCATCAAAAGAAGTAAAAGTATCAAGAGAGGATTTTCTTTCGGCGACAAAAAGGGCCAGCATTTTTACTGATCAAGATTCAATGGCGATAAAGCTTAACATTAAAAAGAAACGGATGACAATATCAAAGAATACGCCGTATCTTGGGGAAGCGAAAGAAGAGATAGAAATAGATTATTCAGGAGGGGACGATCTTGAGATAGGGTTTAATCCAAAATATCTCATCGACGTCCTAAAAAGCCTAGTAGACCAACAAATAACTTTTGAGGTTAACGATTCTGCTAAACCTGGCGTTATTAGGCGGGGGGACGAATACACTTACGTGGTTCTTCCAATGCAACTGACAGCGTGAGAAGAAAAACATGATAAAACGGAACGGCCCGAGACACGTTAAGGGAATAATAGACGGCCTGATAGCCAAGTGGGAAAAAGGCGCGGTAAAAAAGGCAGGCGCCATAGGGACCGCATGGGTCGCGGCAGTAGACGTGGAAACAAAAGAGCATACCCGCCCCGTCAGTTTTAAAAACGGAACACTAGTGGTTCTGGTTGAGGATTCTACCTGGCTCTACAAACTCACGCTCGACAAAAGAGTAACGATCGCGAAATTCAACGAAAAGTACTCGGGCAGAAAAAAAGCGAAAGATATAAGGTTTAGGGTTGGGTCATTGGAGGCATAAGAAAGGATAGAAATGGCAAAAGCAAAGACCACAGAAAATAAAAAGACGGACAAGAAAAAATACGATGCAACGACCATCCAGGTCATGGAAGGACTGGAGGCGGTCAGGAAAAGACCCGCTATGTATATAGGAGATACGGGCAAGAGGGGGCTGCATCACTTGGTCTACGAAGTCGTCGATAACTCTATAGACGAAGTTATGGGCGGATTTTGCGACAAAATCGAAGTGCAGATACATGCCGACGAAAGTGTCACCATAAAAGACAACGGCAGGGGGATACCTGTAGACATGCACGCAAAGATGAAAAAGCCGGCGGTAGAAGTTGTAATGACAACGCTGCATGCCGGAGGTAAATTTGACCATCGCGTGTATAAAGTTTCCGGAGGGCTTCATGGTGTCGGCGTCAGCGTGGTGAACGGGTTGGCCGAATGGCTGGAGGTAGAGGTAAAGCGGGATGGCAAGATCCACCACCAAGAGTACCAGAGGGGAAAGACCACCACCAAGCTTAAGGTTCTTGGAAAAACAAAGACCACCGGTACCAGCGTTACCTTCAAGGCGGACGAAGAGATATTCAAAGAAAGCACCATCTTTAGTTATGATATCCTTGCGGCAAGATTAAGAGAGCTGGCGTTCCTTAATAAAGGAGTAAAGATAGCCCTCCAGGACGAGAGGACGGATAAAGAAGCCGAATTTTTCTACAAGGGCGGGATTGTGTCTTTTGTGGAACACCTGAACAAGAATAAAAACTCTATACACAGAAAGATAATATATTTTGAAAAAGAAAAAGATAATGCAGTAGTTGAAGTAGCGATGCAGTACAACGAAGGGTATGCTGAAAATATCTATAGTTTTGTAAATAACATCAACACTACAGAAGGCGGAACGCACCTTACGGGGTTTAAATCCGCCTTGACGAGGACGATCAAGAACTATGGCAAGAACAGGGGCATACTCAAGGGAGAAGGGATGTCCGGAGACGACGCCAGGGAAGGATTAACGGCAGTACTAAGCGTGAAGATACCCGACCCGCAGTTTGAGGGGCAGACAAAGACAAAGCTGGGGAACTCCGAAGTCGAAGGCATCGTAGAAGCTGCCGTTAATGATCTCTTGGGAACATATTTGGAAGAGAACCCTTCTGTTGCGAATGCAGTAGTTAAAAAAGCCCTAACGGCGGCAAGAGCCAGAGAGGCCGCAAAAAAAGCGAGAGACCTTACCAGAAGAAAAGGAGCGCTTGAAAGCGGATCGCTTCCCGGAAAGCTGGCGGATTGTTCGGAAAGAAACGCTGCCCTGACGGAACTTTATATCGTTGAGGGTGACTCTGCGGGGGGTTCGGCAAAACAGGGACGCGACAGGCGATACCAGGCGATACTGCCGCTAAAAGGAAAGATACTTAACGTAGAAAAAGCCCGGATAAACCAGGTTTTGAGCAACAACGAGATAAGGACGGTGATCACCGCACTTGGGGCCGGGATAGGGGAAGAGTTTAACGTAGAAAAAATACGGTATGGAAAGATCATCCTTATGTGTGATGCTGACGTTGACGGCTCGCACATAAGAACACTTCTTTTAACTTTCTTTTTCAGGCAAATGAAGGACCTGGTTGAAAAAGAACACATATATATCGCACAACCTCCGCTTTACAGGGTAAAAAGAGGCAAAAAAGAGCAGTACATCAGTACGGAAAAAGAAATGAAAGAGTTCCTTATAGACCAAGGCACCGAGGGGATAGAGGTAGAGTGTGTTGAGGGCAAAAAAACAATGACACAGAAGAAGCTCAAAGATCTCCTGGAACTACTCATCCGGCTGGAAAAGCTGGCCAGCGGAATCGAGCGCCGTGGAGTAAAGCTTAGCAAATACCTCAAATTACAGCAGCAGAAGACCAATAAATTGCCAGTTTACAGGGCGAAGGTGGAGGGCGAGTACATATATCTGTATAGTGACGACGAGCTAGCCAAGCTGAGAGCAAAGTCAGGAGCAGAACAAGAACTGGAAATGGAAGGTGACGAGAAAAGCGATCACGACGAAAAGGCCGAAACCGTTGCCGTGCAGGAATTCTACGAAGCCAGAGAAATAGAGAAGATTTCAAAAGAGATAGCCAAGTTCAGCTTGGACATCGCCGATTACGAAAGAGCGGCTCCGGAAGAAAAAGAAACGTATATTGAAGAGAAGAAAAAGAAAAAAACAAAAGAAGAAGAACCTTTATTCATTATTGGCGAAGAAGAGATCTTTTCTCTGAACAGCCTGCTTCACTACGTGCTTAAGATAGGAGAAAAAGGAATGACCATTCAGCGATACAAGGGTCTTGGAGAAATGAACCCTGACCAGCTCTGGGAAACTACGATGGACCCGGAGAGAAGAACCCTGCAGCAGGTGACCATAGAGGACGTCGTTGAGGCGGACGAAATGTTCACCGTGCTTATGGGCGATAACGTGGAATCCCGCCGGCGTTTTATAATAGAGCATGCCCGGGACGTCAAGAACTTGGACGTATAAACAAAAATAGAGATAGGAGAAAGAATGTACACAAGAAACGAAAAGATCATCCCGATTCATATCGAAGAAGAGATGAAAGATTCGTACATAAACTACGCGATGAGCGTTATTGTAGGAAGAGCCCTTCCTGATGTGCGCGACGGTCTTAAGCCCGTGCACAGGCGCATACTATATGCGATGAAGGATATGGGCATTACCTACAACAAGGCGTACAAAAAAAGCGCAAGAATAGTTGGTGAAGTGCTTGGTAAATATCATCCGCATGGCGATACCGCGGTTTACGATGCGCTGGTACGTATGGTGCAGGACTTTTCCTTAAGGTATCCTTTGGTGAACGGGCAGGGCAACTTCGGATCTATAGACGGGGATTCGCCGGCTGCAATGAGGTACACCGAAGCGCGCATGCACCAGATCACCGAATGGATGTTGCGGGATATCGACAAAGAAACAGTAGACTGGCGGCCGAATTTTGATGGGTCGCTTAACGAACCGGAAGTTCTCCCCTCTGTAGTGCCGAACCTTCTTTTGAATGGCTCCAGCGGGATAGCCGTTGGTATGGCGACGAACATACCGCCGCACAACCTGACAGAAATAGTCGACGCGGTATGTTACTTGGTAGATAATCCTGATTGCGCGCTGGACGATTTGATAAAGATAGTCACCGGACCCGACTTCCCGACGGGAGCACTTATCTGCGGCAAGGACAGCATTCTTAAAGCGTACCGGACGGGTAGAGGATCGCTCACTCTTCACGCAAAAGCTCACGTGGAACAGAAAAAGGGCGGGAAAGAAAGCATAATAGTAACGGAGATCCCATACCAGGTTAATAAGACCAGGCTGATAACCTCTATAGCAGATTTGGTCAAAAGCAGGAAGGTCGACGGGATAGTCGATATAAGAGACGAGTCCGATCGTGACGGGATGAGGATAGCGATAGATATGCGGCGCGGGCAGAACACAGAAGTTGTGATGAACCAGCTCTACAAGCGCACGCAGATGAGAGACACTTTCGGCGTGATAATGCTTGCCATAGTTGACGGACAGCCCAGGATAATGAACCTGAAACAGATGCTCGAAGAGTTCATCAAGCACCGCAAAGAGGTGATAATAAAACGCACCAAATACGATCTTGCGAAAGCCGAAGAAAGAGCCCATATTCTTGAAGGGCTGAAAATAGCTATTAATAACTTGGATGAAGTGATCAAGCTTATCAAAAAATCAAAAGACCCGGAAACAGCAAAGACGGGTCTTATGAAAAAATTCAAGCTTTCCGAGAGGCAGTCCCTTGCAATCCTCGCCATGAGACTCCAGCAGATCACCAATCTTGAAACGGAAAAGATACAAAATGAGTATAAAGATCTCCTGAAGCTTATAGAAAAGCTCAAGAGCATACTGGCCAGCGAGAAAAAAGTGCTGAGCATAATCAAAGAGGAGACGCTAGAAGTAAAAGATAAGTTTGGCGACGCAAGAAGAACGGAGATAACAGGCGCCGCAGAAGACATAGACATAGAAGACCTGATCGCCGAAGAGGACATGGTTATCACCCTGAGCCATGCCGGGTACATAAAAAGGTTCCCGGTAAGCGCGTACAAAAAACAGCGGCGAGGAGGCAAAGGCGTAACAGGTGCGGAAACAAAAGAGGAAGACTTCATTGAACACCTTTTTGTTGCTTCCACGCATGACTACATGCTTATTTTCACCAGCGAAGGAAAACTGCACTGGCTTAAAGTGCACGAGATCCCGCAAGCAGGGAGAAGGACGAAAGGCAGGCCGATAGTCAACGTTCTTGGGATATCGAACGACGAAAAAATAACTTCAGTAGTTCCCGTAAGAGAATTTACTGAAGGGATGTTTGTTGTCATGGCGACCGAGCAGGGAAAGATCAAAAAGACAGCCCTTAATGCTTTCAGCAACCCCCGCAAGGGAGGGATCATATCTATCACACTCGGTAAAGGAGACAAGCTGATAGGCTCGGTTCTTTCCGGCGGAGATGACGAGATCTGCATGGCCACCAGGGACGGAAAAGCCATACGCTTCAAGGAAAAGGATATCCGGGCTATGGGCCGAAGCGCGCAAGGAGTAAAGGGCATAACCCTCAAGAAAAAAGATCAAGTTGTCGGTATGGTCAAAATGGACCCCGAAGGGACGCTCCTTACGGTTACCGAGAAAGGCTTTGGCAAACGCACGAAATTTGAGGAGTACCGCATGCAATCAAGGGGTGGCAGCGGAATCATCAACCTCAAGATCGTAGCAAAGAACGGACCCGTAGTCGGGACAAAAAGCGTCCGCGACGGTGACGAGATCATGCTCATCTCGAAGGGCGGTATGGTCGTAAGGGTCGCGGTCAACGGAATAAGCCAGACAGGTAGAGCTACCCAGGGAGTCAAGGTTATCAACCTTAAGACTACGGACAAACTGACCTCAGTAGCCAAAGTGGTCGCGGAAGAGGAAGAAGAGGCAGTAACCGAAGCTGCGCAGTAGCTCAAAAAAAACTGTTGCAAAGGCGTCGGGTATTTTGTAGAATATGGCCTCTATTATACTTTGCTTTTTTTAATAGGGTGTGTAAAATTACAAACAAAACCAGAATTGTGCGTCCCCATCGTCTAGCCCGGTCAGGACACCAGATTTTCATTCTGGCGACAGGGGTTCGAATCCCCTTGGGGATGCCAATTTTTAAAGGAGCAAAGCTCCTCTCTCGCGAGAGGGCTTTCTCCTTTTTTCATTATTAAAGGACAATATGGATATTGAACAGCTTTGGGAAAAGGCCCAGGAAAAGACGGAAGTAATAAGGGGCCGGGTAAAAGGACTAATGACGTTCTCCCAGACGAAAGTGCCGTATATCTTTCTTGGCGAATCTGTGGTGAACGAAGGGCACACGATCGTCCGCAAAGGAGAGCTTGTCATAGAAAAACCTATGATAGTTTTGCCGGAGAATATGCCCCAGTTCGACGGATTCGATTTTGAGGAAGAGATGGACGTGGATATGGATGCTGTCCAGATGTTCTTTTTGTTGCGGGGGCTCAGGTTACCGTCACTTAAATACAACAACACGGTTCAGGAACTCGAGCTGGAAGAAGGGCCTCTTTCAAGGGCGATCGAAAAGCACAAGAAAACCCTCGAGAAAGAAGAAAACGTTAATACGGCCCTTATCGTTGGCCCGGAAGACTGCTGGCAGTTTTCCATTCTTCTTTACATGGGCGCCCTTGTCGGGCGATGCGCCAAAACAGATATCATCAACCTGATGGACAGGCTCAACGATCAAGACGAATAATTTGTTGAGCGAAGACTCTCACGCCGTATGAAAGGTGCACAATGTGCGGAATAATAGGATACACAGGAAATAAGAACGCTGCCAAAGTTATCTTGAACGGGCTAGCAAGAATGGAATACCGGGGGTACGATTCCGCCGGCGTGGCTATCCTTGAAAAAGGGGACCTTAACACCAAGAAAAAACAAGGTAAGCTTTGCGTCCTGAGAGAAGAGCTGAAAAGAAACCCAATAAAAGGGCATACCGGGATAGGGCACACACGCTGGGCTACTCATGGCGTTCCTAACGATGTTAATGCGCACCCGCACATCGATTACACAAAAAATATTGCCATCGTACATAACGGCATTATCGAAAACTATCAAAGTCTCAAGAAAGAACTCAAGAAAAAAGGATACAAGTTCACTTCCGATACGGACAGTGAAGTAATCGCGCACCTTATAGCGGATTGTTATAAGGGCGACCTCTCCAGCGCCGTCAGGGCGGCAACGAAACAGCTTAAAGGGGCATACGCGATAGCTGTTGTCCACAAAGGTGAACCCGGCAGAGTTGTGGGCGCACGCAAAGACAGCCCCCTGATACTCGGGGTGGGAGAAGGAGAGAATTTTATTGCCAGCGATATTCCCGCAGTACTGGACCACACAAAGAACATAGTGTTCCTTCAAAACAACGAGACAGTAGACCTCTACAAAGAAAAATATTTTATTTACGATGCTAAGGGAAGAAAGATCAGCAGAAAACCTACCAAGATAAAATGGGATATATCCCAAGCGGAAAAAACCGGGTACAAACATTTTATGCTCAAAGAGATCTGCGAGCAGCCGGAAGTATTGCGTGCGATACTCAAGGAGAGGATTAACAAGGGTAAAGTTGTTTTTGAAGAACTCGCTATCACAAAGAGCGCGCTTAAAAAGATCAAGAAAATAACGATTGTTGCTTGCGGGACCGCGTATCACGCGGGGATGACCGGCAAATACATAATAGAACAATATGCTAAAGTGCCCGTCTGGGTGGACACTTCAAGCGAGTTCCGCTACAGGGACCCGCTTGTAGACAAAGAAACTCTGGTGATAGTCATCTCGCAATCCGGGGAGACGGCCGACACTCTGGCGGCCCTAAGGGAAGCGAAAAAACGTGGCGCAAAAGTATTGGCTATATGCAATGTTCTGGGCAGCTCTATAGCAAGGGAGGCTGACGGTGTCATCTATACGCACGCGGGACCTGAGATAGCTGTCGCGTCCACAAAAGCGTATACGGCACAGCTTGCTGTTCTGTACCTTTTCGCGGCATACCTGGCGGAGACAAACAGGAAAAGCGCCGAAGAGAACAAAAAATTCCTAAAAGAACTTAAAAAAGTGCCCGCACAGACAGAAAAGATCCTCGAACATTACCATGGGCGGAAAAACAAGATCGCACAGTATGCCGCGGACTTTCATGAATATTATCTTGCGCGGAACAACAAAAGCTGTTTTCTTTATCTGGCCAGGAACATCAATTACCCGAACGCTCTGGAAGGAGCGCTTAAGCTCAAAGAAATATCTTATATCAGCGCGGAAGGGTATCCCGCGGGGGAGATGAAACACGGGCCGATTGCGCTTATTGACGAGAACCCTTGGGTGGTCTGTATTGCGCCGAGGTCGGAAACATATGAAAAAATGCTTTCCAACATACAGGAGATCAAAGCCCGGGGAGGGCTGGTTATTGCGATAGTTTCAGAAGGCGACAAGTCCCTGAACGAGGGCAACGTTAATTATCTCATCGATATCCCCAGCGTACCGGAAATATTTTCCCCGGTTCTTGTGGTTATCCCTCTTCAGCTTTTGGCATATCACGTTGCGGAAGAATTCGGCTACGATATAGACCAGCCACGCAATCTTGCCAAATCGGTCACAGTAGAATAAAAGAGACACAATTAATGGATCCGGGAACTCTTTACATAGTCAGCACGCCTATAGGTAACCTTGAGGACTTGTCTTTCAGGGCGAAGAGAGTGCTCTCAGAAGTTGACCTTGTGGCCGCAGAGGACACGCGCAAAACAAAAATATTGTTGGCAGCATACGGGATAGGAACACCAGCCACAAGCTTTCATTCGCATAACGCCAGCAAGAAAACGCCGTTGGTGATAGATAAGCTTAAAAAAGGGATGAGTGTAGCGCTTGTTTCCGATTCGGGTACGCCGGGCATTTCAGACCCGGGCAGTACTCTTGTATCTGCGTGCATCAAGGAAAGCGTTCCGCTTACCGCCGTTCCCGGGCCCGCAGCCTTGGTAATGGCGCTTGTTCTTTCGGGCAGGCCGACGAACAAGTTCGTTTTCGAGGGTTTCCTTTCGAACAAGGCGGCGAGAAGGCGCAAACAGCTTGAAGGCCTGAAAGATGAAAAGAGAACGGTTATTGTTTATGAATCTCCACACAGGATAGTTAAATTCCTGGCAGATTTTTTGGATATTATGGGAGACAGAGAAATAGTGCTGGCCAGAGAGATGACAAAAAAGTTCGAAGAGATAAGAAGAGCAAGGGCCAGCGAGCAGCTCGAACACTTCTCAAAGACGAAGCCCAAAGGAGAGTTCATAGCGATATTTTAGCCGGCCTATCGCGTAAGTACAGGCCCTGCTTGACTTTTTGGCGCTAGTTGTTAAAATATTGTCTCAGAAATAATAATAATAGAGTTGCTATTATTATGTAACAAGGGGGCGCAATGCTAGACCAGACACTTGTTCTTATAAAACCGGACGGGTTAAAGAAATCCCTGACGGGGAATATCCTTACAAGGCTATCTGAAACAAAACTTGATATAGTCGGGGCGAGAATAGTGAGAGTTTCCCGGGAGTTGGCCGCAGAACATTATAGGGCGCTGAAAGACAAACCTTTTTTCGAGGATCTCCTAAAGTATATCATGGGAGAATACCACAAGAAAAAGGTTATGGCGCTTGTATACTGGGGCGATGACGCTATCTCTAAGGTAAGGGCGCTTTGCGGAGAAACGAATCCCGAGGAGGCCGACGCGGTTTCCATTAGAGGTGCTTACGGCAGAATAACAACAGCCGGAGTGTACGAAAACGCTATACACGCTTCGGCTAACCTGGAAGACGCCGAAAGGGAAATCAAGCTATGGTTCCAGCCGGACGAGATAATAGTTGATATATATCCCGTGACAAAGGTTACGGCGAAGACGGAAACGAACAAATGGGCATAAAGCGCTCAAGGGGATGAAAAAAAATGATTAGATCCATGACTGGGTTTGGCAAGAGCAGAAAGAAGACGCCGTACGGGGAGGTAACTGCAGAGATAAAAACGCTGAACCATAAAAGCCTCAGCATAACATGTAATCCGCTGAACGGGTTTTTTCTTTTGGAAGAGAAGGTAAGAAAGATCTTGGAGAAAAAACTTCGCCGCGGTAAAGCTTTTGTCAGGATAACCAGAGAAAGCGCCCCGGGACAAAAAACCCTTTGTAAAATACGGGTGAACGAAAACGTCGCCAAGGAATACGCCAGAAAGATAAAAAAAGTCCAAGAAAACCTGAAGATCAAAGGCGAGCTAGAGATCCGGGACATAATAGGGTTCCCTGGGGTAGTTGAGACCGGCGCGGAGCAAAAAGAAGAAGCCAAGCTATGGCCTTATATGGGGGAAGCCCTGGAAGAGGCGGTGATCGGTCTTGTGGGGTTTCGCGAAAAAGAAGGCGCTCAGCTTGAAAAGGACTTTAAGGCGCGCATCCGGGACATCAAGAAGAACGTGCGCGAAATAAAAAAGTACGAAAAACAAAGCGTTGCCGCGTTCCGCAAGAAGCTGGCGCAAACCATAAAGGATTTGACCGACGAGGCGCCGGACAAAGAAAAGATCGAAACGGAAGTTGCCTCGTTCGCAAAGAACTGTGATATCGCCGAAGAGATCACTCGCATGGAGGGTCACCTGGAGGGATATGCCGACCTTATCGACAGCGCAGAAGATGAGATAGGGAAAAAACTTGATTTTATTGCGCAAGAAATGCAAAGAGAAGCAAACACCATAGGAGCCAAGTCAAGCAATTTCAAAATATCAAAAGCAATTATCGAGGTTAAAAGCGAAATAGAAAAGATAAGGGAACAAATAAGGAACGTGGAATAATAGAAATGGCCAAGGAACGAAAACCGCTCATAATAATCGTATCGGCACCTTCGGGCAGCGGCAAAACAACGATAGTGAGCGGTCTTGTGGAGGGGCTACCGGACATAAAGCGTTCGGTTTCTTACACGACAAGGGCCCCCAGGCAAGACGAGAAAGACGGGATCGATTATATCTTTATTTCTCAAGAGGAGTTCAAAAAGAAAATAGAGAACGGAGAATTCCTTGAATGGGAAGAGAATTTTGATTATTGTTACGGCACATCAAAAGAACAAGTCGAAGAAGCGGTTAAAGGCGGAGAAGATGTCGTCCTGAGCATAGACGTTAAGGGAGCCAAGAGAGTAAAGAGGATCTTCCCGCAAAGCATAAGCATTTTTATAATGCCGCCGTCGATGGAAGAATTGTCCTCTCGGCTAAAAAACAGGAAAACCGACAGAGAAGAACAGGTCTCCATGAGGCTTGAAGAGTCAAAAACGGAAATAGCATCTTCCGATGAGTATGAGTATTTAATAGTGAACGATGACCTGCAAAAAGCGATAGAGGAACTCAAGGAAATTGTAGAAAACGCAAGAAAGCGGTCAAAATAAAAGGACGAGGTGATATGAAAGATATTTCCCGCGATAAATTGTTGGGCGCAGTGAGTAGTATATATAAGCTGTGCAACCTTGCTGCGCTAAGGGCGATGGAGCTTAACGTAGGCATGAAAAAGCTTGTAGATGCCGACCCCAAGGAGAAGGTGACCTCTGTGGCGATCAGAGAAATTGCCGAGGGTAAGGTAAAGATGAAGGTACACAAGGACTAGGCGACAATGAAAAAGAATATACTTTTAGGGGTTACTGGAAGCATAGCCAGTTTCAAGGCGTGTGATCTTGTGGGGCTTTTCCGCAAGAAAGGATATTCCGTACGATGCGTGATGTCTCCTGATGCGAAATGGTTCGTAACGCCACTGACACTAGAGACGCTTACGGGACAGAAAGTTGTAACGGATATGTTTTGCCTCCCCGAAGAAAGGGATCCAGTCCACATATCTCTTGCCGAAGAGCCCGACCTTATCCTCATCGCGCCCGCAACGGCGGATATTATCGGTAAAATAGCCGCGGGTATAGCTGACGATATATTGACCTGCACCGTTTGTGCTTCAGACAGGCCGGTTGTGTTTGCACCGGCAATGAATGACAAGATGTATAACAACCCTATCGTGCAAGAAAAAATAAAGTACCTTCGCAAACATGGATATTATTTTGTTGATCCGGTGAAAGGGCACCTTGCTTGCGGAAGAGATGGCATTGGACACCTTGCGCCGCTGGAAGCAATAGTCGAAGAAGCGGAAAAGGTTTTAGCCAAATAAGCGCAGGGAGCATATACGGTGCCTGAGAACAGAACAGACAAAAAAGCCCTCCTTAAAATCCTCGTGACAGCCGGGCCGACACTTGAGCCCATTGATCCTGTGAGATATATTTCCAATCGGTCTACCGGTGAAGCAGGGTACGCAATAGCGCGTGCCGCGGAAGCTCGGGGTTTCGAAGTGTGTCTGATAACCGGACCCGTATCCTTAGTGGCGCCGCAAGGAGTGGAAACAGTCAAGGTAACGACTGCGATAGAAATGAGAGATCGCGTTATGGAGCGTGTGGAAAAATACGATTGTCTTATTATGGCGGCAGCAGTATGTGATTTCCGGCCGGAGAAAGAAGAAGAGAACAAAATCAAGAAAACTGAAGAATTGACATTACGCCTTACAAAGAATCCGGACATCCTCAGTGAGGTCGGCACGCGAGAAGGGCTGATAAAAGTGGGGTTCGCCCTTGAAACGGAGAAGTTGGAGGAGAACGCCTCGGCAAAACTCAAGGCCAAGGACCTAGACCTGATAGTAGTCAACGCCAAGACCCCCGAGAACGATCCTTTCGGGCCGGAGAAAGCAGGCGGGTTCGAATACGCCATTATTGACAGAGAATGCAAGAAGACGGAGTTCACTGGCCTCTCCAAAGAGCAAATTGCCGAAGAAATAATCAGCAGGGTGGCAAATCTAAGATGATGCTAAACAACAAAAAAGGGTTTACGCTAGGCGAAGTTATGGTAGTTTTGGCTATAGTGCTCATAGTCGGAGCGCTTATGTGGCCCTTTATAAGACATAGCAACGAAAGGTTGGGGAATATAGCCTGTGCAAACAACTTGCGTAAAATAGGGCGCGCTTTGTATATATACGCAAGGGAGCACGAGGGAAGGTTCCCACCAACAATGAGCACGCTATACGACGAACAATACCTTGCTGACACTAGGCTGATGGATTGCCCGGCCAGCAAGACGATAGGGACCGTAGAGTCTCCGGACTATATTTATACTGCGGGGCTTTCGGTAAGGAGCCCGTCACAGGATCCGCTTGTAACAGACAAAGCGGCGAATCACCCCGGCGGAGGGAAAAACTTCCTTTTTGTCAACGGTGCTGTAGACTGGGCAGGGGAATAAAGCTCTTTGATATATGGTGAAATGCGCGGAAAACCCGTATATATAGAAAGATAATTGACTTTTTATGTCCAGTATGATAATTTAACTGTTTATTATAACCGGAAATACCGCTTATATTTAGGGAAATAAGCCGGTTATAAGGCATAAAAAACGGGGCGCGGTGGCCGAGAAGCTAGGCAGCGGTCTGCAAAATCGCGTACACCGGTGCGAATCCGGTCCGCGCCTCCAGAAATTCTGCTAGAAAAGATGATTTAAAGGGCGAGTGGCGGAACTGGCAGACGCAAAGGACTTAAAATCCTTCGGTTGAATAAACCGTGAGGGTTCGATTCCCTCCTCGCCCACCAAACAGGCATGATGAGGGAATAGTACGGGATAAGCATGCGGTAAATTCTTAATGATTTACCATATGTCTTATGATAGTCTTTAATATTATGTACAGTGGGCGGTTAGCTCAGTTGGTTAGAGCGCCACGTTGACATCGTGGAGGTCACAGGTTCGAATCCCGTATCGCCCACCATAAAATCAGGCACAGAGAACTGTGTCTTTTTGTGCTGGCAAAGAGAAATAATGACGAAAAAGAAAGACGAACATTTAGAAAAACTCAGACATAGTACGGCTCATGTTATGGCCGACGCGGTGAAGAAACTGTATCCCGGGGTCAAGCTGGGTATAGGTCCGGCCATAGAAGACGGATTTTACTATGATTTTGATTTTAGCGGTTGTAAGGGGGCCTCTGAGGGCGTCTCACACAGCCGTTTCCTGACGCCGGAAGATCTCCCTAAGATAGAAAAGGAGATGGACCGGATAATAAAAGCGAACATGCTCTTTGAAAAGAAAACGGTTTCGAAAAAAGAAGCCGAAAAGATCTTACAAAAAGAAGCCGAAACGTACAAGCTAGAGCTACTTAGCGAGCTGGAAGACGTGGACATTACGCTTTACCAGCACGGAGATTTTTTTGATATGTGCAGAGGGCCGCATCTTGAGAATACCGGGCAGATCGGTGCGTTCAAGCTTCTTTCGGTCGCCGGGGCGTACTGGAAGGGCGAAGAAACCAACACGATGCTGCAGAGGATATACGGAACGGCGTTTGCCGGCAAGAAGGAACTTGAAGAGTTCCTTCACCTGAGGGAAGAGGCCCAGAAAAGAGACCACAGGAAGCTTGGGAAAGAGTTGGAACTTTTTAGTTTTAACGAGCAGATGGGCGGAGGGCTGGTGCTCTACCACCCAAAAGGAGCGATCCTTAGACAGACAATCGCCGATTACATAACCGAAAAACACCTTGAAAAAGAATATGAGCTTATATCTAGCCCGCATATTATCAAAAGCGATATCTGGATACGGTCCGGCCATTACGATTACTACAAAGAGAATATGTACATATTCGAGAGCGAGGGTCAGGAGTTCGGGGTCAAGCCCATGAACTGTCCCGGGCACATCCTTGTTTACGCTTCGAGAACCAGAAGTTACCGGGAGTTCCCGCTAAGGTTTTTTGAGCTAGGCACGGTATACCGGAACGAAAAGTCGGGCGTGCTTCACGGGCTCTTAAGAGTAAGAGGATTCACTCAGGACGATGCGCACATCTTTTGTTTACGCGAACAGGTAGAATCCGAAGTAGTTAATGTAATAGATTTTGTTGACGAGACACTTAAGGTTTTCGGGTTTGAAGATTTTGAAGTAGAACTTAGCACCAGGCCGGAAAAATATATAGGTACCGAACAGGATTGGGAAGAAGCAACTAGCGCATTAAAAAAGGCGCTTGATACAAAGGGTCTAAAGTATGAGATCAACGAAGGGGATGGCGCTTTTTACGGGCCTAAGATAGACATCAAGCTAAAGGACGCTTTGGGAAGGTCCTGGCAATGCGCGACGATACAATGTGACTTTGCGCTGCCGGAAAGATTCGATCTTAAATATGTAGACCAGAACGGCAGCGAACAGCGCCCGATAGTTCTGCACAGGGTTATACTCGGCAGCCTGGAAAGGTTTATAGGCGCCTTGATAGAACATTACGGAGGAGCGTTCCCGCTATGGCTTGCGCCGGTTCAGCTGAAAGTCATACCCATAACGGCAGAACAATCAGATTACGCGAAAGAGATAAGAGACGAGTTGCATAAACTTGGGTTCCGGGTGGAAATGGACCCCCGGGATGAAAAGATGCAGAAAAAGATAAGGGACGCAGAATTGGCGAAGATCCCGTATATGGCTGTGGTCGGCAAACGGGAAAAAGAAGAAGGTACGATTTCTTTGAGGTGCCGGAAAAAAGGTAACATAGGAGTAATGGGAAGGCAAGACCTTGTCGAGCTGTTGGGGTGCGAGGTAGACAACAAAAAACAAGCGCAAGACTGACAGCGTAACCATTTACCAAGGAGGACGAAATCGCTTTTAACAATAACAGACCGGGATTTAGAGGAAACAGAAAATGGGAAGATGACACAAAGATAAATGCCCGCATAAGAGCTCCCAAGATCCGGCTGGTCGATGACGAAGGTAATCAGCACGGAGTAGTTGATCTAGCGGTCGGGATGACCATGGCAAGAGAGAGGGAGCTCGACCTCGTAGAAGTAGCAGCAAACGTAGATCCTCCCGTATGCCGGATAATGGATTATAGTAAGTATAAGTACGAACAGGAAAAGAAAAAGAAGCTGGCAAAAAAGAAACAGCATATAACACATCTAAAAGAGGTCAGGTTCAAGGTGAGGATAGAAGAGCACGATTATCAGGTTAAACTGAAACAGATAAAAGAGTTCTTAGAAAAGAAAGATAAGGTGCGCGTTTCGCTCAGGTTCAGAGGCCGAGAAATGGCGCACAAAGAGCTAGGCAGAGAGCTCTTGCATAAAATAGCGAATGACATAGCCGCACTGGGAGAGATGGAAGCGGAGCCAAAATATATGGGCAGGACCATGTCCATGACCTTGGCGCCAAAAAGCGTACAACAAGCCGAAGAAGGGTAAATTAAAAGGGAGACAGAAGAAAAATGCCAAAACTAAAAACAAACAAAGGCGCAAAAAAACGCCTGAAAATCACGAAATCCGGAAAAGTGAAACGGCAGAAAGAAGGCGCTAGGCACCTCCTGACAAAGAAGACACGGAAGAGAAAGCGCGCCTTGAAAAAAGGTACAACAGTTGATAAGACCGTTGAGAAAAAGATGAGAAGCCTTTTGCCGTACGCGTAATCCGGGCAAGTTTACAGTAATAATCTAAGGAGAAGACATGACAAAGGTAAAACACGCGCCTAGTTCACTTAAAAGGAGAAAAAAGGTTCTTAAGGCCGCCAAAGGGCAGCGCGGAGCGAGATCTAAACTGTTCCGGACCGCAAAAGAAGCGGTAAGAAAGAGCATGATCTCCAACTATGTTGACCGGAAGAAGAAGAAGGGCGATTACCGTTCTTTGTGGATAACCCGGATAACAGCTGCGTGCAGGGAAGGAGGGATATCTTACAGCAAGTTCATCGGCGGGCTCAAAAAGTCCAACATAGAACTTAACCGGAAGATTCTGGCTGACCTTGCGGCAAACGATGACCGCGGGTTCAAGGCGCTTATAAAGCAAGTAAAACCGTAAGACCGATTAATGGGAAGGGTTACCCCGCCGCAACCGGGCTTATCGTAAAAGATACCGCCAGCTATTTAACCACGTTCGGCAGTTGGGTTATATTCGCATTGCTTGTTGTTTTCGGAGAGAATGATAAGATAGAAGCATTGAAAAGAAAAGCAAGAGAAGCGGGCGTGTGATCGGAGAAAGAAACAAAATGGATATTTTAAGCAAGCTTAACGATATAAAAGATGCGTTTGAAGCAGAGCTTAACAACTGTAGTGGGGCGCAAGAGCTTGAAGAGATCCGCGTAAAGTATACGGGAAGAAAAGGAGAACTTACCGGGGTGCTGCGCAGCCTCACAGATCTCCCTCCAGAGGTAAAGAAAGAAGTCGGCCAGAAAGCGAATATCCTCAAAAAAGAGTTCGAAGAAAAGGTCCTGGCCGCAAAAGAAAAAACTCTTGAAGCGGGTTCCCGGGCAAAAGCGCAAACAATAGATGTGACCCTGCCGGGGATAAAGGAGCGATTGGGCACACTGCATCCTTTAACGCAGACGATGACCAGGATAAACGAGATTTTTGTTTCTCTTGGGTTCAGGATAGCAGAAGGTCCGGAGATAGAGACAGAGTTCTATAATTTCGAAGCGCTTAACATTCCGATGGACCATCCTTCCCGGGACGCTTTTGACACGTTCTATATAGAAGGAGAGAACCTGCTTAGAAGTCATACCTCGAACGTTCAAATACACGTCATGCAGAATCAGCCGCCACCGGTGCAGGCTATTATGCCGGGCAGGGTGTACAGGCCTGACGCTGTCGATGCGACACATTCTTTCATGTTCCATCAGGTGGAAGGGCTTATGGTAGATAAAGGCATCAGGTTCTCGGATCTTAAGGGCATGCTTTCTATTTTTTGCAAGAGCATGTTCGGGCAAGAAATTGAGATGCGCCTCAGGCCGCATTTTTTCCCGTTCACCGAACCCAGCGCGGAAGTGGACATCTCCTGCATAATGTGCAAAGGGAAAGGATGCCGGGTGTGTTCTGGTAACGGGTGGCTGGAAATACTGGGAGCGGGTATGGTCAACCCCAAAGTGTTCGAAGCGGGAGGGTATGATCCTGAACAGTATACGGGATATGCTTTCGGGATGGGGGTTGAAAGAATAGCGATGCTTTTATACGGGATAGAGGATATCCGGCTTTTTTATGAGAACGACGTCAGGTTTCTTAACCAGTTTGTGTAGAAGAAGAGAATAAAATGAAATTAAGCTACAATTGGATAAAAGAATACGTTGATACCGGAGCCAGTGAAGAAGAACTGGCGCAGGGGCTTACTATGTCCGGTTCCGAGGTCGGCGAGATGGAAAAGAACGGCAACGATACATTAATGGAGCTAGAGATAACCACTAACAGGCCTGATTGTCTTAATATCGTGGGGCTGGCAAGAGAAGCCGCGGCTGTTTTTGATAAGGAGCTTAAAACCCCGAAAGCTGATGTCTCCGAAGAAGGTAAAGGCCCCGCAATAGAATGTGTGATAAAGAGCAAACAGCTTTGCCCCAGGTATACGGCAAGAGTTATTGCCGGCACCAGAGTTAAAGCGGCGAGCGAAACAATAAAAAAGCATGTAGAAGCAGTAGCTCTACGCTCGGTAAACAATGTGGTGGACGTAACGAACTTTTGTCTGATGGAACAGGGACAGCCTCTGCACGCTTTTGATCTGGACAAGATCAAGGGCGGGAAAATAATAATAAGAGAAGCGACAAAAGGCGAAAAGATCGAGACCATTGACGGTGAAATGCGGGATCTTCAGCCGGGCATGCTCGTTATAGCCGACAAGACCCGTCCGATAGCGGTTGCCGGGATCATGGGTGGCAAAGACACGGAGGTTACCGAGAGCACAAAGAACATCCTCCTGGAAAGCGCGTATTTCGATCCGGTATCAGTAAGAAGAACCGCTCGTATGCTGGGCCTTTCCTCTGATTCCAGCTACAGGTTCGAGCGCGGCGTGGACAAGGGCATGATAAAAATGGCCTCCGACAGAGCGACAAAACTTATTGCCGAAGAAACCGGAGGAAAAGTTTGCGAGTTATACGATATCGGGTCGCTGCCCGCCGAAGGGGATACCATTAAGTTCAGCGTAGAAAAAGCAGGGCGCATACTCGGCATATCGATCGAAACTGAAAAGGCAAAAAACATATTTAACAGGCTCGGCATAACAGTATGCGAAGAGAACGGGCCGGAACTCGTCGTCAAGACGCCGACCTTTAGAGAAGACCTTACCCGGGAGATAGACCTCGTAGAAGAAGTAGCCAGGATATATGGTTACCACAATATACCCGCCGAAGTCACGAAACTCATCCCGCAGGTAAGAAGAAAAGAACACGAACGGGAAGTTCTGGAAAAATTGCGTTCGATTCTTGCGGCAAGAGGCTTGAACGAGATAATGACGTACAGCCTTATAAATGAGGCTGCCGTTAAAAGGTTTTCTGCTATTTCCAAAGATCCGGTATATTTGAATAATCCCGTTTCGGAAGAACATAAAATCATGACGCCGCATCTACTGGACGGAATGATGCGTTCACTCTCCTGGAATATAAATAGAGGCAACAAAGATCTGGGCCTTTTTGAAATAGGTAAGATATATTCTAAGGGAGCTAAGGGTAAATATATAGAGATCCACACTTTGTGTATAGGCCTTACGGGCAACTTGCGTAAAAACTGGGAAGAAGGGGATCGAAAAGTACACTTTTTTGATATCAAAGGCATGGCGGATACGGTTTTTAAAGGATTCAAGCTTGACCCTGTTTTTGAGGGAACAAAGATAAGCGGCCTGGAAAGCACAACCGTGATAAATCTTGCCGATAAAGAGACTGGCTTTATCGCAGAAGTCAGCAAAAAGATACTTGATGCGTATGATATTGAGCATCCCGTCTATGTGGCACAGATAAAACTAGACAGCTTGATTGAGAAGACCAATCTTGCGAACCATTACCACTCAATACCGCGTTATCCGTCCTCTTCCAGGGACGTATCGATACTTTGTGACCAGTCGCTTGCTGCCGGGAGTGTTTTCAAGGCGATATCGGAATCCGGGGAAGAACTTATACGGGACATAGAGCTTGTCGATGTCTATACGGGAGAACAGGTTGACCCCGGCAAGAAAAGTCTTACTTACAGCATTAAATACGGCCTTGATACCCGGACCCTGAAAGACGAGGAAATAGAATCTGTGCATTCCAAAGTTAAAGAACATTTGGTTAAAAAATTTAACGTAACATTTCGTTAATGCCAAAATGGATTGCGACAGATTTGAGGCAGTGATATAATAGAGGTGAGAGATCTGTTGAGCTCGTGAAGTGGTATTGCGAGATTAAGCCAACACTTATAGTAGGGGAGTCTAACTTCGGTTTTCTTTAGGGATTGCCGAGAGGGCACCCACCTGGGATGACCAGGCTACAAATCTCCTCCGCTCACGACTTAATGGTAATAGGGCCGGATAATATCCGGCCCTTGTTTTTCAGGAGATGATACAAATCAAAAAAATGGACCTCTTCGAAAAAGAACAACAAATAACGACAAAAGCGCCATTAGCTGTCAGGATGTGCCCGCAGACATTCGATGATTTCTTCGGGCAGGAACATATTGTCGGTGAAGGGAAACTTCTGCGCAGGGCCATAGAAGCGGACAGGTTAACATCTGTCATTTTTTACGGGCCGCCCGGTATCGGGAAGACTGCCCTAGCGATGGTGATATCAAACAAGACTGGCGCACAGTTCGTACGCAAAAACGCGGTCTCCAGTAACGTAAAAGAGATCCGCCAGATAACTGACTACGCAAAAAAACAGAAAAAACTGACCGACAGGAAAACGATCTTGCTTTTGGACGAGATACACCGTTTTAACAAGGCCCAGCAGGACGTGCTCCTGCCAGAAGTTGAACACGGGAACATTATCCTTATAGGTACTACCACAGAAAACCCCTTCTTTACGGTCAATTCCGCGCTTTTATCCAGAAGCCAGATCTTTGAGTTCAAACCGCTGGCAGAAGAAGACATAGAGAAGGTTATCCAAAACGCACTTAAGGATAAGGAAAGAGGGTTAGGCGAGGAAAAGATCCGTCTCGAAGAAAACGCCATGAAACATCTTGCGAAACTTTCTGATGGTGACGCCAGAAAAGCCCTGGGAGCGCTGGAAATAGCGGCAATGACCACAAACCCAGCCAAAAGCGGGGCTATTAAGATAGGGATGACCGAAGCGGAAGAATCCATACAGAAAAAAGCGGTGGTTTATGACAGGGATGGGGACGCGCATTACGATGTGGCTAGCGCATACATAAAAAGCATGAGGGGTTCAGATCCGGACGCGGCGCTTTACTGGCTCGCAAAAATGATAGTAGCAGGAGAAGACCCAAGGTTCATTGCCCGCAGGCTTGTTATTTGTGCCTCCGAAGATGTCGGCAATGCAGATCCGCATGCGGTAATACTTGCAAACGCCGTAATGCAAGTCGCGGATTTTGTGGGGCTTCCCGAAGCCCGGATACCTCTGGCGCAAGGGACCGTGTACGTTGCCTGTGCCCCGAAAAGCAACGCTTCTTACTTGGGCATAGACAGCGCGATAAAAGATGTAGAGAACGAAAGAACGCAGGAAGTGCCGGATCGTTTGAAAGACGCAAGTTATTCCGGAGCGAAAGAGCTAGGGCGCGGAGAGGGATACAAATACGCTCATTCATACGAGGGACATCATGTTGAGCAGGAATATATGAGAAAGAAAAACAAATATTATATACCTACCGAGATGGGTTACGAGAAAAAGATCAAGCAATGGCTAGAAATGCTAAAAAAAAGCGTTAAGGAAGAAAAACAAAAATGAAAAAGAAGGCAATAGCTTTAGTTTCAGGCGGATTAGACAGCCTGTTAGCCGCAAGAGTCATCCAGGAGCAGGGAATAGAAGTGCTTGGCATTACGTTCGTCATGCAGTTCGCTTCCCGGAATCTTGCCGGGTTCAAGGGCCACGTTCAGGAAGCTGCTGCCGAGTCCGGAATGCCCATCAGGTTCCAGGACATATCAAAAGACTTTCTGGAGATGCTAAAAAAACCCAAGCATGGCTATGGGGCTAATATAAATCCGTGCATAGACTGTAAGATAATGATGCTTAGGAACGCTAAACGGGTTATGGAAGAAGAAGGCGCGCATTTTGTGGTAACCGGAGAGGTCCTTGGTGAACGGCCAATGTCGCAGAGACGAGAAGCGCTTAACACGATAGAGAAACATTCTGCCTTAAAAGGGTATCTATTAAGGCCTCTTTGCGCGAAGTTAATGAGAGAGACTCAAGCGGAAAAAGATGGTATTGTTGAAAGAGAAAAGCTTCTGGACATAAGGGGTCGATCCCGGGAGCCGCAACTTGCTCTTGCGAAAAAATACGGGATAACAAAATTCTTTGCTCCGGCAGGAGGATGCCTGCTTACCGATCCGATCTTTGCGCGAAAGCTTAAAGATCTTTTAAGCCACGGGATGGGCACCATGGAAGAAGTATCTCTTTTAAAATACGGAAGGCATTTTCGTCTGGACGATATCACGAAAATAATAGTAGGGCGGGACGAGAAAGAAAACGATAAACTTTTGGAACTGAAGGCGAAAGAGGATGTAGTTCTCAGGCTTGAAGATAAAAACGGTCCATATGCGCTCTTGAAAGGAGAATCCTGCCCGGAGAACCTTAAAAAAGCCGCCGCGCTTGTCTTAAGCCACTCCAAACACAAGAATGAAGATGGGACGAAAGTAGAATACTGGGCGAATGAAGATCAAAAGAACATCCTGTCGGCAAGTTCGATAGATAGAGTTGAGATAGACAGAGGAAGAGTGGCATGAAAGAAGAAGGGAAAGTAATACGCGCAGATAAAGACCTGGTGGTAATCGAGATAACGCCATCAGAGAAATGCACAAAATGCTGTTCTTGCGGAGCGTCAAAAGCCAGGCAGGTCACGGTAACAGGCGAGAACGCAACAGGCCTTACTGCCGGACAACGCGTGAAGATCGATATAGAGTCTTCAGTAATGATGCGCCTCTACCTGATGATATATGCCGTACCGCTTGCTGTTTTCGTGGCTACAGTAATAATATTACATCTATTTACAGAATCCCCGATCATCAGTTTCACTGTGGCTCTTGCAGCCACCATTCTCGTGTATATGGCCATGGGCTATTTCTTAAAACGAGACCCCAGATTTTCGCCTACAGTAACAGCTATAGAATAGCATCCTATTCCATTATTTAAGTTGCCTGAAGCGCCTGGAAATAATGTTGACTTTTTTAGTAGGGTATAGTAATATCAGAGCTCTGAGCTCATGAATTTAAGCGCTAAACAGGAGGCGAAGAAATGGAAGAAAGGGTAAAACAGGCTATAGAAAAGATAAGACCTCTCTTGCAGAGAGACGGAGGGGACATTGAACTGGTTTCAGTTGAAGGCAGCGTAGTGACGGTAAAACTCCAAGGCGCATGTGCTGGATGTCCCATGAGTCAGATGACGCTCAAATCGGTAGTCGAGCAGACGATCAAGCAGGAAGTTCCAGGCGTAGAAAAAGTTGTTACCGCATAACATATAAAGGCATAGGTAAATGAAACTAACCACACGGTCTAGTTATGGCGTGAGAGCCCTTGTGAATCTTGCGATAATGTACGATGATGGTCACCCCGTCTCGATAAAGTACGTATCAAGAAAGGAAGGGATCTCGAGCATTTATTTGGAACAGATCTTTAGTCGATTGAAGAAGCAGGGTATCGTCAGGAGCATCCGCGGGCCTAAAGGCGGATATTCTTTGTCGAAAGACCCCAGCCAGATAAGCGTGTATGAAGTTGTGCTGGCGCTTGAGGGGAGAGTATCGCCCGCGAGGTGTTTCTCCGACAAAAAAGAAATGACTGTATGCAAAAGGGCGGGAAAATGTGCATCCAAGGAAGTCTGGGACGAAGTAGCCAGGCACATTAAAGATGCTTTAGAGAGTTTTTCTTTAAAGGATCTTGCTAAAAGAACGCTCCAGATCGATCCCGAAAACCGGGAAAAGGCAATTATTGTATGAGAAAAGTTTATCTTGATTCAAACGCGACCACGAAAGTATACCCGGAAGTTGCAGAAGCAATACAGAAAACGTATTCTGACCAGTACGGTAACGCTTCAAGCGTCCATTCTTTCGGCCGGGACGCGAAAAAATACCTGGAAGCAGCCAGGATCCAGGTTGCATCTTTAATAAACGCAGGTTCTGCTGAAGAAATCGTTTTTACTTCCGGGGGAACCGAATCCGACAACTTTGCCATTAAAGGCGCGGTAAAAGCTCTTAAAGAAAAGGGCAACCATATAATAACGTCTTCGGTGGAACACCCGGCAGTGCTTAATACCTGTAAAAGCCTTGAAAAAGAAGGGTTTCAGGTGACCTACCTGGCAGTAGACGAATGCGGGGTAATTAACCTAGACGAACTAAAGAACAGTATAACCAGCAAAACCATACTCATAACAATAATGGCTGCGAACAACGAGACCGGCACCTTAATGCCGATAGAGGAAATAGGAAAAATAGCCGAAGAAACAGGAATACTTTTCCATACCGATGCTGTTCAGATGGTAGGGAAGATGCCTTTTGACGTGCAAAAAGTAAAAGCGCAACTTGTGTCGCTTTCGGCCCACAAAATAAACGGGCCCAAAGGCGCGGGTGCGCTTTATATAAAAAAAGGAACGCGACTAGAACCTATCCAGCACGGAGGGCACCAGGAAAAAGGCCGGCGAGCCGGCACGGAGAACATTCCCGCTATTGTTGGCTTTGGCAAGGCTTGCCAGCTCGCCAAGGAAAGATTAACGGAATATTCCGAGAGAACAAAAAAGCTCAGGGATATGTTGTATAACCGGATAGAGAAAGAGATAAAACAGATCAAGCTTAACGGGCATCCTGCGGAACGGCTGCCGAACACTTTGAACGTAAGCTTTAAATCTTTAGAAGGCGAATCGATAATACTCAGCCTTGATCTGGAAGGAATAGCCACATCGACCGGTTCGGCATGCACTTCAGGTAGCTTGGAGCCGTCCCATGTTCTTAAAAGCATGGGAGTAGAACCGCTTTCGCTGCAAGGATCGGTAAGGTTCTCGTTCGGGGCCATGAGTGCCGAAAGCGACGTGGAATACGTAATGGAAAAACTGCCACCCATCATCACAAGGCTCAGGAAGATGAGCCCTGTGTACGAGGACGCATAAAAAGGAGAGAAAGTGGAATATTCGGATCTTGTAATGGAACATTTTAAAAACCCCAGGAACGTAGGCCAGATAACCGATCCCAGCGGAAAAGGTAAAGTGGGCAATCCGGTCTGCGGGGATATAATGGAATTATATATAGCGGTAGACGAGGATGAAGTGATAACCGATGCAAAGTTCAAGACTTTTGGATGTGGCGCGGCTATAGCTACCAGCTCCGTGCTTACCGAACTGGTAAAAGGCAAGACGGTAGAGGAAGCCGAAAAACTGTCAAATAAGGCGGTTGTTGACGCTTTGGGGGGGCTGCCACAGGTCAAGGTCCACTGTTCGGTCCTTGCTGAAGAGGCCCTGAAAAAGGCCATTGAGGATTACCGGGGGAGCGGAAAACCCCGCAGTTAATGAAAACAAAAGCAGTTAGGTGTATTTAATATATTGGTGTATAATAATATGTGCAATAACGAAAGATCTGAAATAAAAGAGCGAAAAAGTGAAGTTAGAAAGGAGATAATTGGGCGTTTGCGAGACCAGGATCCCTCTTTGAGGGAAGAAAGAAGCAAGATAATACAACAGAAGCTTCTTTCGAGCGAGGAGTTTAAGGTCAGCAAGACGGTCATGACATATGTTTCATTGCCTACAGAAGTAAGTACGGACCATTTGATCGAAGAGGCATTGAAACTCGGCAAGAGGGTAGCGGTTCCTTGTATAGGACCGCTGGATGAACAAAAGATAATAGCTTCGGAGCTTGTAGCAATAGAAAGCCTGGAAGAAGGCCCTTTCGGCATACACCAGCCGAAAGACGGACCGGTCAGGGAGATACCTTTGAAGGAGATAGATCTAGTCGTGGTACCAGCAATAGCATACGACAGAAAGAACATGAGACTGGGAAGAGGAAAGGGTTATTATGACAGGTTCCTCTCCAGCAAAGATCTATGTTCGGCAAAAAAGGTAGGCCTGGCTTTTCAATTTCAGGTGTTGGATTCCTTACCCTCGGACGATCATGACCTGGCAGTCGACCAGGTCGTCACTGACCAGTCTAGTTGAGATACCGCTCGTTCCGGCTCCTTAGAGGGCCATCCTGATCAATTCGTACCGCCCTTTACTAAATAGAAAGGGAGGGCAGAAATGAGCATTAACAACATGTGGGCATATTTAGGGTTTTCTATTCTTGGCGGCGTATTTTTCTTTTTTATGGGGTACATCCTGCGGAAATATACGGCAAAGATGAAAGTTAAGCGCGCCGAGGATAACGCCAAGACGATAATCAACAATTCAAAAGTAGAAGCTGAAAGACGTAAGAGAGAATCGATAATCGAGGCTAAAGACCTTTCTCTTAAGATGAGAGCGGAGTTCGAGGAAGAGAGCAAGGAGCGCCGCAGGGAGCTTTTAACCATGGAAAAGAGGCTCCTGCAGAAAGAAGAGAACATCGATCGGAAGGTTGAGCTTTTGGAGCAGAAAGACAAAGACCTGAAAAACAGAAAAGAACAACTGAGGAGCAAATACGACGAAATCGATCGTAAAAGGGGCGAACTGGACAAGCTGGTCCAAGAGGAGAAAACAAGGTTGCAACAGATCTCTGGCATGAGCAAAGACCAGGCCAAGAATCTTCTGATCAACAAGATGACCGTCGAAGCGCGACAAGACGCGGCATATGAAATAAAGAAGATACAGCAAGAAACCAGAGACAAGGCCGATAAAGAAGCGAGAAAAATAGTCGGACTTGCGATACAAAAATGCGCCGTGGACCATACCGTAGATACGACAGTAAGCGTTGTGAATCTACCGTCAGAGGATATGAAGGGCAGGATAATAGGAAGAGAAGGCAGGAACATCCGTGCCCTTGAGATGGCAACGGGAGTAGACGTTATAATCGATGACACTCCCGAAGCGGTCATTATATCCGGGTTCGACAGGCTTCGCCGGGAAATAGCCAGGATCTCTCTGGAAAGACTTATAGAAGACGGAAGGATCCATCCGGGCAGGATAGAAGAAGTAGTTGCGAAAGTAAAAAAGGAAATGGAAGCCACGATAAAAGAAGAGGGAGAGAACACGCTTCTTGACTTGGGTGTACACGGAGTTCATTCGGAACTGGTAAAGCTTCTCGGAAGACTCAAGTTCCGCACCAGCTATGGACAGAACGTTCTCCAGCATTCCAAGGAAACGGCGTACCTGATGGCGACGATGGCCGGAGAGTTGCGGCTGGACATAAACCTTGCGAAACGTATAGGGGCGTTGCATGATATCGGTAAAGCGGTCTCACACGAAATGGAAGGGACTCACGCTCAGCTAGGCGGCGAACTCGCGAAAAAATACGGTGAGCCGGATATAGTTGTACACGCGATCGAAGCCCATCACGGTGACGTCGAACCTAAAACACTTCTTGCGGTACTCGCTCAGGCGGCGGACGCTATAAGCGCGGGACGACCGGGCGCCAGAAGAGAGACGCTTGAGTCGTACATAAAGAGGCTGGAGAACCTTGAGGCTATAGCCAACGAGTTTGAGGGGGTAGAAAAAACGTACGCGATACAAGCGGGACGTGAGATCCGGATTATTGTCCAGCCGGAAAAAGTGGACGATGCCAGTACCGCTGTTATGGCTCAGGAGATAAAGAAAAAGATCGAAGCGGGGCTTCAGTATCCCGGCCAGATAAAGGTCGTGGTCATAAGGGAGACCAGGTCCATTGAGTACGCTAAATAACAGACCGTAAGAATTGGAGAAATATGAAAGTTTTGTTCATCGGCGACATAGTCGGAAGCCCGGGAAGAAAGATCATTAAAAATGTTCTCAAGGATTTCCGTAAAGAGCGGGGTATAGATGTCGTGATAGCTAATGGCGAGAACGCCGCTGGTGGTAGCGGACTTACCCCGGCGATAGCTGAAGAGCTGTTTAGTAACGGAATAGACGTTCTAACCTCTGGCGATCATGTCTGGAAGAAAAGGGATATATATGACTTTCTTGAAAAGACCGACAGGTTGATACGCCCCGCTAATTATCCTAAAGGCGTTCCCGGCAAGGGTTCTACGGTCGTCCAGATCGAAGGGGTCGGCAAGATTGGCGTCGTCAACATCATCGGTAGAGTATTCATGGATGCTGTTGATTGTCCCTTCGATAGGGTACGAGAAGAAATAGAAGAAGTGCGCAAAGAGACTCCGGTGATAATAGTCGATATGCACGCTGAAGCTACGAGCGAAAAAGTCGCAATGGGATGGTACTTGGATGGCGCCGTGAGTGCCGTTATCGGCACTCATACGCATGTGCAGACGGCGGACGAGAAAGTGCTCCCGAACGGAACCGCGTATATAACAGATTGCGGGATGACCGGACCGTACGATTCGGTGATAGGCCGCAAAAAGGAACAGATACTTACAAGGTTTATAACGCAGCTTCCCACAAGGTTTGAGCTGGCCTCAGAAGGCGTTGAAATACACGGCGTCATTGTAGATATAGACGGAAAAACAGGAAAAGCTACCGGGATAGAACGGGTGCAGAAAAGCGCCTAAAGGTTATAATGACGGAATCGCGAGTTTATACTGTCACGGAACTGACGAAAGATGTCCGCTTTGTTCTTGAGGACACTTTCCATGAAGTATGGGTTGAAGGTGAGGTTTCAAATTACACGCTTTCATCGGCAGGACACGCGTATTTCAGCCTGAAAGACGAAGGCAGCTTATTGAACTGCGTGCTCTTTAAAAGTAGTGGAGTAAGGATCAAGTTTGATGTGGAAGACGGGATGAGCGTTCTTTGCCGTGGACGGATAAGCGTTTACGATAAAAGGGGGCAGTACCAGCTTTACGTTAACAAGATGGAGCCCCGGGGGAAGGGGGCTCTCCAGATGGCATTCGAGCAGCTAAAGAAAAAGCTGCAAAAAGAAGGTCTGTTCAGTGAAGAGCATAAAAAACCGATACCGTTTCTGCCCGCACGTATTGGGGTAGTAACTTCACCTACGGGCGCGGCGATACGGGATATACTAAAGGTATCAAAACGGCGGTATGCGAACGTTGAAGTTTCCATCAGGCCAGTGAAGGTGCAGGGTGAAGGAGCCGCCAGCGAAATAGCCCTTGCCATAGAGGAGCTCAACGAATTCAATAAGTCACTTCAGGGCGAAGAAGAGCATCCTATTGACGTAATAATAGTCGGTAGAGGTGGGGGAAGTCTTGAAGACCTGTGGGCATTCAACGAAGAAGAGGTTGCGCGCGCGATATTCGCTTCAGAGATACCCATTATCAGTGCCGTCGGTCACGAAATTGATTATACTATCTCTGATTTTGTAGCGGATTGCCGTGCTGCGACGCCTTCGGCAGCAGCGGAACTGGCGGTACCGACAAAAGAAGATCTTTCCGAGAGGATAAGCGCTTCACGAAGCAGGTTGTATTCTGCAGCAAAAAAGAAAATCGATTTTTTGAAGAAAGAGGCACTTAACCTGAGAGAAAGCTATGTATTGCGCGCACCGATGAATGTGTTCCTTCAGCTAGGGCAGCAAGTTGATGACATGATGAAGAACGCTACTTCACGGATAACGCATCTGGCGGAAATCAAACAGGGTGAATTTGCTGTAGCAGCGGGTAAATTGCATACTTTAAGCCCCTTGGCCGTATTAGACAGAGGGTATAGCATAACGTTCAAAGCGGGGAAAGTACTGAAAGGAACAAAGGCCTTGGGAAAAGGCGAAGTGATCGAGACGCAGTTCGCAAAAGGAAGAGTAGCAAGCAGAGTTGAGCGCGTAGAAAAATAGAGCAAGGAGATGAAGATGAAGGAAGTTCCGTTTGAAAAAGCCCTTGAAAAACTGGAAAAGATAGTCGAAGACCTGGAAGCGGGAGATCTTTCGTTAGATGCTTCACTAAAAAAGTATGAAGAAGGGATAAAACTTGCCCGCACGTGCCAGCAGAAACTGGAAAAAGCTAAGAAGAAAATAGAGGTTCTCATCAAAAAAGATGAAGGATTGTTCGAGACGGAGGGGTTCAGCGAAGAAGGGGAAGAATAAAGCGCGATGAAAAAACTCTTGGATACGATATCGTCACCTAAGGATCTCAAGAAGCTGGACTCGGATCAGCTGAAGAAGCTTGCGGAAGAACTGCGCGATAAAATAATAAATGTTACGGCTGAGAAAGGCGGGCATCTTGCCGCTAGCCTGGGAGCTGTCGAGCTGGCGATAGCTTTACATTATTGCCTGGATAGCCCGAAAGACAAGATCGTCTGGGATGTAGGACATCAGTGTTATGCACATAAACTGCTTACCGGCAGAGTCAAAGGATTTGATACCTTAAGGGAGATGGGCGGCTTAAGCGGGTTCCCAAAAGCAAATGAAAGCGAACACGATCCCTTCACCAGCGGACACAGCTCTACTTCTATATCTTCGGCACTGGGCCTGGCTTCCGCGCGCGATTTAAAAGGCGAAGACCATAAAGTGGTCGCGGTTATAGGTGATGCTGCTCTTTCGGCGGGGTTAGCCTTTGAGGGGATGAATAACGCAGGCCATATGAGAACAAACCTGGTCGTTGTCCTGAACGATAATGAACAGGCTATTTCAAAACCGGTCGGGGCTATGAGCAGGTACCTTAACACGGTGATAACCAACCCTTTATACAACAAAGTCCGGGAAGAAGCAGAAAAAGTTGTTAAAAGTATCCCGAAACTGGGGCCTGCTGCGCATAGGACCGTAAAGAAATTCCAGGAAGGGCTAAAGAACCTTCTTGTTCCCGGGATACTTTTTGAAGAGCTGGGGTTCCGGTATTTCGGGCCCATAGACGGTCATGACATTGACCAACTTGTTTCCGTGTTCAAAAAGATACTTACGATGAAAGAGCCCATATTCGTACATACCATTACCAAAAAGGGCAAGGGTTACCGGTTTGCCGAAGAAGATCCGGAAAAGTTCCACGGCGTTGACGCATTTGATATTGCAACGGGCCGCACTTCCCACAACGGTGATGTGGAGAAAACTTTCACGGATCATTTTTCAGAAAAGATAAGCAAATGCGCCAGCGAGAACAAAAACATCGTTGCCATAACAGCGGCTATGCCGGAGGGTACCGGTCTTCGAGAATTTTCTGAACAGTTCCCGGAAAGGTTCTTTGATGTAGGGATAACCGAACAGCACGCGGTTACTTTCGCTGCGGGACTTTCAAGGGGCGGCATGCTCCCAATAGTTGCCATATATTCTACGTTCCTGCAGAGATCTTACGATCAGCTTATACATGATGTGGCCCTGCAGAACTTACCGGTAATATTATGCGTGGATAGAGCCGGGCTTGTTGGAAAGGACGGTCCTACGCATCACGGGGTTTTTGATATAACGTATCTGCGGAGCCTCCCTAATTTTATTGTCATGGCACCGAAAGACGGGGAAGAACTTGAGCATATGCTCGAAAAAGCAGTTGAGTGGAAACGGCCCACAGCGATAAGGTATCCCAGGGCCAAAGCCAGGAAGCTTGTTAGCGCTTCTTCCTGCGCACCGCTTGAGATAGGTAAAGCAGAGTGGCTTCGGGTCGGGAAGGATATATCTATTCTTGCTGTAGGAAGTATGGTGAATACCGCGCTAAAGGTAAGCGAAGTTTTGTCGAAGAAAGGGATAGAGGCAGCGGTTGTGAACGCAAGGTTCATTAAACCCTTGGATAAAGAGATGCTGGAAAAACTTTTTCATACATCAGATAAGATATTCATCCTTGAAGAGGGAGTTGTTAGCGGCGGGTTTGGGAGCGCGGTACTGGAATTTGCCGAAAGGGAGAACCTGAAAGATTCCAGGGTAAGATGTTTCGGCCTTCCCGATGAATTTATAGAACACGGCAGCAGGGAAGAGCTTTTGCGGAAATACCATCTGACCCCGGATGAAATAGCAGCCACGATAGAACAGGAAATATAACCAGTCATGGCAACTAAAAAATTAAAACTTAAAATAAATATAGAAAAATGCAAAGGATGCGTTTTTTGTGTGAATGTTTGTCCTCGGAAGGCGCTTGAGCTGTCAAAAGAGGTTAACAAAAAAGGATTCCGGTACGTTGTGCTGAAAGACCCGGACAAATGTAACGGGTGCGGGCTTTGTGCTGTGATGTGCCCTGATTGCAGCATTACGCTGGAAGAAGAATAAAAAAGATGAAAAAGAAATATTTATCAACGGGGAACGAAGCTTGTGGTGAAGGAGCGATAAGAGCCGGATGCCGGTTTTATGCCGGGTACCCGATCACGCCACAGAACGAGCTTACGGCTTACATGTCAAAACGCATGGAAGAGGAAGCCGGCGTTTTCATACAGGCTGAAAGCGAGATTGCGGCAGTTAACATGGTGTTTGGCGCTTCTGCTGCGGGCGCGCGGGCGATGACCAGTTCCTCCAGCCCCGGGATAAGCCTTAAGCAGGAAGGCATTTCGTATATGGCCGGAGCGGAACTGCCGGGCGTGATCGTTAACGTGATGAGGGGTGGTCCCGGACTTGGCAATATCTCGCCAGCGCAGGGAGATTATTTCCAGGCTACCAGGGGCGGTGGGCACGGAGACTACCGGATCATCGTTTTAGCGCCATCCAACGTGCAGGAGATGTTTGAATATACCTACGAAGCGTTCGCTCTGGCAGATAAATATCGGAACCCGGTAATGGTTCTTGCGGATGGCCTGCTCGGACAGATGATGGAACCGCTGGAATTTGAGGAGAAGATAAAGCCGGAAGGCATAGTAGATAAACCATGGGCGATGACCGGGACAAAGGGCCGCCGAGAGGCGGGAAGTATAAAAAGTCTTTTACTGGGTGAAGGAGTTCTTGAGGAACACAATAAAAAACTGCAGGAAAAGTATTCTCTCATACAGAAGCACGAGATCAGGGTTGAGGCTTACAATACAGAGGATGCTGATATCATATTAGTTGCTTACGGATCAATAAGCCGGATAGCGCATACGTGTATCGATATGCTTCGCGAGCAAGGCATAAAGGCGGGGCTTATAAGGCCTATTACTTTATGGCCGTTCCCGTATGACGAGCTTTCACGTATGGCGAAAGACGGGAAAAAGTTTTTTGTGGTTGAAATGAGTGCCGGGCAAATGGTCGAGGACGTGAGGCTTGCCGTTCAGGATAACGAGAGAGTTTTCTTTCATGGTCGTATGGGCGGAGGCGTTCCCACGGAAGAAGAGATAATAAATAAGCTCAAGGAACACGTAAAATGACCAAAGAATTCAAGAAACCGGAATCGATGAAAGATGCCGTAACGCATTACTGTCCAGGATGCGGTCATGGGCTCATACATCGTCTCATTTGTGAGGTAATAGACGAGATGGGGGTGCGCGACAAAACGGTTGCTATAGCACCGGTAGGATGCGCGGTTCTGGCTTACGATTATTGGGATTTTGATACGATGGAGGCTGCACATGGACGCACTCCCGCAGTAGCGACCGGAGTGAAAAGGGTTCTTCCGGACAGATTGGTTTTTACTTACCAGGGAGACGGAGACCTGGCGGCTATAGGTACGGCTGAAATAATACATACCGCTAACAGGGGAGAGAATATCTCGGTCATTTTTGTCAACAATGGGGTATACGGGATGACAGGAGGGCAAATGGCGCCCACGACCCTTTTGGGACAGACGACAGCTACCTCACAATTCACGCGCAGGCAAGACAAAGAAGGATTTCCGATAAAGATGCTGGAGATGATGAAAGTGCTTTCGGGGGCAGTTTACCTGGAAAGGACTTCTCTTCATTCTCCCAGAGAGATATTTAATACCAAAAGAGCTATAAAGAAATCGTTTGAATATCAAATGGCGAACAAAGGGTTTTCGATGGTGGAAGTCCTTTCCCCGTGCCCAACGTATTGGGGAATGACTCCACTGCAATCAATGGACCGGATAGAAAAAGAAGTTATAAAAGAATATCCGCTGGGAGTGGTTAAAGACCAGTAAACATGAAAAACGTGAATGAATCAATAATATGCGCAGGGTTCGGTGGCCAGGGCATAATGACGCTTGGCAAAGCTCTTGCACAGGCGGGCATGATGAAAGACCTTCATGTAACATGGATGCCGTCCTACGGGGCGGAGGTGCGCGGAGGAACGGCACATGCGATGGTAAGAATAAGCTCAGAACCCATAGGGAGTCCCGCGGTAGCGGTAGCCGATACGGCTATTATAATGAACGGACCATCACTTGATAAGTTCGAAAAGAGGATCCAAGAAGGCGGACTTCTTATACTTAACACTTCCATGGCAAGCGGGGACGTGACCAGGAAAGACATTGATGTCGTAAAAGCCCCGTTAACAGACGAGGCGTTAAAACTTGGGAACGTTCGTGTCGCTAACATGATAGCGACAGGTATCTTTGCCGACAGGAAGGGGCTCTTCGATAAAGAAACCCTCATGAAGGTAGTAGAGACAATGGGCTCGGCCAGGAAAGAAATAATTCCGGTCAACATCAAGGCTGTAGAGAGAGGTTTCGAGATAAACGCCTCACAAGCGCATAGTTTGAAAGGATAGAAAATGATAACCGTAAGATTCGCGCCAAGTCCTACCGGGTTCCTTCATCTGGGTAGCGCAAGGACCGCGCTTTTCAATTGGCTGTACGCCCGCAAGACCGGCGGGAAGATGCTGCTCAGGATCGAAGACACCGACAAGGTACGGTCAAAAAAAGAGTTTCTTGATGAGATCCTTGAAGACCTTAAATGGCTGGGCCTGGATTGGGACGGAGATCTGGTCTATCAAAGCGACCGGTTCAGCGCCTATAAGGAAAAAGCCGAACAGCTTCTTGCCGAAGGAAAAGCTTACAAAGAAGGCGAAGCTATTATCTTTAAAATAGAAAAGGGCCGCGAGATAAAACTGGACGACATGATACACGGTGAGATAATCTTCAGCACCGACGAGATCAAAGACCAGGTAATGATAAAGTCTGACGGCTCGCCCGCCTATAACTTTTGTTGCGTTGTCGATGACGTTGATCTAGAGGTAACCCATATTATCCGTGGAGACGACCATATCTCAAACACTCCTAAGCAAATGCTTTTTTATGAAGCTCTTGGACATGAGCCTCCCAAGTTCGGACACATGCCGCTTATGATGGGTGCTGACGGCGCAAAGTTATCCAAAAGGCACGGAGGGGTATCTGTTGAAGAATACAAAAGAGAAGGGTTCCTGCCCGAAGCTATAGTCAACTACCTTATGCTTCTTGGCTGGTCTCCCGGAGAGGACAGGGAAATAATTTCCCTTCCGGAAGCGCTGGAGATATTCGAGATCGATAAGATGACGGATGTTCAGTCAAAGTTCGATATTCAGAAATTCAGATGGATCAATTCAGAATACATCATGGCATCTGATACCGAAAAACTGGCAACGCTTCTCAAGGAGCACCTTGCTTCGGTGAACGTTGATATTTCCATGATGCCGGAAGATAAGTTTCTCAGCCTGGTGGAATTATACAAGGTCAGGATAAAGACATTGGACGAATTTTACGCACTCACGGACTGTTTCTTTATGGATGATTTTGAAGCAGAAGAAAAAGGGAAGAAAAAATATCTAGACAACCAGGAGAATCAAGAGAATCTTAAGGTGTTCGCGGATGCTCTTGGTGAGATGGAAGATTTTTCTCACGAAAAGATAGAAGAAGTTTGCCGCAGGATAGCCGAAGAGAGAAGCCTCAAGGCCGGGCAGATCATTCATCCTACGCGCATGGCTATAAGCGGCAAAACAAAAGGCGCGGGACTTTTTGAGATGATGGAACTTTTGGGCAAAGAAAAGGTAATAGAGAGGATGCGCAAGGCATCTAGCTAAAATGGACGAGACGCAAGCAAAATCTAATTTTATCAGAGACATAATCGACGAAGACCTGAAAACAGGCAAACATGACGGCAGGGTGTATACGCGTTTTCCGCCTGAACCGAATGGATATCTGCATATCGGCCACGCCAAGAGTATCTGCCTTAATTACGGTATAGCCAGAGACTATAAAGGAAAGTTCAATCTCAGATTTGATGATACCAATCCCTGTAAGGAAGAGCAGGAATATGTCGATTCCATCATCGAGGACGTAAAATGGTTGGGTGCGGACTGGGAAGACAGGCTTTCCTATGCTTCCGATTATTTCGACGAAATGTACCAGTACGCGGTAGAGCTTATCAAGAAGGGTAAGGCATATGTATGCGACCAGCCCCTTGAAGAGGTAAGAGAATACAGGGGTACTATTACGGGACCCGGTAAGAACAGCCCCTACCGAGACAGGTCTCCCGAAGAAAATCTGGATCTTTTTGACAGAATGCGCAAAGGAGAGTTTCCCGATGGGTCTAAAACGCTGCGTGCGAAGATAGATATGTCCCATCCGAATCTCTTGATGAGAGATCCGGTCATGTACAGGATCCTTCACGCTGAACATCACCGTACTGGAAAGAAGTGGTGCATATACCCGATGTACGATTGGGCCCATGGCCTTGAAGACTCAATAGAAAAAATCACCCACTCTATTTGCACGCTGGAATTCGAAACCCACCGCCAGCTATACGACTGGTTCCTGGAAGAGCTGGGGACGTATCATCCCAAGCAGATAGAGTTCGCCAGGCTTAACCTTAGTAATACCATATTAAGCAAAAGAAAACTCCTTCAACTCGTAGAAGAAAACCATGTTGACGGCTGGGATGATCCCCGCATGCCGACCATATCGGGTTTCAGGAGGAGGGGATATACGGCAGAATCTATAAAGAAGTTCTGTGATGTTATCGGCGTGGCAAAAATGAACAGTATCGTGGATATCAATGTGCTTGAGAATTGCCTAAGAGAAGAACTTAATAAAACAGCTCTGCGAGTCATGGCGGTTTTAAATCCGATTAAAGTCGTTATAACCAACTATCCCGAAGGCGAGGAAGAGGATCTGGAAGCCATTAACAATCCGGAGGATCCCGATGCGGGTACCAGGAAAGTCCCGTTTTCAAAAGAGCTTTATATAGAGCAGGCGGATTTTATGGAAGAGCCCCCAAAAAAGTTCTTTCGACTCGCTCCGGGCAGGGAAGTGCGGCTTAGGTATGCTTATTTTATTAAATGCGAAGAAGTAGTAAAAGACGCGAATGGCGGGATAAAAGAGCTAAGATGCACATATGATCCGGCAACGCGTGGAGGGGACGCTCCCGACGGCAGAAAGGTCAAAGGAACTTTGCATTGGGTTTCAGCTAAACATGCGCTGGATGCAGAGGTCCGTATTTATGACTATCTTTTTAAGGAACGGGATCCGAACAATACTGAGGAAGGGCAAGATTTTACTTCGAACATCAATCCGGATTCGCTGGAAGAGCTCAAAGGGTGTAAACTCGAACCCATACTAAAAGACGCGAAACCCGGCGCAAGATATCAATTCGAAAGGATGGGTTATTTTTTCGTAGACACTAAAGATTCCGCTAAAAGTAAACCGGTTTTTAACCGTACTACGACCCTTCGCGACAGTTGGGCGAAGATAGCTAAAAAATCCTTTTAAAATAAAGGTCTTGTAGTATAATATTTGCTCTAAATGGTACTGACGCTGGGATGTGGTGTAATTGGTAACACGACTGCCTCTGGAGCAGCTGTTCCTGGTTCGAGTCCAGGCATCCCAGCCATAGATTTAAACCCTAGTAAATAAGTTACAAGGGGCTTTTTAGTGTATAATCATTGGGCTTTTTAGTGTATAATCATTGTTAATAAAAACAAAAAGGAGACAAGATGGGATATCAACATGGTGGTGGTGGTGGATTTGACAGGGGGCCGAGAGAGATGCACAAGGCGACTTGTTCAGAGTGTAAGAAAGAATGCGAAGTTCCTTTCAAGCCCCGCGGGGACCGTCCAGTATACTGCAAGGAGTGCTTCTCGAAGCACAAGGACAGCGGCCGTTAAAAGAAGAGATTTTGTTAGGCGCTCACTCTTAGCAGTCCGCAAGAGTTGTCCAATGCGGGGAACCAATTTTGCCGTAGGCAGCTCAGGATCTTTATTTAAATGCCCTCTGCTTGATGGGGGGCATTTTGTTTTTCCAGGACTGTATATTTCCTAGTAGTATCATCCAAATCATAGGGCGTCCCCATGCGGGATGGCCCCTAAGACAAAAGGAGGGTATGTTGGCAAAAGATAATTATTCATATCAAAAGCGCCAGAAAGAAATGGCAAAGAAAAAGAAAAAAGAAGAAAAAAAACAGCGCAAACTAGATAAAGAAAACATGAAGCCCAAAGAGGAGAATGATTAGCATGTCAGACATCACGCAAGAAACTAAAAGATGGTTCCTGGTCGCGGGGGTCGCACTGATCCTTCTTGGTGCGGCGGCTATAGCGGTGCCGTTAGCTGCCTCTGTCGCTATTGAGGTTCTCTTTGGGTGGATCTTTGCAATAGGCGGGATCGTTACGATCGCACATTCGTTTCGTGCGTTAAGTTCCGGTAAATGTATACTGAGACTTATAGGCGGTATATTTTATCTCGCAATAGGTATCATGTTCCTGGTGTATCCTATGCGGGGCGTGCTTACGCTTACATTACTCTTAGCCATTCTCTTTATGCTCGAGGGAGTAATAAAGATAGCTGTCGCAGTACAACTCCGGCCGATGACGAACTGGGGATGGATGCTTGCCAGCGGCATAGCGGCTCTTATACTGGCCGCTATTATTTTCTCCGGGTATCCCGGCGACGCGGCATGGGTGCTAGGCCTGCTTGTAGGGATAAACCTGATATTCAGCGGCTGGACGATGTTAATGCTCTCAGCTGTTAAGACCGACCAATAAGTACGTCTTCTGGCAAAACTACCCAAAAAATAAAAAACCCGCTTTTTAGCGGGTTTTTTATTTTAAAAGCAGAACAAAATGCCAAAGCTATTCTTTTTCTAGAGTTTTTTCTTTGATGGTTTTCAGTATAAGGTAACGGATGTTCTCCGGGCTGAGAGTAATATCTTTAAGCCTTGAGATTTCAAGCAAGCCGCTGATAGCTGGTTTAAGTCCATCATCTTTGACTCCCTGAGAGCGACTTACCATGTAAGACCTGAAAGCCTCATCGGGATTTACGGGAGTGGTTTGCGTGATCTGTTCCCATTGCGCGTCGAAAAGTTCGCGTGCCGTTAAAAAATAAAGGAACGCTTTTTTAAGAACGGGAAGGGGTAATTCCATAAGCTTCCCGAACATATAATCTCCTTTTTGGTACCGGGCGACGGTTGCCATGAACGGTTTTACGTCATAACTATCGTGTCCAGAATAAGACCAGAGAAGCGTGAAGTCATAGCCTGCTCTTTCCAGCCTGAACAGATTCTTTTCCAGGTCTTTGGGACCGATCTCACCCATACCCGTAAGGCGGTCTTCGGGCTTTTGACCCAGGTATTCCCAGAGCTTTCCAGTGGACATATCTATAGACCATAGTTCCGGGGTATCTATATTGTACGACTCAAGACTTTCCCAGTAATGTATCATAAGCACGTCAACTCCGCCGCCGATAGGTGCCCAGTACCGGAGGTCTCCCGGCCAGCTTCTAAAACCTACGGACACGGGGATAGATGGTCCTAGTGCGTCCTTTAAAAGATAAAGCCCTTCACCTACGAAATTTAGCAGATCAACAAAATGTTTCTGTGTTGCCAGACCCGTAGCATTCGCCGGTTCGTTCATTATCTCGGCCACTGCTACGTATTTATAAAAACGTTCGTCTTGACTCATGATCTTCATGATCTTCCAAGTCAGCGCTTGGACCTTAACTTTAAGAAGCGGATCAATGACAACTTCCGCGTGTTCCCCAACGGTGTACATCCTGAGAGGACCCTCATTCTTAACATTGTCACCCAAAAGGAAATCATACAACGAGATCATAACGAAAAGCCTTTTACCGGTTTCTTTTTCTACCTGTTCGAGAATATCGAAAAGAGTGCGAAAATCAGGAAGAACATGTTCTTCAACACCCAGTAGATTGCCGGAGTCGTCTCTGCGGAAGACCGTCTCGTCGTTCTCGTTGAGATATTCCGCTAGTTTTTCTACGCTCATTCCGGCCCTCTCTTGTATGGTCTGTTCCATGCCTTCCCCAAAACCGTTTATATCCTTACCTTTTTCATCCCAGGTGAAGACGCCTTCAAGATGCCCCAGGATAAAAAGCCTGACGACATCTATATCATGATCAGCAAATTTTTTGAAATCGTTTATCGTGGTAGTTTTGGTAAGTTCGCTACCAAAACCTAGGTGTCTGGGATCCGTTGGTTTCATGCCGATTGCCGGGTATACTTGCGGCACCTTAAGGACAGATTCAGGAAGATCCAAGACCGTAAAAGGGTAGTTGATGCCTACGAAGTAACCGCCGGATTCTCTGACAAGGCGGGTGAGTTCCCATGATGCCGGCTCTCTTTTGAACCTGGAAAAATCTATACTTTTAGCCCCGCTGGCACGAGTAGATTCGCGTGGACTGACGGCAAGATTAACGAGAGACAATCCTATAGCCCTTATCTCTGTTGGACCGTGAGAAGCCTCGAAATTTATCAGTATCGCTTTTACTTTTGTAGGGTCAAACCCTGGCGTGACAAGACCCTTAGGCATGGGATGGGTAAGGGAGACGTCAAGAGCGGCCAGGCTAGGCAGTCCTTCTGATAGGGATATATTGGGTCCGAACATGACGCTTCCGCTGGAATCAAGAAGACCCAACCGGGCCCTGAAAGGCCTTTGCCATACATCCGTAGTATCGGTAAGAGGGCTCACGAAAACTTCGATACGCATATTATCCAAGTCTACAGGCCCTTCATCAAAATCGCGTATTAACTCTACCTTATAATAGGGATTTTCCCAGTCTATACCGCCTTTCATGCGCAGGGTAGCATCAAGCTGGTAAAGATTGTTACGAAACTCTTTAACTGTTATACCACCCGCAGCTATCTGGCCGTCCGGTCGCACATCTATTTTTTTGTATCCGCCTAACCCCTGCGCATCCCGGACTTGCCAGGTATTGTCAAATGAGATCAAGTGTCCCTGACGTATCTTAAGTGGTTCCAGGACTATAGGCAGCATATCCGCTGTATGTGAGTTCAGTGTTTTTACTCTTAGAGATATTTCGGTATCCTTGATAAGCTCGGAAATATCTTTCTGAACGGAAAAAGAGTCAAGCGGCAGGGTAAGATAGACCCTGCCTTCCAGGTTACAGGAGTTAAAGTTTTTTACTGAAGAACGGACGTTACCGTTTTTATCTCTTATTGTAAGATCGAATGCGCCTTTTTGCTGACGCAGGTCCTTGGGTACAAAAGCGGAAAGCGTGAGGAAGAAGTTTTCAAGCTTACCGGAAAACGGCCGCTCTGCTTTAAGGGATGCCTTTGCGACCTCGAAATTCGCATCAAGGCCTTTATTCATTTGGGATACGATAGTGCTACCCTTAACGAAAGAGGGCAGGTACACGTTCTCTATAGCGTACCCATCTTTGGTAAGCTGCCATTTAAGATCAAGCGGATCAAGGTCTATGCCTTCTATCTCAAAGTTGCTGAAGGAGAACGATAAGTAAGGCAGATACCGGGCCCCTTCCATGGAGAAATACTCAATAGAAAACAGGATAGAGTTTTCCGGATGAAAAACCTGGTCGGTATAAAGGCTTACGGGTTCGGTAGGTATTTTAACTTTCACAGGATACGTCCCGGGCTTTCTTGCGCTTATCCATTCATTTTCGTAATAAAAATCCGCCCAGGCACCGTCAGTCTCTGATTTCATCACGATACGCATCTTGTTTGGCACGGGGTTATCCTGTCTGACGGATTCGGCGGGTATTTCTATATCAACCGAAACGGTCTTGCCGGGAAGATTCTCCTGAAGATAATCGTAAGATATACCGGAATAATATTTAAGGTTCAAGGCGCCACCGTAACTTATCTTTCCCGTTTGCTCTTTGCCGAGTGGGCCGGAAGTCACAAAATAAGTTCTTGAAGGTGCTGTTTTTATGACAGGGGGTTTTATTCCTTCTTTGGCAATGGCCATCATAAGAGGACTTGATTCATCCGCTTTCCAGGAGCCATCTACGGTAAAATCCCCGTAATATTCCTGGTCCTGTATGAACTTTACAGAAGGATCCTCTGAATAAGAAAATGCTGCAGGGATCAGCGACACAAATATAAAAGTAAGGATAAGTAGATAGAAAAACCTTCTTTTCATGATTACCGCCTTATTAATTTTAATAGAGTTTTGACATCTTCTTACTATATGTAAAGTTATATCATAAATCCGGCAATATGTTCGAAAAATCTACTAAAAACAAAAAAACCCGCTTTTTTGCGGGTTTTTTGATATATATGGTGCGCGAGGCGAGATTTGAACTCGCACAGGGTTGCCCCCGCCAGCCCCTCAAGCTGGTGCGTCTGCCGTTCCGCCACTCGCGCAGTATCAGTTCTAGTATATTTTGGCAGCCCCAAGGGGATTCGAACCCCTGTCGCCAGAATGAGAATCTGGTGTCCTGACCGGGCTAGACGATGGGGCCACCGAAGAGCCAAAATCTTATAGGTAAAAATGGTAACATAGGGGACCAATTTTGTCAACTTTATTGCCGTAAAGGATATACGCGTTTTTTTGATCAGTTGGGAGAAGATTTCTTGACGCTTCTTTCAAGGACTTTAAGCCAGAAGAGCAGGGGACTTATAACGTGAAGCACCGCCCAAATAAGGCCGTATACACCGTCCTTGTAAGCGCCCCGTTTCATATAGTGCTTGTAGAAAAGCTTAACAGATTTGTAAAGAATCCGTTTTTTCATGGATTTGACGCTTTGAGGGCCATGCTCTTTGATATAAGCGGCCGATTCGATATCAGTATAATAGTTCCAGCGATTAATAACTTCACCGATAGAATCGAAATTATAGTGGAGAACATAAGAGGGGATAGTTCC
The DNA here is from genome assembly GCA_049642065.1 of Candidatus Omnitrophota bacterium. Classification (GTDB taxonomy): domain Bacteria; phylum Omnitrophota; class Gorgyraeia; order Tantalellales; family Tantalellaceae; genus WJMH01. The sequence goes on along the minus strand of JBAROK010000081.1, from coordinate 3,652 downwards.
TATACTGCCGTCTACTTCCAGTGTTTCGTGTATTTTGCTTCCGGTATAATGGGCCTTGTCTTTCCTGAAGAGCTTTACGGCTTTTTCCTGACCGGCATGGCGTAAGGGCACGCCAAAGACGCAGTCACGACGGATAATAGTAAAAGCAGCAAAGTCTTCTGAGGCGTTCAGACTATCTTTTATAGTTTGGACTGTTTCAGCGGGCACTTCTTCGTCGGCATCCATCTGGAGTACCCATTTACAGGTAGCGGCTTCAATGCCCAGGTTGCGCTGGTTATCGAAGTTGCCCTTGGCCTCATTAACGATGACTTTAGCATTAAACTCGTCCCGGGCGATATTCGGGGTACCGTCAGAAGAGACGTCATCAACCACGATGACTTCAGAAGCCAGTGCCGACACCGAAGAAAGGCATCTCCTGAGCTTTTTTTCTTCGTTCTTGGTTATGACCACAACAGCAATTGATGGGTTTTCCATACTCGTCCTCTAGAGTTATACGCTAAATTTTATTGAAAGTATATCACCGTCTTTGACGATATACTCTTTACCTTCAAGACGGAAAAGCCCCGCGTTTTTAACTCCTCTTTCGCTACCATTAGACTTGAGGTCTTCAAAAGAAAAGACCTCCGCGCGGATGAACCCGCGCTCTAAGTCCGAATGTATTTTACCGGCCGCATTTACCGCGGGAAGGCCGGCATGAATGGTCCACGCGCGCACTTCGTCCTCTCCGACAGTGAAAAAAGAAATAAGCCCGAGCGTTTCGTAAGCTTTGCGTATGAACGAGTTCAAAGAAAGCTCTTCTATCCCGAGGGCGTCAAGGAAAGCCTTGCGGTCGTTCTCATCAAGCTTACGGATCTCCATTTCGATATTTGCTGACATAGCCATGCAACTCGGCAGAGTCTGTACGATTTTTGACGTCTCTTCGGATTTAAGAGCGTCATCGGAGACGTTAAGCAGCGTAAGGTAAGGTTTAAGCGTCAGGAACTGAAAAGATCGTATAACTTTTTCTTCTGGCTCCGAAAGATCAGCCTCCGAAGCCGGCAGCTCGTTCTCCAGTTTTTCCATTATTTTTTTAAGGGCAGAAAGCTCTGTCTTCTCGTCGGCAGTGCCCGCACCTTTATTTATATTCTTATCGAGTCTTTCTATGCGCTTTTCAGCTATGGACATATCTGCGACTATCAGCCCGATCTTGATCTGGTCGAAATCCCTTGCAGGATCATTGCTGCCAAGGGAATGGGGCACGTTAGGGTTCTCAAATGCCCGTACGACGAATACCAGAGCCTCAACTTCACGGGCAGCTGCGACCACTTTAGCATCAGAAGAATCGTTTATACTGCCGGGTATATCAACGAACTCAATATCAGCATGCACGGTTTTTTTTGGTTTGTAGAGGGCTGAAAGCCAGTCAAGCCTCTCGTCGGGGACCTTGACCATAGCAAGATGGGCTTCGATCTTACCGAAAGAGCCTACTTCCTTATCTGCTCCGGTTAAAGCATTGAAGACTGTGGTCTTGCCGGACTGTTCCAGGCCGACTATGCCGAGTTTCATGATAGCACCTCGTTAATTTAATGTATGTTAGCGCTAGGCTCGTTCTTAACGAGCCTAGGATCTTTCTCTTCTCTTACGACTATCCTGCCGTGTCTATTTACAGTTAAAAGCACCGTATGGGATCCGACTTCCAACCAGCCGCTTTGCCTATTTACCGGTGGCGAAAAGGGTATCCGTATGGTTTCACTCATGGAAAACCCGGTACGCGGCGAACGCATCTCTTTTTCAACAAGTATAGCATCTTTTTCCACGCCGCCATAACTGTAACGCGTAGAAACCCGTCCCTGCTTTTCGGTGAGGTAATGACGCACCATTCCGCCACCGACAGCGACAGGGCCGTTGGTTACGATATAGAACTCCTCGCTTACCGAAGCAAACGAACCGTTTCCGGCGAGGATAAATACAATAAACAGGACAAACGCTTTCTTCATAACAGTTTATAATAATAGCACGAAAGGATGGTTCCCGCAATAGCGTGCTCTTGCTCTGGAGAAAAGGCCGGGAGTGTGTTATACTTTTAAAAATACTTACTTAGAATAGGTATACTTGTTGAGAAAAATGGGATAAAGGATTAAAATAGACCTGCACGGAAAACATATCCGGAGGATATTTTGAAAAAGAAAAGAAGAAAAGTTTTCGAGGAAAATATTTCCGAACAACCCAACGTTCCTCCTCGAGCCGTCCCCGGAACGAATATATATAAAAAACCTTCCAAGAAATGGCAAGTCATTGTAATGTGCATTGTGATATTTTGCGTGGCTTTCCTTGTTTATGCCAATACGCTAAAAGGTGAGTTCATCTGGGACGATGAATACCTTATTCTTAACAACTCCCAAGTAAAGAGCTTCATCCATCTTAAAAACGTCTTCAAGACTTATGTTGGTTACGGCAGCGAGAACATAAACAATTTTTACAGGCCTGTGCAGGAGATTTCCGATATGATCGATTATTTCCTGTGGGGAGAATACCCGCTTGGGTACCACTTGACCAACGTGCTGGTACAAGCGATGGTTGCTGTGATGGTTTTTATTTTTCTCTTGTATCTTTCCGAGAACCTTATGATATCGGGTATAGCAGCCTTATTCTGGGCGGTTCACCCGGTACATACCGAAGCTATCGCATATATAGCAGGCCGGGCAGATCCTTTGTATGGGCTATTTATGCTGCTGTCACTGGTATGTTTTATCATTTTCGCACAAAGGTCCCGAAGCGGCACCAAGACCATGGTGATATATGGTTTATCGATCGCGTTCTTCGTACTGTCCCTATTATCAAAAGAGATCATTATAGCGATGCCGATTCTTATATTCCTTTATATGTCTTTTTTCCTTAAAGGCACAGAAAAAGATCATCTCTACCGGAAGCTTAAATGGAGCTGGGTCCCGTATGCCGCGATAGTGCTAATATACGTATGGTTGCGCCTGACAGTATTGAGTTTTTCTGATATAGCACCGCCATCAGCGTTCAATAAAATACCACTGGTTTTTCGTTTGCTTACGTTCTTCCGAACGATAATCATATACGTTAAACTTATGATATTCCCCGTGGGGCTGCACATGGAGAGGCAGATAGCTATAACAAAAAGCATTTTTCATCCCTCTGCGCTGATAGCGTTAGGGTTTATATCTGCCGTAGTATGGGCGGCAGTAAAGACATATAAACACGACCGTTTGGTATCGTTTGGTATCGTTTGGTTCTTTGCTAATCTACTGCCGGTTTCAAACCTGATCCCGATAAACAGTTTTCTTGCGGAACACTGGATATACATGGCTTCTATCGGACCGTTCTTATTGGTAGGGATAGGAGTATATCGTCTGTATAACGAGAAATTATCTGGACAAAAGATATTAAGAGTTGGCTTGCTGGTACTTGTAGCGGCGATACTGGCGCTTTATGGCAGGGCTACTATGATAAGGAATCTGGACTGGAAGGACGAGATATCCTTTTTTAACAGCACGCTCAAGTACCATCCTAAAAACGCCAGGTTGTACCTTAATCTTGGCAATACCTACTATGAGCAGGGCCAGATCGAGAACGCTATCGAGCAATACCGCAAAGCAATAGATATAAACAAGAATTATGCTGTTGCTTATGGTAATATAGGAAG
>JBAROK010000071.1:0-3881 GCA_049642065.1 Candidatus Omnitrophota bacterium | reverse complement strand
CCTTAACGTGAGGTATGACGATATGGAACGCGTTGTTGCACGGATCGGTGCGTTCAATATAGCGGATATGTACCGTCTTCATGAGGCGATGGACAGGAGCTTTACCAGAGACAGGATGGCGTTCATTGTTCTGCCAGCGGGAGGCCAGTATGAAGCGATAAAAATACGTGCCAGGAAAGCTATGCCTACAGTAAGCGATGTGATCATCCGCAAATATTTCGATGGGCGCAAGGTCAGCAGTAAACAGATCGTCGATATCAGGAAACAGGTAGTTAAAATTCTTCTTAGATCCTACGATAGCAGAATGGACGTGTATGATACGCTGGCAAGAGTGTTTGATCTTAAAGAACGCCATGCGCATATGACTTTTAGCGAAATGGAAGATCATCTGGAGGGGATAAGTGCGGATGATCTGGACGAAGGGAAAGAAAAACTCCTGAAAGACCTTCTCGGCATTGAAGGCCATTCGCATCTTTCGGAAAGGGTGCAGAGGGAATTCGGTAAGCTGGGACTTTTGAAAAGGTTCCCGATGAATATCAAGGATGATGATCTTATAGTACGTTCAAACGCGGACAAAAAAATGAAGGTCGAAGTTGTCAGTTGGGGTTCGTTCATACGCAGAGCAGGTGAGAACGAAGTCATAAGATACCTGCATGAGGATATGAAAATACCTTATGCAACTATTTTTAAGGCGATGAACGAACTTTACGGACAGGACAAAGCGCTGGATTTTATCAGGGTAGCGTACAGGCGCGAGCCAGCCGGCAGCTACTTGTCACGAGCTCTTATATCGAAGATGACAGAAATGACGTCCATATCAAGTATCACTGTAGGTATCCCGCGCAACCAGTTTGATCGACTGAGCTTGAGCGAAATAAAGAAGCTCGATAAGGCTTCTACGATACGTATTACGATACTGGAAAGCACGGGTAAAGAAGGGATGCTTAGAGAGCTTGAAAGCGCTCGTAAAGGATACGGTTCGGTGGCATCGGTGCTGGTTGACGCGGATACGAGCATGCAGTCTCAGGGCCTGACATCTATGATATTGGGTTTTGCCAAAGAGGTAAAGAACAAGGTATTCATCCTCACGCATCCTGAAATAGCGGCCCTTACGCCGGAGACCATCTCTAGGATAGATGATGTATCGTCCCTGCTCAAGGAAATATCCAGTAAATATCTGGATGTTTTGGAACCGCTTGAACTCTCCTCGATTAGTGTTTACAAGATGAGGGTAGAGAATTCTTACTGGGCGGTGAAGAACAAATACAGGATGAATTACAGGCCTGAAGCACTGGATGAGGAGAAAGGACATTATTTTGTGCATTATGCTGACGGCGATAAAGTTCTTGAGAACGCGCGTACGATCATACCGGCGGGGCTTGAGATAGCCAGACGGCGCAAAAGGATGAAAGTGAACGCAGAGACCGACAAACAGAACGATAGGTTCATGGTAATGGCTCCTGCGAATGTTGTTACCGATGCTGAAAAGAATGAGTTCAAGAAAAAGCTTATTGATCTTTGGATGCTTGAGGGTGTAGTCAAAGAAGAGGATATTGTGATACTTGACCGTAGAGATGGAGGCTATACCAATAGTGAGCTTTTCGATCTGGTAAAATCGGCAGCTCCGCAAGCGGATACAACTAATGCCGGGTTCCGGGTAATTGCAGGTGAACTTGGATATGAAAACAAGCAGCTTCTGCAGGTGGATCTGGCGGAGAAAGCGACGAGTAACTTCAACCAGTACGAGGTTTTCGTGAACCTCTTGCTGACGGGTAAATCCGGTAACTTGGTTGGCCTGGCCAAGATCAAGTTAGTAGAAGGCAGGCTCTTCATATACCTGCCACAGGCGAGACCGATAGACTTTGAGAACGAAGTACGAAACTACTACGAAAAGTGCAGAGAAGTGCTTATAAGAGCGTAATTTGAGGGTAAAAACCCTAAAAATAGTTAAGATGTAAAATAGTTAGAAACAAGCATATTGACTTTTCGTGATGTTTACGCTATACTTAGTATAGAGTGTAAAACTAGAAAAAGTTGGTTTTTTACACGGAGTGCAGGAGTGTACTCTGTGAATATATAATTATATATAAAGAAAACGAACATGAAGGAGAAGATCATGAAACTCATAAGCCCAAAAAGATCCCTTTTCTTTAAGGCGGTAAGTGTCTTTCTTGTACTTACGTTCTCGTTGTATAACGTAAGTTTCGCTGCGACAACGGATGATATAACTCCCGCGAACGTGGCAAAGGATGACTCTCCGTTAACTGTTGAGGATATCGGTATCGCTATTGATTGCGGTACGATAAAGACCAAGTATTCTGGTAAAAGTGACAAGGTCGTTATCCATATACAGGATGCGCATTGTAACTACGAAGCGCAATCCAACATAAACAGGATGCTGGATCAGCTGACAAAGGAATGCAGGATAGATATCATATCGGTCGAAGGGGCTGAAGGGATCGTCGACACGACATGGTTCAGGGCATTCCCGGATTCAGAGATACGCAAAGAGGTCGCGACGTATTTCATGAAAAAGGGCGAAATAACGGGCGCTGAGTTCTTCTCCATAACTTCAGAATATCAAGGGACTATTTTCGGTGCGGAGACCAGGGACTATTATGTAAAGAACCTGAGAGCTTTTACCGAAGTGTATCCCTATAAAGAATCGATCGAGAAATATTTCACCAATGCACGTACTATATCCAACAGGCTTAAATCGATAGTATATCCGGCAGAGCTTAAAGAGCTGGATCTTAAGATAAGGGCGTTCGACGATAAGGAGATCGAGCTTAGCGAGTATGCTGCATACCTGAACAAGAACTCCGAAAAACAGAAAGTCAAATTTAAAGATCTTGAGAATTTCGGGAAGCTCGTCAAGACACTGGAATACGAGGAAAAAATAGATTTTGATATCGTTGACCAGGAAAGAAGCGAGTATATAGACGTTATCAGTAAGAAGATGGATAAAGCGGGCATGACAGAGCTCGTTACCCAGAGTATCAGGTTCAAGAAGGGCCATATCAAGGCAGTGGATTTTTATTCACACCTCAGGGATCTTGCGAAAGAGAACGATATTGACATGCTTCACGAGTATCCGAACCTTTTTTATTACTATATCTACACAAAGCTTTATGAAGGTATAGACAATGAAGGTCTGTTCAAAGAAATAGATAAGATAGAGCTGCGCCTTAAGGAAAAGCTTTTCAAGGACGAAACCCAGAGAAAACTCGACAAACATGCAGCTATGCTGGATATGTTCATAGATCTTTCCAATATAGAGCTTACTAACGACGATTACGATCTTTTCAAGGGTTATTCAGAAGAGTTCTCTCTTGAAGAAGTGCTGGAGTTTATGGCAAGCCTCGTTGATAAATACAACCTGAACTATACCATAGATGCTATGCCAGCCGAGATCAGCGAGAATATACCGAAGATGGTGGATTTCTATGAAATAGCCATCAAGAGGGATAACGCTTTAATTGATAACACGCTTAAACAGATGAAAACTGAAGGCAAGAACAGGTGCGTACTGATCGCCGGTGGTTTTCATACGAGAGGTATAAAAGATATATTAGAGAAAAAAGGCGTATCTTACGTAGTAGTGACGCCTAAGATCACCAAGGATGTTGACACTCCTTACATAAAGGTACTTACTAACCAGAGAACTTCGCTTGAAGATATAATCACTGAAAGTGCCGCGGTGCCAGGCGTAGGGATAACCGCCACGCGTGAAGAGATCGTAAGGCCTAAAGGTGACATGTTGAGTCCGCTTCTCAGGGTAGCTTATACGATACCGATGTATCTCAACGAGCCTGAGGCTCTTAAGAAACTTTCGGAAGCCGCCGGACACGTTCCGGATGGAGAGTCTATTTTTACGACTG
>JBAROK010000043.1:0-6829 GCA_049642065.1 Candidatus Omnitrophota bacterium | reverse complement strand
GGGCGCGTGTATAAAACACAATTGTGATCAGAAAATAACACACAAGGTTTTGTGGACCAGAAAAAGGGTGCAACAATGGCTTTTCCGTAACCATTATTTCTCCCTTTGCCAAGTTAACATAACATACATTATCGGACGTTGGGGATATATAGCTTTCTGAGCTTATATTTGGGTCTCTACCGGATGTTGCTTTTAAAATGGTCCGTTATGTCTGGTATTGCGCGATGGTTCGTTCTGCCTGGTATTGCGCGGTTGTTCCTTCTTGGTTGACTGTAATCCCTTCCATGGATCTGATATATCAAAAAATCGAGCATCTTTCGGAAGCTCAAATAGTTTATCAGATACCGGGACATTTATTTGTACTTCGCTGAATACGGCCGTTGTTTTCCCAAAAGGTGTCATTGCCTCGATCTTTATGGGGAAATTTTTCTCGCGCCATATCCACGCTGTCGTTGGAACTCCTGTAATAGTATCCTTGTATTTATATACATCGCATTCATATTCACCGACCCTTTCAACGCCTACCGGCTTAATACCCATACCATGAAGATACTCGATAAATTCCCTTGGATTCTTCACTTCTTCCTTAGAATCCATTTTTGGCATCTTTGATAGTATATTCTGCGATGGCACATAATTATACAAACCATCCGGCCGTCTGATCGTCGTAACTAATTGTCCGTTGGGTGTGGCATCTAGACGCATCATGTCATCCTTCATCCATACCTGCATAGTCATCTCAGGCATACCCATACCAGTAAGAGTCTGTTTATATGTTGCTGAACGTGTGTCAGCTAACGCCATTACCGTCATTGACACGATAAAAACGATAGTTACTATCCCACAAAATATACGCTTTTTCATGATACCCCTTCTTTCTATTTGTTTTTTTCTTCCCTTTCCTCGGTTACAATTATTTCTTCCGGTTTTTTCCTAAGAAAAGTCTGAAACTGCTTGAAATAATACCGTAGATCCTTGCCGGACCATACGCTGTTCAGAATAGCACCGATTACTTCCTTCCTTCTCTTACCAAGGCGTTTCCTTGCACTATCGATATCCTTAACGTTCGTTATTTCAGCGCCGATAACAAAAATAATACCATCGCATTTATCTGCCCATAACAAAGTTTCATCTGATTTCAGAATGGGTCCTGAATCAATAATGATGCGATCAAAGACGCTCTTTAACTCGCACAGAATTTTCGAAAAAGCTGTCGATGTCACTAGATCTGCCGGACTCTCAGCTAAGGTTCCCGCCTCGAGTAATGAGAGTCCCGGAATCGGGGTCCGTGCTATAGCTTCTCCTAAAGTACATTTATCATAAAGCACATCACTCAACCCCAGTATTGTCACATCCAGCCTATCCTCAGCAGCAAGACTTTCCCCAAGCCTACTATCCTTTACAGCAGTGTCTATGAGCAGCACCTTGGAGCCCGTACCGGCAAATTGTACTGCAAGATTTGCAGCAATAAAGGATCTTCCCTCAGCAGGTACAGAACTGGTAACAAGCATGGTTTTAAGTTTTATGCCCTCGGGAGACCCAATAATCACGGAAGCTTTTATAGCCCTGAAAGCTTCAGCTATCAGCGAATCAGGCTTAATAAAGGAAATAAGGTCAAGTTCCCTTTCGGTAGCGTTTTCTCTCTTCCCTGAAGGAATGTACCCAAGAAGAGGCATTTTAGCGACATCCTCTACCTCGATCGCCTTCTGGAGCCTAGGATCAAGAGTTTCCATTATAATTGCCACTATAAGCCCCAGGAATAGTCCCAGGAGAAAAAATATAGCTGTTTTTGTGCCCCGAGGAATTAACCTCACTTTCTCATCCGAAACTATATGGACGCCCGACATAAAGGCAGACTGTTCAGAATAAGAAACCTGTTTCCGCAATAGCGACACGAACTCATTAGCCCAGGCTGCAGCGATCGTTTTTATCTTTTCAGGATCCTCGCCCTCTACCCGTATCTTTACTATGTTCTTGTTCTCTAAGAGCCTTCCTTGCACAGATAAAAGAATCTCTTCGGGAGAATCTTTAAGCCCGAGTTTCTCCCCTACCCTCTTTGCCAAAGGAATGCTGTTAAGGATATTGTGAAGGGGCAATTCTTCCGACGGATTGGCTATTAAGATGGTAGCTTCGGTCACGTAGATTTTGGGAGATCTTAGATCGGTGAAACCGCCACATAGCGTAACTACCAGAACCACGATAAAGACTATAGCTTTACGTTTCCAGACTATATGACTACAGCCCTTTAAAGTGATTTCCTTCAGTCTTGTTAACGGTGTCATCAGATGAGTTATCGTGCTTATCCGCTAGTTTTCGGACGTTGAAATTTATTCTTGAGGTAAAATTGGCAATAGCGGTAATAATAGCAGAAGTCATTCTCTATCGCTACATTATTTAGTACAGCACCGACGATGCCCGCTTTTTTACCAAGTACTTTTTTCTTCGCAGCAATAACATCCTCAAGTGGAGTAAATCCCGAACCAATAATATACATAATCTCGTCGCATCTATCCGCCCATAACATCATCTCATTGGATCCCAGTATGGATGGAACATCTATAAAAATCCTTTTGAACCTAGGCCTTGCCGTGCGGATAAGTTCTTCCAACTTATCCGGTGTCAGTAAAGCCGCAGGGTTCTCCTGGTAAGGCCCGGAAGGAATCAGCGATAGATTTGATACATCAGTTGGCATTATGACTTCATCGAGTGTAGCTGCCCCCGTAAGAAATGAGCTCAACCCCTTTTCAGACTTAACAACGAAGTCTTTCTCGAGCATACCCTTTTTCATGTCCGCGTCGATCAATAGCGTCGGGTCACCTGCCCTAGCAAAAGTTATAGCAAGATTTGACGTAATAAAAGTTTTACCTTCCGCCATGGCCGAACTACCCACTGCTATAGCTCTAGCCTCGGATCCTGAGGGAGAAGCAAACAAAAGGGAAACTTTTACGTTCCTGAAAGCTTCCGCCATCAGCGTATCCGGTTTCACTTGTACAATTTTATTAATGTCCTTACTGTCACTGTCATCCTGCAACGCGGGAGGAATAGCCCCTAAAAACGGCATTTTAGCGTAAAGCTCTACCCCATTTGCTGTCCGCAAAGTGTGATCCAGGTATTCCAGAAAGAAGCTTATACCGATCGCAACAACGATACCCAGAATCATGATATACGTTATTTTCTTTGATTTATGTGATACCGGTTGGGTGGGTACTTTTGCTTTAGTGACTACCCTAATCTCTGAAACCTTGAAACTCTTCTCAATACGCGGATCGGTCGCTACTTTCATGAACTCTCTGATCCAGGTATTAGCAACAGCCGTTATTTTCTCGCGGTTCTTCCCTTCTACCATGATGTCTATGACACTGGCACCCTTTTTGGCAGGAGACACCTTAATCATGGAAAGAAGCGCATCTGCGTTCAGGTAGCCCATCTGCTTTGATACGCGCTCTGCCATCTCTTTCGACTTGAGAAACTTAATGACCTCGGGGCTTACTCGGGTAGCCTTCTCCTCTTTGACAGAGAAAGAAGCATTTGTTTGATAGACCTTAGGCGCGTAAAAATACTGGAAAACGGCTAGGATCCCGAAAAGAGCTATAATGGAAACCACAAGCCCAAATCTCCTGAAAATAACCCTCATATAATCTTTAGACGAAAACATTGGCTTTCCTTTCTGTCAAAACAGCTAAAAATACAAGGTAGCATTCAGAACTAAGATACTATAGCGTAATTTTACCATATAACCTATACAAATACAAAAATAGATTAATAGTAAGATTATTTAATGGGATGGGCATCCCCGTACGGAGATCCTCAAGGGAATAGTTTTGAATCTTTAGGCGCTAGATATGGACAACTATCGCCTTTACTGACATGATGGCAATCCCCCTTGCAGGGTTCCATTCTGACAAGAACCTCGCAATTAGGTATACCATCTTTGATGTCTTTTTCAAGAAGACTCACGGCTTCGTGCCCTTTGCTGAAAGAAATATCCGAAGGAACCACTAGCTTGAACTCAACGAATTTATTGCGGCCAGCAGTACGTGTTCTTAGCTCTTTGAATTCACAGAATCGGTCAAGATGCTTGCCAAGCTGCTTCAGTATCTCAAGCTGGCTGTCTTCTTCTACGGAAGCATCCAGAAGCTTAAAGAAGGCATTCCGGGCCAGCTTAACAGAGGGCAGCATAATACCTATGCTCGCCAAAAGTGCGGCAGCAGGGTCAACATACCGGGCCAGCATCTCCTGCCCGTTAGACTGCAACACAATAGAAATTACGAAAGACCCGGCGATCATACTCGATATTACCCCTTCCAACCTGTAATGCACCCCTTCAGCCTGTATTGCCGGAGATCGGCTTTTCTGGGCCATTTTAAGGATGTAGTACGCACCTCCAAAATTCAATGTCACGTTTATTAAAGAGGAGATTAGCCCTACTAGCGGCATGTTCACCTGTTTTGGATGGAGAAAATGCGTGATCGCTTGGAAGGACATGGCCAGTGCTATCCCGATGAGCACTACGCCTTCAAGAGCTTCGCAAACATTCTCAACTTTGCCGTACCCATAATTATGTGCCAGATCCGCAGGACGATTGGCCAACTTTATCGAATAATAAAGTATAACTGAGACCATCAACCCCACAAAGGATATCCCAAGATCAACGGCAATAGCCAGTGAGTTCACCAAAGCAAGCGCCGTACCCTTTATAACAACCAGCACTACGTTACAGGAAAGACTAACAAGTGTAGCGCGTAACATGTATGTTTCATGTTTTGCTGTCACGTTCTCCTACCTCCCAGTAACCGAGAACAGCGGAAGTATCCCCACTATCTCGATGATCTCACGGACCCTTTCAGACATCTGGCCCATTTTGACGCTTTTGGCGCTTTTCAGCGCTTTTTTGTGAGCGATAATTAGGACACGAATCCCCGCACTGGATATATAATCGACTTTCGAGAGGTCAAAACAGATGGTAAGAGCGTCTGTCGCCAGCGCCTGCTCCACTCTGTCTTCAACCGCTGGACTGGTACTCTCGTCGAAATCTCCCTCCAGAGATAAAACAAGGTCGTCCCCATTGACACGTTCAGTAATTTTCATTTTACTCCTATTCGGCGTAAACGCCTGTTTATTATTTTCGCCTGAGTTTCTTCTCTAGATCCATAGACCGTTTATTAACATAATCCCCACCTTCGATTCTGATGATCTTAGCGTTGACTATGGCATCTGATACTCTCTTGCGGCCCTCTCGCACAATACGGCTAAAGGACTGCTGGGAAATACCCATCATTTCAGCAGCTTTTTTCTGCTGCATCCCCAAATAATCTTGTAATCTCATGGCTTCGTATTCCTCCATGGTCACTATGGCCTCATCTGGACGTCCTGGACGTCCTCTGGGGCTGAAATGATCTATCCGAGGCTGTTCCTGGATAATCTTCTTTTTTCTAGGTCTTCCTTTTAAACGTATCGTCATTTTTTAGTATATGCCCAAAGTTAAACAGGGGTTCTTTTGGGTATATGCCCAATACAAATATACCCTTATTATGAGTGCTTACTCATTTTACCGCTATGAGTGTAAAAGTCAAGAAAATTCGGTGATGATAGCTATAGTGGGCTTTGGGCGCCCTCACCCGCTAGGTATGGATAGGTAAATTACTAGCGAAGGCGAGCCCAGAAGGTCTTCCAGGGGAACCTCTTTCCAGGACATTCGGTGTTTGCCCCTCGAACCTGGCCGTGACCTACGATATTCTTTTTGGGGATACGATAATACCTTTTGAGCTCACCGGTCAGATATACAAGGGAGTCCATCTGGCGCTTGGACACTTTTTCCTCAGAAAAGTTGCCCACCAGACATATGCCGATACCCTCTTCGTTCATGCTGCCGGCTTTACAGTGAGCCCCTCTTTCCTGTTTTAACCAACGGGGCGATGTTTCAATCTGGCCGTCGTCTTTGCCACAAGTGCCATTATCGATAATGAAATGGTATCCTACACCCTTCCAGCCACGATCAAGATGAGCCTTATTGAACTGCTCAGAGTTTCCCTTGTCCGTCGCGCTGTGATGAATCACGATATATTTCCATTTTCGATTGGGATACAACGTTATGACGTGTTTCCTTTGTTTAGCATCCGGGATACGAAGGCGCGTCCCAATCTCGATATCATGCACATCATGTATGCGATTCGACCGTTTAATCTCATTGATATCCACATCATACATTTTAGCTATCCGCCAGAGCGTCTCTCCGGGAGCAACCGAATGATATAGATCCGCCCTAGGTTGGATAGAACCCGCGGGTGATTCATAAACCGCATACTGATCAGGTGTCTTCGGGGCACGTGTTGCACATGAGGACAAAAATGTAACGATGAATATATATATAAGAAGTGATGCTATACGAGAACGTCTTAGGGTCATTTATCTCCCTGATAAAATTGAGATTGGAATCACCACTAATTATAATGATTAATACGAAAAAAACAATAAGTTTTTGGAAGGATAATCATTCGGCAATGCGCACTCTTACCTCAGTAAGTCCCTTTTCCAGATCTTCTATCTCGCCGAAAGCGGCCATGGTTAAGTCAATGACGCGCCCTTCTCGCCAAAGTCGTTTAGCGGGACCTCTGTCGTTAACTCGCACCAGCACCTTTTTGCCATTGTTTAAATTGGTAACTTCAAGAACCGTATTGAACGGAAGATCCCAAATAGCACATGTCATCTTATCGTGATCAAAGATCTCCAAATTTGCGGTCGTGCGGCGTATTCCGGGAGAAAACTGCGCATACCAAGAAGCTACTCCTTCAACGTGAAACACTCCGGCATCAGTACGAACAACAATGGC
>JBAROK010000033.1:0-2851 GCA_049642065.1 Candidatus Omnitrophota bacterium | reverse complement strand
GCCTTGGCCAAGGTTATTATGATACTAATGTCCAATCGGTCTGGAAGAAGAGTTCCTGTATAGCCAAATACAGGGGAGGGCCATCTATGCTTACCTTTGTCCTTGCTTAATTCTGGAACGCATTTATAGTGCTCCGGGTCCACGCCGTTAGGTAATAGTAATATCTGCTTGCACAGGCCCCTACGGCTCACCTCAAGCGCTTTTGAACAAACTATTACAAGGTCGGCCTTTTTGCATAACAGATGATCCTGATGCCTGATAAGGTGTTTTTCTTTTTTGAAAGACCTCGCCAGCGTGAAATCATCAGTTATATCGTAAATAACAAAGCATTCATTCATTTTCCCCGCCAGATGAGCCGCATAATGCGGATTAATCCACAAGATGGGATTTTTAATGCCTATTTTTCCGGCTAAGCGAAGTATTTGCATGCGGGCAATAGCTTCATTAAACAAGCGTCCCCACCGAAATGAGTCAGGAAACAACTTTAATGGTCTCGTTACGGTAATATTGAAAAGATCAGGAACAGTCCAGGTGGGCTTGCCGGGCAATCCTTCAAATCTTCTCTTCCTCAGTTTGCGGATTATTTGACCAAGAGATTCTTTGAATCGGCTCGGCATCAGATAATTTGGAATATCCCAGGGCCGCCCGACAAAGAGCATCTTTGATCTTGGAAACCTTTTGACAAGTTTTGAGCAAAGAAACTGATTTCTCCTCCAAACCTCGTCCCAGTTTTCAAGCGAAACAAAAATAAAATCAGGCATAATAGCTATCCTTGTAGCACCTCATCATAAACAGATGCGTACTGTTCAGCAATATCCGGCCAACTGAAATCCCGAACACGGATACGCCCTGCTTCCCCAAGCCGTTCTCGTAATTTGGCGTCCGTCATTAAGCGGGTCATGGTTGCTGAAAGCGCGCCTGCGTCTTCAGGTGGAACCAAGAACCCGGTCTGGCCATTCACGACAGCCTCTGGCACACCGCCGACATGGGATGCGATCACGGCTTTACCTGCCGCCATCGCCTCAAGATTAACAATACCAAAAGGCTCAATACGGGACGGCAAAACAAAAAAGGAGCAGCCGGCGAAAAGACGTACTGCGTCAGCATGAGATACGTTCCCTAGAAAACATACACGGCTTGAAATTCCAAGCTCACCGGATAGACGTTCAAGATTATCGCGTTCACAGCCATCACCGGCTAACAAAAGGTCGTGCGTTTCATTGCCCCCCCTCACGGTCATGGCAAAAGCACGCAATAACACATCAAAACCTTTCTGGGGAACAAACCTGCCAATTCCTAAAATATAAGGGCGTGTGTGTACGTAAGAAGTTGCATTGAGAAATTCCTCTGCCTGGACTCCATTATATACTACGTGACCTTTTTTGCCGAAATTCGAGCCAAAAAAACTTTCCGCTTCATTGAGCGCATACTGTGAACAAGCGGTAATGGCATCCGCTTCCTTCAGCACCATAGGCAATAATCTTTCTCCAGAAGAACCCGGATGCCCGTAGAAGCCCGTCGCATCCATAGTCAATTCCCCCTGCATCGTTACCACTAACGGTATCTTCAGGCGTCGCTTTGCAAGCAAAGCATAATAGGCATTTGGGCCTACGCACTGAATGTGGATCAGGTCGATTTTGTGTGTACGCAAATCGCAACAAATTTTACTTACAGTGCCGGCCCCGTACAATAAAAAACTTAACATTTGCAGCAAACGTAGCTTAGGGAAGTGAAGTGCATAACGCCGGATACTCAACCCTTCAAATTTTTCTTCTGCAGGCAAAGTCTTTGGCCAACGACCGGAGACGATCAATGGCCTATCGCCGCGACGTAGTTGTTCATGCGCAAGTTGACGCACAAGCTCCTCAACGCCTCCTATATGCGGATAAAATTGACTCGCAAAAATAGCGATATTCATAATCTTAGATCTTTCTTAACCTTTGTAAATCGCTTCATACTGAGCACAGACTTTGTCCCAGCTGAAATCCTGCGCACGTTTTAAGCCCGCTTCTCGCAATTTTTGCCGCAGTTCAGGATCGGTCAAAACCTTCATCAGGGTTTTTCCCAGGTCTTTATCGGGTGCGAGGAGACCGTAACGGCCATTCTCTGTTACTTCGTGCGCACCTAAATTTGGCGTGGCTACAACAGGCGTTCCTGATGCCATAGCTTCAATATAAGGGACCCCAAAACCTTCGTAAGTGCTTGGCAGACAAAAAACCCATGCGCGCCGGTACAAGTCCGCTAGCTTTTCCAGAGGAGCCCTCCCAAACCATTGTATCCCTTCGCCTTCCACCTTTTCGTCGCAAACAGCCCAAAATTCCGCATTCGGGACAACCGGGCGAATTTGACTCTTAAACAGATCCAGCAACATGGCTCCGCGCTTACGATAACCCATCGTTCCAACAAAAAGAAGTGCCGGTACAGCGGATCTATCTTCCGTTGGATGAAAAACAGTAAGATCTACACCGTCAGGTATTACTTTTTTTACCACAGGTATATAACGGCGGGTATTTTCGGATACCGCTACCAGTTCATCTGGTAAGAAGCAGGAGCTGTATTCACACAACGCCAATAGCGCGAAAAACACCTTAAACCTCGGGCCTTTGATATGCAGCATTTCCGCAAAACAGGAACCATGATAGGTATGAATGTGACGTGGCCTTTTGCACCCCCACAAAAACCAGTCATCGCCATGCGCGTTAAGAACATCAAACTTGCTAAAGTCGTATTTCCTAAGATTCCAGGCAAATCCAAAAGCTCTGAACCTGCTTCCTGAAGGTACCACGACCACTTCATACAAAGAATCTTCCGACGGTCCTGCTTGACTAACCACGGTAACTTTGTGTCCTCG
>JBAROK010000032.1:0-83247 GCA_049642065.1 Candidatus Omnitrophota bacterium | reverse complement strand
ACCTCTCTTGCTTCTGATTCTTTTTCAAACTCAACAGTGACAATACCTGCTGTTTGCGTCGTTTCCTGTGTTTTCTGAAGCATTATCTTCTCGACGACTTTTATCGTAGCTTTCTGGTTATTCAGTGTTGTGATACGCGGCGCAGATAGTACTTCCGTATCCGTCCTATCCTCGATCAGACTTAATGTAGCCGTAAACTGGCTAAAATCAAGCGTCCCATAAGTAAAAAGAGCACTGTCAGACGGTACAACTGTCATCGGGTTGACCAAAGTTCCAGTATCGTAATACGGGAACTGCGCTCCTCCGCCATCGTTATTAGCGAAGGGAAACCAACTTTGCTGAGCAGAACTCGATATCCATGGTATGACACCCGTTCCGGTAAACGGAAATGTCGTCGGACGTGCCGCACCAGCAGCTGTAATTACCGCGTTCCAGTCTATCCCAAAACGTTCGTCATCAGTAAGTGTTATTTCGATAACCTTACAATCAAGTATGACCTGCGGCGACTTCTTGTCTATCTTAGTTACCATATTCTTTACCTCGGTGATACGCGCCGGAATCGCTGTGACCACTATCGAGTTAGCGCCCGATATATAAGTGGCCCTTTCCCCTTTCTTTATATCTAAAATGGAGTTGATAGCCATCAAAAGCTGTAGAATACTCTCTTGTTTAGCTTGCACAATCACTTCTTCGCCTTCCTCTTCCTTCGATAGTTCGATCTCCCTTATCATATGGTTCAGAGGAATAACTTCAGTTATCGGCTCTTCATCTCTCAGCTGGCTTTTAGGCATAACTCGTATTATTCCCCGTTCATCGTCACTGGAATACACATAACCATAATTCCTTGTCACAATATCCAGAGCAACCTCCCAAGGCTTGTCTCTTAGCCGCATAGTTATACTGGCATCTACGCCCGGGGACGGGACTATGTCCACGCCACTGACTTCTGAAAGGTAGTGAAGGACCGTCTTTATGTCCACATCCTTAAAATTTACCGTAACGTTACCAGTAGCGGGCAACGCCTGCTTTACCGTCGCAACAGCAGCCTCTGCCCCCATATCCATCTGCGCCAGGCAATCAACACAAACGCTAAAAAATGCGAAAATAACCGCGACAATAACGGTCAGCGTCTTCCTCGCAATGTTTATCTTCCTCATCGGTCCTCCTTGTTATCTGAAATAAGTTTCAAGATTTATTTCCGTTATTTTGGCTGTTCGTAAAGCTGCATTTCATGAACTTCTTCGTCAATTTTTATCCTCACTACGTTGTTGCCTATTGATTCCACGACCACAACACCGATCTTATCCCCTTCTTTGACCATCTCACCGTTTATTATCACCATTTTCGCGCCGTCTGGCCCAACAAGTATCCCTTGCAAAGAGACATCCTCTATTGACAGGATATCCCCCAGTCCCCTTGGGCCTCCCCGCGCCACAGCGACCCCGACAAGCGGAACAAAAGGATCCCTCCGGCCATGCGCTTCATATTCGAAGGCACCGGGCTCAGCGTATGAACGACCCAAAACAAAAGCACTCGAAATCACCACTACGAGCCACATTATGTTCGCGGTCCTAATAACGCGGTTATTTTTTCTTTTCTTCCACAGATACATAAGCATTAAGCACTAACCTCATATCGTGCATCCTGGGAGTCTTCGAATCGTTCCTTATACCCAGGTCATTGATAATAATCAGCCTTTGCCCCCGCTCAAGATTACTTACAAAATGCCCCAACTGATGATACCCGCTTTTTGCGGTAATCCTGATCGGCATTTCCATATAATAGTTTTCCGATCCCTCAACTTTTGTATCCGCCCTGAGCGCTGAAGGGGTTATGCTAAGTATTTTGACCTTAGAGGTCTTCGCCATGCTAGCCAACCCTTCGAGCAGTTTCGGTATATCTTTTGCAACGGGAAGCTGTTCAGAATAACTTGCCTGTTCCTTCCGTAATGCTTCCAGTTTTTTCGTGGTCTGATTCAATTTTTTTACGCGGCTGCTTACCAGATCTATCTTGTCGTTCAGGTCGTTAACAACACGTGATGTTCGCGATAGTTCAGTGAATTTCGGGATAACACCGAACGACAGATACAAAGCTATAAAAATAGCTGCCACTCCGGTAATGATGTAATTCCTGGTGTTCTCATCGCTGAGGAACTCCTTTACATCCTCTATCCTGGCCAGTTTTTTTATCTGTTCTAGAATATCGTTATAATCCATTACCTGCGCCGCCTTGTCCTGCTTGTCCGGCTTGTCTTCTTTTCCGGCTCCGTTTTTGCTGGCTCCGTCTTTTTGAAACTACAGATCAACTTGAACATCATGACTTCTTCACCGGAGAGCGTGGCGTTCCTTATGTTCTGAAGCTCTATTTCTTTAAAATAACCATAAAAATCCTTATTCCCTTTCAGGCTGTCCATAAACCTGCCGACCGTTGACATAGCTATCTCGCTTTTACCCAGCGCGTATCCTGTAATATCCAGAGAAATAGGCGGTGCGCTTGAATCGCCTCTTTCCCTGTCGCCTCCAGCGGAAGTTATCTTGAATTCAGATAGCCAGATATTCGAGATTACAGCCTGATTAAGGCCACCTAAAAGTCGCGCCCAATCAAGATCGGGTTTTGTTATCTTCCTGACAGCAGACACCCGTTTATCAAGCTTGTTTATTTCCTGGGCTATTCCGTCTGTCTTTTCCCTCTGCGGCTGCATCTCTGTCCACTTCTTTTTTAAAGTATCGGAAAGTTTCCGATTGCTGCTAACGAGGATCATTAATACTATATGGGTAAAGAAAAGTACCACTATGATTCCAACAGATATCTGGACCAGCGGCAATTTAGGCATCTGCGCCGCTTTGCGTTTCTTGCGCCTCTTTTGCAGTTCTTTTGGCAGAAGGTTAAGTTCTATCATATTTTATTTTTCAGCCCCTTAAAGCCAGACCAACGCTTACAGCAAGCTGAGCACCGACCTTATCTATGTCTTCTTTCGATATATGGTCTGCTAAATTCATTCCCTTAACGGGATTCCATCTTTTAAGTTCGTATCCTGTCTTTGACGCAAGATATTTTATAGTATTTTCCTGGAACATCATGCCTCCGGAGCAATATACATTGCTTATGGAAGTGCCATAACGATTTTCGAAATACCCAAAAGAAAGTTGCATTTCCCTGACTATATCGTCCAGGATAGAAGAAGCTGACTGGTCTACTCTTTCCCGTTCTTCTCCCTCAGCTTTCAACCTCAACTCTTCAGCTTTATCCATAGGCACGCCCATATCTTTTGATATCGCGTTATCTATGTCCCGGCCGCCGATTTGCACCTGTCTCATAAAACAAGGACTTTTGCCTACGGATATCAATACGTCCGTTTGAGAATGGCCAAAATGAAAAAAAGCGCTTCCCGTGTCTTCTACCGAATGTGCGATAGTAAAGGCATTGAATGCGGCAAGAGAGTCTATGTCCAGTATGTTGATCGACATGCCCAGCTCATCCATAAGCGCAACACGTGATTCTATGAGGTCTTTTTTGGCGGCCGCCAACAGGACCTTCATCTTACCCATTTCCGTAGAATCTCCAAGCATAATGAAATCCATAACAACTTCGTTCACGTTGAACGGGATATATTTCTCCGCCTCGAAAGTCAGAGCGCTGGCAAGCTGGTCTTTGTTCATTTTCGGCAGGTCGATAAACCTGACTATCACGCTTGGACCTGAAAACCCCAGGTTCACGTCTTCCGGATGGATGTCTATTTCATCGAAGGTCTCGGCTATGAGTTTTTTAATGTCCGTTTCTTTGGATCCGAACGGTATGTTCTTGATATTGTAAGCGGTCAGGATATTTTTATCGCCTTCTTTCCTGAGGGAAACCACTTTTATAGCATAATTGCCTATATCAAGGCCTACTGTTTCTTCTATTTTTTGTCCAAATGTTATCATTGTGCTGTATATGCTGGGTAAATCCGAGTAATATACAATATATTTAGTGCCACTATCTGACATATACAAGATATAGGCATGTAAATAGTATTAATATTTAATTACACAAAGATTATCATACAGGTCTCTTAAAGTCAAGGTTGTGAGAAAATTAGATTTTTGGGACACTTTTCCTGCGTATTTCACCGGACGGGCTACCGGGTTAACTCTTCTCTTCTTCCCGTATCTTCCTGATGAGATCTATTGCCGGAGTGAACCCAGGATCAACCATAACGGCCTCTTTCAGCCATCTCATGGCATCTTGCTTAAGACCGCTCGCGTAAAAAACATATCCCAGATTGTAATAAGGCATGACTTCTTGCGGGTACAGGCGAGTTGCCTCTAAATACATAAACGCACCTTCCTGAGTACGTCCGGCACGGGTATACGCCGTCCCCAAGTTTACCAGAATATCGTAATTATATGGGTATACTTCATGCGCTTTTTCAGCGGCTATTACCGCTTTTTGAGGATCTCCGCTCTTAGAATACGCCATACAAAGGAACATGATCGCTTCCGGGTGCCGGGGATTTACTTCAAGTGCCCGCCCTATATACCCCATACCTTCTTTTTCCTTATTTTCGGCTAACGTAGCCAGAGCAAGCCCGAAATAAGCGTTGTCATAACCCGGCTGGATCTCGAGCGCTTTAGTAAAAGCGCTTTCCGCTTCCTGTGTACTTCCCGCCGCAAGCTCCATCCTCCCCCTTAAATACCACGCACGGGCATCCGTCGGATGGTATTTAGTGACATCTTTCATGATATCCAGCGATTTTTCCTTTTTCCCGCTTTTAAGAAGCGCAACAGCTTTGTAATGAAGCGCAACAGCATCCTGATCGGAAAACCCAAGCACCTGGTCGCTGAGCGAAACATCGTCCACCCAATGATGGTTCTGCACCATCGTCCCCGCAGGATAAAGAACAAGCCCTGCGTATACAATAACGAGCAGCGCCCCTCTAACGATAGGTTTTGCAGACGAATAAATGCGAACTAGGGCCGAAGAAATGAAAAGAAAAAGGCCGAAACTTGCCAAATACATCCAGTGCTCCGCGAACACCTGGAAAGAACCTACTACAAGTAAGAACGGCACTAAAGCTATAAGAAAAAACCCTGCCCCGAATAGCAATATCCTGCGCCGATCCTTAAGAAACACTATCGCCGCTACTATACCAGCCAGTAGGATAAGAGCTAAAACCGCTTTTTCGCCAGCAGCACTGACGCTATGCCTCATGCGCAAGCAGTACGGAAAAACTCCTACCGCCAAAAAATCACCTGTCATTTTAACAGCTTGCAGGGCTCTTGCAGCCAAGCCGTTAAGCCCCGAGAAAATGACCCCATACCCTCCGCCGGAAACAATGCTGTGCACGAACACGCACGCACCAACTGCCGCAAAATTCGGGATATGATACAAAAGTTCAAACCCTTTTCTTTTCCTCAATATAACGAGATCCATAAAAAGACACAAAAAAGGAAAGATAATAGCCGCTTCCTTACTAAAAAAAGAAAGACATAATGATACTACCCCGGCTACCAAAAAAGCATATTCTTTCCTTTCCCGAAAAAGAACATAAAAATACATGGATAAAAACCCAAAAAGAAAGAATAACAGGTCCGTTCTTCCTGAAATATATGCAACAGCGCCTGTCTGTGCGGGATGCACGGCGAAAATAAAACTCGTCAATAAAGCTACAGCTTTTTCCCTGCTGAGTTTATATGCCAGAAGAAATACCAGCACGCTATTCAGAAAATGCAGAAAGATATTCGTAAAATGGTACACAAAAGAACTCATCCCGCCAAGACGGTAATCAATAGCATAGCTCAATATCTGAACTGGACGGTAATAAGCGGTATAAGTGAACCCAGAGTTCACTATATCCTGTTTAAACATCTGAAATGCCCCCAACGGCGCCCTTATCAGGGGATTCTGCAGTATTATGTGCTCATCGTCCCATACGAAACCGGCATTAAGCACAGAAGAATAACACACGATCACAGCGGAAAAAAGCACTAAAATAATTAGAAGGTTCTCTCTCATTTGCATGGATCCTGGATTATTACTTATCATGACTGGATATACCCCTTTTGCGTCTTGAAAGGATGTTCTTGAAGGAACCCATTACTCTTCAGCATGCAGCGCATGCCCATCTACCGTACATGAAGGATCCGTATCCATCCGGTTTAGTGAATATGACCCCCCTAACGGACATGACGGTGTCTTCCTTAGATAATCAGGTATAAGATCGCTCCACGTAGGAGTCTCGTTCATCGCCCCCCCCTCCCACACAGCCCATAGATCTTTACCTTCTTCTAGCTTTTTCAGGTTAGATATACATATACTTGCCCCTGCCGTTGTCCTCGCCTTGATGAACTGAGGAAAGGCTACAGCTGATATTAGACCGATGACCGCTAACACGATCAGGATCTCTACGAGAGTAAATCCCCTCTTTCCTGTACACTTACTTAGGGCATTCATGATATCTCCAAATTTCAACTTGGCATACTTTTGCCTTTAGTATACCTTCATTGATCTGAAAAACAAAATAATTTGAATAAACTTTTGTACCTATAAAATGTTACAAATAGTTTAGAGCTTAACGCGTAGAAGCTGAGGATGGGATAAGTGGTTAGGCTATAAGAAACGTTTATTGCTGCTAAAAAAAAGGGGACAACCACTTTGGCTGCCCCCTTTTTTTGTTTACGCTCAACTTGGTCGTTAAGATCAACCCGCCGCTGGCAGCGTGTGTCCAGTCTCCGTACATGCAGGATTCGTAGACACGTTATTGATGGTATATGTCCCCGCCGCCGGACATGAAGGCGTAGTCTTGATATAGTCGCTCACCAGATTAGTCCACGTAGGTGTAGCGGTACTTCCAGCATTGGAATCGAGAGCCCAAAGTGTCTTTGCTCCCTCGATCTGCTTGAGGTTCGCTATACACGCATTCCTCTGAGCGTTTTCACGCGCCTTCACGAAATTAGGTATGGCTACCGCCGCTAATAAGCCTATAATTGCGACAACGATCATGATTTCAACAAGCGTAAAACCACCTTTACCCATTAATCGTCTCAGCTTCATTGTTCTCACCTCCCTTCAAAGAGCAGTATTAGAGAAGTGTATAACTCCTCTATTTTAAGTATACCTTTGCATTTTCCTAAAAGCAAACGCCTGAAACTGTTTATATACAAATAGTTAGATATGCCTTTTCTGCGAAAGAACATTTTTAAGGCCTTTATGACCTTCTATTAAAGTATATACTTTAAATTTTAAGTTTGTGTTATGGGAAGGTTAAATCTTGGATAAATGTGCTCTTTACATATTAACGATCTGGGAGATCTTAAATATGGGCAGAAACATACAGAATACTATGCCGCCGATGACAATACCGAGAAAAGCGATTATAAGCGGCTCAAGAAGGCTTGTCAGACCGTCCACTGCCGTGTCGACCTGTTCATCATAAGAATCTGCTATTTTTGTAAGCATTTTCTCAAGCTCACCACTCTTCTCTCCAACCGAAATCATCCTGGTAACCATCGGCGGAAATATGCCACTTCTTTCCATGGGCGGAGATATGTTCTCCCCTTCCCTGACGCTGTCCCTTACATTGCTGACCGCTTTTTCTACGACTATATTCCCTGAAGTCTCACCTACTATGTCCAAAGCTCCCAGGATAGGAACACCGCTCCTTAAAAGCGTACTAAGAGTACGCGTGAACCTACTTATAGCAACTTGCCTGAACAAAGTACCTATTATAGGCATCTTGAGTTTCATTGAATCCATGAAAAATTTTCCCGCAGTCGTACTGAAATACCACTTGACCACTATAGCTATACCTGCCACTATTATCAAAAAGAGGATCAGGTTCCCGCGCACAAAATCGCTCAGGTTTATCAGAAACTGCGTTGGACCCGGAAGTTCTGCTCCAAACCCCGAGAAAATATCCTTAAAAACGGGGATAACCTTCAGTATCATGACCAGGGTAATAACAGTTGCCATAAGAATAATTACAGCGGGATAAATAAGCGCCGACTTCATTTTTTTCTGAAGAGAATTGGATTTTTCCATGTATGTCGCCACCCTGTCCAGTACCACGTCAAGCATACCGCTGCTTTCTCCAGCTCTTATCATGCTTACCAAAAGTCCGGGAAACACCCTGGGATGTTTTTTCATCGCATCAGAAAGGCTCAAACCGGTATTCACCGAATCCATTACGGCACGCATGGTACTACGGTATCCTTCGTTCTGGGACTGTTCTCCGAGAATATCTATAGCGGTAACCACGGGAATACCCGACTCTATAAGAGTTGCCAGCTGGCGAGCAAACCCTGCAAGCTCATCGGGCTTAACATTAACTCCTCTTTTAAAACTAAAAGAAATAAGTTTAGCGCCTTCTTTGGTGGCTTCGAGCTTGAGGATCAAGAACTCTTTTTTTCTTAATACATCAAGAGCCTGTTTCTTGTCAGGCGCTTCGACATCACCCTTGATCGTATGTCCATCTTTGTCTTTTGCTACGTAGGCAAATTTCGCCATCTATATCCTTCCATCTGTAACTTTTATGTTACTCTTAAGACTTCTTCGAGAGTGGTATCACCATTGATGAACTTTATCATAGCGTTATCTCTGAGATTTTTCGCACCTTTGGACCGCAGATATTCTTTCATATCGTCTTCAGCACGTTTTTTATGTATCATGTCGCGTAAAGTATCGTCTATCAGAACGGTTTCAAGCGTTCCCATACGGCCCAAATATCCCGTACGGTTACATTTAGCGCACCCTTTTCCCGTATAGAAGACTTTAACTTCACGGGCTTCGGGATACTTTTCCCTTATCTCTTTTAACACTTGTTCCGGGATATCAGCAGCTACCTTGCAATATGGACATATCTTCCTTAAAAGCCTTTGAGCGCATGCCATTATAAGACTTGAAGATATCAGGAACGGTTCTACCCCCATGTTCTCCAGGCGCGTGATTGCGCCTACAGCATCATTGGTATGCAAAGTACTGAAAACCATCTGACCTGTCAGTGAAGCTTTTATAGCTATATCCGCAGTCTCAAAATCCCTTATCTCCCCGACCATTATTACATCAGGGCTTTGCCTTAGCATAGATCTCAGGCCGTTTGCAAAATCAAGCCCTATCTCCGCATGGGTAGCCACCTGCGTAAGTCCCTGCACCTGATATTCTACGGGATCTTCTATGGTCACTATGTTGCGTTCGGGAACATTTAGTTCGTTAAGTATAGAGTAAAGTGTAGTGGATTTACCGCTTCCCGTTGGACCTGTTACGAGTATTATACCAAAAGGTCTGGCTATGGCTTTCTTAAAATCAACAAGAGGGCCCGCCAAGAACCCTAGAGTTTCAAGCCCTAGAGAGAGATTACTCTTATCCAAAGCCCTTAGAACTATCTTATTGCCGCTAGTCAAAGGCAGCACCGATACACGGAAATCTATCTCTTTGCCTTCAAGCTGTATCCTGAACCTGCCGTCTTGCGGCACCCGGGTCTCCGTTATGTCCAATTTTGACATTATCTTAAGGCGCGCTATGATAGCGTTCTGATTTTTCTTGGGAAGATTGAATTCTTCATGCAAAACCCCGTCAATACGGTACCTGACGCGTAAAGTATTCTCGGTCGGTTCGATATGAATGTCGCTAGCTCGCTTCTTGATAGCCTCACTGATAATAAGCCCCACTATCTTTACAATTGGAGCAGCCTCACTCTTCTTGGTAACGTCTTGCACATCGAAACTTTCAAGACCGCCGATCAATTCGATATCCGTCTCGGTTTCGCTATCTTCGATTATGGAGGAAAAGTCTTCTTCTCCTCCGCCGTAATAGTCTTTTAACGCTTTTTGAAGATCTTTCCTGGAAGCCAGTACCACCTCAACATCGCATTTAGTAAGTACTCTTACATCGTCAATGGCTAAAACATCCGTAGGATCAGAGATCGCCAGTGTAAGCTGTTTTCCAATACGTGAAATTGGGATGAAAACGTGCCGTCTCATCAGCTTCTCAGGGATAAGGCTCATCGCATCCTTATCCAGATTAACTCTGGACATATCTATCGGCGGTATGCCTAAAGCCACACTCAAAAGCGGCAGAAGATGTTCATCAGAGACGATATCTCCGTCCACGAGCCTTTTCACGATATCCTTATCTCCGCCCTGACGTCCTTCTTTCAAAAGAGAGGTCAGCTTCTTCTGATCGACCAAGCCGCTTTCTTTAAGCGCAGTCAGTATCTTATCTCTTATGGAAATTTGTGCTGTCATCTGTTTTTCCGCGATAGAAAAATTACACGGTCATGCGCAGCACCTCTTCAAGAGAGGTGACCCCTTCTATAACGTTCTCTATACCGTTACGCCTGAGCGTTACCATACCTTCTTCTTCCGCGACCTTTTGTAGCTCAAAATCTTCCGCTTTTTTTAAAAGTAGTTCTTTTATAGCCGGCGTTACCTTCAGGCACTCGATAATCCCAACCCTGCCCTGGTATCCCGTATTCGCACACCATTTACACCCTTTAGGGCGGTATATCGTCGGAACTGGTTTACCATTCTCATCAAGAAGCTCATACTGTTCGATAATTTCCTTTGACGGTTCATACGCTTCTTTGCATTCCGAACACAACTTCCTGAGCAACCTCTGGGCAGCGATCAGTATGACCGAAGAAGCTAGAAGAAAAGGCTCCACCCCCATGTTCACAAGCCTTACAATCGACCCGGCCGCAGTATTAGTATGTACCGTAGTTAGAACAAGATGCCCCGTTAATGCCGATTTTATTGCAGTATCAACTGTTTCATAGTCCCTTATTTCTCCGACCATTATCACATCGGGGTCCTGCCTCAATATAGACCTCAAGCATCCCGCGAACGTCAGCCCAATATCCTCGTTAACAGAAACCTGGTTTATCCCATACAATTCATACTCTACCGGATCTTCTACCGTTACCAGGTTACTGCCTGGAGAATCTACGTGTTTCAATATGGAGTACAAGGTAGTGGTCTTACCGCATCCTGTCGGACCGCATACCAGTATCATCCCATGCGGTTTTTCGCTAGCTTCACGTAGTCTTTCCCTATCGCGCTCTTTGAACCCTAGCCTGTTAATATCTATCGTCGCCTGGTCCTTATCAAGAATCCTGAGCGCAGCTTTCTCTCCCATACTGGAAGGCATTATAGATACCCTGAAATCTATCCGCCTATCCTCTATCTTTAATTTGAACCTGCCGTCTTGAGGAAGCCTCCGTTCGGCGATATTCAGGTTTGACATGACCTTGATACGCGATATCAAAGCGTGGTGGAATTTTTTTGGAGCAAGATGTGCTTCCCTTAGTATCCCGTCCACACGGTACCTTACCCGGCAGTTCGTCTCCATAGGTTCTATTAGAATATCACTCGCCCTGTCCTTTATCGATTGGGTCAGTATAAGGTTTGCCAGTTTAACTACCGGAGCATCTTCAGTGATCCTCAGAAGCTCCCCGGCACCCAGTTGAGCATCCTCTTCAGAGATCATCTCCATTTTCATGCTTTCGATATCATCGACTATCTGGCTAATCTCTTCATCTGCCGATTTTTCGTAATATTTACTGAGTGCTGCATCCATATCGCTGTCCTCAGCGATAACTGTACTAAGATCCATGCTGGTGATCGCTTTAAGGTCATCCAACGCAAAGATGTTTAAAGGATCCACCATAGCAACGGTTAAGAGTCTCCCGACCTGGGAAATGGGAAGTATCTTGTATGACATGGATATTTTTTTCGGGATGAGTTTAAGCGTATCCGCGTTGATATTCATCCGAGAAAGGTTTATTAGAGGAAATCCCAGGCCTTCACTTACCGTGGTCAAAAGATCATTTTTTGAAACAACGTTCATTTTGACCAGTATATCGCTAAGGTTACCCCCCTGCTCCTCAGCGATTTTCTTAGCCTTATCAAGATCGTCCTGCGTGACAAGACCCTTTGCTATCAATAGATCGAAAATTCTCTTGGTCAGAGATAGAGTCATGTGTATGCCCCTTAAGAGGACTCTTTTTTGTAAAGTCTGTTTATCGCGTCATGTATAGAAGTAACAGTGCTGATGAACACCTGGACCCTCTTCTTAGTTATCATCTCTACGTCTTCTATGGCATTCTCGTTAAGCGGATTTGACATAGCTACCGTCAACATCTCACCGACGATGTCTATAGGCACCAGACTGTACTGCCTGGCCACGTTCTCCGGAACAATAGCTGCACCTTCTTTATCAAATTCGTAACACTCCAGCGGCAGGTACGGAAACCCGTACTGCTCTGTGAGAGCCTGTACTATAGCACGTTCGTTCACATATCCAAGCTTAACGAGTATTTCGCCTAGGAGTCCGCCCTCGCTTCGCTGGAAGTCCAACGCGCGCTGCAGCTGTTCCTGACCCAAAGCACCGCTACGGACCAGTATCTCGCCCAGTTTTTCTCCTATACGTTTTCTTGGTGTCACCCTTATCTCCCTGATCTATCCATACTTATATTATCCAGCCTCTCCAGATTCTCCTATAAGTGCGACCAGCCCTTCTACATCCATTGATTTAGAAAGCGCATCATCATACGTTATCTTACCCTGGGTATAAAGTTCGGACAGTGCCTGGTTCATCGTCTTCATCCCGGTCTTCTGTGAAGTCTGGATGATAGACTGGATCTGATGCTCTTTGCTTTCTCTGATCATACTCCTTACAGCCGGTGTTGCGACAAGCACTTCCGTCGCCAGTATCATTCCATGCTCATCTTTCCTCGCCAGGAGCTGCTGCGATATTATCCCCAAAAGAACAAATGAAAGCTGCGACCTAATCTGGGACTGCTGATGAGACGGAAAAACGTCTATTATACGGTTTATGGTCTGAACGCTGTCGGAAGTATGTAACGTCCCCAACACTAGATGCCCCGTATCAGCGATTATCATTGCCTGTTGTATAGTATCTAAGTCCCTGAGCTCACCTATCAATATAACATCAGGGTCCTGGCGCAGAACGTGCCTCAAAGCATTACCGAAAGAATACGTATCTTC
Organism: Candidatus Omnitrophota bacterium; assembly: GCA_049642065.1. Taxonomy (GTDB): domain Bacteria; phylum Omnitrophota; class Gorgyraeia; order Tantalellales; family Tantalellaceae; genus WJMH01. Next base: position 70,267 of record JBAROK010000032.1, on the reverse strand, counting down.
CGGCAGCTGCCTCTGACCTATCAAAGCTTTTTTATTTTCGTGCACAAATTCAATAGGGTCTTCCACTGTAACTATATGACATCTGCGATTGGAATTAATTTCGTTCACCATGGCCGCCAGGGTAGTTGATTTTCCGCTACCAGTGGCTCCCGTTACCAGAACAAGCCCTTTTTCGGCCTTGCAGAATTTGCGAGCTAGCTTAACCGGTAACCCGCACTCTTCCAGCGTCCATATGTCAAAAGGTATTATCCTTATAGCACAACCGACATGACCTCTCTGAAAAAAAGCATTCCCCCTGAACCTGGCCACGTCTTCTATCTGAAAAGAGAAATCCAGCTCCTTCTCTCTTTCGAGCCTCTCTATCTGTGATTTTCTCAAAAGACTGTATGTGGCATTTTTGGCTTCATCGGGCGTAAGAGTCTTTTCTGCCGCTTTTACCAGCTCGCCGTCTATCCTGTACAAAAGAGACGAATTAGCATTGATGTGCAGGTCCGAAGCACGGTTACTGGTCATATCCACCAATAATTTGTTTATGTCAATGTTCATAGGCTATTCTCCTACTACCTTGTTCCGACCCGTTTCTTTGGCCCTCTCAAGGTTATGGTAAGCTTTCGCTATTATCTCCTTGGCATTCGTGCCATCTATGGGATTCTCGCCCACTCCTACACTTACCGTTACTTTGTCGTACGGATCCGCTGAAATTTCCATGGTCTCAATACGCTTGCGCATATCTTCGCCCACTTCGATACTCTCGCGCTTGTTCTTTTCAGGCAAGAGTATCCCGAACTCATCATAGTCGAACCTTGCGCCCTTCCCGACAGGCGACATGACGGTGCTAAGCATCTGAGCTACCATCTTCAGTACCTGTTTCGCTTTAGGAACGCCATAATGATCAGAATACTGCTCAAAATTATCGATCGTCATAACAAGAAGCGAACAAGGCCTCTGATAAAAAACGGCTCTGTTAATCTCATCCTGAAGACGCTCTTCAAGATATCCGCGGGAATAAAGACCTGTAAGAGTATCCACTACTTCCAGGCTCTTGACCCTTTCAAAAACGCGCGTACTGTGATAAGCAAGGATAAGCTCTTTTTCAAAAGCGCGTACTACTCCGATGACTTCTTCGCTAAACTCGTAGCCGCGACTGAAGTTCCCAAGCAGAATAACGCCGACGTTCTTCTGATCCAGCTTCATCGGATACAGGATAATGTTATCCAGCATTATGTCCTTCTTGAGTTCCACAATCCAGGATTTCTGAGGAGGTCGGGCATCCATGACGATATATTCGTTCTTAGCGAAAAACTTTTCGATTGCGGGAAATCTACTTTCCAAATCGTTCATAGGAACTTCTTTACCTGAACTGTTGCTGACCGCTTTCATCAGATAGTTGCCGGTTTTCTGGCGGATAAAGATAGCACAAAAAGCTCCCTCCAGTTCATCAGCTATCCTCTCAGTAGCGAATTTTGCCACATCATCGAACCCTGAGCCTGCGCTGATAAGGTCCCCTAGCTGCATCAGGTTCGTGAGTGTGATGACCTTCTTGTGTATCTGGATATTCAACGCTGCCGTCTTTTTACTGTAATCCTGCAGCTCCCCTATATAGCTGCGTATCTTACTGGTCATCGTGTTGACGGCAGAAGCTATATCCCCCAGCTCATCATCCCTGTCCATAGCAACCCTTGAGCCGAACCTCCCTTCAGCTATAAGCTTCGTCTCGAGCGCAAGGTCAATGACGGGGTTTATTATCTGCCTTATAAGCAGATACCCCAGCCACGAGAGCCATAGTGTTATAAGCACTACGACACTAACTTCGAGCAAGTTCTCGAGGTTAGGGAAGATATAATTGGTCACGAAGTACACTATTACTAGCAGAGGAATGATCGACATCAAAGAAAACGCGATCATTAGCTTGTACCGTAAGCTTTTCCTTTCCATGGAAAGTGTTTGAAGAACACCCATAGATAACCTCCCGTTATATAGTTATATTAAAATTTTTATACTAATATGATTTAAATAATACACTATATATATGTCAAAGTCAAAAATCCTTGTTAAACCCAGTTTGGCCCGTTTTTATGCTCACTTCTCGCCAAACCCGCTAAGCTGGAACTCTTTTTTTAGCAGTTCCAAACCGTCGTCCATCCCGATATGCCCCCAAGGAAGCTTATCATCAATAGAATACGTTTTCTGTGCAAGCTGCCGCATTTCCAGACCGCTCTCATCAAAAGATTCTTTCCAAACAGAAAGATCAAAGAACTCTCTCCAAGCATCCATCTTCGCGCCCTTTTCCCAAGCCCTGAATATGATTTCCCCTACTCTCCGATCCCCCCTTGCCATACACGCCTCAAGAACGGTTTGATCTATGTCATGAAAATCTATCTTAACTTTCTTTGAAGAATTCGATTGCATAAGACTTTTTATTTCCGCAAGATCATCCGCATTACGCATTCCGAGCCACTGAAGAGGCGTATGAGGTTTCGGTATGAACGGGTTGACGCTGAGCTTTATTTCAGCTGCGCTTTTAGATATCTTCTTTTTCAGGCTGGAAAGCTCCCTAGCCAGTTCAAGTATCCTGTTTGCTTCTTCTTTAGGTTCACCGGGAAACCCGACCATGAAATAGAGTTTCAATTTCCGCCAGCCATGACGATACGCAAGTAACGCTGACTTGCAAAGTATCTCGACGTCAATCTCTTTGCCTATTGATTCCCTCACTACTTCACTTGCGGTCTCCGGCGCAAAAGTGAGCCCTGCTTTCTTTATCGTTGAAATCATCTCAGGTATCTCATAGAACGCCTCATCCACCCGTAACGAAGGTATCGAAATACCTACCCCCTTATCACGAAAATCCTCGTTCAAGCCAGCAACCAGTTCCGTGAGATACGGGTAATTCACGCTTGAAAGCGACAAAAGCGCTATATTCTCATACCCAGTTTTGCTATAGGTGTCACGACAAAGTTCTTTTATTTTTTCCGGACTTCTTAACCTTACCGGACGGTTAACCGCACTGGCCTGACAGAACCGGCACTTGTTCGGACACCCTCTCATAATCTCTACTGCGATCCTGTCATGAACGATCCTGATCAAGGGGACTATCTGTTTTGTCGGATAATACGCACTTTCCAGGTCCTTGATAAATATTCTTTTTATCTTTGCGGGTACGCCCTCTTCCAAGGGTTTAATATGCAAGAACCATCCATCTTTATATTCCGGCTCATAATAAGACGGCACGTACACTCCTTCAATGCGGGATAACTCTTTCAGAATAATGTCTCTTCCCGCACCGCTTTTCTTGAGGCGCCGGCATTCATCGACTATCCTGGGAAGAACTTCTTCGCCGTCACCTATCACGAACGCATCGAAAAACTCGCTCATGGGTTCTGGGTTATAACAACACGCTCCGCCAGCTATAACAAGCGGATCACTATCACTTCTATCGGTTGCCCTGACTGGCACTCCCCCGAGATGAAGCATGTTCAGCACATTGGTGTAAGTTAGCTCATAAACAACCGAAAAACCTATAATATCGAACTTATCAAGATCGGTACTGGTCTCAAGACCGAACAGTTTACGGCCTTCTTTCTTTAGCTCATCTTCCATATCCGACCAAGGCGCGAACACGCGTTCACAAACTACATCATCTTTTTCGTTAAGCAGGTGATAGAGTATACGCATCCCCAGATAGCTCATACCCACTTCGTAAAGATCGGGATACGCAAGTGCGACAGAGACTTTATCCTTCGTATGATCTTTGCGCACACTGTTCGTCTCCCCGCCTATATACCTGCCGGGTTTCTGTACCCTTGTTAATATGTTTTTCAGCTGATCGTCCATTTTTAGCTAACTCTCCGGCTGATACTTAACAAGAATCCTATACATATAAGTGATGCGACTGTGTTCGATCCCCCGTAACTGACCGCCGGAAGAGGAAGTCCCACAACGGGCATCATCCCTATTGTCATAGAGATATTCACGAAAACCTGGAACGCCACCAACGTAACTATACCGGCAGCAATAGCTCTTCCGTACACGTCAGTTGAGCCGGCTATTATCCTTATTCCCCTGGCTATAACCAGCGCATAAAACCCTACCAGTAAAAACGCTCCCACGAACCCCCATTCTTCTCCTACAACAGAAAAAATAAAATCTGTATGCCTTTCGGGCAGGAATTTCAGATGGCTTTGTGTACCATTAAGCCACCCTTTCCCAAAAAGCCCGCCGGACCCTATCGCTATCTTCGATTGTATTATGGTATATCCCGCCCCAAGAGGATCTATGTCCGGATTAATAAAAACCATGAGCCGGTCTTTCTGATAATCTTTAAGAAGCATCCAGAATAGCGGCATGCTAGCCAATCCAATGGTTATGCTGGAAAGTATATACTTGATGTTCTCTCCGCAAATAAATAACATCGTGAAGAGTATCGGGACAAGCACGAACGCGGTCCCCAGATCCGGCTGCAAGAATATTAAAAGTGCAGCAGGCAATATTAAAAGAATCGCTCCCGCAAAATTTTCAAAAGAACCGGCTTTCTCGCGCCGTTCTCCTAGAAAAGCCGCTAAAACCAGTATCACTGTAACCTTCATGAATTCTGAAGGCTGAAGAGATACCGGCCCGAGGTTTATCCATCGTCTGGCGCCATGGCTCTCTCCCCCGAAGATCAGAAGAAAGACCAGTGCGACCAGATTAAGCGCATAAATAAGATACGCGTAATTCACTAGTCTTAAATAATCGATGTTAGCGATCAAAAACGCCATCGCAAACCCTGCCGCTACCCAGACCATCTGCTTAACTACGAGCGTGTGCAAACCGCTGCCTGCAGATACCGGATCCCACGTAGCACTATAGATAAAACATATACCCAGGATCACTATCACCAGAATAGCGAATAATAATACGTGATCTACCTGTCCTCTTACTTCTTTTAACATTTTTCAGTCTTAGTTACGGTTTTAAAAGCCCTAATTCGTTAGATCTTTTGAATACTTTCCCGGCCGTTGCAGCAGCATAATATCCGCCTTTACCGCCATACTCATCAAAAACAATTACTGTTAATTTTGGGTTATCAAAAGGCGCGAATCCTGCGAACCAGCCGTGGCTTTTCCCTTTTGAGGTCTGTGCCGTACCGGTCTTCCCTGCGACCACCACATCAGGTTGACACGCTTTCATGCCGGTACCCCTTTTATCGTTAACTACTTTTTTTAATCCTTCTCTAACGTGCTCTAAAGTCTCTTCCGAGATATCCAGCCGCGTCCTTTCAGGACTGTTCAGGGAAACACCTTCCACACTTGCGGCGATGTAAGGCCTAACAAGGTATCCCCCGTTGGCAAAAACCGCCATAATGCGGCAAAGCTGAAGTGGAGAGCATAATACATATCCCTGCCCTACTGAATAGTTCAGCGTCTCACCTTTATACCAGGATTCTTTATACTCTTTCTTTTTCCATTCTCTGCTCGGCAATAGACCCGCCACCTCGCCGGGAAGATCTACCCCTGTCTTTTTACCTACACCGAACATCTCGGCATACTCAGCTATATTATCCACACCGAGAAGACTTCCCAATCTCCAGAAATACACGTTACAGGAGTTCTTTATGGCCTCTTCCAGTGCCTGGGTACCATGTCCACCTTTTTTCCAGCAATGGAAAGTCCTTCTGCCTAGTTTGATGCTACCCATACAATCAAAAGTCGTATACAGTGTTATCACTCCCGTTTCCAGTCCAGCCGTGGCTAGTATAGCCTTAAAAACCGATCCGGGCGGGTACGCACCGGTGATAGCCCTATTAAGCAAAGGATATTTTTTATCCTTCAACACATCAGTTACTTCTGCTTTTCTTCTGCTATCGATGAATATCTCAGGATCATATGACGGTGCGCTGGCCATTGCCAGAATAGCTCCCGTATCGGGCTCCATCGCTATAATAGCACCTCTTTTCCCTTCCAAAAGTTCATCGCAATACTCCTGCAGATCCAGATCGATCGTAAGATACAGGTCTTTCCCCGGAACCGGTTCCTTAAGGCCCAGCAACATGATCTCGCGCCCTCTGTGGTCTACTTCTACCTGCTTGCCCCCGTGCGTCCCTCTCAAATAATCGTCATATACCTTTTCAACTCCGCCTCTTCCCACAAGATCGTTCATCCTATAACCATAATGCTTCAACCTATCGAATTCAGACCGGTTTATCAGCCCGAGATACCCCAGAACATTCGCTCCCCCTTCTCCTTTGACATACTCCCTTTTCGCGGAAACATCTATCAACAGCGCCGGATAGTCCATCGCTATCTCTTCAAGGTATATCCCATTCTCAACACCGATATCTTCCACGATAACCGTCGGGGAATAGGGTCTCCAGCGACTTTTTTTTATTTTTGTTTTTATCTCCTCCGCAGGCACATTTAAAACAGAACTAAGGATATCTGCTAGTTCGTCCATGCTCTTGATCTGACTGTATATTATAGAAACATCAAAGCTCAAAACATCCTTTACCATATCTTTGCCGTTTCTGTCCAGGATAGACCCTCTGGGCGCCATAAGTGGTATGACCTTTAGCCGGTTCTCTTCCGACATCACCTTATACTTAGCGTGCCTGTGTATCTGTACGTATCCTAAGCCGCACAGAAGCAGCACAAAAAATATAGATAAAATTAAAGCATATATCTTCGTTCTCATAACTCTATTATTCTTCCAGTTTCAACCATCCCTGAAGTGGCACGAATAGTAGCGGCGCTACAAACACAGTGCTTATCAGAGTTCTCCTGCTACTGTAGATAACCAGTGAAAGCTCAATATCGTTACCGCTTAACGCATTCTGATATAAAGTATGTGCTAAAATTACCGCCAGTGTCGCAACCGCAGCGGTAAACATCTGGGCGGAAGGATTCTGACGGTAGAACATCTTGGCCATTACGGCTGAAGCGGCACCTACAGCGGAAAAAAGAATTATATCCAGGGGAAACATATTCGGAGAAAAACATCCTCTTAAAAACCCCGCAACTAGCCCAAGTGTAAACCCTTCTTTGGCTCCCCAGAATATGCCGGTAAAAACCACCACAAGCAGAATAAGATCAGGACACCATGCCGCACGCCCCATAAAAGAAACCTGCGCCAACAATGCCACAAATAGCAGCCCGTAAAGATATAGTCGTTGTTTCGTCTTTTTTTCCATCTTTTAATATGAGTTCTGTTACTTGATGCAAAGAACTTCTTCCTGGATACTGGGATCTGCGGAAGGCTTTACCAGAGCGTATTTATAGAGCCCTGTTTTGCTCTTACCTACCGAAACGATCTCTCCTACAGTGATACCTTTTGGGAAAATACGGCTGAACCCAGAGGTAATCACAATTTCGCCCTTTTTGACTTCCGCGTCCACGGGGATATAAAGCATCCTGACCATTCCCTTTCCCGCACCCATAATAACCCCATTGATCCGGGTATCCTTGATAGTACCACCCGCTTTAAACCCCGGATGAGTTATCAGCATAACTGAACTAATTCCCTTTTGGACCTCTATCGTCTTACCCAGAAGACCTTTTGACGAACAAACCGCCATATTCTTGCGTAACCCATCACTAGTTCCCTTGTTGATAACGAACGTGCCTTCCCAATCGTTAGGGTTGCGTGCGATAACCTCCGCAGAAACGGTATCAAACCCTACAGCATCCTTAAACAGGAGCAAATCTCTGAGGCGCTTGTTCTCGTTACGAAGTTCTTCGAACTGACCGACCTGGAGTGAAAGTTCACCGACCTCTTTGCGTAAGAGTCTGTTCTCTTCTTCAAGATCGTGTTTCGAACGGAAATGACGGCCGATGCCTGTAACGACATCTGCCGGTATTGAAATCATCTTTAAAGAGAGGTTTTTAATTCCCGCGGAAAGCGGTGGAACAAGAAAAAGTAGAAGCACTACCACAAGAACTGTGGTAATGAATATCCAGATTCGTTTTTCTTTGAAAAGTCTCTGCACATCGAATAATTATTGCTTATTTCTGCAACCTGGGCGCAACTGTTAGTCTTTTAAGGTACCTTAACTCGCTTAAAACTTTACCTGTGCCCAGTACAACAGCTGTTAACGGATCATCGGCAAGATGAACGGGCAAGCCCGTCTCTTCAGCGATGAGTTTATCAATACCTCTGAGGAGCGCACCGCCACCTGCCAGGATAAGACCTTTTTCAATAAGGTCTGCCGACAGTTCCGGTGGTGTCCTTTCAAGGGTTATCCTTACCGCTTCCACTATCTGAGCGATGGGTTCTGCAAGAGATTCCCGGACCTCTTCGCTGGTTATAGTGATCATCTTCGGAAGTCCCGCTACCAGATCACGGCCACGAACATCCATCGTCATCTCTTCTTCCATGGGATACCCGGAGCCTATCCTGATCTTGATCTCCTCAGCGGTTCTTTCTCCCACCATGAGATTATATGTCCTCTTCAGATAGTTTATAAGTGCTTCATCCATCTCATCTCCACCGATACGGATAGATTTTGAAAACACCACACCCGCCAGAGAAATAACGGCCATCTCCGTCGTCCCTCCGCCGATATCGATTATCATGTTACCGGAAGGTTCCTGTATCGGCAGACCCACACCTATCGAAGCTGCAACAGGTTCTTCCAGCATAAAGACCTCCCTTGCACCGGCATGAAGAGCAGAATCTTTAACGGCTCTTTTTTCCACTTCAGTGATACCGGACGGAACAGCGATGACTATACGGGGGCGAACCAGCCTACGTGAATTGTGAACTTTTTTAATAAAATATCTCAGCATGCTTTCGGTAATTTCGAAATCAGCTATTACCCCGTCCCTCATAGGCCGTATAGCTATGATGTTGCCGGGGGTCCTCCCAAGCATACGTTTAGCTTCTTCACCTACGGCGAGAACATTGGAAGTTCCCGCTTCAATAGCAACGACTGAAGGCTCACAAAGGACGATACCTTCATTCTTGAGATAAACAAGGGTGGAAGCAGTTCCAAGGTCTATCCCCATATCACTGGAGAACATACCCAGTATACGGTCGAAATATTTATTGAATTGTTGCCACATCATAACCTCGATAGTTAATAGTAAACTGATATTGTTATATGTTTATAACTATATGAATAGTAACAGATTAAATATAGGATGTCAAATTTTTTTTATTTTTTGGCACTATGGCCTTTTGAAGCCTGTAAATATTTTTGGTAGGTACTAAAAATATACAACCCTACTGTTTATATGGTTTTATCCTGTGACTTTGTGCAGGTCGCCTAAAAAGTTAGGATAAGAGGTGTCTGTGCAGGCTGTGTTGAGAATCACGCACTCGCCGTCGGATACCAGTGCCGCTATTGCTGAGCTCATAGCAATACGATGGTCACCAAAACTGTCAAGTTCAGCTGCAGCAAGTCCGGCTGATTTGCCCGGGATAATGAGAGAGTTGTTTTCTTCCTCTGCGCGAATCCCCATTTGGGAAAGATTTTCTGTAACGCTTTTCACTCTGTCGGTTTCCTTGACCTTGAGCTCCTTTATGCCCTTGATCACCGTCTCCCCTTCGGCCATGCAGGCCGCTACCGCAAGGATCGGTATCTCGTCTATGAGTAGAGGTACCTCGTCTTCTTCCACTACCGTCCCCTTAAGATCGGAATGCCGCACTTCAAAATCACCGACAGGTTCAAGTCCTTCCCTGAGATCAAGCACACGTATGTCTGCGCCCATTCTTTTCAGGACCTCAATGATCCCCGTGCGTGTAGGGTTCATCCCAACCTCGCGTATTACAAGATGTGATCCATGGACAATAAGCGCCCCTACCATAAAAAAAGCCGCGCTGGATATGTCACCGGGTACTACAAGGTCTTTGGAAATGAGTTCTTTAAGTCCCTGCACTTCAGTGAGAAGACCGTCCCGTCTTATGTCTGCCGAGAAATACTTCATCATGCGTTCCGTATGATCACGGGACTGGTAAGGTTCGATAACCTGTGTTTTACCATCAGCATAAAGCCCTGCTGCCAGGACACATGACTTAACCTGAGCACTGGCCATGGGTAAACTATAGTCGATCGCTTTAAGCGGTACAGTTTTACCTTTTATCTTTAAAGGCGCGTGATCTCCGCCTTCGGTAGGTTCTATTTCAGCTCCCATAAGAGAAAGCGGATCGATTATACGTCGCATGGGTCTTTTGGAAAGCGATTCGTCACCGGTTAAAAGCGTCTCAAAAGATTGACCGGCAAGTATACCGGATATTATGCGCATAGTCGTTCCGGAATTACCAAGGTAAAGCTCGCCCGAAGGGGGCTGAAGCCCTTTAAGCCCTTTACCCTTTACCGTAACGGTCTCTCCTTCTCTTGTTATCTCCGTACCAAGAGCATGAAAAGCTTTAAGGGTGCTCATGCAGTCTTCAGAAAAAAGAAAGTTACGCACTTCGCATTTGCCGTTAGATATGGATCCGAACATTATTGCCCGATGAGATATACTCTTATCAGGCGGTACCGTTAATTCTCCCTTTAATCCAGTTACGGCTTTTTTTACCTTCCAGTCCATCTTAACTCTCACTTTCCCCTTTTTCGATGAATTCCCGCATATCATCCGGTATCGGAACATGAAACTCCACATGTTTACCCGTCCCGGGATGAGTGAACTCTATCATCTCCGCATGAAGCGCCTGACGCGGAAATCTGCGGTCGCTCCCATATAAAGTATCACCCAAGATAGGATAACCTATATGTTTCATGTGGACCCTTATCTGATGCATCCTGCCGGTTTCAGGCCTCACTTCCAGCTTAGTGAAATCCTTGTACCTCTTAATAACGTGATAGACCGTCCTGGCTTCTTTAGCGTTTTCTGCTCCTGCATCCATTTTAATCCTGTGAACCGGATGCCTGCCTATCGGCACGTCTACCAGACCATTATCCATTTCTACGCGTCCTTTGACAAGTGCTATGTACTTTTTCTTGACGGTCCTTTGCTGGAACTGTTTTGCTAAAGACCTCATAGCCCGATCGTTCTTAGCTACTACAATAAGCCCCGATGTATCCTTATCCAGCCTGTGTACTATTCCTGGCCTCCGGGTATCTTCTGTCTCCGCAAGGCTCCCGCAATGAAATAGAAGCGCGTTTACAAGTGTCCCACTCCAGTTCCCTGCCGCAGGATGGACAACCATTCCCGCCGGCTTATTCACAACCACCAGGTCTTCGTCCTCAAAAACGATCTCAAGCGGTATCTCTTCCGCTTCCATGACATCGTCTTTCGGCAGAGACGCAAGTTTCAGGGATACTTCATCTCCCGGTTTAGCGATATATTTCGGTTTCATGTTCTGGCCGTTAACCAGCACAAAACCGTTATCCATCAGGAACTTTACATAGCTGCGGGAATAAGCCTCTCCCAGCTTATCCGCTATACATTTATCGATCCGTCCGCCCGAGTTTTCCGGGCCGATTGTGAATTTTACTTCTTCCATAAATAGTTTTATGCAGTTTCTTGTTTCTTCTTTTTACTGCCAATCCAGAGAACGAAAAAGATAATAGTACCGCATGAGAACATGCCAATACTTATCAGCTGTGAAAGTGTCATACCTCCCCAGGAAGCCAAGTCGTCTCCCCGGAAGAAATCCATAAAGAACCTGAAGAACGAGTACAGGACAAGGTACATAACAAAAAGATACCCATCAAACGGCCGCTTATCCCTCAAAGACAATAGAACCATAAATATAAGAATAAGAGAAATACTGGAATATATCTGGACCGGTATCCTTGCAACTGTATCTCCGGGGAACGTTACCGCCAGAGCACTTCCTGCCTCCCGACCGTAACAACAGCCGTTCAGAAAACACCCGATACGCCCGATCGCTTGCCCGAGAGCAATATACGGCACGATAAGATCACTGCATTTCCAAAAAGGCAGTTTCTTTATCCTTGCTATTAAAATACCCGCCAGAACAGCCGCTACGATCGCACCCTGTATAGCCAGCCCTCCTTCGTTAAGCATAAACACCTTAAGAGGATGTTGTATAAAATATTCACTGTTTATCACTGCGAATAGTATCCTACCTCCAATGATCCCGCCAATAAGTATGGCAATAAGACAATCAAACACATCATCTTTTGAAAAACCAAACTTTTTTGAATCTCTGAGTATAAGGAAAGTTGACAGCAAAAACCCTAAAGCCACCATTAGCCCATAGGAATATACCGTAAAAGGCCCTATGTCAAATAAGATTCTATGCATTTTTTCTTCTCGCTCCTAGAAACAGTGACCATGCAAGTATCACGGCGCCTATGGCAATAAAACTATCGGCCAGGTTGAATACCGGCCAGATCCTCAAGTCTATGAAATCCACGACATACCCCAAACGCAATCGATCAGCTAGGTTACCCAGCGTACCGGCCAAGATAAAACACAAAGCCACTTTTTCCATTATATTCAGATTGAAAGACCTTCGAAGAAGAATGTAATTGATAAGTATTATTGCTAGGATAGCTATTATGACGAACAACCGAGGCTGGGCTTTCAGCATACCAAAAGCAGCTCCGGTATTGTAGACCAGTGTGATATGTAACAAGTTCTTTATGACCGGAACACTTTGCCCCTGCTCGATGAGCGCCATAACAAAATACTTTGACGCCTGGTCCAACAGAAACACAAGAAAAACGGCAACGTAGATCAGCGTTATTTCTATGCGGCTTTTTCTTTCTCTTCCTGGCATTTTATGCAAAATTCCGCCATTGGCACGAATTTTAGGCGTTGTTTTGTGATCTGGCAACCACAGGCGCTACATTTACCGTACATGCCCTCGTCTATGCGTTTTATCGCATCATCCAGCTCAAACAATCTTTCGCGTTCTGTTTCGGCCAGCTCAAGTGAAAATTCTCTATCATACAGGTCGGTCGCCATGTCGGCCATGTGGAAAGAATACCCGGAAAGATCCCCTGAGGCGTCTTTAAGGGATTTTTTTACGGAATCTCCCTGCAGGCTGATTATCTCCTCAAGTATCTTGGCCTTCTCTTTGACCAGCAGTTTTCTTATAGCCTCCAGGTCCTTTTTTGTATAAGGCTTTTTCTTGCCTGTATTTTTCTTATTATCCATTCTTGCTCCTTTCCGAAATTACATTATAACACCGTCCACACAGATCCGGGTTATCTTTATTTTGCCCAACTGTTTCACTAAAATTCCAACATCTTTGGCATTTCTCTCCTGATGCACGTTCTATCTTCGCTTTTAGGGAAGTACCTGAAACATCTTCCATCCCCTCTTCGGCCTTATCGGATACCTTAACCTGAGATACTTTTAAAAGCCCCGGAAAGAGTTTTGCGTTCTCGTAGAGAAAATCCAGAACACCGGTATCATCCGAATAAAGTGTTACCTTTGCTTCTAAAGAACTTCCTATAAGCGCTTCTTCACGTTTTAACTCCAGGGACTTCATAATGCCGTCCCTTATCTGAAGCATGTCTTTCCACTTCGCATCCAGCTCTTTGTCCTCCCACCCGTGCATCTCTTTTTTAATATCCGGCCAGTAGGCTGTATGGACACTATCTTCTTTACCTACAAGAGCCATATGGTCCCATACTTCTTCTGCGGTAAATGAAAGTATTGGAGCAAGTACGCGTACCAGAGTATGCAGTATCCTGAACATGACAGTTTGTGTCGACCTTCTCGCAGAATCGTCTGGTGAAAGTATATACAACAGGTCTTTCATTACGTCAAGATAAAAAGCGCTTACCTCATATACGCAGAAATTATAAACCGACCTGTATACCTTGTAAAACTCCCATTTATCGTAGTAAGAAGTAGTGTCTTTTACCAGCCTGTGGAGAGCTGAAAGCATCCATCTGTCGGTCTCGGCCATCTCTTCTATTGATGCCACGTCCTTGACTGGATCGAAGTCATAAAGGTTACTTAAAAGAAACCTGAAAGTATTGCGTATCTTTCTGTACCCATCAGCCAAGCGTTCTAATATTTCTGGCGAAAGTTTTATATCGCCCACATAATCGCTTGAAGCGACCCATAACCTGAGGATATCTGCACCATATTTTTTCATAACATCCTCGGGACTTATAACGTTGCCGACAGACTTTGACATTTTCTTGCCTTCTCCGTCCACGACAAACCCGTGAGTGAGCACTTTCCTGTACGGCGGCTGTTCTTTCGTGGCCATCGCGGTGATAAGTGCGGCCTGAAACCATCCCCTGTGCTGGTCGGACCCTTCAAGATAGAGATCGCACGGATACGAAAGTTCATCACGCGCGTCTATTACGGCTTTATGGCTCACACCCGAATCGAACCACACGTCAAGTATATTGTCTTCTTTCTTAAATTCCTTGCTGCCACACTTGCAGCTAACATCTACGGGGATTAGCTCTTCTATACTCTTTTCGAACCAGACATCCGCTCCCCCTTCCCTGGTAAGATCAGAAACTTTCTGGATCACTTCGGCACTTGTAAAAGATTCGCCGCAGGAAGCGCACTTGAACGCCGGTATCGGCACACCCCAGTACCTCTGACGCGAAAGACACCAGTCAGGCCTCATCTTTACCATAGATCCTATACGCTCTTCACCTGAGGGGGGGATCCATTCAACATCGTTCTCTATGGCATTAGCCATTCTGCCGCGCAGGTCTTTATGGTCTATATTCATGAACCACTGTTCAGTAGCGCGGAATATAATAGGTTTTTTGCAGCGCCAGCAATGCGGATATGAATGAACGACTTCTTCCGAATATATAAGAGTTCCATTCGAACGCATCTTTTCTATGATACCTTTATTGGCTTTTATAACGTCCTCGCCGGCGAACTCTCCCGCTTCTTTCTTGAACTTACCCTGGTCATCCACGGGCATCACCACTGGAAGTCCGTGTTTTTTACCCGTTACGTAGTCATCTTGTCCGTGTCCGGGCGCGGTATGCACGCATCCTGTACCGTCTTCTTTTGTCACGTACTCAGCAGGGACTAAAAGCGATTCCCTGTCGATGAAGGGGTGCTTGAGCGACTTGAACTCCCGTATGACCTCTTTACCCTTCTTTTTACCAATAATCTCATATCCCTGGATACCGGCATTTCCCATAAGAACCGTTACTCTATCTTCATCTATTATCCAGACTTCGTCCCCTACCTTCACAAACGCATAGACAAATTCCGGATGAAGAGCAACAGCTACGTTCGCTAAAAGCGTCCATGGTGTAGTCGTCCAAATGACGAAGTAAACAGACTTGCCGTCTGATTCTTTCTCTGCCTTGAATTTTACGTATACCGAAGGCGACGTCTTATCCTCATACTCGACTTCGGCTTCTGCTAAAGCAGTTTCGCATTCTTTACACCAGTTAACCGGTTTCAGGTCCTTGTATATGTAACCTTTTTCGTAAAGCTCAGCAAGCGCGGAAAGTATATCTGCCTCGTAATCTTTTGTCAGTGTAAGATACGGATTCTCCCAGTCACCGAAAACGCCCAGTCTCTCAAACTCTTTAGCCTGTATCCCTACGAACTTCATGGCGTACTTATACGCTTTCTTGCGGAACTTGACCTGGTCGATATCGTGTTTCGATATGTTAAGCTCCTTGAAAAGCTGATGCTCTACCGGAAGACCGTGGCAATCCCATCCGGGAATATATGGGGACTCATATCCCTTCATGGTGAAATACTTCACGCATATATCTTTCAGCATCTTGTTAAGAACGTGCCCCATGTGTATGTGGCCGTTCGCGTACGGAGGCCCGTCATGCAAAATGAACGTCTTCCCCGCATCCTTACGGCTGTCTAGAACCTTTTTATATATATCGGCTTCTTTCCACTTTTTCAGGGTCTCAGGCTCTCTCTGCGGAAGGCTAGCCTTCATCGGAAAGGATGTTTTCGGAAGGTTTAACGTCTCTTTGTAATTCTTGGTCTTTTCTTTGCTCATTTGTTATATAAACCCGTCAAGTATCGGTTTGAGTTTCTCCAGAGTCTCCTTCGAAACTGCGTCTTTACTGGTAACTATCGCATGACGAAGAGCTTCACCGCAATCGCAGGTTCTCTCCTCCGGCATGTTCTTGATGGTATCCACCAGTATTTTCTTCGCGTTCTCGGCGTTCTTATTGAGGTTTTCCATAATCACGTCTACTGATACCGTCTCAACCTCGGGACTAAGATACCAGCAGTCATAGTCCGTTATCATAGCTATAGTGGAATAACATATACCGGCTTCCCTAGCCAAGCGAGCTTCCTGTATATTCGTCATACCGATGACATCCGCTCCCCAGCTTTTATAAAGATACGATTCGGCCTTGGTCGAAAAAGTCGGACCTTCCATGTTAATGTAAGTGCCTCCGTCGTGTATTTTGATATCAAGCGCTTTATTGGTCTTGTATATAAGATCCTTAAGCTCAATACACACAGGCTCCGCGAACGCTACATGAGCCACTATACCGTCTCCGAAAAAGGTCGTTGACCTGCCCTGGTTCGTCCTGTCGATGAACTGGTCGACAAGAAGAATGTCCAAAGGCTTCACTTCTTCTTTCAGGCTGCCAACAGCAGAAACAGAGATTATCCTGTCAACACCGAGTAGTTTCATTGCGAAGATATTAGCCCTGTAATTTATCTCCGTAGGAAGCAAGCTATGGGTTCTCTGGTGCCTAGGAAGAAAAACAACCTCTTTACCCGCCAGTTCACCTATAACAAACTCATCCGAAGGCTCCCCGAAAGGCGTTGATACATCCCTTCTCTCCTTTACATTAAGGCCTTCTATTTTATATAGCGAGCTGCCACCAATAATCCCAATCCTACTCATATGCCCGACACCTCCACGACCTTGTTACGGCTGGTCTGACCCGTGACTATTGTCACCTCATTCTTTTTCACTTTGTATTTTTTCGCAATAAGCGCTACTAGAGCCTTGTTCGCCTTACCCTTATCTGGTGCAGCTTTTATATACGCCTTCAACACACCGTCTTTTTCGACCAGCTCTTCCCTCGAAGACTTTGGAAAAACCTTTATTTCTAAACGCAACAGCTCACCCTATCCTGTAAGCGATATGATAAAGAATATTGACGATGAAATTCCTTAGAACGCTCAGTACCACAAACGCCAGTATAGGCGAAAAATCCATACCGCCCATCTGCAGGGGCAACCTGCGAAACGGCACCAGTATCGGATCGCTCACCCTGTATATTATCCGGACTACCTCATTGTACGGATCAGGGTTGATCCACGACATGATTATCCTGATGATGAGTATAAAATACAGGACGTTAAATAGCAGTGATACCAGTAGTGCTAAACTCCTTACAACTTCCGCAACAACGAACATCTCTACCCCTTCGATAACTCCTCGGACCGTTCTTTGGCCCGTTTTATAGCAGCCTTCATTATATCTTTCAGCTCTTTTTCCAAGACGGTTAAAGCAGCTTCAGTAGTCCCTCCTTTTGAGGATACTTTCTTTATCAGATCTGCCGGAGCTTCTTTTGATTCGCGTAAAAGAAGCGAAGAACCATAAAGCGTCTGGACCACCAGCTTCTCAGCCACTTCAGTATCAAACCCTACCTCTATAGCCGCCTCCACCATAGCTTCAGCCAAATGAAATAAATACGCCGGACCGCTACCTGAAACGGCTGTAACAGCATCCATAAGACCTTCTTCCACCTCGACAACTTCACCTATTCCGGCGAAAACACTTTTCACTTCTTCAGTTCTCTTGACAAGACTGTTACAGGCTATAGAGGTAATGCTTTCAGAAACAAACGCCGCCATGTTAGGCATAGCCCTTACTACAGGAACCTCTTTGCCCAGTTTACCGGTAATCGAGTTTATCCTGACCCCTGCCATTACCGATACTATCGTCTGATCAGTAATATCAGCGGCTATTTCCTTTAAAAGACCGTCAGAATCCTGTGGCTTGACCGCTATTATAAGCACCTCAGACCCTCGCACCATCTGAGACAGCTCTCCCAGAGCACAACCGGTTTTTTCGGCAAGATCCTTAGCCTTTTCTATGTCCTTGTCATATAAGAAGATAGACTCAGCGCTAAGGACATTGCTAGCCACCATACCCTTGGCGATAGCTCCGCCCATATTGCCGCATCCTATTATCCCTACAGTAAAATTGTTCATGATATACCTCTTCAGGCAATTATATTAATGGTTAAAATTATCACACTTTAAGCATGATGTCAATAAATGTATATGAATATAGTTTAGGTGATAAGAAGAGTCCTTTTTTACACCTATCGGTAGGAAAATGGCGCCTACAGCTTTAAAAAAACCGGACTGCCCATCTCTTATGGACAGTCCGGCCATCTAAACCGTGCCAAGCTTTGTTGTTCAATTTTACTTTATTAGTGCCTGAACTTTGCACCCTACACAACTGCAGAATTGCCTTCATTCAGGACTGTATCATTATAACATTTTAGTTTAGTTAAGACAAGTTAAAGCTAGCTAAGTGTTGTATCTCTAACATATTATAAGTTATTTAATTTAAAGGTTTTATGGTGAGGAATATGTCTGGCTTTTAAAAATATCTGTCAATAAAGCTTAGAATCCTGTAATATATCTTGCTCAGAAGGTTCCCTGCCAGTTTCTGTCCATTTTTTTCCTCCTGAAGGTAGTCCAGTATGCCAAGGCTGCCAATATATCCTGCCCTATCTGGGGGAAGATCCTCGAATGGTTTAGCGATACAGGTCCCTGCTTTTACCGGAAAGGTAAATATTTTCTCCAAGGATTCAATCATCTCGTGCTCCAGCGCTCCCTCTCCGGTCACCAGCATCTTCCTAACGTCTCTCCACCCTCTCAGTGACGATACCCGTGAAGAAAGCCCCTCAAGCCCTTCAGGATCGATATTGCCGCTCTCTGTCAGAAGTGATCCGGCACCAGCTGATAAGACTTTACAACCAATCATCCTTCCCTTAAAAAAAACCATAGCCTCAGTAAGATCCCTGGATATATCAAGAACCGCTACGTTCACCCCACGGTCATCATTATTCAGAACCCTATACGAGGAAGCAAGCCCCGAGAAAACGAACCCCTCAGAAAGAAACCCGGCCTGCGAGATACATTTTGACATGTTGCGCAGTACGGAAGAATTTATCATAAGGATATTAACGTCAGCTTCAAGTTTTACCCCTTCAAGATTTAATGGATTCGCTATCTCTCCGTCCCCGTCGATTGAGAATCCCCGTACTATCCTGTGCAAAGGCTCTTTATCAAGCGGAGTCTTTACGGTTGCCGCTATTTTTACGCATTTTTTAACATCGTTCTCAGTTATCTCCCTGCCGTACTTGGACAAGAGTACCGCTCCGGAAGACTTGATCAAACCTACTGAAGTGGAACTCACTCCCGCATACACGTCCCGGATCTTCCTGCCGGTCTTCTCTTTCAGTTTGTTCAAAGCTCCGGCTACAGAATCAGTCGCTAGCGACTGGTCCGAGACCAACCCTCTGCGAAACCCTTTTGAAGGCACCCGGCAGAACCCTTCGATCACGTAATCGCCGTTTCTGATCCATCTGGCGGCAACAGCCGATATCTCGTTGCTCCCTACATCCAGTACGGCAAAATATTTACTCATCTATCTCCTTATTTCGGCGCAATTACTGCGTCTTCAAACCTGAGGTCAATGTATCTAATGTCTTTCATTTTAACGTTAGGATCGTTGATTATGCTCCTAAGCTGCTCTATCTTCCTAAAAAAATCGTCCGACCCCATTTTCACTGTCGCCCCGGAAATACCGAGGATAAGGTTGTTCCTGTCGGATATATCTATATACTCGATGTTCTTCTTTTCGCTGCTCATCTTTTTACGTAATACTTCCAAAAGAAGAAGCGCCCTGTCCAAAACACGGTTACTGATTTTTTCACCTCTTTCGGGCATATTCAGAAAGAAACTTATACCTTTTATCTTTACAAGCCCTTTCTCCTCTTCTCCGATATTAAGAACCACACCTTCAGAGTCTATGACTATTCCGCCACCTGATTCTATAACAGCTATCGGATCCCTTGAAACTATATCTATCTCGAGCGTATCAGGCAGATTCCTTCTTACTTCCACTTTTTTAAGCTGCGGAAAATCGTTCTTTATAAGGGTTTGAACCTGGCGCATATTAACGCTGAAAATATTTCTCCCCTCATACCTTTTTGCGAGTTTCTTCTCTTCCATACGGAAAGAATAGCCCTGGTCCTTGTTCACAATGATTTCGTTTATAGCAAAGAACTTACTATTAAGAAAAAAATACCATATGCCGTATCCCGTGCCAGCTATAAGTACGCCAAGCACAAGCACTGTAAGAACGATCTTTGCGGGGAAACCTCCGCCCGAGGAACTTCTGCTTCGGCGTGGTTTCTTCTTTGTTTTTTTTGAACTCTTTTTCCTTGCCACTACTACTCTCCTTTTTTAGTCCTATATATTACCACAACTCTCCGTTTTCATGGACAGCTCCGTAAAGCATCTTAACACATAATTGAGGAAAATCCAGTCCCGCGGCTTTTGCCGCCATAGGCAAAAGGCTCCTCTCTGTAAGACCAGGAATCGTATTAACCTCAAGAACATATATCTGCTCTTCATCAGACAGGCGCATGTCCACCCTCGAGAACCCTCTGCACCCAAGCGCATTATGTGCTTTAAGGCCTATCTCCTGGGCGAGCAAGTAATCCTTTTCATCAAGCTCAGCTGGAACCACGTATTTTGTAGTATCCGCTTCATATTTAGCCGTAAAATCGTACACACCTTCGTGCGGGATTATCTCGACTACCGGCAGGGCTTTCCCGGCAAGTATACCTACCGTGATCTCCCTACCCGATACGAATCTTTCGATGATCACTTCCTCCCCAAAAGCAAAGGCTTTATCTACAGCCGAATAAATACCAGATTCGGCCTGAACAATAGAAAGCCCAATACTCGAACCTTCGAATCTCGGCTTGACCACACACGGGAACCGTATATCCATCACTGAAAGATCCGCCCCATGATGTACAACCATGTGTTCAGGTACCTTCAAACCGTTATCAATAAAATGGTCTCTGGACAAGAGCTTATCAAGTGCCAGGGCCGAAGATTCCGGACCGGAACCAGTATAAGGCACTTTCATCTCTTCGAGCGATCTCTGAACGGTACCATCCTCCCCGAACCTTCCATGCAAGGCTATAAAAGCCAGATCTATTTTTGATTCTTTGATAATATCTTCAAAATCTTCTTCGTTAACATCGAGAAACACCACATGATCAAGCCCTACATTAACAAGCGCCTTGCTGACCGCTTCACCGCTTTTAAGACTTATGTCCCTTTCGCTGGAAGGCCCGCCCGCAAGTACTCCTACCCTGTGCTTATTCAATACTTCTAAATAACTTATCATGATGGTTATTACTTTATTATTTCGATCTCGGGTTCGAGTTCTACCTCGAACTTTTCTTTAACTGTACTTTTTACTTTTGTAATAAGGCTGCACACATCCGCAGCGCTTGCTCCACCTGCGTTTTCTATGAAATTAGCGTGTTTCACTGAAACAATAGCCCCGCCAACCCGGGAGCCTTTCATGCCGGCTTTATCTATAATCTCACCGCTGGTAATATCCCCTTCATCGGGATTTTTAAAAACACAACCCAATGTCTTTTTTCCAAGCGGCTGCTTCTCTTTCTTATCAAGGAAAAGCTTTTTCAGTCTTTGTTTTAATCCGGCTGGATCTCCCTCCTCCAATTTAAAAACAGCTTCAAGTATAGTGCCTTCACTTTTCAAAGACGAATACCGGTACCCGAACTCTATGTCTTCTTTTTCTATCCACTCAGCATTTAACCCTCTGTCAAGAACCCTTACGCTAACAAGACGATCGCTTACACTAGACAAGTAAGAAGCATTATTGGCAAGCGCCCCACCAACCGTTGCCGGTATACCTACAAGCCCTTCCATCCCAGAAAGACCCCTATCGCAGCAGTATGAGATAAGGTCTGCCAGCATTACCCCGGCGCCTACACATGCCGTTCCCCCATCAAAATCTAATTTCCGAAACGCTTCGCCCGTA
The DNA here is from genome assembly GCA_049642065.1 of Candidatus Omnitrophota bacterium. Classification (GTDB taxonomy): domain Bacteria; phylum Omnitrophota; class Gorgyraeia; order Tantalellales; family Tantalellaceae; genus WJMH01. Next base: position 48,340 of record JBAROK010000032.1, on the reverse strand, counting down.
AGCTCAAGAATTGCCGCATCCAGTACACTGTCAGGGAATAACATATTGCTGCAATTACCGACCACGATGGACCGTGCGCCAACGCTTTTAAGAGCCCTATTCACGCCCACAAGGTCTTCCGGCGACGATACTCTTACCCACGCAAGTACCTTACCTCCTATTGCGATAGTACTGTGTTCACAAAGAGGCTCATCAAATATCACACGACTTGCGCCGCTTTCGCATATTTTCAGTAATCTTTCACGCGTACCTTTATTCAGCATGTCCCTTTTTTCTTTCTATCTCATCAACAAGCGAACCGGATATATCCCGTATATCTCCCGCTCCAAGCACCAGCACCACGTCTTTATCTTTAACTATTCCCGAAACGTATTCGGGGATATCGTTCATTTCAACAAAATTCAAGACTTCAAAACTACCTTTATCCATCTTTTCATAGACGTCCTTTATCCCCACGCCGCTTACTGGATCCTCGTCCGCAGAATAAACATCCGTAAGTATAACAATATCGGAATCGTTGAAACATTTCACAAAATCATCGGCAAGATCATTGGTCCTGGAATGCCTATGCGGCTGAAAAATAGATATCACGCGACCTTCTCCATAATCTTTTGCGGCACGTATAACCGCTGAAAGTTCCGTAGGATGATGTGCGTAATCCTCAATAACCTCGATCGTACCTATCTTACCTATCCTATCGAACCTCCTGCCAACCCCCCTGAAGGATTCTACAGCCTTCGCGATACTTTGAGGATCCAATCCAAGCTCCAGGCATACGGAAATAGCAGTAAGGATATTCATTACGTTGTGCCGCCCCACCAGGGGACTCTTTATCTTGACACTTTTCTTCCCCGTTATGTAAAGATCGAACTCGATACACCTAGCGCAGCTATAATTCCTGCAGGTAACTTTATAATGCCCGTCTATACCGAAATCTATCTTTTTCGCAGAGGTCTTTTCAGAAAAACCCTGCAGAACTTTATCTTCCCCGTTATAGAAAAAGATTCCATTTTCCGGTATGCGACCGATAAACTCTTTATAGGCGCTTAAGAGATTTTCCATGGAGCCGTAATGCTCCATATGTTCTCTTTCGATATTTGTAATAATACCGTAAGTGGACCTGACGTTCCGGAAAAACCCGTCGCTTTCGTCGAGTTCTGCGACGAGCACATCTCCCCGTCCGTATTTTGCGTTTCCGCCGATAATTTCAAGTTCCCCGCCGATTACCGATGTAGGTTCTATCCCACAGAATTCTGTAACGTGAGATATAAGCCCGCTTGTCGTTGTCTTACCGTGCGTGCCGGTAACTGCTACCGACACAGGCGCTTCGTCCATGAACTGTTTAAGAAGTTCTCCGCGCGTAACAACGGTAATTCCCACCTTACGGGCCTTTACAAACTCGGGATTATCATCCCTTATACACGTAGATACCACTACAAGATCCAGACCATCCGTTATATTACTAGGCGAATGCCCCTTGTAAATGACCGCACCTTTATCCTTGAGACGATCCGTGATGGAATTAGGCCTTAGATCGGAACCTGATACCTCTTTTCCTTGGCTCAGCAGGATCTCTGCCAATCCGCTCATACCTATCCCGCCTATTCCTATAAAGTGTATTTTATTCATCTCTTCCCAGCTAATTTTATCACTTCTTCGGCCAGCTTTCTACCCGCTTCCGGCACGCTTAAGCTGCCCGCGGCCTTGGAGATACTTTCGCGTTTTTCACTATCACCCAATACATCCAACACTTCCTTCGCAAGCCCACTGGCAGAAAGATCCTTCTCTTCTTTGTATATCGCAGCACCAGATTCAGAAAAATATTTCGCGTTCGATCTCTGGTTATTCTTCGGGTTCGGGTACGGAACAAGTATCATGGGCTTTGCATAGAACGCCAACTCAAAGACTGCAGCAGCACCGGATCTGCTTATTGCCATGTCGCTGGCGGCATACGCGTCATCCACCCTTTCCAGAAAGGGGAACGCCTTTGCCTGTATACCGTTCTTCTGATAAAACTCTTTTACCTGGTCGATATCTTTCCTGCCGGTAAGATGTATGAATTGTACCATATCACCTTTTTCATTTTTTATAATCTGCGCCGCTTCGGAAGCTGTCCTATTCAAAAACGTGGATCCCTGGCTTCCGCCCATGATAAGTACCGTGAACTTCTCCGGCGATAGACCTAGACGTCTCGACGCTTCAGACCTGTCGTTGGAGAGGATGTCTACCCTTAAAGGATTACCCGAATAAACGACTTTATCGGCAGCACGCGGAAAATATCTGACTGAATCTTTAAAACTTACCGCGATGCGATCAGCTACACGCGACAATATCCTGTTAGCCCTTCCGGGTAGAAGGTTCTGCTCGTGTATCAATACCGGCACGCCGAACAGTTTCGCTACACCTACTATCGTGCCCGAAGCATACCCCCCGAACCCAACTACGACACTCGGCCGCAGCTTCAGTATTATAAACATCGATGCCATGGTATCGGCGACTAGTTTGCCAATGAACCCAATGATACGCAGTGGCCTGAACTTAAGAGGCATCGGGTTAACTGAAAGAAAAAAACATTTATGTTCGTTATCTTTAAGCATATTCTTATCCAGCCGTCTTTTGCTGGACACAAAATACACATCATTTACTCCGGCTTTTTCCAGTTCCGTAGCCAATGCTACTGAAGGAAAAATATGTCCTCCCGAACCTCCTGCTGCCAGGATGATCCTCACTCCTCTACCCTCCTTGCCATATTGAAAACAATACCCATAGCTGCCAGATGACATACAAGAGAACTGCCTCCGTAACTTATAAAAGGAAGCGGCAGCCCCTTAGTCGGAAACATACCCGTAGAAACACCTATATTGACAATAACCTCAAAAGCTATCATCACAGTTATCCCTAGAACAACCCGTGAAGCAAATTGGTCCTTTATCTTAAGCGCTAACCTTAACAAGAACCATATAATTGCCGCAAAAAGCATAAGCACTGAGGCTGCTCCTAAAAATCCCAGTTCTTCCCCGATTATTGAAAATATAAAATCGGTATGGGATTCGGGGAGATAAAAAAGTTTCTGCTTTGATCCGCCGAGCCCAACACCTAAGATACCGCCAGAACCTAATGCAATGAAAGACTGTATAAGCTGAAAACCGGAACCCTTAGCGTCCTTCCAGGGGTTACAGAAAGCTAGCACGCGCCTAACGCGGTAAGGCTCGCAAATAACGGCAAGCGCCAGCACAGGCAGCGCACAGCTCGTAATGAACACAAGATGCCTTAGTCGAGCTCCTGATACAAACATCATAATAAATCCGATAAAAAGTATAGCCACGGACGTACCCATATCTGGTTCTAAAAGCACAAGGCCTCCGACTAACCCAGTAACGAACAATGGAGGCAGAAAACCGTACTTCAGGTCCTGCATCAAATACCGTCTGCGGGCAGTAAAATCAGCCAGATAAATTATAAGTGCGAATTTAGCGACCTCCGACGGTTGAAATCCAAACCCGAAAAACCGCATCCATCTTCGCGCACCACCGATCTGCCGGCCTATCCCGGGAACCAGCACCGCGACCAGTAGAATCATCGCTACGAATAGCACCCATCTCGCTGAATCCTGTATGCGCCCCGCCGGCAGAATCATACATAGAACCGCGGCAGCAAGTCCCGTTGCAAGATAGATAAGGTGTTTTTTAACGAAGAACATGCTGTCATCGTATTCACCATAAGCATACACAGCACTTGATGAATATATCATTACCACGCCCAGCATGAGCAGAACGCACATCGTCAGAAAAACTATTTTTGCGTCTTTGTTCATATTATTGTCCGGTTAACTTACGGACTTCCTGCTGAAAAACCTTTCCTCGATGCTTATAATCCGTGTACATATCAAAGCTGGAACACATCGGCGAAAGCATTACAGCTTCCCCACTATTCGCGGTCTGCATAGATACTTCAACTGCATCCGACATGCTATCTGCAGACACCACCGGAATAGTTTCTCCGAAAGCACTGGTGATATTACTACTAGCCTCTCCAATAACCACCACTGTTTTCACTTTCTCTTTTATCAAGGGAAGAATCGAACGGTAATCTCCGCCCTTATCCCTTCCCCCAGCTATTAACACCACTTTCTTATTCATCGATTCAAGCGCCCGGCGTGTCGCGTCAATGTTAGTAGCCTTGGAATCGTCAATAAATTCTACCCCCTCAAACTCGGCAACTTTTTCAAACCTGTGATGAAGAGCTCTGAAAGCGCTAATCCCTTCACGAATATTCTCTTCGGTAACTCCCATGATCTTCGATACAAGCACTGCACACGCAACATTCTCCATATTATGGATACCCTTAAGAGGTATATCGCACTCTTCCAGTATGAATTTTCCGGCATCTGCCACAACCCTACCATCTTCGGCCAAAACCATAGAATCTTTCTGCCCAAAAAACACGGTTCTGCTTTTCACTTGAGAGGCCATACTGTCTTTCTGAAAATCGGAATGCAAAACCGCCCAGTCATCCGAAGCCTGGTTTCTGAAGATCTTGAACTTTTCCATTTTATACGCATCAAGGTTACCGTGCCTCTCATAATGGTCCTCTGAAACGTTAAGAAGAACGCCTATGTAAGGCCTGAAATCCTTTATAGTCTCCAGCTGGAAGGAGCTTACTTCCACGACAGCCACACTATCCTCGGTAAGCTTATCTACTTCACCGCTTAACGGGTTGCCAATATTACCGCAAACAATAGTGTGTTTCCCCGAACAGGCAAGTATATCCCCTATAAGTTCGGTCGTGGTACTCTTGCCGTTCGTCCCCGTAATCGCTATTACCGGAGCGCAACAAAATAAATATCCCAGTTCTAATTCTCCGATTATAGGTATATTCCGGCTTCTTGCGACCGTCAAGGGCAGAGCCTCAGGATCCACCCCAGGACTCGTTACGACCATATAGGCATCTTTGCAAAACTCTTCCGTATGCCGTCCGAGCTCAAACTCAATCGAACATCCAGTCAGCGCATCAAGATGCTTCTGTACTTTTTCATGCTCAGCACTCTCGGTGACTTTTACTTCCGCTCCCCTCTCGGAAAGCAACTGCGCCGCCGCACGGCCACTCAATCCTAGCCCTACTACGATGATTTTTTTATTTTTTACATCGAACATAATTTTGATTATCGAACTTTCAGTGTCGCCATACTTAGAAGTGCAAGTATAGCGGCTATTATCCAGAAACGCACCGTAATCTTAGATTCGTGCCATCCTTTGATCTGAAAATGGTGGTGTATGGGGGACATAAGGAAAAGTCGTTTTTTTCTTACCTTGAAATATAGCACTTGCAAGATCACCGAAAGCGCTTCTATTACCAGCACACCCCCTGTAAGTATCAAGAGTACCTCTTTTTTAATAAGCACGCTTACTATTGCAATCGCGCCACCTAAAGAAAGTGCTCCGGTGTCTCCCATGAAAATATTAGCCGGATGGCTATTGAACCAGAGAAACCCTAGAGATGCCCCCATTAAGGCCGAACAAAAAACCGTGAGCTCACCGGATCCCGGCAAATAAAATACCTGTAGATACTTGCTGATCATTGCGTTACCGGTTATATAACTCATCACAGAATAAGTCAGCGCAATAAATACCACACATCCAACCGCAAGCCCATCTATACCATCGGTAAGATTGACCGCGTTACTCGCTCCGACAATGACCAAGAGCACGAAAAGTATGTAGAATAACCCCAGATTAGCTACAGCGTTCTTCATAAAAGGTAAATACAGATCCGCCCCTATCGCCTTGTTGGTTATAACAAATATCCCCACTATAAGAGCCAGCGAGACCTGCCCTATAAGTTTCGTAGCGCCCTGTATGCCTCTGGCACTTTTATTACGGATCTTGATCATGTCATCAATGAACCCTACTATCCCCAGCCATGTCATCCCGGCAAGTGCTAGAAAAACATAATCGTTATCCAGCCTGCCCCACAGGAGCGTTGAAACCAGTACCGCCACCAGGATCAGAAGCCCTCCCATGGTAGGAGTACCCTCCTTGTGTTTATGCAGGTCATAGAGCCCTTCAACATGCTCTTTTCTTACATACTGCCCCGCTTTTAAGCTTTTAAGCCATTTGATTATGGGAGGTCCGAATATGATGCACATAGCAAAAGCCGTAACCGCAGCCATGCTAGCCCGGAAGGTTATGTACCTAAAAACATTGAACCCAAACCAGAACTCTCTCAGTGGGTACAAGAAATAGTAAAACACTTAAGCACTTCCTCCATTCGTGACGCGCGTGATCCTTTTAACAGAACCACCGCATCTTTATCTGCCATTTGTTTTATCATTACAGCGGCTTCTTCGTGAGTCTCTACGCGCAGAACCCGATCCTTTGACATGCCTTCTTCCAAAGCTCCATCTGCGATATGGCCTGCACTCTTACCCAACGTTATCAGAAAATCAAACCCTTTATCCTGTATGCTTTTGCCGATCATCTCGTGAAACTCGTCGGATTTTTCCCCAAGCTCCATCATATCTCCCGCTACCACTCCCTTTTTCCGGCCTTCATCATTCTCTTTCAGAACCATAAGAGCACACTCAAAAGAATCTGGGTTAGCGTTATACGAATCATTGATAAATGTGATATTCTCCGCTGTCACTTTCTCAAGACGCATACCCGGAAGGGATATTTCCTTAAGTAGCTGTCGTATGTTATCTACTGATATGCCGAAATACCCGGCTACCGCTACCGCTGAAGCCGCGTTATAAATGTTATGCTCGCCTTTTAGAGGGACAAAAAAAACGTCACCATTAAGAGAAAATTCGTACCCGTCATTCTTACGTGAAAAATCTGATATCAGAAAATCCGACCCTTCTGAGCTGCCGTAAAACTTCCTTGTCACACCGCGTGTCGCGGCCCTGGCCAAAAGCGGATCGTCCCTATTAAGAAACGCCATGCCCGTATCGGGCAGATAGTCCAAAAGACTTATCTTTTCTACAAACACGCCTTCCCTATCAACGAAATACTGCAGGTGACCGTCACCTATATTCGTTATGATCGCGATATGCGGAGCAGCTATACGTGCAAGTACCGGTATCTCACCCGGATGATTCGTCCCTAGCTCCAGCACGACTACATCATAAGAAGAATCAAGGTCAAACAGCGTCAGGCTGAGACCAATAATATTATTATACGACTTATCGCTCTTGAGCACTTTGTATTCTGCGGAAAGCAACCGTGAAAGTATATCTTTCACCGTAGTCTTACCATTCGTTCCCGTTATACAAACCACGGGGATATCTACACGGCTTCTTATCTCAGCAGCAACCCTACCCAACGCTTCAAGCGTATCTTCAACGGCTATAAGATGAGAAGCGTTCGAAGGAAGACTGATCCCTGCTTTTTCTTGAACGATAATCCCGCTGGCGCCCTTATCCAACGCTTCGCCGATAAAATCATGTCCGTCGAAATTCGACCCTTTAATAGCTATGAAAATATCGCCGGGTACTGTCGTGCGGGAATCTATGGAAAAACCATTTACGGTTTCATTTTCTTTTCTTGAATATACCCGTCCGCCCGTCGCCTGAGCTATTTCTTTTACTGTGATGTTTATCATGTTGGGTGAACACCTTAATATCCCAATTCTTTAAGAACTTCGCGCGCTACTTCCCTGTCGTCGAAATGCGTGACCCTATCGCCTATGATTTGGTAATCCTCGTGCCCTTTCCCGGCTATAACCACGATATCGCCGTCTTTAGCCGTTCCTAGAGCCTCTCTTATAGCGTCCTGCCTTTGTCCCATTATACTATAGTTACTTTTATTAAGCACTCCCTTTTCTATATCGCTTATTATATCCATCGGATCTTCTGTTCTTGGGTTATCACTAGTAATTATTACCATATCACAAATATCCGCCGCTATCTGTCCCATTACAGGCCGCTTAGTCTTGTCTCTGTCTCCTCCACACCCAAAAACACAGATAAGACGATCTCTTGCCAAACAACGCAGGCACCCTAACACATTCTCCAAAGCGTTGGGCGTATGCGCATAATCCACAAAAGTCCTGAAGGGCGCTGCCGAATCTATAGCTTCCAGACGACCAGGAACCGGACTTGCGTATTCTATCCCCCGTGCCATATCATCCGCGTTAAGTCCGCTGTTCACTAAAGCCGTTATGGCCGCCAATATGTTATACACGTTATGCCTGCCGATAAGCGGCGTTTTTACATGTGCTGTGCCAATATCTTTTGTTACTAAGTCAAATTCGGCACCTTCAGCAGATAAAATTATGTTGTCGGCTCTAACGTCCGCTTCCTCTCCCAGACCGAACGTTACAAGATGCGGCAAGTCTATTTTATCCTTAAGCCCAATAACCATAGGATCATCCCGGTTTAACACGCCAATACCTCCTGGCTTAAGGTACTCAAATATCCGGGATTTGTCGCTGAGATACGTGACCATATCTCTATGGTAATCCAAGTGTTCCGGGGTTATATTTGTGAATACAGCGCTATCCAGTTTTACCCCCCATATCCTCTTCTGGTCAAGAGCATGGCTTGAAACTTCAACTGCTGCGGCCTGTTTCCACCCCGCGACCATCTCTGAAAGCAAACGGTTTAGAGACAGAACATCCGGGGTAGTCATGGACGAACGCACTATCGAATCATCTGCAGTCTTTGTGAACACAGTGCTTATAAGCCCACTAGGCTTACCCATCTTGTTAAGTATCCCGTCTATAAGAAATATTGTACTCGTCTTACCGTTAGTTCCGGTTACTCCGTAAACCTTAAGTTCCCCGGAAGGATCACCATAAACACGGCTAGCCGTATCCCCTAACGCTTCGCGCGTATCTTTTACGAACAATATTCTGCCACGATCCGTCTCCGATAGCCCCTGCACATCACGGTTACATAACACAAACGCGGCACCTTTTGCTAAAGCCTCGGCAACATAATCATGTCCATCATTCGCTGTTCCTTTTATAGCAACGAACACATCTCCGCTATTAACCCTCCGGGAATCCGTTTTGATGTTTCCCTTCTTAAGAAATCCCACACTGATCAAATGATCCAAAGTTTCATTCATATTATTGTTTTTCGTCCTTGCTAAGCACTTTAACTTTATTGGTTTTACCGGATCCGAGATACTGAATCGAACCTTCGGCTATTTTTTTGAACGCAGGACCTGCTACACTGCCGCCAAAATGCACCGGGTGCGGGTCTCGCGCTGTTACTAAAATAGTCACAACGGGGTTTTCCTTGGGTGCGAACCCAACAAATGTAGCGTTATACTTATTCTCGTAATACCCACCTTCTGGCCGGACCATCTGAGCGGTACCCGTTTTACCACATACTTCGAACAACTTGGAGCTTGCACGCCTGCCAGTACCGCTGGAGACAACATGACTTAAGGCATCTTTCATTTCTTCACAAGTTTCTTCGCTCAGAAGCCTTCGTTTTCCCTGCGTAAAGAATTCCTTATGGGTCTCACCCTCCCACGTAGTTATCCGTTCTACTACGTATGGCCTAACAAAATATCCGCCGTTAGCTATCACGCTCATTGCGCAGGTCATCTGCAAAGGAGTGACAGCTATACCCTGACCTATAGGTATGGTTGTGATATCGCTACGCGACCACACTCTCGGTGGTCGGCTGATGCCACCGCTTTCTCCGGGCAAGTCTATTCCGGTCTTCTCTCCGAACCCGAACTTTTCTATATAATCATATACCTTATCCTTGCCAAGACGTTCTGCTATCTTCACCGTACCTATATTACTCGACTTTGACACCACTTCCCTGAAAGGAAGATCCTTGTACTGGTGAAAATCGTGCAGGATCCTGCCCCCTACCTTATATTCCCCGTTCTCGCAGTAAATCTCCTCCTCAAGATCGACCACACCTTCTTCCAGTGCCGCGCTTGCAGTAACTATCTTGAAAACGCTACCAGGCTCATAGACGCTCATGACAGCAAGGTTCTTCATGATATCACTGGGCGTTTCTGAATACTCGTTAAGATCGTAATCAGGATAATTCGCCATGGCCAGGATCTTGCCCGTAAATGGATCCATCACAATCGCTGAAGCGCTTGAAGCGTTGTATTTTTCTACCGCTTTCTTTAGCTCTTCTTCGGTTATGTATTGTATGACACTATCGATCGTAAGTACAAGATTGTGCCCGTTCTGGGCCGGGATAGATTCCTTTTCGTTAAAAAGAACCGTTCTTCTTTTAGCATCCCTTACCAGGTGCCTCCAACCGGGTTTACCTCTAAGCTGCTCGTCAAAGAGAAGTTCAAGCCCCTCAAGCCCATTATTGTCTATACCCACGAACCCCACGACATGCGAGGCCATGTTATCGTTACCGTAGCTCCTTTTGCTTTCAGTGAGGAAATATATCCCGTTAAGGTCCGCTTTTTTCAGGACTTCTGCTTCGGAAGGGTCTATTTTACGTTTTATCCAGACAAAGACCTTGTCTCTTTTGATCCTTTCCAGGACCGTATCGCGATCCACACCCAGTACTTCCACTAATACGTCTGCTGTCCGTTCCGGATCTTTAACGTTACGCGGATCACAGTAAACACTCGGTACATCAAGATTTATCGCCAAAGGCTCTAAGTACCTGTCGAAAATAGCCCCTCTACGGGGCTCTATTTTAAGAACCTTGTTATGCTGTCCGGAAGCAAGTTCAGTGAACCTTTCGAAATTGAGGACCTGCAGATAGAAAAGCCTGAAAAACAGGGATAATAGAAGTGTTATTAAAAAGATAAATACCAAATATTGGCGTGCCCTGAACATCGTCCCTCATAACGGTTGTATACGCTGTATTATTCACGGGGCTTCGCTTCGGCATTCACGGTAAATAGATCCAGGAACTTGCCGATAATACTTTGACTGGCATCACCATCACTCGAATCGGCTTGAGCGATCTGGTAACTGTTTGTCCGCCTTATCTTGTTGCTCGCGAATTCTATTTCTTCCCCGTTCAGCGAAGTCAGAAGATTCCTGGGGGATTCCAACTTTGATAAATTATACATTAACTTAGAATTCTGGTCAACGAGGCATGAGAGGTGCTTCCTGCTCTTCTGCAGAGAGTATCCGGCCTTGACTATCTCCACCTGCTGGTGCACATAGCCTATGGCCATTACCGTAACAACTAGACCCATCGTTATTGTTTTATGCATCCTCATGACAATCTTTCCGCAACGCGCAGTTTTGCGCTTCTTGACCTTGGATTTGACCGAACCTCCTCCTTAGAAGGAGAGACCGGTTTTTTGGTCACTAATCTCACCTCTCCAGCCTTAGCGGCATCCCTGAAGATATTCTTGACGATCCTGTCCTCAAGCGAATGAAACGATATTACGCATATCCTCGCTTCTGGACGAAGATGAAGAAGAGTCCTCTTCACGGCTTCCTCCACGGACCCAAGCTCGTCATTGACAAAGATCCTCAGCGCCTGAAAAGTCCTTGCCGCTGGATGTATGCGCTGCCTAGTATATTTACGCCCTACCGCCCGGCGAATAACATCAACAAGATCACCTGTGGTACCGATTCTCTTTTTTCTTCTTTCTGAGCAAATAGCTCCGGCCACAAGTTTGGCATGTCTTTCTTCTCCGTATGTTTTTATTATGTCCGCAAGCTCTTCCTTGCCGAACTCGTTGACCACTTTTTCCGCGGATATCCCTTTACTCGCGTCGAACCGCATGTCCAACGGTCCATCTTTTAAAAAACTGAATCCCCTCCGTCCGTCATCGATCTGGTACGAGGATACTCCCAGGTCAAATACCGCGCCGTCGATCAAGTCGGCCCCTACCTCCTTCAAAATACGATCAACGCCGCGGAAATCATCATTAACGAATATTCCCTGGTTCCCGAACTTCTGGATTATCCTCTCGATGGCTTCCGGATCCCTGTCTATCCCTATAAGCTTGCCGCCAGGAGCTATCTTCTCAATTATCTGGACGGCATGCCCCCCTCCTCCTAGAGTACCGTCAAGGATCACATCCCCGGGCTCAGGGCAAAGATATTCTAAAACTTCGCATAATAGAACCGGAAGATGCAAGGGGGATCCTTTCCATTACCTGTCTCTGTGAAGAACCTTGTACATGGCAGAAACCTGACTTCTATAAAACTTAGTATAGGAAGATATCATATCCCCGCTGTCTCCACGTTTCTTTTCAACGGAGCCTTTTCTGTCAGTCGTACGCTTCTTGCCATAAATCGAACCGTTTACTTCACATGCCTGTAAATATTTTTTCTTCATAACAGGCCCTCCGTTTTCACTGTTTTGGGCGAACAAAAAATAGCGTACTCTTATTCACAATCTTTGACAGTTATATATGTCTGTTTCCCCAGTCCGGCAGAAGAAACCACATACCTCTTCACGCCAAGATGTGCGATACCGGAAGGAAGAGCTCTCGCTTTTTTAATGCGTTCAACCATATTGACGCAATTAATGAACTCCACTTGCTTCTTATTTAACTTCACGGCATATCTTCTATACATCCTGACCCCCCTATATTAAAGCGCTTTAAACGTCTATTAGTCTCTCGGCTATTTCCTCATAATTCTGTTTCGAATATTTATAGAACTCTTCCCACTTCTGCTTATCCCAGATCTCAATGCGACTGGAAACGCCTATTACCATTATGTTCCTGGAGAGGTTAGCATATTCTTTCAAATAATCCGGGATAAGTATCCGCCACTGCTTGTCCGGTACAACTTCAACAGCTCCAGCAAAGAACAAGCGGCTGAATTTTCTTACTTCGCTTTTGGTGAAAGACATCTCCCTGAACCTGCTTTCCTGAGCTTTCCATTCGCTTTCAGGAAACATGAAAAGACACTCGTCCAGGCCCCGGTTAATATAGAATTTCTCTATACCCTTTTCCCCGATAACATCGCGGAACTTTGCCGGTACAATCAGACGATTCTTCTTATCAAGATTATGTAAATATTCTCCGTAAAACACTCCACTTACCTCCACTTTATCCCACTCTTATCAAAGTATACACCACCTTAAAAACCTTGTCAACGGTTTATTGCTACTTTCTAAACCGTTTTAGAAAGTCCACATTATATAGAGCGGTATATGTGTCAATCCACACAATATAGTGGTGATAAAATTTTATAAGGGAAAAATATCTTTGTACAGCTTAGAGGATTTTAACGGTTTTTTGGGGAAACCAGAGGACCTTACCAATATAGCTTCTCAAACCTTTCAGAATATCTTTTGATCCATTCCCGGGAAGCTTCTTGAAGGGTCATTTCTCTGCCCAGTTGAAGAGACCGCAGGACGCGATATTCTTCAATGAGATAAATCTGTTCGATAAGCTTTACCTTGAAAGCATCCGCGTAATTTACGAACGCTACACCTATCTTCTCCATCCCTGTCGTTTCGTCTTTCTCGATATGAACGACTTTGGCTTTTATCTTGAAAACCTTGTCATACAGCGGCATCTGCAACTGTATGAAAGTACCCGGCTCCACCCTCTTTTTTGAGAGGAATAGAAGCCCTCCTTCGCTGACATTAACGGTTTCCGTCTTCTCGAAATGTTCTGCGTCGGATATTTTGAATTCAAGAGGGTTTACGAGAAGGTGTCTTATAAATCGTCTTTTCTCGCCGTGTTCCATGTTATCCATTAAGTTTCCAGCGTTTTGTGTTCCTACTATGTACTGCTAGGATCTTCTTTCCTTAGGGATAAAGAATATGTGCAATCATCCATGTAATGGGAATTACATCATGTTTGCTTCTTTAAGATCCTTCTCAAGTTTATCGATTGCTTCCTTGAGTCTTGGAAAAAGTCGAACATTGATGTTTATGCCTTTTCCAGTCGGGACCTTCTCGTCTCCCTGAGGAGGTTGAGTCCATATTCGGATGTCGATTACGTCATTCCCCTGATATTCAGATATGCGTATCTTTACATCCTGATATTTGTTCTTTTCGAATACTGCTACATCTCTTTCCATTTGCGCCTCCTTTCTTTGCGCGAAATGTACATACACCATATTATATTTATATATAGGTATATATATCATAATATTATATCATAATTCTATAAAATGCAAAAAATATATGGAATTTTGTTGCAGGAGACAAAAAATCGAGGGTTTCGCTCCCTTTCCGAGCACAACGGAAAGCATTAGTCCAACTGTTTCTTAGCAAATATCTTCCTGAAGCAAAAAATCACCAGTCCTGTTATAATCACCCACGAGACTGTCATAAATATCCAGCCGAACGGCTTCATATCTTCTTCCCCTTTATCTTCTTTTTGCGCCAGGCTATCTTTACCATTACGGCCAATATGAGGAATATCAAACACAAACCAACACGTGTCGCCATTATATATACCCTGTTCTCAGCAGGCACATTGTCCATGCGTATTATCGGCAGCCATTCCTGAAAAAACCACGCAGCTAGAACTATAAGCAAAAATAACGGCGTCACGTACTTAATAATATGTTTATATATACCCGGGATTTTAAGGTCTGCTCCGTGATGCACTTCTTCCCACGCTTTGTTTATCCCGAATATCCATCCAAAGAGGATCACTTCGACTGTAGCAAAAAGCACCAGACAGAACGTACCACCCCAGAAATCCAGCTCATCGACCACGCCTTTTCCCAGAAAGAAAATAGCTCCGTTACACAACGTGAATGTCACTACGCCGAACAGTGCTACAGCTTTTTTTCTTGAGATATCAAACTCGTCCTCAAGAAACGCGATAGCCGGCTGGGCCATTGAAACAGACGAGGTAACACCTGCTAAGAACAATAACCCGAACCATAGAAATCCGAAGAGTTCTGAGAACGGCATTTGCTGCAAAATAAGCGGCATCGTTACGAACCCTAGATTGAAGGCCCCCGAATTGGCTATCGCCCCTATTGCCAGTGGTCCAAAAAAAGCAAACGCCGCCGGTATGATGATACTGCCGCCGAGCAGTACTTCGGCGGATTCGTTCATGCTAACAGCAGTAAGCCCGGAAAGCGCTACGTCATCACCCTTTGAAAGATAACTGGCATATGTCAGGATCACTCCCATCCCTACGCTCAATGTGAAAAATATCTGACCGGTAGCGGCAAGCCATATTTTTGCGCTTTTGAGTTGGCTGAAATCAGGGTTCCACAAGTATCCCAGCCCGTTGACTATGCTCCAGTCGGGTCTGGCAGCATCCGGAGTCCCTAGAGTAAGAACTCGTATGGTAAGAATAACACCGAATATCAATAGCGTAGGCATAGCGAACTTACAAAAACGTTCTATGCCTCCCCTTATGCCGTGTCCCAGCACTACCATATTGACGACGAAAGTGATGATAAAGAATGTGTATGCCGGCCATATATTCGAAAAATACTGGTTCTTCTCAAGCCCTTGGAACCCCCTCAAAAAAGCCTGCATGGAAGCCTGGTCGGTTATGCCCGAATATTTTTGAACAAGAGCGAAAAAGCTGTAGGCAAGAGTCCACGACTCGATATAAGTGTAGTAGATCATTATGACGAGAGGTCCAAATATACCGATAACACCAAAATACTTGATAAACCGGTTCTTTCGCCACAAGCTATTGAACACTCCAGGCGCTGTTGAATGTTCGAATCCTCCGCCGTAACGCCCGATTGACCACTCTATCAGCATCAGTGGTATCCCTACTAAAAGTAGAGCGATAAAATACGGTATCATGAAAGCTCCGCCGCCGTTCTTTGCCGCCTGAACAGGAAAGCGAAGGAAGTTCCCCAATCCTACGGCAGAACCCGCAACCGCCATAATGACCCCTAATCGGGATCCCCATGAATCTCGTATCTTGTTACCCATATCTAAATCACTTAAAACGAACGAATAATCTGCCCCAGTTCTTTGAATCCTTATCTATCCTGTCGTAGAGGTCCCTGTTCCTCTCAAGGAACTTAAGCACTCTCTTCTTCAGCTGACCGGACCCTTTACCTGGAATTATCTCAACTACCTTTACCTTTGTGTCTCTGGCTTCCTGGAGCACTTCCCGAAGGGCCTTTTCAATCTCCTGGTGCTTGTTGTATATATCATGCAGATCAAGTTTGAGCTTTTTCATCACTACTCTGCCTCGGAACTGACCCTTTTACGAAGCTCTTTTTTCCGGGAACGCTTTTTTTTGTCCTCGAGCATTTTCTCTTTGCCTTTTTTGGACCTGCCTCGTTTTTGCCGGCGCAGTTTTTCTTTTTTATACAAAGCTCTAGCAGCTTTTTCGTAGGCTTTTTTCTCAATCTTACCTAAAAGTATCTTACGCGCCAGGAAACGGTTAACGCTCTGGGACCGTTCCCTGGAACATTTTACTTCTAATCCTGTCGGTAGATGTTTTAGATAAACGCAGGTCGCGTTCTTGTTGACATGCTGGCCGCCTCGTCCCCCGGACCGAATGAAATTCTCTCTAAGGTCCTTTTCCTTCACCCCACACCTTCGCATCTTCGCCTTAAGGTTCTTCTCTTTTAAGGGGGTGATCTTGAATCCGGCCATATCAGAAGGGTCGCCTTCTATATTTTCAGGATTGAGTCAACTGTGCCGAAGACATTGGTTTCGGAACTCACGTTCTTCGGATCGGGTTGCCATTCATCGTCTACCAGGAACTTGTATCTATATTCCCCTTTAGGCAACGTGAAATGAGCCGACCAGCGCCCGTCTTCCAGTTTACTGAGACGGCTCGCATCGGTCTTCTGCCAGCAGTTAAAATCTCCGAGAACATACACTGCACCCGCTCCCGGAGCGTGAAGTGTAAACTCGCGTATTTCCTCGGCTATCTCTTTGGTGTCAGCGTTGAGTATCTCGCTGGTAAGATTATAGAAGTCAAGCGCTACCGGGCATTTCGGATCGTGCTCAAATATCGTATTGCCTTGTCTTGCGATCTCCCGTAAACGCACACTTGAACGTACTTTCGTTGGCAGCAAATACGACCCGAGCTTCTTTTTAGCGTCTTTTTCGAACTGTTTCGCAAAATTCGATCTTTTGTCAAATATGTTTATCACGAAAAAGACCGAAGGCTCTCTTCCCGTTTCCGCACTAAGCAGGCTCGTTACCCTGTAAACGCTGTTTATGCCGTTGAACGAGAAATAACTAAGATCCATCGGCACGAGGATCATATCCGCAGCGTACATAGAGTTTAGTGTCAGAAATCCAAAACTGGGGGGAGAATCAATGATAACGTATTCGTATTTCGAGAAAAAGGGATTACGAAGCGTCTTGTGTAATATGGCTGCTGCTCCGTTAACGCCGCCTAGGTTTATCTCAGCGGCACTAAGCATCATATTCGCCGGGATAAAAGAAAGTTTCTTCCTTTCTGTTATCAATATATCTTCGAACGGTACTTCAGTATTATCAAAATGTGAACGAAATATATCATAAGATGTTTTTCTTTCGGAAGATTTTTTACTGTAACCAAGAGCGAACGTGGCGTGGGCCTGGGGATCCAGATCTATAAGAAGAGTTTCGCTGCCTAGCCTGGCAAGCGCCGCGGCTATATTAACCGCCAGTGTCGTTTTACCACAACCGCCTTTCTGATTAGCGATAGAGATTATCTTCATTTCCCTCCCCCATACATTTTGTGGTCGTAAAGGTTATATAGCGGAATATTTTGTGCTATTTGTGTATGAGTATATCATATTAATATAATAATGTA
The DNA here is from genome assembly GCA_049642065.1 of Candidatus Omnitrophota bacterium. Classification (GTDB taxonomy): domain Bacteria; phylum Omnitrophota; class Gorgyraeia; order Tantalellales; family Tantalellaceae; genus WJMH01. Next base: position 30,731 of record JBAROK010000032.1, on the reverse strand, counting down.
AATGGCATTTTACTTATATAACACACTTTTTTGCCTTATGAAAAGTTCATTGCAAGAGCGAATGGGTATAGCCATATCTCACCTATTGTGTTAAAATAATAAACATGGACAACAGAAGAATTCAAGACAAAATAGACTTGGAACTTTCAAGAACGTATTTCGGCAATACTTCAAAAACGCCAGAAATCGTACCGCAAGAGTCAAAACCTGAAGAAAAAAAGCCTGAAGAAACTCAGCAAAAGAAGGATGAGCAACCTAAAGAGGGCCTCAAGCAGACTAAGGATAAACCAAATAGTCGTCCTGCCCGTCCTCAAATCCGAAAACCTTTATTAGTGCCACTTCTGATTGTCGGAGTAGTTGTTATTTTCGCGGTTTATTTTTTCAGCAACAAATATATACCTTCTGCTGTAAAAATGGTTCCTTCTGAAAAAAGTTCTACCGAAACATCCGGGAAAGGAGCCGAACCTGTATTCACTGAATGGAATAAATATACAGCTCCTCAAGCTATTAAATCTGAAGAAGGTGGCAAGACCCTGTATGATTTTGAAAAAGACAATAATGGCTGGGAAATACCGTCCTGGGCTTTTGATAAAACGGACCATGTCGCTGTTTCCATGGAACCGGTCAGCAATATCTCTAGCAATGGTTCATGGGCTCTCGGTGTCTACTCTGAATTCCCAGGCAATAAATGGTCCGGGGCCCTTGTTGAGATCCAGCAGTACCTAGACCTCTCAGGATACGATAAGATCTCTGTTGACATATACCTCCCCCCAGAGGCCCCTGCAGGACTTCGCGGAAAACTAATGCTCACCATCGGCGAAGATTGGAAGTTCGTAGAGATGACACGTACAACTCGGCTCAGCCCGGGCAAATGGACCACTATTTCAGCCGATATCTCAGAAGGGAACAATACCGTCTGGAGAAGAACAACAGTAGATAAAGCCTTTAAGGAAGATATCCGCAAAATCGCGATAAGAATAGAATCCAACAAACCTGCCTATAAAGGACCCTTCTTCATAGACAATATCACGATCTATCCGACAGAAGAACAAAAATAATTTTCAGAATAATCTAGTATATTCCCAGATCTTTAAGTCTCTGATCTGATATTCCGAAATGGTGGGCAAGCTCGTGTTGCACAGTATGGCTCACAAGACGCACTATATCCTCTTTGTTTTTACACGCCCTCTCAATGTTCTTCTGGAATATAGACACTTTGTCTGGCATGACCATACCATAATAATGGCTTCTTCTGACTAATGGCACTCCATGATAAATTCCAAGCACCATACGTCTGTGAGAAACGTCAACCGCCCCGGCCTGTTCAGTGGTCGGTTCATCTTCTACCACAACGTCAACGTTCTCAAGTCTATCCTTGAAAACCCGAGGAAGGTCTTCCAGTGCTTTTATTACAAGTTTTTCAAACTCTTCGCGTTTCATTGTTCAAAAAGATCTGCCTTTCCCGAGGAATGTTCGCTTGCTCCTGTGCCCCAATCCTCTTCCCCTACGTCTTTTATGTAGTATTTCCTGTTCTTTATCCCCACGAAATGGCTCCATACTTTACCTTCTTCGGCCTGAGATTTCTGAATCTCCTTTATCGCGTTGGCCTGCGACGCAAGCTCGTCAGCATGGTACACAATCGTCGCTTCCAGCGTTTTTGGCAGAACCGGGGACTGCTGCTCGTATTCTCCGTGATGGCTCAATATTATATGTTCAAGCCTCAAACGCAAGTCAGCAGGAAAATCTTCGATATCGCTTATTTTCTCCATAAGTATCTTGTGCCCTATAACAATATGCCCCACAAGACCGCCTTCAATGGTATACTCAACTTTTCTTGGATCCAGCTCATATACCTTTCCGATATCGTGTATAAAAGCCCCCAGTAAAGTGATATCCCTGTTCACCTCAGGATATATGCTGCACATGTTATCCACGATATACATCACTTCATAGGTGTGTTCCATCAGACCCCCGATATAGGCGTTGTGCCACATCTTGCCTCCAAGACCGTCCTTGAACATTCTCATCAAGTTTTCATCCTCAACAAAACGGTTTTTCAGCTGAGAAAGCCACGTGTTCTCAACACTTTCAAGATAATTCAGGATATGGCCGAATATCTTATCTCTATTCTCCGCAACTCGCACCATATCTTCGTACTTGAAAGATCTGTCGTCTGCTCTCTCTATATAATCTATTTTCATCTGCTTCTCTTCGCGATACTTATCTACCGTTCCCTTGACCCTGACAACATCACCCACCTCAGCTGCTTCATTATACTTCTCGGCATTGTCCCAGAGCCGCGCTTCTACCTTTCCCGTATTATCGGAAAGGGTTATCTGAAGATACGGCTTATCATACTTAGTAAGTTTAAGCTCTTTTTTATTGAGCATGAACGCCGAATCTACCTGCTCATTTACCTTAAGGTCTTTTATGAATTTTTTATCCATGATCATCAATCCTTCCAACAAATAGAATTATATTCGCACCGCCCGCATCTTTTTTCATCTCTTTCTGGCGGTTTATTAAAATCCAGCGCCTGTATTCCTCTCCAGCACTGCATAAGAACCTTCTCTAGCTCCTCGACCATGCTGTCCGAAAGCTCCACAACCTCGTCCCGGTAAGTTCCTTTTTCAAGTTCGTATTTTTTCACAGTCTCGCCAGTCTTTTCAAGAAACTGAAGCACCCCTTTAGCGACCACTTCATTCGTTTTCTTACCCTTGGACCTTTCGTACAACATCTTGTAAGAGATAAGCTGACGGTAATAGTCGTCACATTCGTAGCTAAAGACGTCCCTGCAGTTACGGATAGCTTTAATGTGTTTGTCGGGTTTACCGGTCTTGTAATCTATGACCCTTATGGCTCCTTCATCCTCTTTCTCTATTTTGTCAAAGGTGCCCCTAAAGACCAAACCTTCAGGTAGCGATATCTCAAGCTTATTCTCTAGATCAAGCGGCATGACCGGATCCCTGGATGCTTTGGCATACCAATCTTCTAGCTGGTCAAGTTTAACAAAACACCAGTTCTTAATAGCTTCACTTACGCCTTCGTATTCCAACTCCTTCCTGAAAGAATTCTTAAAAACCGGAAAATCCGGAAATTTACCCTTGTCCATGAAATACGTGTACGTTTCCTCTAGCGCTCTATGAGCGCAGTTTCCAAACACCAGATGCTGGTTTTTCCTGCCGGGAAGCATAAGAACGTTATCATACAGAAACTTCCTTTTGCATTGTATGTAATTGTTCAAACTCGTAGGATTCAGTGAAAGACGCGTTACCATATCCTTTAGTATCTCGCCGGTATCACGGAAGGGATCCGGCCTGTTTTCTACTTTAAGAAACTGACTCAGAAATTTTTCTTCGTCGCCGGGCGAAGCCTGTTTTGGCTCTATGTCCATGTGCTCAAAGAACCGGCTCATTATGACTTTCTCCGCCGGTGTGGCCGTGTACACTAACCGCGCTTTAGCTCGGGAAGACGCCACGTAGAAAAGCCTGAGCTCATCGTAATAATCCAATAATTTTATCTTTTCCTTTTCATCTACCCTTTCCCTGCTTTTGTATATATCCGGGGGGATTCTTACAACTTCTCCTTTTCTGCGTACCGGCCAACTTTTTTGTTCAAGACAGAACGGCAAAAACACAGTATGGAATTCAAGTCCTTTTGAAGCATGTGCTGTATATACACGAACCCCATCCTGACTTAAAGTCGCCATCTTTCCCTTTAGGGGCATACCATGAACCTCTCTTAAGTCCATTTCCCGCATGAAGTCTTCAAGCCCCAAAGCAGGATCGGATAGATCAGCTTGCTTGACCATATTAATGAACGATACAAGCGCTCTTAGGTCCCTTACGCGGAGTACTTTGTCGTCCTCGTATCTGTCCAGTATGAAACCATAAAGCCGCGTATCATTCACGTATCTCAGCAAAATATCATGGACTGGACGATTTGCAGCGTCCGAAACCAGACGCTCGATCGCCCAAGCGGCTCTGTGCAAAGAATGCGGATCTTCTAGCTCAAGCTTCCTTGCGATATCTAAAACTTCCGATTCTTCGGGAACAGGTGGAAGGATCTCTTTTTCATTGTTCTTTTGGAACTTAGAGAAATGTTCCTGGAACTTCTGGAACAGGTTAAAAGACTTGTATAGCCCTACACCTTTATCCCTTGCTGAGCGTTTTTCACTATTCACATATCCGATAAACTTGAGTATGTCGGAATGGGAAGCACCGATATAATCCGAAGTAAGCACCTTGTACAAAGCAAGCGACTTTCTTTCAATGCTCTCGGCTCCAAGAGTGGCGAGTTCAAGCACGTCCAGCATCTGCCGAACACGCTTTTCCTGCCGAATATCTTCTTCCCCATCTGTAGCGTACGGAATGCCTGCCTGCAGGAAAGCATCTATTATCTTCAGTATATGAGCACGTTTACGCACAAGTACGGCAATATTATTGAAAGGTTTTTCTCTCTCTTCGGTATCAAGCGACGCATCTTTTCTTATTACCTCAGCCTGCCGTTTTATCTCGCTTATCATAAACCCAAGCTCTTCCTCTTCGGTCATAAATTCCAGAAAATCTATTCCCTTCTCTCTATAATTCTTGCAAGAGACGAGCTCTTTAACAGATATGCGTTCATCTTCCGGCAGCTGGGATATTATTTCGTCTGAAAGTTTTATGATGCCGTCTGTAGACCGATAATTGTTCTTCAAGGTGATACTCTTTACCGATGGCACTCTTTCCTTCAGTATACGGAAGTTCGCCAGAGTCGCACCCTGGAACCTGTAAATCGCCTGGTCATCATCACCAACACAACATATGTTGGGTTTTTCAGGGTCCATTATCGCGAATAATAGTTCCAGCTGAGCCCCGTTGGTATCCTGGTACTCGTCTACCATTATGTATTTGTACTGGTTCCTGAAAACATCACGAAGCTCCTTGTCATTCTTAAGAGCATCTAAAGCTATAAGAATCATATCATCGTAATCTATCCGCCCTCTCTCATCAAAAAGTACAGTAGCATCCTTATCCTTGAGTCTTTCATAGTTCTCATAGATGGTCGCCAGCTCTTTTAATCGCGAAACGTGCTTATCCTCCAGGTTGACACCGTCCGGCTTAATAATTTTAACCATTTTTTTGAAATCGTCCGGTAGGATACCTTCATTCTTGAGCTCGCTTATCTTTTTCTCTATTTCCCTGCGGTGTATATACGGGGCGCCGAACGGTCTCAATTCCTTTATACCTTTAACGGTATCGATTATGTGTTCCAGCGCCCTTACCTTTTCAACTTCTCCTATCTCTATCTTGTCTTTCACATATTTTATGGCACCTTCTGACTCCAGAACAATGGAATTAGCAAAACTATGGAAAGTCTCAACTTCGACATTATACCCGTGGTGTCCAACAATACGGGCAAGTCTATCCCGCATAGCGCGAGCCGCAGCGTTAGTAAAGGTCAGTATAAGGACGTTTTCCGGAAGGATTTCTTTTTTTGACAGGATATTCGCAGCCCGTACCGAAAGAAGCTGCGTCTTTCCCGTACCAGGTCCTGCCAAGACTAAGAGAGGCCCGTCAATAATATCAACGACTTCTTTCTGCTCGTCGTTCAAACAGTCATAATGTTCCTGAAAGGTGTCCATATTGAACCGGAATGGTTAGAGCCCTTTAAGCTCTATTTTTTTGATATCTGAAAAACAGCGTTGACAGCGAAAAGGTTCGGCAGAAACCTTACCGTCCCCTTCTCAGAAAGGAAAACGCTTTTTTCAATAGTTATATCCTGATCCTTGCAGAATTCGATGAAATCCTTGATACTCAAAAAATGCAGGTTCGGCGTATCATACCATGAATACGGCAAAGAAGGCGTAACAGGCACATGCCCTGTAAAAAATATCTGTAGCCTGGCACCCAGATAACAGAAGTTGGGAAATCCGATTATCACTTCTTTACCGATACGCAGCGCCTCCATGATGGCTTCCTTCGGCCTATATACCTGCTGCATCGTCTGGTTGAAAATGACGTAATCGAACATCCCGTCGGGATATTCTCTAAGCCCTGAATCTATGTCGCCGTGGGATACACTTAGCCCTTTTTCCACACACTTATATATGGCTTCTTCGCTGATCTCGACACCACTACCCCTAACGTCCTTTTGCAGAACAAGGTATTCGAGAAGATCTCCGTCCCCACAGCCCATATCAAGCACCATGGACTCGGACGATATCATCTCCCCGATCGCCTTATGGTCGAGCCTTAAATCTTCTTTTACCTTACTTGCCACTCTTCTTCTCCAGTTTCTTATGCGTGTTATTAAGAAAATGCTTAATGAGTTTTGTTTCTTCAGCGAACTCGAGCAGGAACGCATCGTGCCCGTAATCCGAACTTATCTCACAATGTGTCACGTCTATCCCGTTCATCTTAAGAGCTTTGACTATTTCCTTAGACTGGTATGGAGGATAAAGCCAATCTGAACTGAACGCAATTACCAGGAACCGTGATTCCACACCTTTAAAAACCTGGATCAGCTTTTCGTCTTGTTCCAGGTCGAAATGATCCATTGCCTTTGTTAAATAAAGATAGGAGTTAGCATCGAACCTCTTAACGAAACTGTCGCCTCTATATCTTAAGTATCCTTCCACTTCGAATTCCGTCGTGAACTCGTACCCAAGCTTCTCTTTTTTCAGCATCCTGCCAAATTTTTTCTCCATGGATTTATAGCTCATGTACGTGATATGGCCTATCATACGAGCGACCGCAAGACCCGCTGAAGGATGGTCCTTTTCATAATAATCACCAGCGTTCCATGCCGGATCGGACATTATCGCCTGGCGGCCCACCTCATCGAATGCTATCTGCTGGGCAGAATGTTTATACGATGTGGCAATAGGGATACAAGAAACAACATTTTCCGGATGAGAGATCACCCATTCAAGCGCCTGCATGCCTCCCATTGACCCGCCAGATACCGAAAGTAACTTCTCTATACCCAGAAAATCCACCAGTTTCTTCTGTGCATTCACCATGTCCTTGATCGACACGATCGGGAAACTCAGGCCATACGGTTTACCAGTATCCGGGTTGATAGAATTAGGACCGCTTGATCCTTTACATCCGCCTATGATATTCGAACAGATCACAAAATACTTATCGGTATCAAAAGCCTTGCCGGGACCTATCATATCATCCCACCAACCGGGCTTTTGCTCTCCACGATGATATCCTGCCGCATGAGCATCGCCTGAAAGAGCATGACATATAAGAACGGCGTTGTTTTTCTCATCGTTCAATTCACCGTAGGTCTCATAAGCTATTTTAAGCTCTTTAAGCTTCACGCCGCTTTCAAGAACGAATTTCTCGCCCGCGGACATATTATAGTATTTTGTCTCTACGTACTGTTTCTTTTCTGCCATTTTACCTCTATATTAGTCCAAATAATCCTGAAACAACCATGTACTTAAATATCTTTCGCCACTATCGGGAAGAACCACAATAATATTCTTGCCTTTATTTTCTTCCCTAGACGCTACTTTTACTGCTGCCGCCACGTTCGCGCCGGAAGATATCCCGACAAGCAAACCTTCTTCCCTAGCCAAACGGCGCGCGTATTCTCCCGCCTCATCATCAGGAATGGTTATTATCTCATCTAACAGTTCTTTTTTCAAGACTTTAGGCACGAATCCCGCCCCTATTCCCTGTATCTTGTGCGGCCCAGGCTCCCCCCCGGAAAGTACCGGCGAATCTGAAGGCTCTACTCCGACTAGTTTCACATCAGGCTTCTTCTTCTTAAAGAATTCTCCTACTCCCGTTATCGTCCCACCGGTGCCAATACCTGCTACGAATATGTCAACGTTGCCATCGGTATCGTCCCATATTTCCTGCGCAGTGGTTCTTCTATGCACTTCGGGGTTTGCCGGGTTCTCGAACTGCTGAGGCATGAACGCATCCGGTGTCTTTTGAACAAGCTCTTCCGCTTTGTCAACGGCACCCTTCATCCCCTTCTCCCCGGGGGTAAGCACAAGCTCAGCACCCAGTATCTTTAGAAGCGCACGCCGTTCGTTGCTCATCGTATCAGGCATTGTCAGCATAAGCTTGTACCCTTTGGCCGCACACACGAAAGCAAGCGCAATACCCGTGTTCCCACTTGTTGGCTCGATGATGATCGAATCCTTCTTAAGCTTGCCCTCTTTCTCTGCCGCTTCTATCATCGCAAGCCCTATCCTGTCCTTGACGCTAGCCAAGGGATTGAAAAACTCCGCCTTAGCAACAATATTCCCCGGGAGATCCTTATCTATCTTAGGCATTCGCACAAGAGGCGTATTACCTATTGTTTGCGTTATGTTGTCGTATATCTTCATGAAGGTCTCCTTTTATCTAATGTAGTGTGTGAGCTATAGATCAGCTCACACACTACATGTTAACCATTATGCTTTCTTAAGCGCTTGGTCAAGATCGTTGATCAGATCCTCGATATCTTCTATCCCGATCGATAGCCTCACGAAATCCTCTGTAACTCCGGCTGCTTCCTGTTCCTCTTTCGTAAGTTGCTGGTGCGTCGTCGAAGACGGATGAATCGCAAGGCTTTTGGCATCACCTATATTAGCCAAATGACTAAAAAGTTCAAGCGAATTAATGAACCTTTTCCCCGCTTCCAAGCCTCCCTTGATGCCGAAACCGATGATACCCGAGTACAACCCGTCCCTGAAATACTTGCAAGCTATATCATGCTGCGGGTGTTCTACCAAACCAGGATAGCTTACCCATTCGACCTTATCATGCATATTGAGAAAGCGTGCTATCTCCAAAGCGTTTTCACTGTGTCTGGTCATTCTCAAGTAAAGCGTTTCCAGGCCCAATAGAAATAAGAACGCATTGAAAGGGCTCATGCAAGAACCCATATCCCTTAATAGACTTACGCGTGCTTTAATAGCAAACGCTATATTCCCTACACCGGGTACATTCCCGAAAGACTCCCAGAACTTTAGCCCATGATAACTGGGATCAGGTTCAGTGAACTGCGGGAACTTTCCACTTGACCAGTCAAAATTACCCGAATCCACTACAAGACCCCCGATAGAAGTCCCGTACCCTCCTATATATTTGGTTGTTGAGTACACTACGATATCCACGCCAAAACGTATAGGATCGACAAGATACGGAGTAGCTACAGTGTTGTCGACTATCAGCGGTATCTTATTCTCGTGAGCAATAGCCGCGACCTTTTCGAAATCCAGTGTGTCTAGCCTCGGGTTACCTATCGTTTCCGCGAATAGCGCTTTTGTCTTCTTGGTGATAGCTTTGCGAAAATTCTCAGGATCAGTCGAATCAACGAACTTCACGTTTATCCCCAGATTCCGCAAAGTATACTGAAAAAGCGTATACGTCCCCCCATACAAACTGCTTGAGGCCACTATCTCATCCCCGCTGGAAGCAAGGGTTAAAATGGCCAACGTTATTGCAGCCATCCCGGAAGAGGTAGCTACAGCCGCTGTTCCGCCGTCAAGAGCAGCTATACGTTTCTCAAGCGCATCATTAGTCGGATTCATCAGTCTCGTATAGATATTCCCGAACTTCTTGAGCGCAAAAAGATCTGCCGCATCTTCTGTATCCTTAAATACATAAGAAGTAGTCTGGTATATTGGGACCGCCCTTGCCCCGGTAGTGGGCTCTGGCGTATATCCCGCATGAATCCCTACAGTTGCTGGTTTCCATTTTTTCTCTTTCATCATTCCCTCCTGTTCGCTTTTCATCGAACGTTTAAATCATATAATTTAGACCTTTTTCTCCCATGCTTTCCTTCATGGACCTGACAAGGTCCTTTATCTTAAATCTTTTTAATCGTACAGTCATCTCTTCTCTCATCGTACGGTCAACGTCGGCAAGGACTTCATCGATAATGTGGTCCTTTCTGCTAACGTCAACCGGTAGTACCTCCACTTTTTGTCCTGCCATTTCAAAAACATCTATAAGCCTGAGCTCTTTGACTTCTGAGTTCAAAGTATATCCTCCCTGCGGTCCTCTTTTACTGGCCAAAAGACCCTCATTTTTCAGAGATAAAAGCACCTGCTCAAGAACTTTCACGGATATATCCAACCTATCCGATATCTCCTTAATAGAAAAAGACCCTTTATTGCTGAACGCAAAGAAAAGAACAACTTTGATAAAATAATACCCTTTTTTACCTATCAGCATAATTCTCCTATTTCCCTATAGACAATGGGTAGAATATCATATAGGGAACAATAAGTCAAGAATTTACTTAATAAAAAACCCGGGTGCTGGCCCGGGTTTTCTATTTCTTATATTCTCAATTAACACGAAATCATCTGGCCCGGTACCCCCTCTTTTTAGGTGTCCACATCCAGTACTCCTTGTCATTAAGCCCCGAAACCCTTAGCGGTTGGACCTTAGTATTCCTGTTAAAAATATAACCCACGCCATAAAGATTCCTCGCCCAGTAAAGCGCTTCTTTCCAGAAATAGTACGTTATGTATTCCCATAGAGGTGGTGATACCTTCCGCACTTCATAAGTAACATAATCATTGTTGACCATAACGCGAACATAATGAAAATAACCTCCATCCACCTCGGGTATCTCAAGAAGCATTCCGCCCCCGCCAGTGACAATATTCTCAACACCATCGAAATCTTCGCTTTTGAACATGTGCTTGTGCCCCGAAAATACCATATCTACCTTATACTGTCCGCAGAGCTTGCGGAACCTGTAGGCCCAAGGGCTGTTATCTTCGTTATACCATTCCTGCTGATACGGATCGAACGGGGGCTTATGTAACGCGATAAAAATATGATCATATTCCTGTCCCCTTTTAAGCTCTTCTTCCAGCCAGCTGAACTGCGCTTCGCTTAAAGCCCCTTCCTCGTTATCGAGAATTATAAAGAAGCTGTTCCTGTTAACAAAACTAAATTCTTTTTTGCCACAAAACTCTTCAAAAAGTTTCCGGTCATCGTGGTTACCTATAGTAGCGATAACCGGATATTTAATAAGCTCCTGCATCTTTTTGTAGGCCAGAAAGTGCGATCTTTTTCCGTCGAGCGTTACATCCCCAACGCTTAAAACAAAATCGATCGGGACCTTCTGAAACCTGTCTTCCCTGTTCATGTGCCATATTTCTTTCAAGGTAGCGGCATCGTTGAAAATAAGTCCCGCATGGTTATCACCAAAAACGATGAACGAGAAATACCCGCCCTTGTTCTCTTCCAGCCGCTCGACATTGGCTTCGTTATTGTCTTCCGGCGAAGCGCCTTCCATAAACCAGAAAGGTATAAGCGGCAAAAAAGACCACACAACTATGGCAATAAAAATACCCAGCAAAAGCTTTTTCCAGTTCATATCCTGTTCCTTTCCTTATTTCCTTAAGTCGATCACTCCACCGCCCGGGAAACAGAACGTCTTGTCACCCAGATGATGAACGGTTCTTATCTCGTCCTTATCGAATAACCAGTGCTCATCAAAAGCACCTTCTTCTACTTCAGCACGTTTAACTTCCCCCACGACCATGTTGTATTCCGTCAAGAGATGTTCATCCTTTACTAGAGAACACTCCAAGACCGCAAGAGCCTCTTTAAGCACTGGAGAGCTGATCGTCTTGCCCGGCTCAGTATTTAGACCGCACATCGCGAATTTATCTGTATCTCTTCCCGAGACAGAACCGCATTTAACCACTTCTTCGCTAAGCGACTTTCCGGGAATATTAACTGCGAAATCACCCGTTTTCATTATGCATTCATAAATGAAATGCCTTTCGCTTATTTCCAGCACTATCATAGGAGGGTTTTTTTGGACTGGCATATTCCATGCTACAGGAGTTATATCAACTTTGTCTCCATGAGCAGAGCTAACAAACACAACGGGGCCATGGTTTATCAGCCTTGTTGCAAGCCCCAGATCCAGTTCTTTTCTCATTGTTCCTCCTACCTGCTTATATTGATTATCTCGTATTTAAGAGTCCCTGCCGGAACCTGTATATCCACTATATCGCCGACCTTATGGCCAAGAAGAGCCTTACCTACCGGAGAAGAAATAGATATCCGATCGTTCTCAAAATCCGATTCCTCCTCGGATACCAAGACGTAATCATACTCGAATCCGGAAGACTGGTCCTTCACTTTAACAGTAGCCCCCAAAAGAGCTTCATCCTTAGGCATAGCATCTTCATCTATAATCTGCGCCTGTATCAGGGTATCCTCCAGCCCGGATATCCTTTTCTCATTATGAGCCTGAGCTTCCTTGGCAGCATCATACTCGGCATTCTCACTGAGATCTCCGTGCTCCCTGGCCTCTGCCAGCTGTTTTGCTATTTCCCGCCTCTTTTCACCCTTTAATAGTTCAAGATCCCGGACCAGTTTATCCCGCCCTTCGCGTGTTAATGATATTCTGCCCTTCGCCATTTTACCTTCCTTTCACAAAAAATCACCGGATAATTTTACCCCTAATTATAATGTATTTAAATATTTAACTCAAATGAAATATCGTTTTGCAGGGACTATTATAATAAATTTCATTCTAAATGCGTTAAAAATTAAAAAGTTTGATGTTAGTATCTTGCTTTTTGTATGTTTTATCATTAAACTTCTAATTGTACTGGGAAAAGTTCTTTTTAAACAAAAAAAATCGATTGATCGATAAGGGCAAACCACTTGAAAAAGTGGGGCTGCAAAGTCTTGAGCCTAACCCCTATTCTTATAGGGTATGGTTGTCGGATTACCGAAATCAGTGTGCTGGCGAACAGTCACCTCCAGCGCTTTTGTAGCCCTATTTGTTAAGGCCTGTCCTTATCGAATAGGGTTTTTTATTTGGAGGTTGGGAAATGGGATTTCGTCAGTTAAAAATAAAATCACTAAGCGTTATTGTTTCGATGGCAATAATATCGTCTCTTCTTCTGCCTACTGCATCTCTGCACTCTCAGGCAATATTACTCCCGCTGCAAAAAGGCATGTGCTATGTAACATGGGATAAGGACCGTTTTGCCTCAGAGTATTCAGACGCGTCGCTTGAAAAACTGGCCTCGCTGGGCGTTGAATATTTATCGATATGCACAACGCATTACCAGGAAAAATACAATTCTACAAAGATAAAAAGAACAGATAAGACTCCCAGCAAGATAAGCCTTACCCATGTCATTAAACGAGCCCATAAACTCGGCATGAAAATCATGCTTAAACCTCATATCGACCTGATAGATAAATACGACGGCACCTATTGGCGAGCTGACATAGGTTTTGCCAGCGAAAAAGAATGGGAAAAATGGTTCAGCGAATATCAAAAGCTCATCCTTCATTATGCCAATATGTCAAAAAGGCTTAAGGTCGAGCTGCTTTGCATAGGCACAGAACTTTCCTTCACCACACAAAAGGATCCTGAGTGGCGCAAGCTCATTGCCGAAGTAAGAAAGGTCTATTCCGGTGAGCTCGTGTATGCCGCAAACTGGGATAACTTCAAGAACATACGGTTCTGGGACGAGCTCGACTATATAGGAATAGATGCTTATTTCCCACTTACTTACGCGCCTTCCCCGTCAAAAGAAGATCTGAAAAAAGGTTGGGAAAAATGGAAAGACGATATCGAACAGTGGCAGAAACGCGTGAATAAACCTGTAATATTCACCGAGATCGGTTACCCCAGCACTTCCCATGCCCCTTACACTCCTTGGAAAAGCGGCACAGATGGTAACGCCAATCCCGACTTACAGGCCCAGTGTTACGAAGCATTCTTCGATACCATGTGGGAAGAACCATGGCTTGCAGGCGTATACTGGTGGAAATGGGATACCAATACGAGTGCTGGCGGCAAACACAACCGTCAGTTCACCCCGCAGAATAAGCCTGCTCAAGACGTGCTTGAGACATATTATAAAGGCTGTGACAGGGATATTGCGTACGCTGCCCAGGAAAACCTTCAGTAAGAACGGCTGGAACTTTCATCAGCAAAAGCAACAAATCTTTCACTTTAATCTTTTTCTGTTTTATGATAAACTGCGTTTGGCACCATTAATATTACTTTGTAGAACACTAACTATACACATATATAAAAAACATGATTAAGAATACGTTAAGAATATCCGCCCTGTCCGGCCTCCTGGTGATACTGGGGTCTTTTTCTGCTCAATCATATTCCCAAGAGAATGCTCACCCCGTTCAGAAAGGCATGTGTTACGCAACCTGGGATAAGAATAAGTTCGCTTCATCTTATTCGGACCAGTCGCTTGAGGAACTTTCCAAAACGGGCGCTGAATATATAGCTATATGCCCTACTTACTATCAGCAGAAACGCGATACTACACGTATATTCCCCACAGAACAAAGCCCCACTGACAGCAGTGTGATCCACGCGATTAAAAAAGCCCAAGAGTTGGGTATGAAAGTACTGCTCAAACCTCACATAGATTTGGTAAACGGCACGACCGAAGGATACTGGCGAGCTGATATAGGGTTCACTGACGACGAAGACTGGATAAAATGGTTCGGTGAATACCAGAAATTCATTTTACATTTCGCAGAGATAGCGGAAGAACTGAATGTGGAACTTTTTTGTGTGGGCACCGAACTTGCGTTTACCACACAGAAAGATACCCTCTGGCGTGAACACGTAATATCAAAGGTACGAGAAGTTTATAGTGGCAAACTGATCTATGCAGCTAATTGGGACAACTATCAGGCCGTGAGGTTCTGGGACAAGCTTGACTATATAGGAATAGATGCTTATTTCCCTCTTACGTACCGGCCCAACCCTTCGGTAACAGAAATAATCCGGGGTTGGGAAAAATGGAAACAAGAGATACGTCTCTGGCACACCAGTATTAATAAACCCATAATCTTCACTGAAATTGGTTACGCCAGCACTGCTTACGCGCCTATGTACCCTTGGGAAGGCGGTAAGCAAGGCAATGCTGCCACGGACGTTCAGGCAAAATGCTACAAGGCTTTCTTCGATACTGTCTGGGGCTGCTCATGGCTTGCGGGAGTATACTGGTGGAGATGGGATACGAACATCAACGCCGGCGGAGAGCATAACCGTCAGTTCACTCCTCAAAATAAACCGGCGCAAAAAATACTCGAAGCGCATTATAAGGCTGGTACCGTTTAAAGCAGTCAGCTAACTTTATTTCTTTTCTTCTGTGGGCTTTTCCTTCTTCTTGACGCTCTTCCATTCCATAAGATTGCCGCTGTCATCAAAAATTAGGGAAATTTTGTCCGTCCCATCAAGAAAATTTTCAGTTCCCGGCTTATACACCCATTCGGCCGTATCACCCTTGTTGCCGGGAAATTCTATTACGGGCGCGCCAAACTTTCTGCTTACATCCTTAGCAGTCATCCCTTCTTTAAGCTCGCCCCTATCTATAGCTTTTTTTAGGGAATTGTAGGCCTTCGTCTCTATGGAGAACTCTTTCTCCATTGCTCCCCTATCCTTGCCGAGCTGTATAAGACTACTGAGTCCTGTCTTAGACTTAACCCATTTTTCTTTTTTCTGGGCTTCAGCTACCTGGCCTGCCATTACGCAAGCAAAAACAAAAACGCAGACTATAATTACTGACAGTCTTTTTTCCAAGATCGCATTTATCGTCATTTATCCGCGTCCTTTTCTTTTCTTTTCCCTTTCTTCCTGCTATCAAGAAGCGCTTTCTCAAGTATGGTCCTCAGTTTGTTGAGTTCCGCCCTCGAAAGAAGAAAATGTGCCCGCACTTTTTTCTCAATCGCCTGCACCTCGAAAATATCGTTTTCTTTTATATATCTTATGTTTATCCTCATATCCACCGACCCTAGATTAATATTTCTTCAACAGGTCTATAAGTTTCTGTCCTTCTTCTGTCGGCTTAGCCTTGCCTTCGAACAGTATATCGTCCACATCAGAATCCCCATAATAATCCTCGTTCAGATTCTTCATAGGACCGACTACAGCCCCTTTCAGACTGATACCGGCAAACAACCCCTTTGTCCTTGAATACGAAAACACCCCGGCTTTCAAGAGTACATCCGTATCCATCTGAGCACTCCGACCCACAGGACCAGCAGCTACCGAAGCATCACCACCCAATGTTACGTTATTGTGTGAAAAACTTTCAACACCCCTTTTGCCCATGATCACAAGCACTACGTCCGCAGCCTGTCCCCCTATCTGAAACCCAATGCTGGCTCCTCCAAGTGACACAAAAACCGGTGGACTCCAATTGCCCGCGTCATCTTTAGCTAATAACACCCCCTGGCCATACTGCCCTCCTATACCAAAGGCTGCCTTGACGACCGATGGATATATGGCGATACCTGCACATTTTTTGACAAGATCGCTTGGAATGGACGTATCGGGCATCTCTTGCATCTCTTCCAGCACGATCCTTGCATCTCTAATCCTCGTATTCAATTTAGAAGTACTGTCTGCGAAAACATCCGTAGCGAGTAAGAACGCACAGCAAATAATAGCAATAGCAAAAACAACTTTTTTCATGGTTTCTATCTCCTTCCTCTTTAAAATGATCTAACAGTTACCATCCTCGTCACCAAAACCGTACGACCCTCCCCATATCTTTATCCCTTTACCGTTAACAATAGCCTCGGAAACGGTCTTACGAGCTCTTTTTAGTATCCTTTCGAACGTCTGACGCGAGACTTGCATCGAAGAGGCAGCTTCCTCGTGCGTCTTGGAAAGATGGTCGGCCAAACGCAAAGCCTCGAACTCCTCCATCTTCAATATAACGTTATCGGGCTTGCCCCTTTTGCCCCGCGGGCTGAACTTGAAACTTTCCGGTTTTTCTCTTATTATACGCTTTTTTTTTGGTCTGCCTTCACCCATTTTAGCCCTAAATCTTAGATTTATAACAGTTCCGCGGCGAGAGATGCCAGTGAACTTCTTTCGCTTTTCGCGAATGTCATATGACCGAACATCTTCTGCCCCTTCATCTTCTCGACGCAATATGTTAACCCGTTACTGGAAGAATCGAGGTACGGATTGTCTATCTGATAAGGATCTCCCGTTAAGACCATCTTAGTATGATTCCCTGCACGGCTTATTACGGTTTTAACCTCGTGTGGTGTCATATTCTGGGCCTCGTCTATTATTATAAACCGATCCGGGATGCTCCTGCCCCTCATGAACGTCATCGCTTCAAGCTCTACTATCTCATCTTTAATGTATTTATCTATCTGAGTCTTGGCCTTGACCTTCATTTCCCGATCTTTTCTCTCGGCGTTGAAGATAAATTCAAGGTTATCATATATTGGACCCATCCAGCTCTCCAGTTTCTCTTGCTTGGTACCAGGCAGATACCCAATATCCTTCCCCAGAGGCATAACAGGACGTGATATCAAAAGCCCTCCATAGGACTTATCCTTGACGACTTTCTGAAGACCCGCGGCTATAGCCAGAAGGGTTTTACCTGTACCCGCCGGGCCGACCAGTGTGACCAGATTTATATCGTTGTTGAGTAAAAGCTCTGTGGCCATGGCTTGCTCTTTGTTGCGCGGTCGTATCGACATCACATGGGTCTTGTTAAAAATAAGCGGCATAAGTATGCCAAACTCTTCCTTATACCTCCCTATGGCGGTGTGTTTGGCATCTTCTTTATCTACCAACAGAGCAAACTCATTCGGGAAAAACTCTCCCTCTTTTACGTCATATTTTTTTTCTTTATAAAAAACATCTATATCTTTTCTTTCAACATCCACCGGATGCCACCCGCTGTAAAGATGTTCAAAATCTACCTTGTGTTTTTCAAAATCAACGGCCTCAACACCCAACGCATCGGCCTTGATCCTGGCATTTATATCCTTTGAAACGAATATTACGTGTTCTCCCTTTTCTTTCAGCATATAAGCGACAATCAATATCCTGTTATCTGCAGTACTTTTGGAAAGGCCAGTCTTGGAAATGCTCTCATAATCAACTCCAGTAGCAATCTTAAGTATCCCTCCGTTCTCAAGAGGAAGCCCCTCCCCGGGCGTTCCCTTCTTACGCATTTCATCCAACATACGTATGGCTACTCTTGCATTCCTGCCTTTTTCATCGTGGCTTCTTTTAAAAGTATCCAGCTCCTCCAGCACTTCTATCGGTAAAAGAACGATATTGTCCCCGAATGAAATAAGAGAATTGGGGTTATGTAATATTACGTTCGTGTCCAGCACAAATGTTTTTCTCATATTCTCCTTCTTTGATAAGTTTAAAATTTCAGCAGACCCTCTTGACCAGTGCGGCTACTTTTTTACCCAAAGCACGGCACTGCCTTTCCGCTCGGTCATCAGGGACACCTATCGAAACTGGTCCATAATGGTCTCCTGCATGCTCGCCCTGAACGATCATTCCGTGAATAAGCATCGCGTTCAATATATCGTTTATTGTAGTTTCGTTCCCGCCACCGACGTTTGCCGCCGAAGAAAAAGCCGCACCGACCTTCCCGGACAATTTACCGTGAAAAGCAACTGAATCATCGAAGAATTTCTTGAGTTGATGCGCCATGGACCCGTAATACGTTGGTGAGCCTACAATCAACGCGTCATAGTCCAAGGCCTTTTCAGTCGGGAAATTCTCGATTTTCCTCAGATCCACCTGAACATCCGGCTCCATACGCGCCCCCTCTTCTATGAGCCTCGCCATGGCTTCGGTGTTACCTGTCTTGGAATAATAGATGATCGCTATCTTCTTCATGTCCCCTCCCCTTTACCCACGATAGAATCCAAACTATTGATTATTGCTTATTATACGCTATTTTCTATACCTTACATATTAATATTATTTTTATGTCTGTCAAGAAACTTATATATCTTCTACTGACCTTAAAGATGCAGTTACCCTTCCGAAAGGTATACGCACAACACCATAAAGCGGATATCGATCTTCATTCGCTGCAAAATGCATCCAAGCTCTTCCTTTTCTAACGCGTTCCCCCCTTAGCTCAGCGTATGGCCTGACCTTAAATGCGGGGTACGACCCTAATCCGCGCAGCTTCACCATATCTATATCTTCCACCCTGGCAAAAAGCTCGTAATTCTTTTCGTTAAGGTTGACGGTAATGTTTATCTTCTCCCCGAGCTTGATAGGAAGCGTCATAAAATAACACATGGCGCTTAAAGGGTCCTGCACGTTCTCCTTGATTGAGCATCTTTTAACGGATCCATCAGTAAGGTTGGTATATATGGCCTCCATCTTGTCAAAATCATATTCCATGATAAGGTGCTTCCTGTAATTACCTTCTTTTCTGTCCGCTTCGTAACGCCGGCTAGTCATCGTCTCGGCATCTATATATGAGATGTACGTATCCTCCACCCTGTATATCCTTGAAAGGAACTTATTGGACTCTGTAACAAGTTTCACGACATGCACGTCGCGCCCCCTATAGTTAATTATCCCCCCAGTCTCGGTAACTATCCTGCCCACGGGTATACCATTCCAGGCAATAAGATATATCAGTCTTTTACCGGTATGAAAACGTGTTCTTGCGGATATGTCCTGTATGGCTCTTTCTTCTGAAATGTCGCTTTGCGGTTTTAACTGTTTTACCGTACCGGTACTAGCACAACCCTGCAGGACCAAAGCAAGACACAGAAAGATGAATATAGTCTGGGCTTTTCTCATGTGTTATATTATAATCAAAACTATAGTTATAAACAAGACAGGAGGAAATATGGATTTTCTTGAGCTGGCAAGATCTAGAAGAAGCATCCGTGCTTATAACGGCCGTAAAATATCGCGTGAAGACCTGAACTTATGCGTTGAAGCTGCTCGTCATGCACCATCCGCCTGCAACTCACAGCCCTGGAAATTCATCATAGCAGACGATCCCGATACCCGGAGCAAAATAGCGGATAACGTCTTTTCCGGAGCGTATCAGATGAACGCTTTTGCCCGTGAAGCTGCGGCATTTATCGTAATTGTCGCCGAGAAGATGAAATTACCCGCATGGGTCGGCAATAAACTGAGAAGGACCGATTTCCGTAAAATCGACATAGGGATAGCTTGCGAACATTTGGCGCTACAAGCACAGGAGCTGGGCATAGGCACATGCATCCTGGGCTGGTTTAATGAGAAAAAGCTAAAAAAGATACTTTTCGTTCCGCGCACAAGAAGAATAGAGCTTGTTGTTTCCATGGGTTATCCGGGAGAACGAGAATTGCGCGAAAAACCGATGAAGGATAAAAATGAGGTTATCGGTTACAATAAATACTGAGCTCAACCTTCAATAACAATAAAAAAAAGCCCATCTTTTCTCAAAGATGGGCTTTTTCATTAAAAAGTCTTCTCTATTTATTTAGCAGCAGTTGAGGCATCATCTTCCGGATACCAGAATGTGGCTATCCTCCAAATTCCTCCCACGAACCTTGCTACCCCTCTACCAAAGTCATCACTGGTCTTTTCTGTACAACTCGGATAAGCCGGCGTTCCCTTGGTGCCTGTTTCATCAATGCTGTCAGGAGTCTCCATCGTACCATATGCCATATCATCAAGCCCCTCACCGAGGTTCTTTAACGGCTCATTCCTGGAAGCAAAAGCGTTTACGTTAAGTAACAACACAAATATAACTAATAATATTAAAAGCTTTCTCATCTCCACCCCCTTTAACCTTTGTTGAAGTATATATTATATAATATCAATTGTCAAGAGACAGCCGCGGGGAAAACTTCTCATAATACCCCGGCGAACTTCAATGCGCTAATAGTCTTAGCGTCATTAATCCGGCCATTCTGGAACTTTTTACGCACCTCAGCCTTACTTAACAGGCGTACATCGATTATCTCATCCTCATCCCTACAGGTCTCTCTCTTCCCTTTACAGTCAGCCCTGTAAACATGTATCTTTTCGGTACAAAAACCCGGGGTCGTATAGATATACCCCAGCTTACTTAGTTTCCCAGCGAGGTAACCCGTCTCTTCAGTCACTTCCCTTTTGGCACAGGCGTGCGGAGTCTCTTTAGCATCGAGAGTCCCTGCAGGAAGCTCCCAGATATATTTGCCAATCACCGGCCGATACTGCCGTATGAACACTATCTTATTATTCACAAAAGGGACTATTATCGCCGCACCGGGATGGCGCACTTCTTCCAGATAAGCTTTTTTACCGTTGGGAAGTTTTTGATATGTCTTGAAAACCTTAAGAAGACGGCCGTCAAAAACCTTTTTACTCTGCTTGCCCACTTCCGCCTTCCCCAAGCCGTTCGATCTCCAGATTAAGCACCTTGAGCATTACGACTTTTTCAAGGTATTTCAAACTGAAAGGTTTGATAACATAGTCGTCCGCTCCGAGACTGAAGGCTTCTTCGATCACGTCCTCATCGGCCACGCTTGTCATCATTATCACGCGTACATTGGGCGCGATCTCCTTTATTTCCCTGAGAACCTCGATCCCGTCCATGCCCCAACCCAGGCGAACGTCCAGAAGCACCAATACGGGTTTTTCTTCTGCAACAAGTTTTACCGCTTTTTTTCCGTTGGTGGCCTGCAATACGTCATAATCTTTAATCGTAAAAAAGTCATACAAAAAAGACACTATACCAACCTGGTCATCAACAACAAGTATCTTGTGTTTCTTTTTCTGCTTTTCTTCGTTCATATTATGCGCTCCAACTAATCCAGTAAATATAAATAAATATGCTTATAAAGACTATTATATAGAACTCGTGTAAAGTATACATAACACTTTGCAGATTTTCAAGGTCTTACCGCTTCAGCTCCCCCGGGCATAAAAAAAGAAGAAGCCTCCAGGCTTCTTCTTCCTTTGTCCCCTACCACTTAAAAGGGTTCGTTTATTTTTTCAGGAAGTCAAGAACAGCTTCCTGTTTTTTCTGTTCCCACTCTTTCTTGAAGTCGGATCTGTGCTTTGTCTTCAAAGCTGGCATTATCGTATAAGTGCCTCTAAGTCCCGGTCCGACGGTATTGCGTATCTTTTCATTACCATCTAGCGGCGTAACCTTAAAAAGCAGTGCTGAAAATACAAGAAATGTCATTGCAGTGTAAATCGCACATTTTTTCATCTTGTGTGACCAGAGAGATACTGTCTTGCACCCCATTTCCACGCCAAAATCCATTTCGCCTCTCAGATACTCACCTGCGATATTCGTAGCCTCTTCCTCATCCGCTGCTTCACATATGAGCTCAATAACTGTCCGATATTTCATGTTGCTACCCCCTACGAAGTCAATTCACCTTACTTTCTTTACATTTACAATTTTACCCTTCCTTGAGCCGCAAGTCAATTAACTTTTTTATATCCTAACATTAGGGATAAAATAGTATAAAAAAATCCTCTAAATATTAGTATTTAGAGGATTTTTAACTTTTATTAAACTAACAATTAGGTGTTATTTTAGCAGGTTTACCATCTCGAAATGAATCTTGCTGTTAGTGGCAATTATATTTTTTTTGAATATATCAAAATCTTTGCCGCTCATATCTGTCACCTTACCACCCGCTTCAGTAACTATTAGCTGGCCTGCTGCAGTATCCCACGGGTGAAGCCCTAGTTCCCAAAAACCGTCGAACCTGCCACAGGCCACATAACACAGGTCCAATGCCGCAGAACCAGCACGCCTTACCGACTGGGCAGTTTCCATCATTATCCCGAAATGCCCCAAGTTGGCTTTTTTTGTCTCCATATTGTATGCAAACCCCGTAGCTATCATCGAATCACTTAGAGTTTGTCTTCCGGATACATTTATCGGACTGCCGTTCAAAAAAGCACCGTTTCCCTTACCGGCAATAAAAAGCTCGTCCCGGCAAGGATCATACACAACCCCTATCTTTACTTTATCATCGTAGAAGACCCCGATGGATACGCAGAAAAAAGGGAACGAATGCGTATAATTTGTCGTCCCATCAAGCGGATCAATAACCCACCTAAAAGCACCCCCCGAACTGTCTTCCCCACTTTCTTCGGCTAGTATGGAATGGTCCGGGAAATTCTCCTTAATCTTCTCGATTATTATGCGTTCGGAACCTTTATCTACATCTGTCACAAGATCGTTAATACCGCTTTTATGAGAGACCTCCTTTAACCGTCCCATGCGACTGTAAACATATTCTCCTGCCTCCCTGGCAACCGCCTCGGCTACTTCCTTTATCTTTTTAAGTTCGTCCATTTATTTTTCCTTCAGGATAAAAACTCTGTCTCCCCTTCTTGTTTTCTTTTTCATCTGTATGGCCACCTCTTTACCCTTAGAAGCGCTGTTCACAATCTCGTGGTCGATCTGCATAGATTTAATTTTCTCGGTAAAATCCGTGGTGTTCCCTTTTACCCTTATGCTGTCCCCAACAGCGACTTTGTTCTCCTTGACTTTCACAACAGCGGCTTTAACCTTGCGGAAATAATGTATCACTTCACCGACAAGAACCTCTTCTGATTCTTTCTTACCAAAAAGGCCGAATACCATAACCCACCTCCCTTTTTTAAAGCTGTACGCTATAAGTGCCCTGTCACTTTAAGAGTATACCTAATGGACACTCTTCACACAATGGATTTCGTTTCTTGCAATACCGCTTAGAGGCTTCGACAATCAAAGCATGAAACTGGTTCAGTTTTTTAACTTCAACCGGAAAGTTCTCCCGTACCAGCGCCTGCAGCTCCTCATAAGATGCGTCTTCTTCTGCAAGACCATGACGCGAGAATATGCGCCTCGTATAAGCATCCACAACGAACACGGGTTTTTCAAGCGCAAAGATAAGTATTGAATCAGCTGTTTCGGGACCAATACCGTTTAACGATAGAAGCATTTTCCTGAGAGACGCGGCATCTCTTTTCCTGAGAGTTTTTATTCTGCCGCCGCATTCGGCTATTAAGAATCGGCACATCTCTTTGAGCCGGCGCGCCTTGACCCTGAAATAACCGGCCGGGCGGATAACGCTTGCTAGGCGTCGTAAGTCCACTCCCGACATCTTAGCTGGCGTTAAAAGCCCCGAGCTCTTTAACCCCTCTATCGCCTTTTCTACATTAGACCAAGCCGTATTCTGGGTAAGCATTGCGCCTACCATGACCTCAAAATCCGTATCTGCCGGCCACCACGCCAAGTCCCCGAAATGTTTATCTAAAAGATCGTATATCTTTTTAAGTTTACCGGCTATACGTTTCATATATTTTCGGTCTTAGATTTTTCTCTTTCACCCATCTCGATCCTCTCACTAACGGGCGGATGGTTATACATGAATATCTTCTTAAGAAAGGATGGGTTCATATCCGCTAGGTTCGTATCCGCCAACTTCCTCATAACCGCTATAAAAGCATCGGGTTTACCTGTAACTTCAAAAACAAACCTGTCTGCCTGGCGTTCAAGTACGCGGGAAAAATAGTTCTGTATGGGCAACAGCAGTATCCCAAAAGCCAGCATCAAAAAAACCAGTACCGGAAATATATAGAGATCAGTCAACCCAGTGGCTCCCGCTAAAGCCACCACTTTTTCCGCAACACGTGAAAGAACAAAAAACCCTGCCGTCGTCATAACAGCCGAGAACGCTAAAAGCTGCCATATATGCCTGTATTTCTGGTGGCCAAACTCATGAGCCACTACTGCTACGACTTCATCCTGTTCAAACTCGTTCATTAGTGTGTCGGCAAGAATAACTTTCCTTGTCCCGCCGAGCCCCACAAGCGCGGCATTGGCTTTAGTGGTTTTACGGCTAAAATCTATCTGGCACACTTCGGTAAGACGTATCCTTGATTTTTCGGCCAGCGCCATTATCTTTTCTTTTAATGAAGCGTCCTCTATAGGAGAATATTTGAAGAATATGGGTATAAGTAGAACCGGCATGAGCCTAGCGAGTACAACTGAAAAGAATATCCATGCTCCCGCCGCTATGGCCCACCAGAAAGTCGGGAAATTCCTGAGAATCAGGTAAAATACCTCTATACACGCCATGTACAGCACAAAAGATAGCGCCACCGATTTCGCTTCGTCACAGACCCATGCGAAGAAACTCTGTTTGGAAAGCGCAAAAGACTTCTCCACAAAAAAAGAACCGGTGATATTTAGCGGAAAAGATGCCACATACATAAACCCAAGGAACACTGCAGTATAGATAAAACAGGCAATGTAAAAATTATGATGAGCTTCGAACGCGAAACGCGAAACGGGGCGCGACAGTAATAACTGGAACGCCCCGAGTGCGACTACTGAGAGAATAATGTCTGCTACAAAGATCTTTGTCTTTATTGCAGCGTATTTTTTTGATCTTGCGCGAGCGTTTTCAGCGCTCATGTTCTCGAGTTAACCTCCGCAAGAGCCTTCTGGGCCTGCTTCCTGACCTTACTGGATTCAGCCGTAAGAAGCGATTCAAGAAGCGGTTTTTCTTCTTTACCGCCCATTCTACCCACGACCTCTATGGATACAAGAATCACAGACAGGTATTCATCCTCAATATGCTCCTTTGCAATCTCTAGAGCCATAGGACTTTTTCTGTCAGCAAGCGCTATAATCGCTTTGCCGGCTACCCTGGGATCGTAACTGTTAGCCTCTTCCGCCAACGGCTCATCCGCGCCTTTTACTTTCATTTTTCCGACCTTTTCCACGGCCAGCATCCTGACACCAAGATCTGGATCCCTCATCAGCCATACAATCGGCTGTAGGCAATCCTGCGTACCAATATTCGCAAAGGCTATTACTAGCGCACGTCGAACATTAGGATCATAATCCCTTACCATTTGTGTGAGATAAGGAACAGCTTTAGCCGACTTTATCCTGCCAAGTGCCGCAACTGCGAACATGCGTATACGCGGATCGCTGTCACCAAGAACGCTTATAAATAGATCCGTATCCTCCTCCGGCGCCATCCTTGCCAGAGCCCTTATAGCGTTATATCTCACGTTAGGATAATAATCGGTCGTAAGTTTTTTCAACGCTTCAATAGAAGACTGTTTCTTCGCTATAGTGCTCAGCGTTCTGGCAGCTTCTTGCCTGACCCTGTGATTCCTGTCCTTCAGCATGGCCATCACCTGGTCCTCCGCCTGAGGATCGTCAACAGCGGCTATAATGCGAAGAGCCGCTATTTTAGCCGATTCGTCATCCTTCTGTTTGAGAACGGGCATCAGATACTGGGTAACTTCGGTACCATAGGTTGAAAGTTGTCTCTGCGCTTCAACCGCCTGTCTTTTGTCGTATAGCTGAGAAACTAACCGTTTTATCTTGTATTCTTTTCCCTTAGGATGCGTGAAATGAGGTAATTCTATGAACGCATGTGCCGTCTGATGCACACCGACCAGCCCCATCAAAAGAACCGCTATTAGTACCTTCTTGATCATCTTAATCCCCCTTTTGCTGGTTCTTGTGGCTATTTTTTCTTAGCAGTTTTCTTTTTAGCTGTCTTGCCAACCCTGGAAAGCTGCTTTTTCTTTTTGGCAGATTCGGAGTCTATTTTGTTTATCTTTTTTCTGAATTTTTCGATATCCTCCTCGGATATTCCGCCTTTCATAATCTTGCAAGCTACTTCCTTGCCTATGTCATAGTAAAGCTTTTCCTTCTGGATGTTCTTCATCTGTATTTCGACATGCGTTTCAGCGACTCTGTACATCCTGGCAACATCTTTTTCCGCTGCTTTTATGGCCTTTGATATCTGTTCTCCGGCCTTCTTTACAACAGGCTCGTACTGTTTCATCAATTTGCTTAGATCCGTCTTCTTTTTCGCCATTATTCCTCCCTTTTTGACTTATAGAATCTTTCTGTTACTGTGCTTCCTCAAAATATTCTTCCCTGTTATACCTGTACCTGCATATCCCTCTCTTGCTACCCTCAATAAATGAAGCAAGATGCATAACTTCTTCTGACTTGAATTCGTTCTTTATCTGCTGCACTGCTTCTTTTTCTGTCATCCCGGAATTAAACAACAGCTTATAGGCTTCTTTCAGCTCTCCAATAACACCCCGGTCTATCTTTGCGCGGCGAAGCCCGACCAGATTCAACCCCCTTATGGTGGAAGGACCCCTTACCAGCATAAAAGGTGGCACGTCCTTATTCACGCCCGTAAACCCGCCGATCATCGCCAACCGCCCTATACGGCAGAACTGATGAAAAACCACGTTACCAGATATGAAAACACTATCTTCGACAAAAACATGACCCGCTAAAAGAGCCGCGGTAACGATTATAACATTGTTGCCGATAACACAATTATGTCCTAGATGACACTGGGACATTATGAAATTATTGTCTCCGATAACCGTGGATGACCCTTCAGCAGTACCGCGATGTATAGTGACATATTCCCTTATTATGTTGTTCTTCCCGATCTTCGTGAACGTGTCACCTCCTTCATAACCATAGTCCTGCGGTTCGTTCCCGATCACGGCACCCGTATGGATAACGGTGTTTTCACCTATCTCAGTACCCCTATAAATGCACGCGTATGGCCCTACCTTAACACCCGCGTGTATGCTCACACCTTCTTCAATAATAGCTCCCGGGCCGATCTCTGCCGACGGGTCTACTTCAGCTGCTTTATCGACAATTGCTGTTTTGTGTATTCCCATTTACTCTTGTCCCTTCCTGTCCTTATCCAACTGATCTACGAGGTCGTTTATCACACCCGCTATGGGATGGAGATCATGATCCTCGTTGATCTGTAACCTGACTGTGTAATCCCCTTCGTCTATCCTCTTTATATCCTCCTCGAGCCGCTCCAAAGGAGCAACAAACCTGTATGACAAAACTACCGCCCAGGTAAGAAGAACAATAAAGACTACTGGCAGCCCGACTGCGAGGATAAAATTTATCTGCTCGATCACGGGCATGAGGTCTCTTGCAATCACATCGGGAAGTGCGATCTGTTCCGCCATGATGTTCAGCGTAAGGTAATAAAGACACCCCCCTACAAAGACCGTTGGGATTATCATTGAAAGGATAAGAATGAACAGGTAGCGAGACTGTAATGACCTGTTTAAGTATCTGATGGCTTCTCCTTTCGTTCGGATTTAAATAATTTTTTGATGCCGGGAACGCGCAGATACCAGGACTTTTTCGCCCCGCCCTTTGCGATACCATCCTCGGGCTTTTCAAGATATCCTATTTCAATATTCGTGTAATATGCAGTTGATGTTGTTCCCGTGCTGTCAGAGTCTGTCATAAAGGAAACCGCGACCACATCCTTGCTCAGCTCTTCCCCAAAAAGCTCCCTGTAATCTTCTTCAATATCGCGCTCTTCGTGTTTCCATTCTTCCGAAAGACCCGATTCCAAGACTATCAGCACAACGTTCTTAGTATACGGGCTGCGTGATACCGTTCCAGCAGGGATCTCTTCCGTCCAAACATACTGTATAGCTTTCGTGCTAAGAAAGAACCTGGAATAAAATATAACGTATACCTGAGCCACAAAATCAAACTCAGCCTTTTTATTCAGCGCTTCCTTTTTCTTGCGTACCGGAAAGCTCTCGGCCTTCCAGTCCCAGCTTACAAAAGGATGCCGTTTCCAGGAAAGACGCTGTCTATAATAAAGCGCTGAGGCGGAATCCTCACCATCGCCTTTAACACATTTCCTGCCGGCATGTTCGGTAACCGTATAAGAGGTATTATTATGTGCCAGCAGTTTTTCTTCCCACTCGTTGATCTCATTCGGGGAAGAGAACGAAAAATGCTTTATTGTCTGACCGGCGGCGCCTTGCGTTGCGCTTCTCATCTTAATCAATATGAACGCTCCACAGGCACACGCGATGACAGCGACTACCAGGAAACCTGCTATTATCTTTATTCCCGGTCGCTTCACAAAACTTCCTTACTGCTATATCTTAATCTTTTCAGCCCACTCGCTTATTACGGGCATCTTCCACTCTTTACCCATGA
Organism: Candidatus Omnitrophota bacterium; assembly: GCA_049642065.1. GTDB lineage: Bacteria > Omnitrophota > Gorgyraeia > Tantalellales > Tantalellaceae > WJMH01. Next base: position 1,996 of record JBAROK010000032.1, on the reverse strand, counting down.
GCACATTCACTATACCCGCAAGAGAAAGCAATCCGCAAACGATCATTCCAACGACGTAAATGATGCCCCCCAGAAAAGGTATTATGCTTACTATTCCTACACCGACTTCAACGATGAAAAGCATCAGACCCTGGCGAGCATGGAACCTCACAAATTTATTCTCTTTCTTCATGAGAACAGGTACAAGGCAAAGTATCCATAAATATGAAAGAATGGCATATACGTTATCACCGGATATAGCCGAAGTCTTCTGAGTTTTCTTTTCTTCCTCCATCGGTCCCTCCTTCTGAAAAGGTTTTGTATTAGTAGTTATATTATTAGATTATATTTTATTACTTATGGGCTAAAAGTCAATAAATACCGTCAGCTTTGGCATAAAAAAAACCCCGGTTCGTCGAAACGAACCGGGGTTTTTCGGCTAGTTCTAAGATATAAACTTAGAAGCTAAGCTTAACGGTACCAACGAGATCGGTAGCCGCATCATCCATACCGCCACGGAAATGATCTCCGGGGAAGAACCAAGCAGCCAGAAGACCAAAAGAAACGTCTTCGGTGTAGTCCCAAGTCAGCTGGAGATCGACTTCGTCACCGACGTTCGTGTTGGTGTTACCGGCTGACCAGTTTTCCGCCAGCCAGAAGTGACCATATTGCGCGCGGAAGGTCAGGCTGTCGGTCGGCTCAACTGTACCGCTCACGAGTATCTGGTGCTGGTTCGTGAAAGACGGCGAGCTAGCCTGGGCCGTACGATAAAACACGTTCTGGAACTCTCTGATGGCTGTGTCGAATTTGCCTCTGTACATCACATCCCAACCACCGTAAGAACCACTGCTGTTGACACTCCTGTCACCCATGTTTTCGTCGCCAGAGTAGTATATATACTCAACGGCTGCCACAGGTCTCCAGGCAAAGTCATCCTGCCAGTAACGGCACTCGATCATAGCGTCTATCGCCCAGGCGCTTCTTTCACGACCTGAACGTTGGTTAGCTATGCCGAGGAAGTCACCAGTCTGGTATGCAGATTCAATAGCAATCGTCCAGTCTTCTATCGGATCGAAGCTACCACGTCCACCAAGGGTGTGTATATCGTTGCCGGTATTACCATTGGTCGTAGTAACAGAAACAGCTGTAGCGGCAGTGTCAGGATTCCTATCCTGATTGTACCACCAGTAACCTTCGATCTCTGCATTGTACGCATCGAAGACATAACCAACGTTGATACCGTAAAGATTGGTATCGTCGTCGCTTCTTCTTGCATTCTCACTGATCTTCGCGTAAACGGCATCAATCGTCCACGGATCATAATCCAGTGTCGCCCTGATGGCGTCAAAGGAAGTGATCGCAGTATATTCCTGAGGCCATACAGCCATCGTCGGATCCTGCAGGCTGTTGCCAATGATGAACCCTTTACCGAACCAGAGGTCCTGACGACCGATCCTCAGTGTGAGGGGGCTGTAAAGGAACTCTTTCAGTTCGATGTAAGCCAGGTCTACGATGATCGAATACGCATCGCCACCAGGTGCAATAGCACGGTTTGTAACAGTGTCGCCAATAGGTACGCCGGTAAACCCAAGCTCACCGGTATTAGCCAAAACACCATTAGCGTCAGTATAAAGCTGATCGCCCCATACTCTCTGGTTGACAAGCCTGATCACACCAGACACGTTGTCCGTAAGATCAGCATCTACCTGAACCTCAACGGTGCTCAGCAAGAAGCTCGCCCAGTCGCTAGATTCGGTACCTAAACCCGCTCCAGCACCTGTAATCGCTGCAGAATCGTCTCTGTCGAGATCAAAGTTGTTTCTCAAAAAGGCACGAGCAGCGATGTCACCGCTCACCTTTACACTCTGCGTTTCGGCATAGGCCACCGCGGAAACGGCAAACACAAGCGCCACAACGCATAAAACTTTCACAAATTTCATTTTACCTCCTTTAAAAGGTAATTATTGCGTTTCTTATATTATTTTGAACGAACAAGGGCTTAGCCCCGGTTCTTGTT
>JBAROK010000028.1:0-3159 GCA_049642065.1 Candidatus Omnitrophota bacterium | reverse complement strand
CTGCCAAAGCATATCAACTCCCTTGACTTTATCAACAGCGGGCATCCATCCAAGATACTGTTTCGCCTTATCAATATTGCTTACATATATCTTTTGATCTCCCGGCCTCCAGGAATCAAATGATGGTTCGATTTTTTTACCCAGCTTTTCTTCAAGAATAGCTACAAGCTCTAAAAGCGACATCTGGTTCTCGGGCCCACCGCCCACATTAAATGCCATCCCTTTAACTCTATCTATATTTTCATACGCGGCATGAAAACTCGCTATAAGGTCGTCTACGTGAAGTATATCTCTTACCTGCTTTCCGTCCCCGTAAATAGTAACTGGTACACCCAAAGCCGCGGCTATAGTAAACCATGCGACCCATCCTTGGTCTTCCACGCCGAACTGTCTTGGTCCGTATATGCACGATTGCCTCATACATACAGTCCTGAGCCCGTATATGCGTGAATAATCTATTACATACTGGTCCGCGCATCCTTTCGAGCACCCGTACGGCGAATGAAAATCAAGTCCGCGGGATTCGGGTATTCCGTCAGGCATATTCGAATACTGGTATTTCCCCTCCACCTCTTCTACTCCGAGATCAGTCATCTCCCCGTACACTTTATTTGTGGAAGCAAAAATAATGACAGGGTCTAATCCCGCAAGCCTGACGGCTTCCAGGACATTGAACGTACCTAGTGCATTCTTTTCAAAATCACTGCGTGGTTCGGCAACAGAAGTCGTAACGGCAACCTGCGCTGCCATGTGATACAAAAGATCTATTTTGCCGCATTTTTCTACTGCCGCCTTCAGGCCCGTAAAGTCACAGATGTCCTGTTTTATGAACACTATCCCGCCCAAGCTCTTGAGCCATTCCAGGTTACTTGATGCACCTTTCCTCGAAAGGTCGTCCAGGACGATCACTTCATCACCTTTTTCAAGATAGAACCGGGCTACGTTACATCCGATAAAACCGGCACCACCTGTTATCAATACTTTCATCTCTTCCCCTTTGTAGAAACATTATCTATTGCGGTAAATATATCATAAAAAATAGGGCTTTTCCAACTTACGACCGATAAATCCAGAGTCTTCAGTTTTTAGCGTTTATTTTTAACGTTCTTCACTATATTGTTAAGTTGCTTGCGGAATTCGGCGGCCCTTGGGTCGCCAGTGCTTTCGTAGAGTTCTGTTAATAGGTAAAGTGCCTGGATGTTACCCGGATCTAGAGATAAAGCTTTTTCAAGCTCTCCTTTGGCACTATCCATATCGCCCATTTTGGAATAACAGGCGGCTAGATTTATATGGGTAGCTGCTGTTTCTGTCGGGAAATCAGAAAGGACTCCTTGAAGGATCTTTACGGCTTTATCCAGGTCTCCTTCCTGCGCGTAAACGATCGCAAGTTTTTCCATCGCCTCAGGGAATTGATTCTCTACGCGAAGCGCGCTTTCGTAACTGGCTCTCGCCCGGTCTAAGTCACCGAGTTTTAGGTAAGTATCCCCTAACGCTTCGTATATATCCGCATCGTCCGGATGCATGTAAAGCGCCGCCTTAAGCCTTGCCAATGCACCGTTCACGTTGCCTCTTGCCAGGTATGCCCTTCCTTCCCTGTAATACGGCCGGCTATAAGCTTCAAGCTGTGGAACCATAGGATTAATATTCGTCATAAGAAAAAGCGGAACCAGTACAGCCATGCAATACGATAGCTTGCCCCACCTATGTTCTTTTATGTGCCCTAAAACTTCCATAACGCAATATGCCGCAAAGATTATAAACACCGGAACGACCGGTAAGCGGTACCTGAAAAGCGGAAGGAACGGAAGAAGCGATAACATATAAACACAAGCAAAAATAAATAGGGGCATCATCTTCCTGCGGTCTCTCGTGAAGGAGACGACCATCCCAAGTATAGCGAAAGCTGCTATCCATCCAAAATCCGGCAATGGTAAAGATAAAAGCCTTGATCTTGATCTAAAATAATTTATATATTCGTAAGGCGAAAATTCGTACCGGTTGAGCACCAAGAACATCTTTTTTAGGCAGTTTTGCGTGAATCCGGCCGGGTCTTTCGTAATGCTCTCCTTGATCTGCCCAAGCCAGTAACTGTCCCTTTCCGGCCCGGAAACAAGATCCTTTTCCAGAAGCTCTCGCATCCTCGCTTTCCAGCTGGATCCGGGTCGCATCTTTTCCACTAGATCCAGATCAGTCCCCATATACGCGGTTACGGCATAGTTTTTCTGGACTGGAATGAATTCTTTGCGGCCGGAATAATCTAACGCACCGGCAATAGCCATAACAACAAAAAAGCCAAGAAAGAAAGTTGCTACGCGCAGTAAAGCTTTGCCCCTCGTTTCCCTTTTATAAAAAACAGCTCCAAACCACAAAAGAAGCACCGGAAATAAAAGAAGAAAATTCGGTCTGGTCATGCACGCAAGCGCCAGAAAGATCCCGGAAAGATATCCCCACACTTTCTTTTCTTCTTTCATAAAAAAGGAAATGGAAAGAAGCGTTGCAATCCCGAAAAGAATAGCCAGGTGCACGGGAAGCGTCTTAGCCGTGACCGCGATAAAGGGCCAGTATACCGCCGCCACCACCCCTGACAATATCCCCACTCTTCTTCCAAAAACCATCCGGCCAAGAAGATATATTAGCGAACAGCTCAAGGCCCCGATAACCGCCTGCACTAAACAGGCGAAAAATATGTGCGGTATGCCCCACCTGTAAAGGACTCCGAGAAAATTATCGTAAAGAGGGATGCGTATATACCCGTACCCTTCACTCTCCGTTACGGCCCACCCGGCTGCTCGCATTCCCGAAACATGGTAGTCCCCGGAATCAGAGAAGGGCTGCGAAAAGAGAACTTCATCTTGCATCCCGCCCAGATAGATAACTCTCGCCGCCACGGCCAGAAAAAAGATGATGATTATTATCAGAAGTTTTGTTTTCACGTTATCCTTCTCTTTCTCCAACAAAAATCAGAGGAAACACAATATCGCTTATACAGCAAGGAATCCACACCGCAAGAAACAAAAATACTAAGACCGCAGCGTAAGTCACTAGGCCCGTGAGAGACCCCTTGGCCATGATCATATGGAAAAGCGAAGCCCATGTGCTTATCAAGACATGGCCCGCATGGGGGAACTTTGTGCTCGGCCAAAAATAAGCAATAGCTAT
>JBAROK010000025.1:0-1640 GCA_049642065.1 Candidatus Omnitrophota bacterium | reverse complement strand
GAGTGTCTCATACAAGCCAAAGAGTACACGGATCTTGGGTTTCAGAACGCGAAAAAATTCTTTAAACAGGCTCCGGATCACCTTAAGACGGAGAGCGCAAAAAAGTTATGGAATAGCACGGCGTCTTGGGAAAGCAATACTTGGTGGGAAAAACTGGGAAAATTCGAAAGATAACCAAATGGGAAAATTTACTAAAACACAGATAAGGGAACTTCGCGAGTTAGTGCGCGAGAAGAAAGCCCGAGACGAAAAAGATCTTTTCGTAGCCGAAGGCATAAAGATAGTCGAGGATATGCTCATGAAAGAGCATGTGCCGGTATCGGTTGTAATTGCTTCTGATTTTGCGAATAAACCGGAGGGGAAGTCCTTGCTGGAGAAACTGCAAGAAGCGGCTGTACCGGTAAGCGATACGAGTAGCGCGGATATTGAAAAATTATCGTCCCTTAAGAACTCTCAAGGGATACTTGCTGTCATGAAAAAATCTTCCGTTGAGGAAAGGGTGCAACCATCAGAGCAGTCTATTCTGGTTTTATGCGATGGTATACAGGATCCGGGAAATCTTGGAGCTATTATACGCACATCAATAGCTTTCGGTGTTGATGGGATCCTTCTATCCGGGGATACGGTAGATATTTACAATCCGAAAGTCGTAAGGGCTTCAAGCGGGACGGTGCTTGATATACCTGTCAGGGTATCTGATATGGCGGAGATTAATAGTCTGCAGAAAGAGGGGTACCGTTTACTTGTCAGTATGGTTGGTGACGCTGGAAGCAGCGATGTGATAGGAGCCTGTAAATACGAAGGGCCGCTTATTATAGCGTTCGGTAGCGAAGGGCAGGGTGTTTCTCGTGAATTATCTGAAAGCGCCGATGGGTTTTTTCATATCCCTATACGTGAAGATATAGAATCGCTTAACGTTACTGCGGCTGCCGCCATAACATTATTCGTTCTGTCGCGTTCAAAGAGCTAGCGGGAGGTCATAACATGGAAAAGATATACATGATCTATGTCACGGCTTCCAGCACGTCGGAAGCTGAAAAAATCTCAGAAAAAATCGTTCACGCAAGATTAGCAGCTTGTGCCAATATTCATGACGGTGTCGAGTCTTTCTACTGGTGGGAGGACAAGTTCCAAAAGGATGCCGAAGCTGTGATTATGTTCAAGACGCGGAAGTCGCTTTTATCTAAATTGGAGAAAGCCGTCAAGGAAGTCCACAGCTATTCCTGCCCCTGTATAGTAGCCTTACCTATAAGTTATGCGAGCAAGGATTATCAGAAATGGGTAATCCGCGAGACCAGCTGACAGCATATTCAAGGAGGATAGATGAAGTCGCATAGAGAAGAATTATGGTTTAAGACTCCACATAGACGGGATTATCTTAATATAACGTCGGAAGTCCAGGAAATAGTCCACAAAAGCGGCATTAAGGAAGGATTATGCCTGGTGAATGCTATGCATATCACGGCCAGCGTCTACATAAATGACGATGAGCCGGGGCTTATACAGGATTATGACGATTGGCTGGAAGAACTCGCTCCACATGAACCGGTAGAGCAATATCGTCATAACGGTTACGAGGATAACGGTGATGCTCACTTAAAGCGACAGATCATGGGACGAGAGGTCGTAGTCGCTATAAC
>JBAROK010000011.1:0-1536 GCA_049642065.1 Candidatus Omnitrophota bacterium | reverse complement strand
GGGTATAGTAATGGTGTTTTAAGAATAGTTCTAGCGAAAGGAAAACTTGCAATATGGAAAATGAGCCAGCAGGTCTATCAAGAGGCCGTCTTGTAACAGGTGTTATTATTTTTATTTTAGGCCAGGCGACGACACTACTTATTCCTTTTGTTACGGCTTCAAGACTTACTGCTACCTGGAAAACGATGTTATCTGGGGTTCTTTTCTTTGTGACGCCGCAAGTAGGCATAGTTCTGGCGGTTGCGATACTGGGGAAGACCGGCTACGACTATATCAGGGACATTGTTTTACGGTGGTTTAAGAAATACGGCCCTCCTGAAACGGTTAGCCTTGCGCGTTACCGTATAGGTTTGACGATGTTTGTTCTGCCGTTGTTTTTTGGATGGATAGAACCTTATTGCAGTTATTTGTTTTCGGGGTTCGAAGCTAAAAAAATGATATTTTTTGTTACTGGAGATGTGATGTTTATCGCGAGTTTCTTTGTCCTGGGAGGCAGGTTCTGGGATAAGGTTCGGTCTCTTTTTGTGTATGAATCACGCGCGAAATTCCCGTAGTAGAAAGGGTAAACATATGAGGAGAAATAGCTCTAGCAATGTCATTCCAATAGTTATTCTATGCGTCTTTTTGTTTTTGGGATGTTTTGTTTCGCTGGCTGAAGAGGAAAAAGAGGGATTCCTCCCGTCATGGAACGATGTGGCATCAAAAAACACTGTTTTAGATTATGTTAAAAACATTACATCGACAGACAGTGATACTTTCCTGGAAAAAGAGAAAAGAATAGCCGTTTTCAGAGATAACGGTACCCTTATAGCCGAGAACCCTTCGGTGCAGAAGGAGTTCCTCTTGAGGTCTTTGAAGAGGCTTGCCAAAAAGCAGCCGGTGCTCCTTGAGGGAGAACCGTTCAAATCCGCCGAAGAAAAAGGCATGGAGTATATCGATAAGCTTGACGCGGGTATGCTGAGAAAGATAGGCGGCATCATTCGCGAAGAAGCTGGAGAAGAATTCTACAAGGAACTCATCAGCGATTTTCTAAATACCGCTAAACATCCTCATTTTGATGTTCTGTATAAAGATCTTATTTATCAGCCAATGAAAGAGTTATTATCATATTTGCGTGCCATGGATTTCAGTGTATATATTGTTTCTTCGGGGGATACAGCATTTGTGAAAAGCGTATCAGAGGCACTATACGGCAGATCTCCGGAACGAATAATTAGCTTTAATGAACTAAAGGCGGATCCCAATAAAAAACCTATTTTTGCAGCGGGCAGGATCAATGAGGGGCAAGATGCGGAGTTGCTTCTCTATTGTCAGAGCAATGAACTTCCATCGTTACAGATGCTTATCAAGCATGACGACAACGAAAGAGAGTTAATGTACGGACAGAATGACCAGATGTCGTTTGATGCTGCGAAAAATAACGGTTGGATTCAGGTTAGTATGAAAAATGACTGGAAGAACATATTTCCCCTGGTTTTAAAAGAGCAGGCTCCTCCGAAAGAGCTCAAACGCCTTAAGGATAAAGTTGTGGAAGAG
>JBAROK010000005.1:0-4578 GCA_049642065.1 Candidatus Omnitrophota bacterium | reverse complement strand
CTCCTAAAGAGCCCACAGAAAAAGAAGAACTGGGTACGGGTATTATTTACATAAAAGATTCCCCTGGAAAGCTCGAGAGGATCAATCCCTATGCGTATAAAGGTAAGGGCACGATATTTCTAGGGTTCTTTCCGGTATTGCTTTGTATAGGTGCCGTTATCGCCCAGAAAAGAATCAGCTTGCTTGAGGCAGATACTTCGTACGCCGGGTGGCTTGCAGCGAGCCGGCGTGTCAGTAAAGATATGTCAGAGGCAAAGAATCTCTTAAGAAGCAATAAGGGTAAGGAATTCTACAGCCATGTTTTCAAGATGATGCAAACTTATCTTGGCACCAGGTTTTCGATACCACCAGAAGGTATAACCGAACAGATAGTAGACGATGTGATTAAACACAAGATTGATAATGAAGATATCGCAGAGAAGATACGCGGGGTATTCTCGGATTGTTATCTTGGTGGTTATACGCAACTCAAGGCTGATAAAGCTGATATGAAGGAAACATTGGTAAAACTAAAAGAAGTTATAAGCTATCTTAATTCCAAGAGGACGATATGAGAAAAACCTTTTTTATATTAGTAATGGTCGGGGTAATTTTAATATCATATATTTCCTATGCTCAGGAAAGTGCGGATATGACCCCGGAAAGGGCGTTCTACCGGGCGAACCTGTATTACGAAGCAGGTAATTATACCGGGGCTATAGAAAAAGATGAATCGATACTGGATAAGGGCCTTAAAAGCGGTAACCTTTACTATAACCTGGGTAACGCGTATTTCAAGAACGGGGAGCTGGGAAAAGCGATACTTAATTATGAAAGGGCCCGCCGGCTTATGCCACGGGACAGTGACCTTTTATCGAATTACAGGCACGCGAAATCACTCATGAAAAGGCCGGATCCTCCCTCAAAAAGATTCCTGGCATTCAAGTGGCTGGACCAGGGGATGGCTTACCTTACGTTAAAGCAATCTATGATGCTTGGATTTATTTTGTATTATCTTCTAGTGGTGTATATGATAACCACAAAAGTCTTTAAACGGTATGCTCGTTATTCTACGCTTATCACGTACGTTTTATGTATCCTTTTGGCTCTAGTGATCATACCGACTGCCCAAAAAATAAAAGATCTCAATCAGGGGGCCATAATAACCGCAAAGATAATAGACGCAAGGTTCGAGCCCCTAAAGGATGCGGCAGTTCATTTCCCGATATACGAGGGAATGAAGGTATATATACTCAGGACAAAAGGGGGCTGGTGCAAGATAAAACGCCCTGATGGAAAGATAGGCTGGCTGCCCAAAACTGCCCTTGGGATTATAGGCGTATAAACCCTTTATTTTAAACAACTTATACCACACAAAGAATATCACAAATCCTCATACCGGGCACACAGTGACCATATCTGTTAGAGTTTAAAAAATTTAGTTTTTTGCCCTATTCTTATATATTGTAGGTGATATACTATTATAGGAGGATAATGAGAGGAAACACATCTATGTTGATAGAACATCCTTGTAGGTTGGAAGGATGGAGTGTGTCTAAGTATATTAGTTATATAATATTATGGAATAGTACTAACTTATAGGGGAAAGTATGTAAATTTTTTTGTTTAGTTATTAAATATTTTTAATAAGTGGCAAGGAAAGGTGCGATCATGAAGTCCAATATTAAAAGCACATATACTGTTCCGGATCCCGGAGGGGTGTTCTCAAGAACCGGGGATAGGAACGTGAAACCATGGCTAAGGACGATTTCCATGGCAGTTATTATCACGTTCCTGTTCCAGCAGATCACTTTTGGGCAAGTGCAACCCCCCGCAACACAACCTCTGGTAAAAGACAGGATAGATCTCAACCAGGTATCAATCCCACGCGATATAGCTATCACAAAAGACATCAACAAGACGCCAAGCAAAGAACTCATAATCAACATCAAAGACGTTCATGATAATTTCGGCGCACAGGAGTCTATTGTGTCCGTACTCGATAACTTGGCCGTCAACTATGATGTGAGCTTTGTAGGGATAGAAGGAGCCGAAGGGTATATCGATATGAGCGTGATATCGGCGTTCCCGGATGAAGAGGCAAAAAAGAAAGCGTCTGAGTATTTGATGCAAACAGGTAAGATATCAGCCGGTGAATTTTTTGCGGCACTTTCAGATACACCTGTGAACCTCTATGGTATTGACGATAGCGATCTGTACCTTAAGAACTACAATGCGTTCATGGGCCTTTTGGATGAAAAAGAGCGTAACATGAAGATAGTGGACTCGCTCAGGAACGCGCTTTACGCGTTAGAGGATCAGATCTTATCTGAAGAGCTTAAACAACTTAACAGAAATTCTGTTCTCAATAACCGAAAGGGCGCCCAGTTCACGAGAAGGTGGGGACAGATCAAGAAGATTGGCGACAAACACGGAGTGAAATATGAAAACTATCCGAATATCAATGCTCTTATGCAGGCCGTAGAAGCAGAGAAAAAGATAGATTACAGGACTACCAACAAACAGAGAGACGACGTTCTGGATATACTGGCTAAACAGCTTAAAAGAGACCCGCTTGAAGAGATGATACTTAAAAGCCTTTCTTTTAAGCTCGGCAAGATCTCGAAGAGCCAGTTTTATTCGTATATTCTTTTTACCTGTAAGGTAGAGGAGGTTGATCCCAAGCATTATAGTGAGCTGGAAGCGTTCTGTAATTACGTAAACCTGTATGAATCTATAGATCTTGGTGCGCTTATGGATGAGATAGACGATTACGAGAACAAGGCCAGGGAGAAACTGTACAGGAATAAAGACGAACGCGAACTTACAGCACTCTTAAAAGATACAGAGATTTTGCATAATGTATTTGAAGTTAAACTTACCAGTGGACAGCTTCGTTACTTTGAAGCACATATGGATAATTTCCGTTTATCAAGGTTCATGGATTTCATTAAGTCCAGTTACAAGAAGTACGGCATGCCTCTTCCCGCGGATCTTGGTGAAACAAATAAGCTTTTTGACCAGCTCCCGCAAGCGGTAGATTTTTATGAAGCGGCTACGGGCAGGAACCGTGCCATGGTGGACAACACTATAAAGTATATGAAAGAGAATGGCGCTACCGTGGGAGCTATCATAACTGGAGGTTTTCATACAAGAGGTGTAACTGATATCCTTAAATCCGACGACTTATCCTACATTATTCTTCTTCCTCGATTTAATGCAAGAACAGGTAAACGCCCATATATAACCATACTCACCAATAAAACAAATGAATACAAAAAGTACATAGAGTCGGAAGAATTCCTAGCCGCTACATCATTTCATGCTGTTAATCGCAGAATACTTGATAATTCTAGGACTGGACAAATGTCGAATCTACATTTTGCACAGACAGCGGCGCTTCTTTTGGGCTACATGTTCTCAGAGAAAGTCGGGCTTACAGCGGATCTGATAGAGAAATACATGGTCCGGTACCAAAGGGCCTATGATAGGAGTCAGGATTTACTTGTTAAGGAAGGGAAACTTCTTGTGGAGCAGGCAGAATCTAACAAGGACCAAATGAAAGAGTTTCTAAGTAAGGTCACTGTAGATGTCGTAGCGGAAGGCGAAGTGGATGTAGCAGCTGAAACCAAAGGTATAGAGGGTTTCGATGGGAACCTTATTTATAAGGTTACTGTTGGCGCTGAAGAAGAAGGCGGAGAAAAAATGGTAACCCTTGCTTCTATGAGAGATGTGACCAGCGAGGCCATAGAAAAGATCAAATTCAAGCAATCCATACTTGTTGCCGAAAAAATTGGTGCGATGGCTGTAGAACGAGGGCAGGAACTTCTTGAAAGTGTCCAGGCAAAAAAAATGGACAGGATCATAGAGAGGCTCGCAAGGTTTGTAGAAGGGCATCATGATGAGGCAAAAGCCTTAGAGGAGTTAGAAGAGGAAGTTAAAAGACTAGCAGAGCGTATGAATTTTTCCTCAGAAGTTGCTCTTGCAGACAAAAAGGTAGTAGCTGCTATAGCTCGGATGAGAGGCGAAGCTAAAGCTGATTTCGTGGAAGGAAAAGTAGATACTCTTGGCATTAAATTAATGGCAGTGGCAACAGCGGAGAGTGAACGTGCAAGAGAGGGCGCTTTAAGCCAGTTGACATCAGAAGAACTGGCTCAGATAGAAGAAGCGGGAACATCTGAAAAATTTGCAGAAAATACCAAAGCTGTTAATGCGCTTAATGCCGCCCTTGAAGGCAATGCTCAGGCCGGTCAAATAGCCGAGTATCTTTCAGATTGGACAATAGTAACAGTAGGCACTGTTGGTGAAACGCGTTTCAGGGGCAGTTTTGCTGATGTAGACAACAAGAAGGTATACCTTACTAAAGAGGCACGTGCTGCTCTAGGCACAACACCGCAGCTATTGTCAGCGCTTATACTTGCTGAGGCACGTGGGCAGGAAGGGATACAAGAGGGATTAGCGGATCTATTGCTTGAAGGAACCAGGATCAATGCCGATGAAATGGTAATGGCTATCCGTCAAGCAGACGGAACCAAATCCGGATATGATGGTTTGCGAGATATGTTAGCTAAGACCGGTCGTGTCTGGGCCGCTTTCGCT
>JBAROK010000004.1:0-30162 GCA_049642065.1 Candidatus Omnitrophota bacterium | reverse complement strand
TTATGATGCCTCTGGATGAATGCGTGCATTATCCTGCTACCAGGGATTATGTGGAGGATTCGGTAGACCTTACGCTGAAGTGGGCAGAAAGGTCAAAGAAAAGGTTCCAGGAGAAAGAAGGGAAGACTTCACTTTTTGGTATTGTTCAAGGCAGTACGTATACAGATCTCCGGAAAAAATGCGCGGAAGAACTGATTGCTATGGATATGGATGGGTACGCTTTAGGGGGTATAGGTGTAGGTGAGCCTGTAGATCTTATCAATGAGATAACCGAATACACGACTAATCTTCTTCCTGAGGAGAAGGTGCGGTATCTCATGGGGGTCGGGACTCCGCCGGATATGCTTGAAGCTATTTCTTACGGTGTGGATATGTTTGATTGTGTTGTTCCTACACGTAACGGCAGGAACGGTCAGGCCCTGACGTTTTCAGGCGAGATGCAGCTTCGTAACGCTCCTTTCAAGGAGGATTTCAGTCCCATAGATCCTGATTGCGGATGCTCAGCGTGCAAAAACTATACAAGAGGGTATATTAGGCACCTTTTTAACACCAATGAGATACTGGCTTTAAGGCTCATATCCCTGCATAACGTCTACTTTTATGCTCAACTTATAGGTCTTGCCAGGGATGCCATACGTGAAGACAGGTTTTCTGACTTTAAGGAGCAGTTTATTGAGAAGTATCAATCGTAAAAACAAAGTTGTTTTTTAGGCAATTATTAGTATAATTAGTAATATTATTGAATATCTTTAACAAAAGAAGGAGACAAGTATGTTAACTTTAGCATTTGCTCAGAACGCGCCGGTTCAGGCACCCCAAGCGCAGTCAAATCCATTAATTGGCCTGATGCCGATAGCGCTTATCTTTATAGTTTTTTATTTCCTGCTTATTCGTCCGCAGAAGAAGAACCAGCAGGAACACGCCAAGATGATCGAGAACCTTCAGAAGAACGACGAGGTCGTTACTGCGGGAGGGATGTACGGTACGATAGTCAATATACAGAACGATATAATCACTCTGCGCGTTGACGATAATACCAGGATAAAGGTCCAGAAAAGTTCCATATCCAAGCTTAAGAAAGAGAAGAGCGAATAATAGCTCATTAAAGAAAGGGTTATAAGATATGTGGAAAAAACTCAAGTGGAAAAGTGTTTTAGTGGTGGTTATCGCAGCTCTTGCGATATGGTTTTCATATCCGCCTCTTGATATTCATGACCAGGAGGGAAATGTCCTTGAGAAAGGAAAAATAAACCTTGGTCTTGATCTTCAGGGCGGTATGCATATGGTGCTGGAAGTAGACACCTCCAAGCTGACAAAGAACGCAGCTAAAGACGCGCCGCAACGTGCGCTGGAAGTTATCCGTAACAGGATAGACCAGTTTGGTGTTCTTGAACCGGTGATACAGCTTCAGGGTAATAACCGTTTGCTTGTTCAGCTCCCCGGTGTTACTGACAGGGAAAGAGCAAAAGAGATAATCGGCCGTACCGCACATCTTGAGTTCAAACTTGTTTCTGACGATCCGGAACTCTTGAAAAAAGCGATGAACGGAGAAGTAGTTGAAGGGTACGAGATCAAAGAGACCGCGACCCGTGACGATAAGAAGGAAACGCTTCTCGTAGAGACTGATGCCGTACTTACCGGAGACATGCTTGTAGACGCTACTACTGAGTTCAGCCAGCAGGGTTTTGGCCAGCCGTATGTTTCTCTGGAGCTGAACGATAAAGGCGCGGATATTTTTGCTGATGTTACCGGCAGGAATGTAGGCAAGAGGCTTGCGATAGTACTCGATAACGAAGTTCAGACAGCTCCAGTGATAAGGGAGAGGATACCTTCCGGGAGAGCTCAGATAACAGGTAATTTTTCACTCGAAGAATCGAAGGATATAGCTCTTATCTTGAGGGCTGGTGCTCTGCCTGCTCCGGTGAATATCATCGAAGAACGTAGCGTTGGCCCCGCCTTAGGTAAAGACTCGGTACAGAAAGGTATACAGGCCATTGTTATAGGTGGCATATGTGTTCTCGCTTTTATGGCGATATATTATCTTTTTGCCGGACTTATAGCTGATTTTGCGCTTATCTTAAATATTTTCATCATAACAGGTGCGTTATCTTATTTCGGTGCAACACTTACATTGCCTGGCATAGCCGGTCTTGTTCTTACTATAGGTATGGCGGTAGACGCGAACGTGCTTATATTTGAGAGGATACGCGAAGAGTCCAGGCTGGGTAAATCACTGAGAGCGGCTATACACGCAGGTTATGACAAAGCTTTCTGGACTATTTTAGACGCTAACGTAACGACGCTCATAACAGCCCTTATACTGTTCCAGTTCGGTACCGGGCCGATCAGAGGGTTTGCGACCACGTTAAGTATAGGTATTCTGGCGAGTATGTTCACGGCACTCGTCGTTACCCGTCTTATACTGGATATCATTACGGTGAATAGGCCGAATATGACAAAGCTGCCTATGCTGCAGTTTTTCAGCCAACCGAATATCCCGTTCGTCAAGATACGTAAAATAATGTACATAGTTTCTGTTATGGTAATAGCCATTGGTATGTTCTTTTTCGTCCAGAAGGGAAGCAAAAATCTCGGAGTGGACTTTACCGGTGGAACGCTGCAGCAGTTTAAGTTTCAAGAAGTCGTTCCCATCCAGGATGTAAGAGCTGTTCTTTCTAATACCGGTCTTGGAGAATCCGCGATCCAGCAGTTCGGTGAAGGCAAGGAGATCATTGTTAGGTCCTTTAGCGGCAAGACGGACAAAATAATAACAGGTCTTCGCGAGAAGTTCGGGGCAGGTTCTTTCGAGGTCATGAGGGTTGAAACTGTCGGTCCGGCTGTGGGAGAGGACCTGAGAGAAGCGGCTATCAAAGCCCTGATCTTCGCGATGGTGGGGATATGTTTGTATATTTCTTTTCGTTTTGAGTTCAGGTTCGCTATAACAGCTATTATCGCCTTGATACATGACGTATTAGTCACGCTTGGTATGCTGGCCCTTACGGGCAGAGAGGTGTCTTTGCCAGTCATAGCGGCGCTATTAACTATCGTAGGTTATTCAATCAACGATACGATAGTTCTTTTTGACCGTATCCGGGAAGACAGAAAGTTCATGCGTAAAGCGAGCCCGGAAGAGATAATAAATACCAGTATTAATCAGACGCTTTCCCGTACAGTGCTGACTTCATTGACCACGTTGCTTGTTGTCCTTGCGCTGTTTATTTTCGGTGGTAAGGTCATCAACGATTTCTCGTTCGTGCTATTGGTCGGTGTGTTAGTAGGTACGTATTCATCCATATTCATCGCCAGCCCGCTACTAATTGACTGGCCCACAAAGAAGTTGCGCAGGTAACGATTAACATGACGCAAGCTCGCGAAAACGGATATAAAGTCGGGCAGAAAAATGCCTGGCTTGGCATTCTCAGTAATATCCTGCTTTTTGCCCTGAAACTTTTCGCCGGAGTGGTCGGCAGATCACAGGCTATGGTAGCGGATGCGTTCCATACTGCCAGTGACGCTTTAACCAGTATGGCTGTTCTAGTTGGGTTTAAAATAGCGGAAAAGCCTGCTGACGAACATCATCCGCTCGGCCACGGAAGAGCCGAATCGATAGCCGCAAAAATAGTATCCTTGGTGCTTATAATCGTGGGAGTTAGAATTGCTTACGGTTCGGCCAGGGTGCTTCTTTACGGGGAGATGACCGAACCGGGCAGTATCGCTCTATTGGCGGCGATCTTTTCCATTATCGTGAAGGAGTTCACGTACCGGCGCGTAATGGCCGCAGGTATAAAGATAAACAGCACCTCACTTAAAGCGGACGCGTATCACCACAGAAGTGACGTTCTCTCATCGATCGCGGCTTTAGTGGGTATCATAGGCGCGATGCTCGGGAAGACGTTCCTTGATCCTCTGGCGGGTGTAATAGTAGGAGGGTTTATCATCAAAATGGGGGCTGAGAATTTTCATGCCGCTTATGATGAATTGATGGATGCCGCGCCGCCTGCGGAGTTCAAAAAAAAGATAGAGGTAACGATCACAGGTGTCGACGGTGTGAAAGAAGTAAAAAAGATAATGGTAAGAAAAACAGGCATAGAGTTTTTTATAGAGGCCATTATCGGTGTAGACGGCAAGAAGACCGTAGAAGAAGGTCATATTGTGACCGTAAAGATCAAGAGAGATATTTTCAAAGCGATACCGAACGTTAAAGATGTCATAGTTCACGTAGAGCCGGTATGCGTTTCTGCTGGCAAAGAAAAATAAAATAATGTACTGGAAATTACACGAATCCAACCCGAGATTACAGAAAGTTCTTAGCGATGCACTTGGAGTTACTCCACTTTTCGCGCAGCTACTATTAAACCGTGCTATTAAGACCCCGGAACAGGCCCAGGAATTTCTTTTTGGGGAGCTTTCTTCCTGTCATGACCCGCTGCTCATGAAAGACATGGAACGCGGCGTCCAAAGGATAAAAAAGGCGATAGAACGTAAAGAAAAAATACTTATATACGGTGATTATGATGTGGACGGCGTTACTTCAACCGCTCTTCTTGCCGATATTCTCGGAAAGATGGGCGCAGATCTTGAGACGTTCATACCTAATCGTCTCGAAGAAGGTTACGGTCTTAATATTAGGGCCGTGGCTCTTGCCAGAGACAGAGGCATCAAGCTGATCGTAACGGTGGATTGCGGTATAAATTCTGTCGAAGAAGTGGAATGCGCCAATAATTACGGGATAGATGTTATAATAACCGACCATCACGAGGTTAAAAGCGACCAGCACCCGCCGGCGTACGCGATCATCGATCCGCATCAGCCGGAGTGTGAGTATCCTTTTAAGTATCTTGCTGGGGTAGGTGTAGCTTACAAGTTTGCGCGCGCCTTGATGGCCGGCAGGGAAGAAGAGGTAGATGAGCATCTTGATCTTGTCGCTTTGGGTACTGTAGCCGATATTGTACCGCAGCTGGGTGAGAACAGGATATTGACCAAGGCAGGACTTAAAAAGCTGCGAGAGACCAAAAAACCGGGCATTAAAGCGCTTATGGATATTGCGCGTATCGATCAAGATAAGCTTACCTGCAGGCATATAGGTTTTGGGCTAGGCCCGCGCATCAACGCGATGGGCCGCGTAGGATCCGCTAACGTTGCGTTGGATCTACTGATGTGCAAAGACGAAGCGGAAGCGAACGATCTGGCTCGCAGGCTAGATAAAGAGAATCGCAACAGACAGAACATAGAAAAAGATATCCTGAAAGAGGCGCTAGATAGGGTAGGGAAGGAAATAGACCTGGATAAGGAAAAGGTTCTTGTCCTGGCAGACGAAGCATGGCATCCCGGAGTTATTGGTATAGTAGCTTCAAGGCTTACGGAAGAGTTTTCCAGGCCGGCAATACTAATAGCTCTTGACGGGGATAAGGGTAAGGGTTCCGGACGGGGAATAGAAGGATTTAATCTTTTTGAGGCTATCGATAGGTCGAAAGAACATCTTATAGATTTTGGGGGACACGAACAGGCTTGCGGAGTGAAAATTAAAAAAGAGGACGTAGATACTTTCAGGGCACGGATCAATGAAGTAGCGGAAGAATGTTTGGATGATAAAGAAGAGATGGCGCCTGAGCTAAAAGTCGACTTGCGTATTCCATTCTCTCACGTAGGCGTAAAACTGATAAACGAACTTGCCATGCTAATGCCTTACGGCCCCGGTAACAGTGAACCGATATTTTCTTCCAACGGCATACGGGTTAAGAACAACCCACGTGAAATAGGAAGAAGCGGTTTTAAATTCCTTGTAACATGCGGTAATCTTACCTGCGAAGCGGTGACTTTCAGGAAAAATGAAGTCACAAAACCCAAAACAGGCGATGTAATTAACCTTGCATATACGCCTTCCATTAACAGCTGGAACGGTATAGATTCCATCCAGCTCAATATCAAAGATCTCCAGTTAGCAGAATAACTTAATTTCAAAGTTCAGCTTGAAAACGGCTATTTTTACCCTAAATCGTTAGGACAAAAAAAGCTGACTATTTCGCTTGAAATATACTAGCATATTTGAAATAATGAATAGAAGTAAATTATTAAATAGCTAGAAATGAACAATATACTAGAAATGAATAATATTAAGGAAATCAAATTCATAGTCAGTATAATTACGATTCTGTGTATGGTCTCTCAGCCCGTAGCGCAGGCTATAGATACATCTGTGCCCGGTAATCTGTCGCCGTGTCCTGTCTCGGCGGAGTCGCCCATGACTACAGGTGACACGAAGTTCACCTCTTCTCTTATTTCTGATGCGGAGTTCCTTGGATTTGCTCTATTAGCGTATGATACAGTCGTAGAAGAAAAGGAGGATATTACCGGTCTATTCAAAAAACTCGCAACACTTCCATTCTGGGAAAATTTTCGTTTTAGAACTCATCTTGCAAAAGATTTCGTTGCCGTAAAAGGTGATGTGCTGAGTATTAAGCTTAAGGATGGGGGAGTAGTTCGAGTAATGCCACGCGCAGAGCATCATGTTCTTTTTAATGGCTCTATTGAGGATGGTATCGTTCCTGCATTTTTCCACGTAACTGATAATTTCGTTGTTCAATACCTGCAGGAAACTTCTGTTGAGATAAAGAAAGAAAGACCAAAAGAGACGTTGAATGATGTAAAGCCTGAATATCTTCGCATCTGGGCAAAAGCCCGTCCGTATTACGAAAAAGCTCGTCCAGCCGACTTAGTACATATTTCGTGGATGCTTTTGGAGGCGTCCAGGATAGCCCGGATCGAGGGGCTGGATGAAAAACTTCTTCTTCCTATCGTGGTTTTGCATGACGTGGGATATGCGAACTGCCTGGAAGATGAAACGACCCGTTCGTTCGACCCTGATGTAAAGAGAAAACACATGGCTGAAGGCGCAGAGATCGCAAGGACTATACTCGAAGAAGTTGGATACGATCCCCAGCTCAGAGAAAAAATCGTCCATTACATTTCCGTACACGATAACTGGCGTTTCGGGGATGATACGCCTTTTAAAGAATGTGTCGAGATGGCTGTTTTTCAGGATCTTGATTTTACTTGGATGGCCAGTAAAGAAGGGTTCGAGATAGCAAGAAATATGACCTTCCATAAAATTCCCCGCCAGATGTACGAATTTCTTATGACGGATGAAAAGCTTACGAAACGTCCGTTCGCGACAAAGGAAACGAACGATTTGTTCTATCGTCTTATGTCAGAAAGAAAGTTAGAGGTTGAGCTTGCAGAAGCCGCTTCAGGGGAAGAAGATGTACTCCCGCAACATATGATCGGGTTTGGACCGCAGATTAGCTATCCGGCCCTGAAAATAGATAAAGAAACAGTAGGTATTTATATAACTGCTGTTGAGGAAAACGTTAAAAAGAATAAGAGTATGGTGTTATTGGCCGATATTAAGGGCCTGGATATGTGGACGAGAAAGAGGCTTAGGAGAGAAAGGCTTGTGACCGCAGGGCTAATATTGAAAGCAGGCAAAGAAAAGCTCATTAAGTTAGTGGGAAAAGAGGAAAAAGTGCAGGAAGTTATTGACGCGTGCAATAAGTCTTATTACAAAAAACAGCTGTCTTTTGTCTGCCGTACCGAGGAAGGCGCTTCGGAAAGAGCTATGAAGCTTGCGGAGATGCTTAATCAAGGGTTTTTTCTTTTGAATAGCGTTAAGGATGCTCCGGAAAGAGACAATGAATTTTCGGAAAGGGTATCTACCCACTTGGCAGACATAGCGCGAAGGCTTAGAAGAAGGAATGTAAGTGTTGAAATCGCAACTAATCTCGAGGCCAATTCCGCCTGTTATCACAACAAAATAGTATTCAACAAGAAGTTCATAGATTTCATGTACGAAAGGTGGATAAAACATCGTGTTGAGAAAACCCATGCCAGCTGGCAGGAAGAGATGGGCGCTTTGGTAATGATCGCAGAAAGGCTTTTCCACGAAATAGGTCATGACCCCGATGAAATCAGGCAGATATTGCAGGACTTGCTATATTACAAGGCTACGTTAAGGAATAGGGAGCCTTTACGCGATGCTGTAAGAGTGGATGTGTCATTTGAAGTTAAGGTTAACGGAGGCGACCGGATGACCCCGTTCGGAGAGTCTTTTGGCACTAATGCGTATTTTGCATTGATACACCGCTTAGCGGGAATGACGGATATGAACGAGGTAAGGAGAGAGATAAGGGAATATCTTGAAGCTACGTACCAAAGGTTTTCCAGGCCGGAGATTCTTGGTCTTACTTCGGAACAGATCGCTTACGCTGAAAAACTGATGAAAGATCACGGTATCGGCGATGAGCTTTTCGGGGAGAAGATATTCGGGACGGATTTTACCGAATTTTTCAGAAAGCATAGTCTTTTCAGTGCAGAGAGACCTTATAACTACGAGCATATCGATTTAGAGCAGAGAAGGGAATGGTCCAAGGTCTATAAATGGAGGGTGGCTGAGATACGAGAATATATTTTAGCTGCGGGAAGGATGATAGGAGCGGAAGATCAAACCCGGCAATGGATGGAGAACAGGCTCAAGGTAACACATATTACGGGTAGGGGTAGTACTAAGAAAAAGCTTTATCCGTTGATAAAGTGGGCGGTGGCTGTAAGGCATCCGCAGAATTTTCAAAGAAGAAGCGGTAAGCTTTTTGAGAGGCTCTATTACGAGGGGCTTAATCTCATGACGCTACCGATACTGCCGGTTGATAAAGACGGCGAGATACGGTGGGATCTTTTCAGGTTTAACGAAGGGTATTCCAGATGGGTTGCACATGAAGGGAGAAACAGGGTATTCGGGGCGCCTCCCGAGGAATATTATAAGGTCAGGAAAATAGCGCTTTATGAATATCTGATAACCCACGAGATACCAAGAGCTGATGAAAAAGTCGTAGCGCCAGAGGAAAAAGCACAGGAACCTGCCGAATTTGTTCAAGGCACGCTTTTTGATATGGATGCGCTTGATAAGCTCGGGACAGTTGAAGTGCCTGAAACAGCGGTTTCGAAAACAGGTGAATATGAAGATCTGATTACAGTCAGCATAGACCGGATACACCAGCTGAACACAAAAGTTAATATTAGGGATACTTTGGGCCAGGTTACCCATATCCTTGTAGACCGTGATATACCAGCCGCTTCGCAGCGTGACTTGGTGACGTATTTAGCAAAAAGGTCACGGGACAGGATGGCTTCAGAAAAGATCCATTTTATGTCAATGGATGAGATAAACTCATATGTTGTTAGCAATCCATGTGACATAAAAAATACGGTCGTTCTTTTGAGTGAAGCGTCACAGATTGGAAGCGTTAAAGGCGATGTAAATATGCTTGTTGTCAGTAAAGATGGTGTCACGGATTTTGTGAATTTGGAAGGGCTTCTAGGGATATCCCGCAGCGTACTTAACAGGGATTGGGATGCGTTCCGACAGATCTATGCCGCGATGACCGGGGCGGAATGTCCCCAGATCAGAGCCGAATGGCTTGATGATCCTGTACTTTTTGCGCGTAACATCATAATTACGCTTCCGCCTGTAAGTATTATAGATATTGAAGAACAGCAGAGATTGAACGAGAGGTTGAAAGAGTTGCTGGTAGCTGCGTAAGGTGGTGTATTACAAAGCTGCAAAAAACCCGGTACTGTTTTACAGCACCGGGTTTTATTTTGTGTTTAATGGGTTTTTTTATGCGGCTTTCTTTATTTTACCCGCTTTTATGCATTTTGCGCAGGCTTTTATCTTTTTCTTCTTGCCGTTGATTACAGCGTTAACGGTTTGGAGATTGGGGGTGAATCGGCGAAGGGTCTTTCCGGTTATCCTCTGACCTACACCGCCTTTACTTTTTGCCATACCTCTACGGGCTATAGTCCTGCCGCTGACAGGTTTTTTTCCACATATATAACATTCTCTTGCCATCGCTAAACCTTTCTTCTATAATGCTATCGTAGCTTGGGCTGTACTTCTAAATCAGCCGGTTGCAGTGCTTTATCGAAATAGATGCAAATCTTATCATAATAGAAATTAATATGCAAGCAAAAAAATCTCCCCAGGACATACCCATAAGATATATAAAGGGCGTAGGGCCCAGGAAATCCGATACTTTTCGTAAGCTGGGCATCGAAAGCGTATCTGACCTTTTTTATTATCTGCCGCGCCGTTATGAGGATAGGAGCCAGGTAATACCGGTAAAAGATGCTCTTCCCGGAGAGTCCCAGGCAGTGATAGGTAAGGTGCTGAAGATGAACGTTTTCAGGGCCAGGACCGGTACCAGCATATTCGAGATGGCCGTAGGTGATGAAAATCGCAGGATCTTAGCTGTATGGTACAACCTGCCGTTCATGAGCAAGACGTTTAAGGTGGGCCAGACGGTTGTTTTGTACGGTAAGGTGGAGATGCAAAAACGTCTCCAGATAAGCCATCCGGCTTATGAGATAGTAGAGGGCGAGGATCTTAAGGGGGCTCTTGATGTCGGCAGGATAGTTCCCATATATCCTTTAACCGCAAGCATTTCACAGCGCTATATGCGCAAAGTGGTGCATAACGCTATTAGCGGGCATCTTACCCAGGTAAAAGATTGTCTTCCCACTGCTTTGAGGGCCCGGGAAAAGCTGGTTGATTTTAAGTTCGCCATCGAGAACATACATTTCCCGTATTCATCTGAGAACCTTGAACGGGCCTATCACAGGCTTGTTTTTGAAGAATTTTTTGTGCTCCAGGTAGTCATGGCGCTCAGGCGGCTTAAGAACATGAAGAAGGGTATTAAGTACAGCGTGCGGGATGGGCTCTTGAACGAATTTGAGGACCTATTTGATTTTCAGCTTACTGCCGCACAGAAGAAATGCATCAAAGATATAGAAAGCGATATGTCCAGTGAACGGCCTATGTACAGATTGCTTCAAGGCGATGTCGGGAGCGGGAAGACAGCGGTGGCTATGTACGCATTGTTGTTGTCGGTTAAGAACGGGTACCAGGCGGCTATGATGGCGCCGACAGAGATACTAGCGCGGCAACATTACGTTACAGTTAGTAAGACCCTTATGCCGCTTGGGGTGAATGTTCGTTTGCTAGTAAGCGGTATAGATTCCGGAGTGGGAGATGCGATACGGGAAGAACTCAGTTCTGGTGAAGCTGATATCGTGATAGGCACTCATTCTCTGATACAAGAGAAGAGCGATTATGCGAACCTGGGACTAGTGGTCATAGATGAGCAGCATAAGTTCGGTGTCGCTCAAAGGAAAACCTTGAGAGGCAAGGGAAAGGATCCTGACACTCTGGTAGTGACAGCGACGCCTATTCCCAGGAGCCTTGCGCTTACTGTTTACGGTGATATGGATATATCCTTGCTTAAAGAGAAGCCAAGTGGCAGAGAACCCGTTACAACTTACTGGGTAGGGGAAGACCGCAGGGATGCTGTTTACGATTTTTTAAGGAGCGAAATAACCGAAGGCAGGCAGGCTTTCGTTGTATATCCCAGGATTAAAAAAACAGAATCTTCAGAGCTGCTGGCAGCGGAGGAGATGTACCATCACATGAAGAATGACGTTTTCGGTGACCTCAAACTGGCGCTGGTTCATGGACGCATGAAGATCGAAGAAAAAAAGAATGTCATGGATGATTTCAGGAAGGGCGCGTACGATATTCTCGTAGCGACCACGGTCATTGAAGTTGGTGTGGATATACCTAACGTGACGGTTATGTTGGTTGAGCATGCCGAACGTTACGGGCTTGCGCAGTTGCATCAGCTGAGAGGACGTATAGGGCGTGGAAAACATAGCTCATATTGCATTCTTATGGGAGAAGCTAAGACGGAGGCTTCACGTGAACGTCTTTCGATGATGGCTGAGACCGATGACGGGTTTAAGATAGCGGAAAAGGATCTTGATATCAGAGGTCCTGGGGAACTTTTGGGTAAGAGGCAAAGTGGGTTACCTGAGCTCAGGTTCGGCAATATCGTGCGTGATTTTGATATTATGGAAAAGGCACGGAAAGAAGCGTTCGATTTGGTTAATAACGATCCAGGTCTTGGGGATATTCATAACAGGGGTATAAGAGAAAGTATTGCAGAAAGGTTCGGAGGAAAACTGGAGATCTGATGACTCGAATGCATGATCTGCGTATTATTGGCGGCCAGTTCAGGGGCAGAAAGATAAAACATCCCGAAACTGTAACGGTCAGGCCTACAAAGGACAGGATAAGGGAAGCTGTTTTCAATATGATAGCCGAACATGTGCCCGGAGCAAGTGTTTTGGATCTTTTTGCCGGTAGCGGCGCGTTTGGTCTTGAATCCTTATCCCGTGGAGCTGAAAGAGTTGTATTCGTGGAACAAGACAGTTCATGTTCAAGTGTTCTGGCTGGTAACATAAGTTCATTGGAAGTTGAAGCCCAGACAGCTATAATTCGGAAGGATGCCTTCAAATCTATCGAACTGTTAAATGAGGACAAAGAGGGTTTTGACCTTATCTTTTCAGATCCGCCATATAATATGGGTATGGCTAAAAAAACCTTGATTATGATAAATCACTATGATATATTAAACCCTTCTGGATTGCTTATAATAGAGCATCACAGGCGAGAGGAAATTTCTGATTTATCGGGAAATGTTTCTCTCTGTAAGCAAAAGACTTACAAGGATATTTCAATATCTGTATTCCGCAAAAAATGACTAGTAGAGCTATTTATCCAGGCACATTCGATCCTGTTACATACGGGCATCTGGATGTAATAAAACGTGCTGCGGCTTTATATGATAAAGTCTCTGTTGCAGTCGCACAAAGTGACGAGAAATCGCCGCTTTTTTCGCTGGAAGAGCGTATTGCTATGATGACTGAAGCTGCTTCGGATATAGCTAATGTTGAGGTTGAGGCTTTCAACGGGTTGGTAGTTGATTACGCCGTTCAGAAATCAGCGAAAGTAGTCGTCCGGGGTCTCAGGATGATCTCGGATTTTGAATACGAGTTCCAGATGGCGCTTACCAACAGGAAATTGAACTCAGAGATCGAGACCGTATTCATGATGCCTAACGAGTCGTACTCGTATCTGTCGAGTAAGCTGATAAAAGAAATAGCCCAGCTGGGCGCGGATGTATCGGAATTCGTTCCCGGGAACGTTGAGAAGAAACTGAAGGAGAAGCTTGAGGGATGAGCAGGATATTAGGCTTGAGAGAAAGAGCTAAGGCTGAGAAAAGAAGGATAGTGCTGCCGGAAGGAGAAGACGCAAGAATTGTTAAAGGAGCTTCTGCTGTTGCTTCCGAAGGCCTTGCTGATGTGTGTCTCTTGGGGAAAAAAGATGATGTTGTCAAGCTTGCCGAAGAGAATTCGATCTCTCTGGAGGGAGTGGAACTTATAGATCCTTCCACGCACGAGAAACGTGACGAGGTTATAAATAAATATTTCGAGCTAAGAGAGCGTAAGGGCATCACGCGCGAAGAGGCCGAGAAGACGTTAATGGAAAATTTTATCTATTACGCAGCGGCCATGACAAGACTAGGTCTGGCGGACGGTTTTGTTGCCGGAGCGAGCCATAAAACATCAGATGTAGCCAGGGCGTCCATACAGTGTTTGCAGATAGACAAAGAAATAGGCACTGTATCGAGTTCGTTCATAATGGAAATGGAAAATTGCCCGTTCGGTGAGAACGGGCTTTTTGCATATGGGGATTGCGGTATCATACCTTATCCATCAGCAAGGCAGTTGGCGGGGATAGCTATAGCTACCAGCGATCTGTTTCGTAAACTTTTTTCGGTAGAACCCCGGGTGGCTATGCTAAGTTATTCTACCAAGGGAAGTGCCAAGGGTGAATCTATCGAGAATATCCATGCGGCTCTTGAAAGGATCAAGGCGAAAAGGCCGAACCTTATGATAGACGGAGAGCTTCAGGTGGATGCGGCGCTAGTGCCGTCAGTAGCTGAACGTAAATGTCCCGACAGTGACGTTGCAGGCAAAGCCAATACTTTGATATTCCCTAATCTGGATGCGGGGAATATCTCATACAAGTTAAGCCAACGTCTTGGTAAAGCAAGAGCTGTTGGTCCTTTGATCCAAGGGCTTAAGCATCCTTGCAGTGATCTTTCTCGCGGATGCAGTTGGGAAGATGTTGTTGATACCACTGTCGTTACCGCTATTAGGGCACAGGGGTTGTAGTAAAATAACGGAATAACAGAATGCTGATACTCGTTGTAAATTGTGGTTCATCATCGGTCAAATACGATCTTTTCAATATAGAAAAGGAAATCTCCCTGTGCAGGGGAGTTGTCGAGAGGATAGGGGAAGAAGAGTCCTCTATTACTCACGAGAGTAATTGTTGCGGTAAGATCCAAGAAGACGTTAAGTGTCCGAATCATCACAAGGCTATAGAGATAGTGAAAGAATACCTTGTAGATCCGGATAAAGGGGTTTTATCCGATGTTGATGAAGTGATCGGGGTGGGACACAGAGTAGTTCACGGTGGCGAAGAGTTCAGCGAAAGCATCCTGATCAACGAAGAGATCATTGAAAACATAGACAAGTTCTCGGAACTGGCGCCTCTTCACAACCCGCCTTCTCTTGAAGGAATACGGGGTTGCATGAAGATATTTCATAATGTTCCCCAGGTCGCGGTTTTTGACACGGCTTTTCATCATTCCATGCCGGACTACGCGTATTGTTACGGTGTTCCTTATGGTTTTTATGAAAAGTACGGGATAAGAAGATACGGGTTCCATGGCACGAGTCACAGGTACGTATCGGGTAAGGCGGCTGAGATGCTGGGGCGGCCGTTCGAAGAACTTAACATGATAACAGTGCATCTGGGTAACGGATGCAGTATCGCTGCGATAACGGGCGGTAGGAGTGTAGATACTTCCATGGGGTTTACTCCCCTTGAGGGTCTATTGATGGGGACGCGGTCCGGTGATCTTGACCCCGCGGTAGTTACTTTCCTGATGCAGAGGGAAGGGCTGAGCGCTGAAGAGGTCACTGAACTTTTGAATAAACAAAGCGGACTTCTAGGGGTCTCAGGTGTCAGTAACGATATGCGGGATATCCTTAAAGCTATTGATGAAGGAGACGCCCGCGCGAAACTTGCATACGATATTTTTGTGTACCGGATCAAAAAGTATATCGGCTCTTATGCGGCGGTTCTCGGCAAGGTGGATGCTATCATCTTTACTGCCGGTATAGGCGAGAACGTGCACGGGATAAAAGATAGTATCAGAGATGATTTGAGCCCGCTTCTTGGCGATAGCACAAAGTTCCTTACAGTTGGTACTAATGAGGAACTTTTAATAGCAAAAGATACGGGAAGGATTGTAGGAGAAGCGGTAAAAGGATAATTTAGAGCTCAAACTTTCGGGCTTGTTAGAAGGAGGAGTAAGGAAATGCCAAAAGTAAAACATAGACATTCAAAGTCACGCGGAAGAAAAAGACGCACGCATTACAAGATCGAAGCGCCGTCCATTACAAAGTGTACGCAGTGCGGTAGTGCTAAAAAACCACATCAGGTATGTCCTGCTTGCGGGTATTATGGTGGTGTGCAGGTGAAAAAGATAGAATCCCTGGAAGAGCGCAAGGAAAAAAGAGAGAAAAAGAAGAGGAAGGCATAACTAGGCAGCGGCAGGTTTACCGCTGATCTTGCAAGAAGCGGAGGATACAGAATGAGAATCGGTTTAGACGCAATGGGCGGGGATAAAGCTCCCGGAAGCACCGTAGAAGGCGCCGTAATGGCAGCCAACGAATACGGTTATCATCTGACCCTTATAGGCGCTGAAAACGTCATTCGAAAGAAACTGAAAGAATACAGTTATCCGAGTGACAAGATAGACGTAGTGCATGCTTCTCAGGAGATCGAGATGCATGAGGCGGCCGCTCTTTCGGTGAGAAAGAAACGGGACTCCTCTATCGTAAAGGGCGTGGATCTTCTTAAGAAAAAACAGTTCGATGCTTTTGTGAGTGCGGGTAATACCGGTGCTGTTGTGTGTGCCGGAACGCTGAGCCTGCGTTTATTGCCGGGTGTTGACAGGCCCGGGATCGCGGTAATTTTTCCGACATTAACTAAGCCCGTTGTAGTTATTGATGTGGGCGCTAACATAGATCCCAAGCCGCTGCATCTTTTGCAGTACGGTATAATGGGGGACGCTTATTCCAAGCATATCCTTGCTAAGAGCAACCCCACGGTCGGTCTTCTTAATATTGGTGAAGAGTCTACCAAGGGAACCGATTTTGTTAAGGATGCGCACATGATGCTTTCCGAAAGCAAACTAAACTTTATCGGCAATATAGAGCCCAGGGAAGTTTATGACGGTAAAGCGGACGTTGTTGTGTGTGACGGGTTTATTGGTAACGTTTTTCTAAAGGTAACCGAAGGGTTTGCTGACGCTGCTGCTGCGCTGCTAAAAAGCGAACTTGAAAAAAGCAGCTTTATAACAAAATTCGGTGCCTTATTAACTCTTCCGGCATTCCGTGCTCTTAAGAAAAGGGTAGATGCATCCGAGCACGGAGGGGCGCCGCTGATGGGTGTGGATGGAAGCATCATAATAGCGCACGGCGCTTCCAACACCAAGGCGATAAAGAACGCTATACGCCAAGCGGGAGAGAACGTAAACCACCAGGTGAACAAGCACGTAATTGAAGAACTTCAAGACTATTGATAAAGAGTAACCTTTGAACAATGGAGAGACTAAATGAGCGAGAAAAAGATCGGAATACTCGGGGTCGGGAAATACCTTCCGGAACATGTTCTAACGAACGCTGATCTTGAAAAGATGGTCGATACAACCGACGAATGGATAACCACACGTACAGGTATCAAGGAGAGACGTATAGCCGCGGACGGAGAGGCGACCAGTGACATGGCAGTCAAAGCTGCTAAAGGAGCTTTAAAAAACGCGGGACTTAAGGCCGAGGACATCGACCTTATCATAGTTGCCACAATAACGCCTGATATGTTCTTTCCCTCGACAGCCTGTCTTGTGCAAGACAGGCTCGGTGCGAGGCACGTGCCGGCATTCGATATTGCTGTTGCCTGTTCGGGGTATGTTTATGGGCTTACGATAGCAACCCAGTTCATAAAGAACGGTTTGTATAAACACGCGCTAGTCATTGCTGCCGAGAAATTGTCGGCGGTTACGGATTGGGAAGACCGTTCGACCTGTATACTTTTTGGTGACGGTGCCGGTGCAGCGGTGCTAGGGCCGGTCGAAGAGGGAGGAATACTGGGATCAAGCCTTGGTGCGGATGGTAGTAAAGGCAATCTTCTGCAGCTTCCCGCTGGCGGTTCACGGATGCCAGCTTCTATTAAGACCGTGGAGAACAAACTCCATACGATAAAGATGGAAGGCAACATCCTCTTTAAGCACGCTGTAAAAATCATGGCGGATGCAGCTCTTGCAGTAACGGAACCTTTGGGGCTTAAAGGCGACGATATAGATATAATAATACCGCATCAGGCCAATATCCGCATTCTGAACGCTTTGGCAAAAAGAATGGGAGTTGACCCTCATAAGAAAGTTTATCTAAATATACATAAATACGGTAATATGTCAGCGGCTTCAAGTGCGGTGGCTTTGACCGAGGCTGTTGAAGAAGGAAGGATCAAGAAGGGTGATACTATTTTGATGGATGCCTTCGGTGGAGGATTGACCTGGGGTGCGCTTATCATCCGATGGTAGATATAAGGAGAGAAAATGAACGGCAAAAAATACGGTTTATTATTTCCAGGACAGGGATCCCAGTCGGTAGGTATGGGCAAGGAGCTTTACCAGACACAGGCTTCAGCCAGATGGGTGTTTGATAAGGCTAACGAGGTTCTTGGAAGGGACATTACTAAACTTTGTTTTGAAGGCCCCGAAGAAGAACTTCAGACTACCGCTAACAGCCAGCCGGCGATATTTATAACGAGTATTGCTACTTTGAATGTTCTTGTTGAGAAACTGAAGGGATCTCCTGTAGGAGAAGAAATCAGAGAGCTTTTCTCTTTGGACGAGGTAAGTTCTATCGGATCTTTAGCGATGGGGCTGAGTCTCGGTGAGCCTACTTCTCTTGTGGCATCGGGCGCTATGAGTTTTGAAGATGGCCTTAAGTTCGTTGAAAACCGTGGCAAATTCATGGAAGAAGCTTCCCAGAAACAGGAAGGCAAGATGGCTTCGATCATGGGTCTTGATGTGGATAAAGTGGAAGAACTTTGTATGGGGATTGGCTGCCAGGTAGCCAACTTGAATTGCCCTGGACAGGTAGTTATCTCGGGGCATGCCAGCAAGGTCGAACTTGCCGCGGACCTGGCGAAGAATCAGGGAGCTAAACGCGTGATAATGTTAAAGGTCAGTGGTGCTTTCCATTCAGAACTTATGCTTTCCGCTAAAGAAAAATTACAGGCCGTTCTTAATAATATAGAGATCAAGGAGCCGGTTATAGATTTCATAAGCAATATTGATGCTGAAGTCACTAAGGATCCTGAAAAGATCAAAGAGAATCTAGTGAATCAGCTTGATAATAAGACCTTGTGGGAGGCTTCGGTAAAGAAGGCGGCTTCTCTTGGGGTAAAGGACTATCTTGAGGTAGGGCCGGGAAGCGTTCTTAAGGGTCTTTTGAAGAAAATAGACAGTTCTTTGAACGTAACATCCTTACATACAATAGAGGATATAATGGGCCTCATGGAGACGCAGGAGGACGCGGTCCAGTAGACGATTCCTCCGGTAAAAATTCACGCAAATGGCGGTTATTTGATAGCAAAATAGCCGCCATTTTTTTTGTTTTTACTACAACAATAGTTAAAAGTCTCAAAAGTCAGAAATGCCCTAAAATCATTGACTTTTACAATATTTGTGATAAAATGAGGATAATAAGCGTTAAAAATTCAAAAGCTAATACACCCTTTGTTTATTGCCGAAAGACAGGATTAAATGCAGCATAAAAAATTCCTTTCATTTCTATTGGTCTATCTATTGCTTGTTGCTTTTTCTGCAACGAGCGCATTCGCTGTAAGTCAGGCCGGCCTCAATGCAAAATTTTCAGGGTTAACCCTCAAAGAAAAGATCAAAGGTGGTTCCGCTGTTTATTCGTATAAAGCCATTGATAGGGGTTTTTATAACAGTGAGGTTACCAGTTTCAAGCAGGCCGTAAGCACGGATCCGGACCTTGCAGAGATGCATTATAATAGCGGTGTGGTCTCTGCGATGAAAGGTAATTATGACGAAGCGCTGGATAGTTTCAGGGTAGCGGTATATTTGAAACCCCGGTTTGCTGACGCCTACTATAACCTAGGTATTCTATATGGTGCCAAAGGTATGTACGACGAGGGTATAAAGAGTTTCGAAAAGGCTGCAAAGCTTATGTCGCGTTCCGCGGAGACACATAATAATCTCGGCGTTCTTTACGGGCTTAAAGGGCTTTACGAAAGGGCTGTAGAGGAATACAAAAAGGCTCTGGCGCTTGATACTAGTTATGCCGACGCACACTATAACCTTGGTGTGGCTTATGGTGCCATTGGAGAACACGAGAAAGAGATAGCCGAATATATAAAGGCGCTTGGTGTTGATCCGTCTTTCGCGGAAGCCTATAACAACCTGGGTATAGCCTACGGCGCGATGGGGATGGACTCTAAGGAAATATCCTGTTACAAGAAAGCTGTTGAGATAGCCCCCGATTATGCTGATGCTTATTATAACCTTGGTGTGGCGTACAGCGATAGGGAGATGCATGATGAGGCCATCAAACAGTTTCACAAGGCGTTGACGCTTGATGAAGATTTTCTGGATGCGCATTATAACCTTGGTATCGTGTATAGCGCTAAAGGCAAATACGATAACGCGATAATGCATTATGAAAAGGTCCGAGCCATAAGGCCTAATTACGCGGAAGTCTATTACAATATGGGTGTGGCCTATGCCTTTAAAGGGATGTATGACGATTCGATAGCGCAGCTTAATAAAGCCGTGGAAATTGATCCTGACTTTATTGATGTGCATTACACTCTTGGATTAATCTATACCGCACGTAAGATGTACGAAGAGGCTATTGCTCAACATCGCACGACCGTAAAGATCGATCCCGGTTTTGCCCAGGGGTGGTATAACCTGGGTATGGTTTATGGGTTTAAGGGCATGAAAGATGCGGAGATAGCTGCATACGAAAAAGCCGTCAAGCTTGACCCGCAGTACGCGGGAGCTTATGCTGATCTGGGTGTAGCGTACGGAGAGAAGGGGATGCTTGATAAAGAGATATCCTGCTACAGGAAAGCACTTCGTATTGATCCAGGCCTTTCAAAAGCTCACTATAACCTTGCTGCTGCGTACCGTGCAAAAGGCATGCGTGAAAAAGAAATCGACCAGTACAAAAAAGCCATAACGGCTTATCCCGAGTATGTGGAAGCGTATTTTGAGCTTGGGGTAGCTTATGCTGATCTGGGAAGGTTCGATGAGGCTATAGAAGCGTACGAAAAAGCCGTCGAGCTTGACACGGGGTTCGCGGACGCTCATTATAATCTCGGCGTGGCATATGGTGAGAAAGGCATGCGCGACAAAGAGGTGCTGCATTACCGCAAGGCTATTGCAATAGATCCGGGGATGAAAGAAGCTTACTATAATCTCGGTGTCGTGTATCACCTTAATGGCCTGTATGATAAAGAGATCTCTGAGTATAAGAAGGCTCTTGAAGTGGATCCCGAATTCATGCATGCACACACTAACCTTGCAGCCGCTTATTGTTTTAACGGTCTATATGACAAGGCGGAGGATCATGCGCAAAAAGCAATATCACTTGATCCCTATAACGCCGCCGCACATTACACTCTTGCCGTGGCGCATTTTTACCGGGATAACTACGATGATGCCACGAGCTGCTTTGAAAGATCCCGGCAACTGGGGTACAAGGCCGACCCGGCTTTCGCTGAGGCGCTTGAAAAACGCCAAAGCGCTAAGGGTGAGGAATAAGATAACAGATCGCCTCAAGAGGCGATTTTTTATAGCAAGCCCGATTGAAAAAAACTAAAAAAAATATTGACAAAAAAACAAAATAGTGTTACTATGGGTTTCGTGGCTCTTTTGAAAGGTATACGATAAAGGTAAACCTGCCGTGAGACAGGGACACAAAGCCGCGGGTGCCGATATGTATCTGCATAGCCGGGCTGCCGATCGTTTTGTTACGTGATTTTTCGCGTAACGTTGATTAGCAGTCCGGTTTTTTATTAAGGACGGGCCATTTATGGGAGATAAGGGCCAAATAGAAAGCTATAATAAAAATATATCCCTTTATAGGGGATTTGCATGGGCCAGGTATAAGAAGTTATTTAAAATCTTTACCTGGCTTTTAATTTTTATTTTCGTTTTTGAACAAAGCGGATTTACCGGCGACAGGGTACTTCACAAATATAATTATTCGCCCGCAAAAGATCTTCTGACCGGAGAGAAAGAGCTTAAGCAAATGGGCCGCATGTCAATGCCGTATTTAATAAGGGCCCAGAAGAAACATGAAGAAATAATCCGAACGAAAAATCTTATTGAGGACGACGCCATACTATTTCTAAACACAAGGTCAAAGGTAGATCCTCTGGAAGATAATATGCCTCTTAAGAAAAAGGCCGCCTCCGATGGGTCTCCGGAAAAACGCATTGAATATACCCTTTCAGATTATGACGAAAGCGGCAACCCGCAACAGATATCCGTTTATGCATATGGGTCTGATGGGGCCACGCTCAAGAAAGTAATTTCGTATGACATCCGGGATATGAGTGCGGGTCAGTGGCTGGGTGGCGATCTCGAGGAGATCTCGGAAGAAGATGACCCTAAAGTTATGGGCAGTTTCGAAAAAGGCGACTATGAGATATTAACAGATGAACTAGCCATAAAAACTGTTGTGTATTTCGGCAAGGAAAGTGAAGAAAAAATCGATTATGTTCTTTCCGGTTATAGGCAGGGTAAGCCCGAAGAGGTTTCACTTTATACTTACGGGAATGGTCAAGTACTTAAGGAAGTGAACACTTACGATGTCTCTTCAATGGCTTCCGGCTACAGCATGTTGGAATGGAAGGGCTTTATAGGGGAAAGAGAGGATGAATGGAAATTAGATGTTGAAGCTAAAGGACGCCTTACTCGTAAGGCTGTATATGAAGGGTCAAGCGGCGAAGAAAAGCTGGTTTACGCATTGAGCGAGTATGATGAAAATGAAGCTCCCGGGAGGATCGATTGTTATGATTATGATGGCGGGAAAACGGGTCCCTTAGGCAAAACAAGGGCATATAACATCAAAGGAGTGGATATTGGTGCCCGGCTTTCAGATTTCAGGGAAAACTTAAGCGCATGCGATGAAAAGCTTTCCTCGACGACGATATATAAAGGTAAGGAAGATAAGGAAATAGTTGATTATGTGCTGGGAAATTATTATCTGGATGGAGCAGAGTATAAGCCGGCCAGGAGGACGGACTATCTGTATGACGAGAACGGCAGGCTCAATATGACAAAAACGTATTGCATAAAGAGCGGTGCAAATATTTTAAGACAGTGCAGTGAATTCCGCGGACTGAGAGGAAAAGAAATAATAACTCGTTCGTATGATTATGAAATTGATGGAACCACTCTTTATAGCGTGAGTCTCTATGAATACGAGCTTGATCCTGATGCCGATGAGCCGCATATTGGAGGTGACGGGAATAAATATACCTTAGACAGGGTTGTTAGATATGTGGATGCGGTAGATCCGCATGACCTGGCCAGTGCAAAAGTAAAGGAAGAGTCGTATTTTGATGGGCCCGAAAACGATGAGTATATAACGTATTCTTTCGGGTTTGATGTGATTAATGGCGATACGGTTATCAGGAAAGAATATGTTTATGACGGGAAGAAGCTGGATGAAGTGAATATATACAGGACAGATGATGTCGGACGTTCATATGATGTTGGGGATGGGACGAAAATAACATATATGGATTATTCCGGGTTAGAGGGGCAGGAAAAGATAAACGATGCAGTTAACTATGACCTGGCGGGACAGGTTTTGAGCAGAACTGCCTATAGATACGGAACTAGTGGTGCGTTACAAGAGACGGTAACCAGTGATTCGCTTGGGATAGATACTTCAAGAACAGCCTATGAGGGTGCGGAAAACCAGGAGAAAAGGACATTAACCGAGAGCTTTGACCTTACGGGGAATAAACTTACGTTCATTTCATATGAATATGATCTTACGGATGCGCTCCAGAAAAGCACTACTAAAGATATTAATGGCATTAAGGTTTCGGAGACTTTATATAGAGGAATAAAAAATAATGAGAAAGCTTCTTCGCAGACAAAATTTGATCTTTCAGGGAGTATTATCGGTACTGTCGAATATCAGTATGATGCGGGGGATGCCCTTGCAAAGATAGTAAGCAAGGATGAAGACGGCAGGAAACTGTCGGAGGTGTCTCATCTGGGCCCGGAGAACTATGAAAAGGCTGTGCGTTCCGAACAGTTTGATCTTGCAGAAGGGCTTTTAACTGCCACGGATTACGCGTATAACTCCTCGGGTGCCTTAGAAAAAACCATCACAGAAGGGTTTATTGATGAAGGAAGAGGCGAATGGCGTAAATTCTCGGAAACCATATATTCAGGACGCATGAGCCGGGAAAAGGTGGAGGAGGTGATAAGTTATGATTATCTTGGGGATAAATTGACGACCACAGAATATTATTACAGAGATAATGGTGCCATAACTAGAACGGTAACTACTGATTCTAATGGTTCAGAAATATCCGAAACCATTTACTCGGGGGGCATGAACTTCGAGAAGGTGGATCATACTAGAAGTTTCGACCTGGAGGGGGCAGTTTTAACAACTTCAAGATATGAGTATTCTACAAGTGGCGCATTATCTAAAACAGAGGTGTACGATTATCTCGACAGGAAAATATCCGCCTCGAGGTATGAAGGGAGTATGGGCAGGGAACGGATCACCGGTGCTGAGGGGTATAACCTGGCGGGAGATAAGTTAAATGCTACTATTTATGCTTATAGGTCGGATGGGGCTCTGTCTACGACAACAACATATGATCCGGATAATGTAAGATTATCCGAAACTGAGTTTTACGGGCTCATGAACAGGGAAAGATCCGACATCGCGAACACTTTTGATGATAAGGGCGAAAATATAGAGAGTTCTACAAATTACCTGTATGGCCCTTCCGGAGCTTTAACGCAGAGCATAACAAGGGATAATGGGGGAAAATTGCTTGCTGAGACGTTCTTTAGCGGGATTAAATCAAGAGAGAAAAATCATACTTCACGCAGTTATGATTCCAGTGAAGCGCTTGAAAACATTACTCACTATTCATACGGGGATGACGGAGCTCTTGTTAAGACCCGAACCAACGAATCGGACGATGAAACCCTTTTATCGGAAACTTATTATTACGGTCTTAGCGGTTATGAGGTTTCAGACTTTACGTTAAATTATAGGGAAGACGGGACCGTAAGGAACAGCACCTATTATTTCTACACGAGTTTTGACCAGGCAACCAGCACTTATCTGACATCAAGGGCGGAAGGGGCTTTCAGGGAAGACCCTCTTGTAAGGGCGGAGACTTATGAAGGTGGGACCGAGTCCGGGGATCTTACCGGTTTATTGCTTCAAAGCGTGGCTTATTACAAGGGAGGGAAGAACAAAGAGATAATAGATTTTTCCCAGGAATATGAATTTAAACCTGACGATGATACGCAAAGACAGATAAAAAGCACGATCATTTATGAATATGACGATAAAAGGGCTCTTGTAGCCTCTTATACGTATTCCGGGGGGCATGAAGCATCAAAAGATACTACTGGTTTGAAGAGGAGCTATCTTTCAAGGTATGAAGGTGAAAGAGGAGAAGAGCAGATATATTACATGGAAGGTACGACATGTGAATACTATATGGAAGATTACACGGAATGGGACTTTTTTATCCGGACAGGTTTTACCTATGACGACGAAGGCAGGAATACGGGATATTTTGAGAAGATCACCTCGCCCGATACGGAATGGGACTGGTCGGTTGAAACGGACGGGGTGATTATTAACGCTCAAAGCGTAAGTTTCTCCGAATTTGACGAAAAAGACAGGTACTGCAGGATCGAGAAGATTTTCTTTGATTGGGAGATCGTCGCCGGAGCGTACGATTTCACGGAGACAGACAGGAAGGTTATCCAGGAATCTTTTGAGTATGATGCCGATGATAACATAACCTCTTATCTTGAGACGAATATTGATCCTGAAGAGGAGACAAGAAGATATAAGTTCACTTTTGAGGGGTATACCGACAAAAAACCCGCTACAACCATTTCATGGGAACTTGACGAAAATTATCAGCAGACCGGGGATTATTTTAAAAAGAGCGGGATTGAATATGATGAGTACGCCCGTATAACACGTTATGTTGCCACGAGTTGTTCTGACGCGAAGACAAGCATATCCGAGATCTTCGATATAGCTTACGATAAGGATCTGGTTATAAGTGAAAAAGTGAGGACCGAAGGAGAATTCTTCTATTTTGGTGCTGATTATTCCCTCAGGGAATATAAATATAACCCTGAAAAAAGAGTCGAAACAACTGTCTTAACCAACGGTGATTATATTTCGATATCTAATTCCGAAGGTAGAAGCATATATTTTGAGTGGACGCCCGAGATGGCTCCATACAGAGAACAGGATTTTGTAAGCCTCAGAGAACCGGAGGGTGCCGGGCCAAGAACCGGTTCGCAGGTTCCTTCGAGCCCGGTTGCCGACGTATTGGGTGAGATCAGAAAATGTGCTGCTCATGATGCAATAATACAGCAAACCGAAATAATTTATACCGAAGATGGTCAGATAAACAGGATAACCGACACAAAGGGCAATGTATATAATTATTCTGACAACAGGCTTATCGAGTTAAGGGATAATGCGGATGTTGTTGTAGCTACGGTTGATTACCAGACAGCAGGCGGAGTGCTTACTGTCAGCATGGAAAGCGTCTTTGATGATATTAGCGCGGTATACACATATAACGAAGATTACAGGAAACTTTCGGTAGAGGTTTCAGATGATTCCGGGACAAAAAAAGAAACGTTCGCGTACGTAAAACAAGATAACGGGAAAATTGATACCGTTACAGCATATAGAGAATTTTACGAAGATGGTTCGCTCTTTGTTGTCGATAAAACTGAAAAATATGATCCTGAAGAAAGACTTGTCGGCCTTTTTACGCGTTTGAAAAATGATGACGCCAGAAGTTATGTTGCCAAGTGGACAGGGGAGTATAACTCCGACGATAGACTTATTGATTCAGGGGAAATAAAATGCGCTTCCGATGCTTTTGCTTTTGAAGAGTATTCCGATGATCAGATTCTTGCTTTTTTTGATCTTTTTGCTGACCGGCAGTTTTCCGGTCTTTCCGATGCAGATATTCAAAATTTTGGGAACAACGATGTTTTGATCTCCGAGGAAACCTGGCAGGCTGAATATTATGAAGATGGTAATATAAAAAATTCTTCAAAAAATGAAGAGACCTTCAAGTATGAAAAGGTAAGAAACGCTATTAATTGGCCGGGTACAGAGCATGACTATTACCGGGGATACGGCCCCTATAGCCATGACGGTAATTGGGGTACACCGCAATACAATCAGGCCTCCCACCAGAATAACCGCGGTCAAACGGATGTAGCATGGTGTAAAACCGTCCATACTTTTGAGGATCCCATAACCCTGAACGAGATAAATTTTCATGTACAGACTTACGCGCACAGGTCGGAAAGCGGAAGCTGTAATTCCAATTGGTACGTTAGGATATGCCAGGATGGGGAGTGGGAAACGTTATGGTCTGATAGCAGGAATGTAGGGGATGGCGCGGACTTGAATTCCGGGGAACGGGTGAATATCGGCAGCTGGTCCGGTGTCACCGAGGTCGAGATATACGCTTATGCTTGTTCTTCAGGCGGAAGGGACGGAAAAGCACAGGTTTGGATATACGAGCTGGAGACTGGCAGCCCGGATACAGAACAATTTAAACTGGTCCAGTTATCAGATGTAACGACGGATTTCTTCGCGGGAGATGGCAGTGATGAAAGAGAATACTATGATGAAAAAAACAATATCATTAAATATGACGAAGTTAAGACCGATCATGCCTGGCACATGGATATAAATGGGAATGAGATAGATGAAGGCACGCTTGTGGCCGATACCAGCTGGAATGCTTTGGGGGTATATGATGTTGACAGGGTAGCGGGATTCAGCCAAACAGTTCACAAGACCCATCCTACTGCTTCTTACGATGTTTCAGAGAACATCGTAAGAACCGATATAAATTATACAAAAGGAAATATAGTTTCCTACAGGGAAAGCTTTATTACTGATGCTACGCCTGATGTTATAACTGAGCGCGTGGTTACGGACATGATTTATGAATATGGCAAAACTGCAGGATTTAAGGAAGTTACCAATCGGTCAGGCCCGGGGCTTGATAATACGACGATAAATGTTCGTGAGGATATGGTCTATGACGGGTGGGGGAACCTCTCCTCCTGGACCGATCTTTATACGCCCGATAGTTCAGAATACGATATTTCCGACGATTTAAGGGATCTGTGGGAAGACGATGATACCGGGCTTAAGGATATTTTTGCCGCAATAGACGGTCCGGGAAGCGGCGAATGGGAGGGCAAGACCATAATCGACTGGGCTCTTGAAATCGGTTATGGGACCTATTCGGAACTTGAAGAGTACAGCCCCTGGGAAAGGACTACGACCGTCAACACTTTTGACGATAAAGGGCGCTTACTTACTTATGTGGAAGTAGAAACGGCTTTCAAGGATGTAGCGGCTGGTGCTCCGCGAGAAGAGCAGATAAGAACGACCGAACGGTTGAGGACAATCTATAGCACCCCTATCCAGATAAAGAACCTCCTGGAAGGCATAGAGACTATAAAAGTTGAGGATGGCAGTACTGTAAAAGAAGAAACAGTATACAAGAGCAATATCGTGTATAACGCTCTCGGCCAGGAATACAGTTACACCTTGT
Organism: Candidatus Omnitrophota bacterium; assembly: GCA_049642065.1. Lineage (GTDB taxonomy): Bacteria > Omnitrophota > Gorgyraeia > Tantalellales > Tantalellaceae > WJMH01. Next base: position 2,201 of record JBAROK010000004.1, on the reverse strand, counting down.
ACGCTAATGACGACTTATCTCATATAGATTCTTCTTCCTACAACAGTCTTGGACAGCTGGTCGAAACCTACACAAGGATCGACGCATCCAGCTACAGCAGGAATTATTATTACTATGATCAGGCAGGCAGCATATCTCAGACCAAAAATTACTATTATTTGCATAGAGAGACTGAAGAAAGTAACAGGCAATCCAGCTATAAAGTGATCGAACATTATGAAAAGACTGTTTGGTACGATAAATACGGTGAAAAGACCTCTGAAAATATTAACCAGTATGTGGACGTCCAGGTTATAAGCACGAATTTCTGGTCTGACTTTTTCGGAAGAACGATAATAAGCGTGATCAGCGCTGTTCTGAGCGCTATTCCGTATATCGGGTGGGCTCTTTCTATAGCACTTAATTCCGGCATAGCTCTTGCGAATGGAACGTTCGATCTGCTTTCTCTGGGTACGCAGCTCTTATCGGCGGGCATCGGAAGCGGTTTCGGGGGATTGTTGGGGTTTTCCCCGATGCAGGAGATGTTAAAGGTAACGCCGTTAGGCGAGTTCCAGAACCTTTGGGGTGGAATCGGACTTGATGAATTTACCAGTGCGGATTACGGAAGTTTTGAGAGGTTTCTTTTTGATGCGCAGATAGGAGCGCTTCAGGCAGTGGTTAGTGAAGGTGTAACCGAAGTGGGAAGAGAGAACGATTGGGGCACGTTCCTTACTTCTGCTGTAGCGAGTTTCTCTTCCGCGGCTATTGGGTATGCTTACGGAGGGCTTATAGGGGATAAAGGCTCTTTTAGTAATGCCGGCAAGTTCGTTACCGCGACTGCCATAAAATCCATCACAGAAGCGGCAATAAATAAATATGCAGAAGATAACCCGTCGGTATGGTCCCGTGTAATGTCACCGATAGCAAAATCTGCTGTTAATCAGATGTTCACAGCACCTAAGCCCAAGGATGGGGCAGCCAGTAAACTTACGCGTTTTGTAAATGGATTAAGAACACGCGTATTTTCCATGTTTAAAGGTATTGTGAATTTTGCAATGGGGTTATTTGAGTTTTCAAATCCCATGCAAAGGGAATCAGGGACAAGTGCGGTGCTTAGTTTCGATGGGTTGAAGGACGGCGAAAATTATCTGATATTTGATCTTATGGATGATTTGGAACATGAGGCGGGAGCGTTAGTTCAAGCGCTGGCTTCCCATGACGGCATTTCGACTTTACAACAGAACTGGGTTATTGCCGAGAATCAGAGTTTGCAGCTGGCGATGACCGAGGACGGAGAAAGGTCCTATCTGATGGGAGATGCCGGTTATGAGGCTCTTAAAGGCGAGGCTCTATTCTGGTTTGATAAGACGGGCTATGGAGTCGATGACAAGGTTGAAATGGAGCTAAATCTAAAGACGGGTGATCTCTTCATGTTCCTGGACGTTAAAGATGTTGTTTCAATTTTTGATGCAGCTAAGCAGGGGCAACGTGAAGATCTATCAAACCTGAGGCAGATCGTGACCGATAGCGTAGGCAGTATTGATAAATTGAACGGCCTGGAAATTATCGTCAAAATCAACCGTAATGATAGCGAGATAGTTGGGGCTGTTATGAGGGTCGATCCCTCAGATATCAAAGATACAGATCTATTAGGCAGAGCAAACGAATATTTAGCTGATAATTTCAAGGGGCTCAGACAAGGGCAGTTTGATCTTATCCTCGATGTGGACCTTAAAAGCAGTGAAATAGGTATAAGGGGGATATCGTTAAATCTGGACGAAACCAGCGTAAACACCCTCTTAGATAACCTGAAGGAGCAAACACCTGAACTTAGGCAACTTGCCCATGAGATAAAGACACTTGTCGATCTTGTTGGTGGTGAACTAAAGATCTTTGAACAGATCAATCTAGTTATTAATGAAAAAAGAGATTACCTGATCCATGCAAAAGTGAGGTCGGACGATCTGATGAGATTCCCGGGTTTGATGTCGAAGCTAAGTATAAAAGAAAATTCACCGGCTTTTAACAGGCTTTCAAAACGCGAATTTACTGATTTTATGATATATGTGAAGACCGGCGCGTATGTACCTGATGCTTCGCTGAAATGTCAGAAGTTTGAGACTGTTTTTCTGAGAGTAGGCGATATTGTAGGGAAAAAGGATTATAAAGGCCGTGTTGTATCAGAGGATATATATGATAAGGCGGGTAATCTTATCATGAAA
>JBAROK010000095.1:0-1618 GCA_049642065.1 Candidatus Omnitrophota bacterium | reverse complement strand
CCTTCTCTACGGCAGATCCATATTGTTCCACGCTGAAATTATAGATTAAGCCGTATTTTTCCTCAAGTTCGTTCGTATACCCCAACCCCTGACCAGGTTTAGTGATGTAAAGCGCGGGAACCCCCAGCATGGCGGCTTCTGAAGCTACTGTAGCGCCTTCACCTATTACCATGGACGAAAAGGCCATCAGGTTATGCATTTTTTCAGGACCTATGAATAGCCGATACGGCTCCAGTTCAGGCGGAAGCTCTGCTTCAGAAGAGATGAATACCCTACCGTGTGTCTTTAATATTCCCAGGAGTTTTATCTTATTTTCAAGAGAAAGTCCTTTTTGCGGAATATCATGGGAAGCCTGCCATGATACAAATCGAAGTATAAAGAATTTTTCGTCACCCAATCCTATATCGTTCAATATCTCTTTATCCGGTGTGAATCGTTTCGGATGCAGATAAGCAAGCTCATGATACCCCGCGTAACGTACATGCTTCCGGCCAAGCTGGCCCATATAGCAATCAGGCGTACAGATCGCTGAAGTTACCGGATACGTGATAGCATTCGACAGCGTAGCTGTCTCCGTGTCATAGAATACTACTGAAGGTTTGCCAATGAGCTTTCCTACATGAGCAATCGAAACACCGGCAATACCGGTAAGAACATCCGGTTTAAATTGACGAGCAATCTTGTGCAACCTGAAATCTCTTTTAACAAGTTCTTTGAAAAGACCAGCGAGACCGCTGGCTTGTCGACTGATACAAGTGTTCTTAATGCCGTACCTGTCCAAAAGCTCCAGGGTCATTTCTTTATCCCGAGAAGTCACGAGCACTTCATGTTCTTTTTGCCACTCTAAAATAGCGTTACGAAAAAAATGAACATGCGCCGGGTGCATGACGTCTATCAGTATCTTCACCTTTAAGCACCGCCCCTTTCTTCTTATTCACCAAATACCTTCTGAAATGTTTCCGCTGCAACATCCCAACTATATTTTTCAATACATTTACGTCTAGCCTTTTCCCCCATTTCTTCTGCTTTTGCGGGATCTTTAAGTACATCGCGAATTGCATCCGCTATTGCTTCCGGATTCTCGGGTTCAATAACCCATCCACAGCCGGCTAGTATATCCTTCATATCGGAAACATCTGTACTTATTATAGGTTTGGCCATCGCCATAGCATCAAAGACCTTTGCTGGTATCTGTCCCACGGTAGCCAGATTATTTTTTTGCGGGATGACTACCACATCCGCCGCTGCTAGAAATTCCGGTATTTTGTTAAATGGCTGCAAACCCAGACCGATATATCTTTCCCCTAGAAGATTTCTGGCAAAACGATCAAATTCTTGGCTATACCAGTCTTCTGATATACCTATTACCACAAGGACTACATCCGGGTCTTCTATTTCAGACACCGCTTTGGTTAAATCATCCAGGCCTTTATGTGCCCGAGGTGTACCAGAAAACATAATAATCTTTTTTCCGGGATCGATGTTCTCAGTTGCCATGACAGTGTGCCGGTCAAACTTTTCCGGATCGAACTCGCCGGTATCCCGGGCATGAACTATTATTTCCCCTCCGTATTTTTCTTTCAAAAAATTATTCGAAACCGTAAGACCATCTACCCGC
>JBAROK010000090.1:0-9444 GCA_049642065.1 Candidatus Omnitrophota bacterium | reverse complement strand
GAACAAGCTAAGACCGTATGGTAACCGGAATCATCTTGCAGATAAGGCGACCATGCGTATATGCCGTCCGAAGGACATTCAGACAGTACTTTGATATACCCTTTATCCACAAGGTCTTGAAGCGAACTGGAATATTTACCTATATCCAAAAAATACCGCTGTTCCGCATGTTCGGTAACACGCCGGTTCTCTATACAAACTTTTTTCCTAGCAGTTTCAATATGGGTGAGATATGCCGGGACCGCCAAGTTGGCCGCTACCAGCCCTATCACTCCTGCTACGACCACTATCTCTATAAGTGTAAAACCTTTGTTTCCCAGTTTCATGATCAGTATTTTCCCCCAAGTGCTCTTACTTCTCGATCTGGGGAGCGTCACCTTTTACGTTGCACCATAATCCCGAAACCCCGTGTTTACTGGGGTTCGGGCAGCTAAACACCTCTTCGTTTTCTTTTTTTTCAAAAACGTATTCTTCCCCGCTTGCCGGGCATACCATCTTTTCCCTAAAAAGGCCGGCCTGGTAAAGTTCCTCCATGCTCCGGGGGAACCGTTTATTCGCACCGTAATAAAGATCTGTCGCTTTTCTTATCTGCCAGAGCCTGCCTATACATTCTTCGGTACTCTTGTTATAACCCAGATGCCTTCCCGAGACCCAGTACCTGGGTTCGGTAAAGACCTCCGAATGCTCGGCCACGATAACAACAAGCCGTAGCACCAGTATCACGATAATGCAGACACCTACCGGCAAAAGAAGTTTTTTCGCAGCCAGCGCCTCTTGCTGTTTTTCCTCGACCTTCTCCAGAGACCGCGACTTTTCAATCTCTTTTTTTTCGTAATCTGAAACTATATCTTTTAACGAATCGTCTCTTTCTGGTTCTGCCATATTCCTATTACCTCAGCTGTTTTCTCCTCAATAGTATCTTTATCCTTGCCAGCAGCTTATCTTTATCATACGGTTTTGTTAAATAATCATCCGCACCCGCATCAAGTCCGGCTAGTTCGCTTTCCTTATCTTTCTTCGCCGTGAGCATTATGACGGGAATAACGGCTGTCTCCAGTCTTGACCTTAACAGCTTGGTCGCCTGGAACCCGTCCATCTCCGGCATCATAACGTCCATTACGATCAGATCCGGCTTCTCTTTGGACGCGCATTCAACGGCTTCTTTGCCATTGACGGCTTCCACAACATCATACCCCGCCAGATTCAGACGTTTAACGAGCATTTTGCGGATATCATCCTCGTCGTCGGCAATGAGAAGTTTAAGCTTTTCTCTCCGCTGAGGTTCGGGTCCTGCATTTGCCTCGGCAGGTCCAGCCATCTCTTCTCCCGCTCCGATGATCTTATCGATCTCTTCAATCGTCGTCTCGCCCCGGGCAACTTTTTCCATACCCGATTCTGCGAGCGTCCTTAATCCTTTTTTCCTTGCAACTTCGGAAATATCGCCTTCTGAAGCCCCGGCTGAGATGAGTTTCTTTATTTCTTCGTCGACCTGGAACATCTCAAAAACAGCTGTCCTCCCCTGATATCCCGTAAACCCGCACTTTTCACAACCCTTGCCCCGGTAGAACACGCTTATGCCCAGCTTATCCATGTAAGCCCTGAATTTCCGCATAACATCTTCATTGGGGGTATATTCCTCCTTGCAATACGGACAGACGACCCTGACAAGCCTCTGGGCGATAACGAGCAGTAGCGATGAAGCTATAAGATACGGCTCCAGCCCTACATCAAGCAACCTCGCGATCGAAGCAACAGCACTATTCGTATGAAGCGTGGAAAATACCAGGTGTCCCGTCAAAGAGGCTCTGAAAGCTATATCCGCAGTATCCCTGTCCCTTATCTCACCTACAAGTATTATGTTGGGATCCTGCCTCAGAATGCTTTTGAGACCCGTGGCGAAAGTAAAGTCCTTTATAGGATTTACCTGCATCTGGTTTATCCCTTCGCAGAGATACTCGATAGGATCCTCTATGGTTATTATATTCTTGGTCTCGTCTTTAACGCTATTAAGCGCCGCATAAAGCGTCGAGGTCTTTCCCGACCCCGTCGGGCCCGTCACTAGAACCATGCCTTGCGGTGTTGTTATGGCTTTTTTAAAGATCGCCACCTCGTCTTTTCCGAAACCTATTTTATCCAGCGTGATCACCGCCTGTTTCTTATCAAGAAGCCTTGCCACGACCTTCTCACCGTGAAAGGTAGGCACTGTAGATATCCGGAGGTCTATTTCCCTTCCTTTAAGATAAATCCTGATCCTGCCGTCCTGAGGTTTACGTTTTTCCGCTATATCCATCTCCGCCATTATTTTTATGCGTGCAGCCAGCGCAGATTGCAGCTTTGCGGGTACTTTCATCACGCTCTTGAGATCCCCGTCTATCCTGTACCTGATCTCTGTAAAATTCTCCTGAGGCTCAATATGGATATCGCTTGCTCGGTTATTTACAGCGTCATTGAGCATAAGGTCCACAAGCCTTACAACAGGCGAACTTTCTACCCTAAGGTCACCTAGATCCATAAGACCTTCTTTTTCTTTTTTTTCTTTTATAATCTCGACTTTCGAGTCCACCACAACGTTCTTTAAAAGATCGTAAATAGACTCATCAGACTGGTATTGCTTCTCTATACACTCGGCTATATCGCTTCTAACGCCTAAGACAGGCTTTATGCGCATCCCGGTCATAATGCTCAAGTCGTCAAGCGCGATTATGTCCTGCGGATTGCTCATCGCTAGAAGAAGTTCATCTCCCTCCCTGCGTAAAGGTACCACCCCGTATTTTTTGGCCGTCTCATATGGGACCCTTTTCGTTACAGCTATATCTACTTTTTCTTTGCTAAGATCCACAACGGGCATGCCAAACACCTTTGAGGAAACCTTTATAAGGTCTTCTTCCAGCAAAAACCCCATCTCTACCAGGATATCCTGTATAGGTTTTTTTGCCCCGATCTGTTTATCTTTGGCATCGTTAAGCTGTTCTATCGTTAAAAGGTTCTCTTTTATAAGTGCATCAACAAGTGTAGCCATTTAACTCTCCTTAACATCAAGCAATTCTCTGATCTTATTTATTATCTGCTCCGATTCGTACGGTTTTTCAAAGTAGGCATCAGCCCCTAGATCCATCACTTTTTGCCTATACGTATCATCTCCAATACCCGTAATAACAATGACGGGTACAGGCTTGCCTCCGGGAAAAAGGTTCAGGTTCTGAAGAATAGACAACCCACCCCCAGCAGGGAGCATGAGATCAAGCAATATGATATCAGGAAGCTCCTCCCTGATCGTTTTTATGCCTGCGTACGCGTCATAAGCTATGACAGATTCAAACCCCGCATCCAGAACCCTTTTCTCGAGGACTTTGGCGGCGTCCGGTTCGTCTTCAACTATCAATATTTTACGTTTCTTCTCTTCGCCCATACATTACCTACTTCCTTCGTTTCTTTTTCTTCTTAAACCTCTTCTCTAGGTACCCGTCAAATTCCTCTATATCGTGAAAGATAATATCATGACAAAAATCATCAAAATCTTTCTCACATTCATATGCGTCGTGTTCCCTGCATATCGTCGGTCTTTTTTCATAAATGGAGCAACGATGATCTTCAGTCAGATACCGGCATTCGTTCTTTATCTCAAGATGCCATCTCCTCTTCTCTATAAATACAGAAACATCTTTATGCGCCAGGTACCATCGTATATTTTCAAAATCGTGCTTATTTTTTGGTGCTTCTATCTGAAAAGCGAAATATTTACAGCATTTCGCCCCGCAATCTTTGCATGGTGTCATTTGTTTACCGGGAACTCCTTTCCTTCTATTTAACCAGCTTAAGCCATAAAATCCTTGAGCATGCCTATAACTAAAAACGCTTTCGTAGTGATACCTGCTCTTTTTTTGAAGAACATCATTCTCCCCTACTCCGTGATATCACCTTCTGAACCATGGTATACCCTATTAAAAGCAACAAAACTACTGAACCGGTAACGCCCACCCAATCCGGCATTATATTATAATGCTCCATTATGCGGTTTAATCCATCTTTATTAAAAGTATTCCAAATAACATCAAGCAAAAGGCCCAATACAATGCTGCTTATAGCGATCGAGATAAGATAGATAAAAAGCGCTTTTTTGCCCATCTGTTTTGATACGATCGTCATTCCTACAGCGTTGGTCGCAGGTCCCGCAAGAAGAAAGACGAACGCCGCGCCCGGATTCATCCCTTTCATCATAAGAGCCACAGCTATAGGTATGGAACCGGTCGCGCACACATACATAGGCGCACCAACGATAAACATAACGACCATAGCCTTCCATCCGGAGCCCAGGTACGTATGGATAAACTCCTCGGGCATCAAATACGCTATTACGCCTCCTATAACGACACCTAGAATAAGCCAGCTTCCCACATCGCTTAATAACTCTCCGAAAGCGTAACTGAACATTCCCTTTATCTTGCTATTAAAAGCATGGTCATGTTCGTCATCTTTATCGCAGATTTTGCACTTTTCTTCTTTTTCTTGTGGTTTGACAGGATCTTCTTTTAGGAAAAGGTTAGCAAGCACGCCAGAAAATATACCGGCGCCTAGAGAAGCTATTACTCTGAACGCCGTAAAGAATCCTCCCATAAGGGAATATGTAGCAAAAATAGAATCCACGCCTGTTGTCGGCGTAGATATAAGGAAAGACAGTATCGCGCCTTTACTGGCGCCTTGTTTTCTGAGTGAGACGGCTGCCGGGAGAACACCGCAGGAACACAGAGGAAGCGGCATACCAAAAAGTGCAGCCTTAACTACAGAGAAGAAAGAACTTTTCCCAAGATGGCGGCCTACGGTCTCGGTGTTTATAAAAACATGAAGAACGCCCGCCACCAGAAATCCGAACAAGAGATACGGAGACATCTCTTTCAGCAAGAAATATGATTCCTTAATTATCCCCGCAATAAAATCCATATTTTATCTCCCCGTTCAGGCAAGGCACAGGGAAATACTACCCTACCCACCAACAAGTTTCCTGCCCAGATCGAAAGCTTCTTCTAAACGCTCGGCATGTTCCAGCACCGAACCTTTTTTATCGCATCCCGGACAGAAGAGTTCTTCCTTGTATTCTGCGTTTATCGTGGCGAAAAAATGCCGTATTATCGATTTGGCATTTTCAAAAAAATCTTCTCTTGTGGTAGCTTCAACACAAATGAAGGCTCCGGCTATTGAATCAGGAAATATTTCTTTATGATTCACGATTTTCGAAAGCCAGACGCATTGAAAACGGTCTATCATCATCTTGGATTGTGTGGAAAGGCTTCCAAAAAATACCGGTGAAGCCATTACAACAGCATCGGCTTGGCGTATCTTCTTGAAAACCACGTCCATATCATCGTCTACAACTGAAAGTCCATCAGCATTCACCTCTTCGTATTCCCTCTCCTGGATAGGCGATATATTAAGATCGCTGATCGTTATCTTTTCAGTTTCGGCGCCAGCGGCAGCAGAACCTTCTAAGGCTTTATCCAGAAGGATATCTGTATTACCTTCTTTTCTGGGACTACCGCAAATACCGAGAACTTTCATGCACTATCTCCTAGTCAACTTTAAATATCCACTACGTGCCTGACGATTCCTAAAGTGCGAGGCACGATCATGTCAGCATCCTGAGGCTCCTTCCCCTCGCCGCGCGTATGCCGGGTACCCATCACCTCAATGAACGATGTCGTATATTCTTTTAATATACCGGGGTACTCTTTTCCCTGGCCCTCTTCAACGATAGAAAGAACTATCTTTTTTCCGAGATACCTTTCAAGAATAGGCTCGTAAGAATTGGTAATCGCGCCTATCGCTTGCTGCTGCATCTGTGTGACATACTTATCCTGCCCCTGTACTACTTGACCGGCCGACGACGTCTTAATCCTGCCCATAGCCAGGCCGACCACTTCCATAAGTGAATCTCTTACTGTACCAAAAAAGTTTCGTATTCTGCGACTAAGCTTAAGTATACGGTTAGGTTTATTTGTTTTTTCAAGAGAGGCTTCGCGCTTTTTAGCAAGTGTAGGGTCAAGATCGCTGGCGTATCTGATGATCGTCTTTATCTGGTCATACTCGTTCTTGTACAGTATGTAGCTGGATTCGGTATGTCCTTCTTCGTCTAAATGCGGTTTTGAATAAACAAGTTCCATCCCGGAATTTTCGACTCGTAAATTACCCCAGATCGTTTTCCCGTCAGCCTTTTGCAGGGTAACAGGGTATTCTGAAAAATCTATAAGACACTTATCTTTTGAACGACCCTTTATAAAAGCACCGGTAATGGTAGATAGAACAATGAATATGATGGTGATGGCGAAGGTATCTGGCATTTTTAGTGTTACCTCTTGGCTATATTACCGTTCCCGCCGGTATGACCGAACCCTTTGTTATGATAACTATACCGTCCCTTATGAAATAATTCGGCCCGTCATAGTTATCGCGGCTCTCGCTATTGATTACTTTGACGTTATCCCCTATCCTCACGTTCTTATCCAGTATGGCTTTTTTAATAATACAATCCTTGCCGACCCCAAGAGGAGGCATACCTCTTGAAGCCTTAGCTTCGATCTCCTCTACCGTTTCGTAATAATCGCAACCCATCGCTACTGTATCTTCTATAGTAGAGCCGCTATTAACCCTGAACCTAAGACCAATGATCGAATGGGATATCTTTGCCGAAAGAACTATAGCGCCTTCTGAGACGATACTTTTCGCGATACAACTATTCTCGAATTTTGCTGGAGAGAGATACCTGGGCCGCGTGAATATAAGCCACCTCTCATCGAACATATCAAGCGGGGGTATGGATTTCGTTAAAGAAAGGTTCTCTTCATAAAAAGACTTTATCGTACCTATATCTCTCCAATACCCCGGGAACATATAAGCGTAAGTAGATTTCATCCTGATAGCATCCGGGATTATTTCCCCGCCAAAATCCACCTTCTTATCCTTTTCAAGAATATCTATAAGAGTTTCCTTATTGAACAAATATATACCCATCGACCCTAGAAACGACGTCTTCTCGTCAGACTTAACGCTCATATTTTTTACCTCGGAACGGTCTTTGGGTTTCTCCACGAACTCGTTTATGCGGCTTTCTTTATCTATACCCATTATCCCGAAACTGGAAATCTGGTCTTCAGGCACGGTATTACAGGCAACCGTTACTTCAGCTTTCTTCTCCATGTGATACTGGTACATATCCCTGAGATCCATCTTGTACAACTGGTCCCCTGAAAGCACAAAAATATACTTGATCGCCGGATCATTAAAATGTTTTAACGAGCGCCTGACCGCATCAGCAGTTCCCTGGAACCAGTCCGTATCGTTCATAGACTGTTCCGCCGCAATTACCTCTATAAAGCCCCGGCTGAAAGGGTCCATTTTATATGTACGGCTGATATGTTTATTCAGCGACTCGGATAGAAACTGTGTAAGTATATAAATACGGTTAAACCCTGAGTTGAGACAGTTACTGACGGGTATGTCTATAAGACGGTATTTACCGAAAAGTGGCGCGGCTGGCTTACACCTCTCCTTCGTCAGAGGATAAAGCCTTGTACCCCGGCCTCCACCAAGAATAACACACAATACTTCTTTCACAGCCATAGTCATGATCAGTGTCCCTGCTATTAATAATACGCCCGGACTGAGACTATATTGTTTCAGCCCGGGACCGGACTATCTTTTATGGCGGATTACGCCTTATTATTCTTCAGGATTATCTTTTCAGCTTCGTACCAGTCAGACTGATCGTCGCCGTGATTGTAACCACGCTGTTCAAAAAGATCATAAGCCATCTCGGCTATCAGAGCGTTAAGTTCTCCCTGAGTCATCTTACCGGTGGTCTTTCTCTTTGCTGTTTTTTTAACTTTTGCAGATGAACCTTTGGCCTTCACCGCGGTCTTCTTAACTTTCTTTGTGGTCTTCTCTGTTGCTGAAGAAGCCTTCTTCATTTTCGCGGAAGTTTTCTTCGCCAGTTTCCTAGCCAGCTTCTTTATCATCCTTTTTTTCCTCCTTTTCGTTGTTCTTTCTTCACTTGGCGTAAACGCTATAATCTACATTATTGAACACGTTATTCTTGCGTTCTGCATCTTTAAGCAGGTCCATGTCCACGTTCCCTCCCCGCAGCTGCTCGTGCAGCGCGAGGAACCTCCCGACGTGATCCCTGGTCCTTTTTACCGCGTACTCTGCGAATGTGCCAGTTTTCATTATGAACGCCCAGTCACTCGACTGCGCAAGAAGCAGTTCCCTGGCCATCTGATTAAGCACCCGCTCCTCTAACTCAGTTGGAACTTTGTAATCAGTGGCCGCATCTATCATCAGTTCCGCTGCTTTGTGCAGGTGCTTGTATATCCAATCATTGCATCCGTCAAGCCATACCTCGCTGTATCCTTTATATCCCCAGCTAGACATTGCAGGAGTGATAACCTGGTACCTGTCGTAAAGGTTCAGGTATTCCGCGGGTGTGATCGTTTTGACGGTATCCTGGTCAAAATGCATTTTACGCAAAAGATACTCAAGCCATTCAGGCCCTTCGAACCACCAGTGCCCGAATAGTTCCGCATCGTAAGGTGACACTATTATAGGAGCTCTATCCATGATCCCGTCAAGATGCTCTACCTGTTTTTCCCTGTTGAACAGGAAGTTGCCCGCATGCGAAGCGGCAGCTTCCATAGCAGCAGACCTGTCATAAACATCCTTATGGTCGGACTTGCCGGTTATCTTGTGATACTTTATACCTACGTTTATTCTCGTACCGCAATCGTTGATAAAAGGTTTGATATAATCATAATCAAGGTCGAACCCTACATCCCTGTAATATTCCCGGTAGCTATAATCTCCGGGATATCCTTCTTTTGCGCTCCATACAGCTTTAGAACTTTCCATATCCCTGCCAAAAACCGCAACTCCGGAATTACACAGACACGGGCTATGCACGCCGTATTTAGGCCTCGGGCTGCCAAACACTATGCCATGCGTCTCAACAAAGAAATATTTGATACCAAACTCACTAAGCACTTCATCGTGACCCGGATGATAAGCACATTCGGGAAGCCAAATACCTTTCGGTAGGCTGCCGAAAGCGTCTTTATACACATCTACAGCCACCTTAACCTGCGCTCTTATAGCGGGCTTGTAAAGATCCATCAACGGCAAGAACCCGTGGGTAGCACAGCACGTTATCACTTCTACTTTGCCCAGGTCCTGGAACCTCTTAAACGCAGTTGTAAGATCATTACCGCACTTTTCACTGAACACGTACCTGGCGTTCTTGAAACGTTCGCTGTACATTATAGCCAGCTTGTTTATCTTTTCATCGCCGCGAGTTCTTTCAATTTCCATATCCGCGAGCCTTATCATCTTATCCAGATACTTAAGATACCTTGAAACAAGTAGCTCGTCTTTTAACATGCAGATAAGGGTCGGACTGAGAGAAAC
>JBAROK010000085.1:0-12418 GCA_049642065.1 Candidatus Omnitrophota bacterium | reverse complement strand
CTAATGGTGGGTCTTTATCTTCATCTCCCGATGGAAAAACAGCACAGCCACCAAGCGAGAATCCGATAAAGTATTCCTGCGGATCCAAAAAATTATAACAGCCTCTTAGCAGGATATCGCTGAATCCGTTCGATTCGACTTCATCGCCGCCAACCCAGGGCTGTTTTTTAACATCCTGCCAAACATACGGGAACACTGCCCCTAACATCAACCTGTCCGTGAACCCATGATAAACTTCCATCATGGCGACCTGGTTGATATACCGCGTATCACGGTCGTTTATATCGTCCATCTTGCCGTCGCCTTTTGTATAGCCCCAGTAAGCGGTATTTTTGATCACGGTCATTTGATAATAACCGTAATGGAATTCAACGTCCCATTTGCCCTTGGGTAAACGTTCTGCAGTCCCGTTATCTATAGTTATCGGTCCGGCAATAGCTGCTCTTGTGAAAGAACAAAAAAGAACTACTAGCGCAACGAAACGAAAGGCTCCCCGTACCAGTTCGTTATCCCCCTTTGCTCAGAACCCTGAGCCTAATACGCGCCTTCCCCTTTAATAACTGCAGGAATAGTTCTCCACAGTATCTGTAGGTCCAACCCTATAGACCAGTTATTTATATACCAGAGGTCCCATTTCACCCACCTGTTAAAGGTAAGTTCGCTTCTTCCCCTTACTTGGGAAAGACCTGTCATTCCAGGTCGTATGGAAAGCCTCTGCATATGCACATGACTATATTTAGCGACTTCATCGGCAAGTGGAGGCCTCGGCCCTACCAGGCTCATATCCCCCATAAGAACGTTAACAAGCTGCGGAAGCTCATCAAGGCTGTGTTTACGAAGAAACCTTCCTACCCTTGTAACCCGAGGATCTTCCTTGATCTTGAATATCACGCCGTCTTTTACTTCGTTCCTTTCGGATAGCCCCTCTTTACGTTTATCGGCATCGGCTACCATGGAACGGAACTTATAAAAACTGAACTTCTTCCCTTTAAAGCCTACTCTTTTTTGCTTGTAGAACACCGGACCTTTTGAATCCAGCTTTATTGAAGCTGCTATTAGAACAAAAATCGGTGCGGAAAACACCAGAAGAATAAAAGAAGAAAACAGATCAAACAATCTTTTTACCACAAATTCCGCAGGATGATGCCTTCTTTCCTTATACGTGAGTAGCGGTATCACTCCCAGCTGGCTTATGCTAAGAACAGGTAGAGGTTCTTCAAAGTTTTCTGGAACAACTTTAACGCCTAGCCTCATTTCTTTTGCTTGGCGTATTATCCCTGAGACGGCTATCTTTTCTGATGGGATCGTCACTATCACTTCATCCACAAAATGTTGCTTAGCTATCACCGTAAAGTCCGATAATTTTCCGAGAACGGGAATACCTTCGGCACCACTTTGCATATTATCGTCCAGAAACCCCACCACCTTGAACCCGCTCCACGGACTTTTTTTGATCTCTTCAAGGATTATCTTACCGACTCTACCCACGCCTACAACAAGAACGTTTATATTATGGTATCCACCCGCTATAAGTTTCCTCAGGATAAGTCTCTTTACGATCCTCCACACGCTTAAGAAAACAGACAGTGAAAGAAAACTGGTCAGAAATACCTGGCGTGAGAAGAACTTGTATTGAGCAAAAAAGATTATCGTACCTATAAGCACACCCGTATAACAGATACTGATGATTACTCTAGACGTTTCCTGCGGGATGTTAAGGCTTCTATCTGTAGTGTAAAGGTTGCGCCTTTTGAAAGATATGATCAAGAATATCGCCCACAGCAAGAAAACAAAAGAATACCCCTTGAGGTTTGGAAGTGCTGCTTCACGGAATATGTCCCCGGAAGAGTTGTACCTTAAAAGGTAAGAAAGGATAAAACTCAGGCCTATAATGACTATGTCTACGAAAAGGTAGATAGGATAGATTTTACGTCTTGCTTTTATCATATGTTATTATGAATATTATATACCGGTTTATTCCGGATTAGTCAGGAATAGTTTATCGTTATTTAGAATAATATGCAACGATTTTAAGGCTTGAATCGCGTGATCAGTAAAGCGCAAGGTATTTGAACATGACATACACCGACGTAGAGAGAAGCGTAAGCACGTACACAGAAAGTAATCCACGATATACCCATGGAAATCTATCTTTGAACATCCCTATCCCCTTAATTATGGAATAGAAGATGAAAGGAGCTATAAATAACGTAACTCTAGTTCCCGTAAAGGGATAGCATTTCGCAACACCGGCTATCATCATACCGATAAGTACAAACAGGGTAATGCTTCTTAAAGATAGCAACATGCCCTTATCTTCCCTGAAGCGCCTGAAACCGAAAACGACCAGAAAGTATACTGCAAACGGCAGAAAAATGGTCATTATACGTCTAATAAGGCTTGTCTCAAGAAACCATCTTGCGAAAATATTCCGAAACCCTTCACTGAACGATTGTATGAATTCTGAAAATGAAGTGGTCAATATGAAATAGTCGTTCCAGTAAACGGAAAAATCTTCTACAACCCGGGCATGCCTAGCGTCATAATAATAAGAGAGCCACACGAATACGATAACAGAAACCATGTATATACACATGTAAGGTATGGTCTTTTTATTATGCCGTAGGTTCAATATAAGATTATACAAGGGTATTAGCACGAAGAAATTCGCCGTGTACGATAAGAGCACCAAAGCAGGCATTACCAGATATTTTAAAGCCACTAGCGGCCGTATCTTTTGATCGTTTAAGTTTCCTCTCTGATCCAGTAGAAAAATAGAAAAAAGCGCAGCTATAAGAACATCTCCCGAATACTGTTTAAGCTCAGCCGAATAATAAGACATGAGATTCGATCCGCACCAGGCAAGAACAAAGAGCATATAATTAAGCTCTACCCCCTCTTCTTTCCTGAAAAGACGCAACCAGGTAAAAAACGCGCAGATCATCAGCACGAAAGGTATCACACGAAGACTGTAAACGCTATAGTCAAAAACTCTTGAAACGCTCTGAACGGCGAAGAGATATAGATGCGGAAAAGCTTGGGAATGTCTTAATGGTCCAAAAAGTTCATGTGGCTGGAGCAACTTTATGTTCTCAAGTATGGACCTTTCGTCAAGCCACAACGGACGGCCTGAAACGTAATGCAGCACGCAAAGGAACACAAAAAATATCGCACCTGCGGTTATTAAATACTTGTAAGGAGCATCTTCCGGCATTAACTTCTTCTTCAACCTGATCACCACCTCGCCCATCATCTTTTAGCCTTTCCGGTTCATAGCTTCTTTTAATACTATCCAAATAAACTTGGTATTCCCTATAAGGTACCTTTTCCAGAGCCGGCGCGGCTCTTGCCCCACACGAAAAAGCCACTCGATACCTATTCTCTGCATCCATTCGGGAGCACGTTTGGTCTTACCGGCAATTATATCAAAAGCTCCGCCTACACCCACAACAAAAGATACGCCCATCTTATCGAGGTGTTTGTTAAGGAACTTCTCCTTCCTGGGCGAGCTCATAGCAAAGAAAAGGATATCGGCCCCAGAACGCTTGATGTCTTCGACAATTCCGCACTCTTCTTCTTCGGTCCAGTACCCGTTCCGCCAACCAGCAAGTTTCATGTCGGAACATTTTTGGCCGTACTCCTCTACCACTTTCTTTACGATTTCTTCACGTGCCCCAAGAAAATAAACGCCGTACCCTTTCTTGCCTGAGATCGGGATAAGAGCATCCATTATATCAAGGCCACCGTATCTTTGCTTTACAGGAGAACCAAAGAGTTTCGATACCCACATGAGAGGCTGCCCGTCAACGATATTAAGATCGCTGCCCAGTACAATCTCACGGAAAGCGTTATCTTCACGCATTTTCACTATTTTGTCCGCGTTAATGGCTATATACTGGTGAGGCTTCCTGCTTTTAATAAATCCTTCTACAGTAGCAACCATCTCTTCAACGGAAAGATTATCTATGGGACATCCCAGTAATGTTATTCTGCTATCTGTCATCATCCAGCCTTAGTAACGATCCCGTTCTCTTCTTTATAGCTAGCACCACACACTTCGCATTTACTCGCTCCGCCATCAAATGTTATCTTTATACCGCATTCGCACATCCAACCAGCCTGGCGGGCAGGATTACCCATCATAAGCGCGTGATCAGGCACGTCTTTAGTAACAACGGCTCCTGCTCCAATAAAAGCGGATCTTCCTATAGTGTTGCCACATACTATCGTAGCATTAGCCCCTATACTGGCTCCCTTTTTTACAATAGTATCTTTAAGCTCCTTCATACGCGGAATAGCGCTTCTTGGATTGAAAACATTCGTGAACACCATCGAAGGCCCGCAGAAAACGTCATCTTCAAGTTTAACTCCCGGATATACAGAAACGTTATTCTGTATCTTGCAGTTATTACCTACCACCGCGTTAGGTCCTATAACAACATTCTGCCCTATCTTGCAGTTCTTACCTATCTTCGAGCCCTTTATAACATGACAGAAATGCCAGATTTGCGTTCCTTCCCCTATTTCCACTCCCGCATCCACGAAAGACGACTCGTGCACTGAATATTCCATTATTCCCCTCCTTCGAACTTATCAAAATGAACGACTTTACCAAAACTGTCCAGCGACTCTTGTGACGCCTGGAGTATACTGAGAACACGCAACCCTTCATTGCCGTCAGTTACCGGTGTCAGTCCCGTCTCTATGCAATCCAGGAAATGCTGGCACTCAGCTTTAAGCGGTTCTACCATATCAAAAGAAACCGTCTCCGTATCAGCCTTGGAAGCAACCGGTACGCTATTCTTCCATTCAATCGTATGTGGATACAAGAAAAGTTTTTCGTCCGTCATATCATCGAATACCGCCATCTTTTTGTCTCCAACCACAACAAATTTCTGTTCTTTGAAAGGATGTAGCCACGAAACAAAAATATGCGCCCTTACCCCGTCCGGGAAGCTCATATTCGTCATAGTAACATCGGCTACGTTATGCTGAAGGTAATTGCCACCCGTAGTGGAAAGCGACTCGGGAGACGCATTCAGAAGCATCAGGATGACTGATATATCATGCGGAGCAAAACTCCACAGTATATTCTCTTCCGTCCTGATCTTGCCAATATTAAGCCTGTTGGAGTACACATACCTAATCTTTCCCAACTCGCCGCTATCAATAAGCTCCTTAAGCTTTTTAACCGCGTTATGATACCGTAGGATATGCCCTACCATAAGCACTTTTTTCTTCTCTGAGGCAAGCTCTACAAGCTCTTTGCCTTCGTCTATATGCAAAGCTAAAGGTTTTTCAACGAACACATGCTTATCCTTAAGAAGCGCGTCTTTTACCAGCTTGTAATGAAAAGCCGCCGGTGCAGCTATAACAACACCGTCTATCTTGCTGGATCCCAGCACTTCTTCATGATCTTCAGTAAAATCCACATCCGGATACTGTTCCCTGTACCCATCGAGAATACCTTTATCTTTATCGCATATAACCTGAAGGCTCTTTAACTGGCGAAAATTCCTGACAAGATTCTTACCCCAGTACCCCGCACCTATAATACCTATTTTTGCCACTAGTCCTCCTAACGTTAACCCCGAACAATATTCTCGTAAATTCCATGTAACACGTCAAAATTCTTTTCCCAATCGCCCTTTTCGCTAACAACTTTCAAATTGTTCTCTCCCATCTTCTTCCTGAGACCAGGATCCGCCAAGAGATTCTTGATATTTTGAGAGAATTCTTCCGTATCTCCTATTTTTGTGATGAAGCCGTTCTCCCCGTCCCGTACCCACTCCATCACTGCGGGCACGTCATTGACAACTACCGGCAAACCACACGCGAACGCCTCCAAAAGACTTATCGAAGTGCCGTCTGAAAGCGATGAAGAGACATACACATCAGCTGCTTTAAGATACTCGGGTATTTTAATGTTGTCAACAGTCCCCGCGAAATGAACCACATCACCGAGCCCGTTATCGGCGACCATTCCCCTAAGCCTCTCTTCTTCCGGTCCTGCCCCAATAAGGATAACTCTTGCCAACGGCTCCGAGCGAAGGACTTCCGGCAATGCCTTGATAAAAAGATCTATCCCGTACACAGGATAAAACGACCTGGTAGATATCAAAACTTTTTTATCTTTCCAATCAAGCTCTTCCCTTAAACTCGACAAGCTGTCCCCGGGCTTAAAAACACCAGAGTCTATACCCCAAGGGAAAATAAGGATTTTTTCTTTCGGATAATCAGTGAGCTCTTTTATGCTTCTTTTGACCGTCATACAGTCACAAATAACAACATCAGCCCTGTTTATAGTGTATTTAACTATCCAGCGGCATAATATAGAAGCTTGAGGCTGCTTAAGTATATCCGAACCCCAGGGCATAAGCACAAACGGATGAAACCCGCTGAGAGCGGCT
The DNA here is from genome assembly GCA_049642065.1 of Candidatus Omnitrophota bacterium. Classification (GTDB taxonomy): domain Bacteria; phylum Omnitrophota; class Gorgyraeia; order Tantalellales; family Tantalellaceae; genus WJMH01. Next base: position 6,008 of record JBAROK010000085.1, on the reverse strand, counting down.
AAAAATCCGTCTTTCCATACGAAACCACCCTGGACTATATCCGGCTGGATCTCCTTCAATATCCTGCGAAAATCATTAACTTTAGTAGCAAAAAGAAATTTTTGCAGATTATGAAAATACCGGGGTTTTCTGTGTATTATCCTGACCCCGTCAAGACTCTTGATCTCTTCCGGAAGCTCACCATCATAATACGTTACCAGGTAAACTTCGTCACCCCTTTTAACGAGCCCCTCGAGGAACCGCCGGTCATGCACCGTAAGTACACTTGATAAATAACAAAACTTCATTTTATTTCAGATATTTCCCTGAGTACCAGGCTCCGTATTTTTTGATACCTTCCGTTAAGACGGTTTCGGGCTTCCATCCCAGTTCCGTTTCGGTCTTCTGGAGCCCTTCAAGCTCCCCTTGGTAATCGTCCTCCCGTTCCTCGGAAGAATCCACACTTATTTGCACACTATCATTTATGGTCGTCTTTACCATATCAGCCAGATCTTTTATAGACACCGTTTCCTCTCCCGCGAACACATAGGTCTTGTTCTTCCCGGCATCGCTAAGGGCAGCTACACTTCCCGACGCCATATCTTCAACATATATGAAATTCCTCTTCTGGCTACCGGAACCGTATATCACGATTCCTTCATCCTTCAGCGCCTTTTCCACAAAGATGGATATGACATCAGCCTCGCGGCTCCTTGGCCCATAAGCCGTACCATACCGCAAAATAGTGTATGGTAACTCGTATAGGGTATTATAATCCCTGCATAGTAACTCTGAAGCACGTTTCGATGTAGTGTATAAGTGCCCCTTTTCGCTATGCGCGTACACGCTGCTCGCCAAGAGGAAACGTTTCACGCCTTGTTTCCGGGACTCTTCTAAAAGATAAAGCGTCCCGAGTATATTCGACTCGATGGTCTGGATAGGATTATCTTTAACCCAGTTTATGTTCGAGAACCCTGCCAGATGGTACACTACCTCAACGTCTTTTACGGCTTCAGCCACGGCATCTTTTGACGTAATATCGCCTACAATAAAATCAACATCGTCACGATGCGGCTGTTTGACATCCAGAACAAGCACCCTGTGCCCGGCATCCACAAGTTTATCGACAACGTGGCTGCCTATAAAGCCGCTACCTCCGGTCACTAAGACATTCATTTAAAGCCTCCTTTAAGGATGATACTACATATCCTGTTTCTTCTTCGGTAAGTCCCGGATAAAGCGGCAGGCATATATGCTGCCTGCACACGTAATCGGTGGACGGGAACTGCTCACCCTTCGGGTTAGCCATCTTATCCGGATACTTCTCGAATACCGGCTGAGTATGACAGGGATCCGAATATACTTCACCGGTCAGAGAAACATTATATTTCTCCTTAAGTAGTGGTTTTAGTTGATCCCTTTTTATCCGTTCGTCCAAATATAGGATATATTTGTAATAGGAGGGGTTTACATTTGACGGTATATCTAAAAGTCTTATCCCCTCTACCCCTTTTAACTTTTCATCGTAATATTTTGCTACTCTTCTTCTTTCGCTCAGGATCCAGTCGGCTTTGTTCATCTCCCTTAAGCCCAGGATCGCATGTATCTCGCTGAACCGCCAGTTATCTCCGAACTCTGTATGGACGTTGAAATCATGGTCTGCCTTCCCGTGCTCCCTAAGAACAAGCGCTTTTTTATATATCTCTTCGCTGTCTGTGGTCATCATACCACCTTCAGCAGTAGTAAAAACCTTAGTAGGATAAAACGAAAACGACCCCGCAAGAGATAATGAACCTGCCAGTTTCCCGTCGATCGTAGCGCCATGGGCATGAGCGGCATCCTCGATCAGAAAAAGGCCCTTTTCTTCGCATATCTTTTTGATCCTATCCATGTGCGGCGAAATAATGCCGCCTATATGTACTATGATCACTCCCTTAGTATCGGGCTGGATCTTCTTTTCAATATCATCAGGATCAAGCTGAAGATCATCTTTACGGCATTCGGCAAATATCACACGGCCTCCCGCTTTCACAACAGCTATAGGCGTTGCCATGTACGTGTTCGACGGTACTATCACGGTAGAACCTTCTATGCCTATGGCCCTCAGTATGATCTCAATGGAACTCGTACCAGAATTAGTGGCTACGGCGTATTTTACACCGCAAAAGTCCGCAAACTTTTCTTCGAATTCTTTTACTCTGCTACCCATTGTGAGATATCCGCTTTTCAGGACCTCTTCCACGCCATCTTTTATGAAGTTTATGTCAGCTTCATCGTACGGTACTCTTAATAAAGGTATTTTCATCTTATATCCTGCCTTCTTTACCTTTTTCATTAAGATCAAAGAACCTCTCCACCAAATCCGGAGAGATATCTTTGGTCAATATCATTTCTTTGCTCTGATGATAAAAATATTCCCAGTGCGGTTTGTCAAAATCAAACCCTGACTCTTCCAAATCCTTGTATACCTGCGTCCCGTAATAAGGCGCAACTACGCTCAGGCTGTTATAATCGGATTTTATCTCTTCCGCTAGACTGATCGTTTTCTCAATATCCTCGTTCGTTTCTCCGGGAAAACCTATCATAAAATACGTCGTCAAAGATATACCCAGATCCTTTATAAGCTTCACGGTTTCTTTGACCTGGTCTACTGAGATGCCTTTTCTTATTTTTTTAAGTATCTTGTCGCTACCGGACTCTACACCCGTCTTAAGGCGCACACACCCGGATCGCTTCATCATCTTAAGCATCTCTTTATCCAAAACGTCTATCCTCGTGTCACAAAGCCACTCGATATTGAGCCCTTTCGTCATTATCTTATCCAGGATCTCCATGGTCCTTGCTTTATTGAGAGTAAAAGTATCGTCCTGGAACCTGACAAGTTTAACTCCGCGGGCTTTTACCATGTATTCCAGTTCCGCCAGCACATTATCTACACTCCTGTATCTCACCTTTCTTTCCCATATGCTCGGTGAAGCGCAATAAGTACACTCAAAAGGACAACCCCTGGCTGTGATTATAGCCCCTATGTCCACGTCACCTTTTGCCGGATAAAAACCGTCCCTCATCGGGAAAGGAAGCGAATCAAGGTCCTGAATAAAGCCGTTATGATCGTTATTAACTATCTTGCCGTCACTATCCTTGAACGTCAGGCTCTTGATCTTGCGAGGATCCACGTTATTGACTATATCCAGCATAACGCGCTCACCTTCACCCCTGACCACATAGTCGTATATGCCGGATTCGATAGTACCAATAGGATCAAGTGTCGGATGAGTTCCACCCGCAATTATCTTTATAACAGGATCTACCTCCCTGGCTATTGTAGCAACGTTCTTAGCGCTCATGAACGTCCCCGTATAAACCTGTATACCGATAAAATCTGGCGCAATATCACCTATCGCAAAACGCACCTCTCTCCAAATAGGATGATCCAGGTTATCCAAAGCGGTCTTGAAATGATCAAAATTGGCAAAAAGTCTCCTCTGATCCAGATAATGGTCATCATCATAGAAATCAGCATTGTATATGATAGCCTCATGACCGTTCTGCTTCAGATACGAAGCTATATACGAAAGCCCCAGATCGAGTCCGTTATAATGGCTCCTCATCAGTCTATAGAACGGTGGCGCTATTAAAAGTACTTTTGCCATAAGATATCCTTGTACATTCTAACGCGTTTTCGCATGGAACTTTTTTTGGGGCAGATGCGCTTTCATCTGGTATACCGCCTCAACGATCATTTCTCTCAACTTCCTTTTTATCGGATTTTTCGGTATTCTCGGTGTAACTATGTTCTGATAGATCACTCTTAGAACATGCACCAGTCCATGAAACTTCCGCGGAAGCAGCACGAACCAATCGAAAAACCCCTGATAACCGATAAGCGTACGTGCTGACAGATTGGAGTTCCTGATAGTGACCTGTGAATAATAATTCGTAGTTTCTGTAACATCCTCCGTTATCAACTTGGTCCTTTCGCAATAATCTCCGAGTTCAGTGCCTGGCAGCGGCATAAATATAGAACACAGTATACGATCCGGTTTAAGCCTTCTGTTTATATCAATAGTATCCCAAATGGTATCTACGGTTTCACCGGGCACACCTATCATATTAAAGCTGCTGGACATCATACCGTAATCGCTCATAAGCTTATAAGCGTGCATAATCTTCTCTGTAGGTATGCTCTTTTTTAAAACCTTGTTCCGGATGTGTTCGTTACCGCTTTCGATAGCCATGTTAACCATAGTGCATCCAGCTTCACTCAGGGTGCGTGCCAGTTCTTCGTCCATGTAATCAGCACGGGTCTGTACCATGAAAGGCTTATTAATACGTTTTTTGTATTCACGGCAAAAATCTATCGCCCGGCGTTTATCGAGCGTGAACATCTCGTCAGAAAAATAGAATGACGGTGCCCCGTACTTTTCAATGACCTCTTCCATCTCACGAAACACGTTATCGAGGCTCCTGTAGCGTATAAACTTACCTTTATCCTTATAAATCTCTATCAGTGCCTTGTTCTGGCAAAAGCTGCAAGGGAAAGGGCATCCGCGTGCCGTAAGAATATTTGCTCCGGTCAATTCCGCACGGTAATATTCGGGCCCTAAAAGATCCCTGTTCGGGAACGGCACCTCATCCAGGTTCTCTATTAAGTCCGGCCGGTCGTTGCGGTAAACATTCCCTACCGCGTCTTTACCCCAGATACCTGTCACTTCCATTGAACCCTTACCCCGCTGGAGCCGGTCAAGAAATTCTGGAAACACCTTCTCTCCCTCACCCGTACATATATAATCCACTTCGGGTTCATTTATGCTTCGGTCAGGCTCAAGGATAGGCTGTATCCCTCCCCATACTACCGGCAACTTGTAGCGATCCCGTACAATCCAAGAAAGATGTTTCGTTATGTTATAATCCTGCACCATTACAGAGAAAGCGACAAGGTCCGGCTTGAACTCGTTCATCATCTCCAGAAACCCCTCTTCGATCCTTTCGGAGACGTCCTGCGACCAGGTAAGCTTACGATAAGGACTGAAATGAAAGAGACGACTTTTGTGCCCGGCTTTCTCAATAGCTGCACTGATGTACATCACATTAAGCGGTACTTCTCTCACAATATATCCTGGGTAAACAAATAATACTTTCATAGCTTATTTACGGTTATACTTCCATTTTTTAAAATTATTCATCGCATATGTCCAAAAGAACGGATCTTTTAGACAAGCTTTTGACAGATACTTAAGCCCCCCTGAAAAACATCCAGCCTTGAAATACTTTCTCGAGATCCTTGAATATATCACCGCAATGGTACGGCGCATAAGATATAAGTCTTTTAAGTTGTTTGTTTTAAATAACTTGTAATGCTTATCCAACACGTTGAGCTCACTTTTAAGCATTGTTTCTAGCTCTTTGGAATAATTGTTATCATGTTCGGTGTACTCTCCAAGGATATCGTCAGTAAAATGGAACTTATATCCTCTCTCTGCCATCCTAAGCCATAGATCAAAATCTTCAACAAAATGAAAGTTCTCCCTGTCCTCGGAAAAATATCCTATCTCGTCTATAGCTTTCTTCCGGAAAGTAACAGCCGACGTGGACATCATATTCTCAACAAAAAGCAGTTTCCTGTAAACATCTTCCCCGTTAGGACCGGGCCTGAAAATACGTATAACCTCTCCGTTCTTACGCACGTTCTGGCTGTGGCAGATAATATCTACTTCGGGTATTTTTTTATATAAATGGGCTACCTTTTCAAGTTTATCGGGATACCATATATCGTCCTGATCAAGAATCGCAATAACGTCACCTGAAGCATGGCGCATAGCGGTGTTTCTCGCACCACCTAACCCGCGGTTCTCCTGCTCAAGATAAACGAACTTGATGTCATCATGATCCGATATATATCTTTTGACCACTTCAGCGACATTATCCGGTGACCCGTCGTTGACCATAACTATCTCGTAATCGGTATACGTCTGAGCCAAGACAGTATCAAGAGTAGTCTCGATAAAATCCGCTCCGTTATATAAGGG
>JBAROK010000003.1:0-4879 GCA_049642065.1 Candidatus Omnitrophota bacterium | reverse complement strand
CGCCTTTCTCTTATAGAATCGGCGAGCATTCTCATGTCACCGGCACTCTCAATAGCTGTCACCACATAATGGCGATCACCACTCAGGTCTTCCTTGGCTTTAAATGCGTTCATTTTAGCTAGAGCCTCAGACGTATACGAAACCCTGTAATTCTCGTAGATGTTATGCAGCCTAAGATCATATATACTCTTCTCAGTGATCCTGTAGGATTCAGTTTCCGGAAGCAGCCTTGCAAGTACTGCAGCTATGTTCTTAAGAGCCGCAATGCCTTGCGCTTTCTTGACGTTTGCAGGTGTAAGCTCAGCTATATGAGGATACATAAGCTCAATGACATCTCTCTTGGTTTTCTGAGCGAAATCCCGTACTATGCCCTTGATTTCCTCAAAATCGTACTTATCCGGTGATATATCAAGAAGAGCTGCAATGGTTTTACTGCCGCGTGTTTCTTTATCAAGTTCCGCTATCATATCCTCGCTGGTTGTGCTTTCGAGCCAGACCAGTTTAACGCCTGTCTCTCTTTCTATTTCCTTGGATCCTTTAACACCTAGTTGTTTCATAACAGCACCTGACATGCCGACAGTTACGGTAAATTCTCCTAATAGATCATCTACGCTCTTCTCTGTAACAGGCACTTCAATAACCGGTTCTGCCTTCTTAATATCTGCAGTTTTGAACTTAAAGACTTTTTCTATTGCCTTAGCTTTATTCATATCCAGTAATTCTCTTGAGGCAGCCATGAACTTGTTAACATCCTTCTCTTTACCAGTTACGGTCAACTTGAATTCATCTCCTGTTCCTGCCGCCAGCATCAGTATCGGTATTTCGCTACTAACCGCCATTCCGTCGGACGGACCGCCTACAATAACACCCTTAACTCCCGCTTTCTCAATAGCCATTTTAATTAGCCGGGCAGGTCTCATATGTAAACCAAAGGTATTGGTTACTTCAAGACTCAAAGTAGCTTCTATCTCAGCGTCAGTACCCTCCGCTTCTATCTGGTCAAACAATGCGTTAATAGCCCCTTCATCATCGCCGGCTAACATAAATGCAGCCGGAGATCCTTCCGGAGCCGTGACCGCCGCTGGAATCGGAGCTTCTGCTTCAGCAGCTATCTCTTCCCTGTAAGCTTCTTCGGCGGGAATCATCCTGTTAATAACAAGCTGCATCTGGTCACTTACCCATTCGCCCCTATACCTTTCCTGGAATTGCCTCAGAAACGCTAAAGCATTCTCACGTGCCGGTTTAGGCAATTCAACTTCACCCAGCAAGTGCCTTTCTGCTATATCAATAGTCCTAGCGGCAACGCTTCTGGTCATATCACCAATAGCACCAACCGCATCCAAGGCTTCTATAGCTTTATCATAGAGCCCCAGCATGAAAGCACCCTCAGCAATATCTAGTTTTCCCGGATGAGGTATCATAGTTTTCAGCAGGTTTTCATATGACAAAATATAGTCTTTTATTTCTTCCGCATAAGGAGTATCCGCTAGGTACCCCAAAACCGCGAAAAGAGGCCATCCAAGCGCTCTACCAGTCGCTGTTACCCTCTTTATAGCGGCTATATGTTCCTGCGTAAGTTTTTCCCTGTTGCTCTTCTGTTTCAATAGTTCAACCAGATAGTTTATAGCCACGCTTCTTTTTGCAGCGGTTCGCATATCCTTGGCAACTAGATCACCCTCTCTTTTCTCGGAAGCCAACTGTTCAAAAAGACCGGCTATATCGTTTTCTTCTCGTAGTTTATCGAGCATCTTTAGATCTTCATCCGTGAGTTCTGGAAGAACAAAGTTATTCAAGTTCACATCAAAAACGAATACTTCGGTATAAAGCAACGCTTCAGGAATCGACCTCGTCTGGACTATATGTATCTTATCATCAGGCGTTACAACCCATTCCACGTCCTGTGTCCAACTATAGTTCATCCTTTCAAGTTCTTTACCAATCTCCGCAAGACGTCTGACAAGATCCTCTGATAATATCGGAACGCGTGCTTCTTCGGCGGTAATATCTACACTATCAAAATGACCTTTCTCATCTATTATCAGCTTTTTAACAGCCTGAGAAGTCGAGTTGACCATTTCGACACGTCCGGTAACCTTATTTACCAGCGCCTGCGCCGGTTCGCCCTGGCCGGCAACTACTGCACCAAGACCTAGCCCGGCCTTTATCTCAATGATCCCTTTGTTCTTGCCAACAGGCTCATATGTATTCATGGTACCGGAAATAAGCGGCCTTTCTCCTTCCATTGCCGCAACAACTGCCGGAACCTGGAGGATCACGCCCGGTGCGACCTCATCTTCCTTAACACCGTAATCCAGTCTCATCTCAACCGCTAATGCTGAATATTTTTGAGCAATGACACGCTTAACGGCTTCAATTACCTGATCATTCGTCCTGACTTCTTCCATTTCTGCGCGGTCCGGATACGATTCATACTGTCCCGCAGCACTGGCTTGAGGAAGATCTTCAAAATTGAACGACGAACGTACATAGAACGATTTATTGCCATATTGTTTTCTTAGTTTATTGGCAGCCTCCAGAATAATCTTTTCCAGCTCATCTGACATTTTTGTCTCTACGATAAGTTTGCGAATATCTGCCAACTTATCACGGTCTTCACTTGTAAGCTCTTCCAGTTTTTTCCTTTGACCGGTTTCCTTATTCGTAAGTATCTCCTCTACCATTTCCGTTACTTTTTCGTTCAGAGTAGTACCTTCCTCATCAATGACAGTATTCAGAAAAGCGCTGCTAAAAGCAAAGGTAAGCGCGCTTCCAGGCGGCACTTGTTCTTGCAACCCATGCTTTATCATATGCCCCAAGTGCGCAGCTTTCGGCCCGACTCTGTTGACGTAGAATATATCAACTTCTTCCAGGCCAAATACCATTTCTGAATCAGGCGCGATAACCGGTTGTGGAACCGATACGCTCTTCTCTGGAGCAGGAACTACATAATCTTTAGCGTGTTTGATCTCATCTTTATGTGCCTCCCTGAATCTTGAGGCCCTGTCACTATCGACTCTCAACATGCCTTGCTTTCCGTCAAACTGTTTAAGGTATTCGATCGCGTTCGGTATGATCGCCATCGGTATAGCCTGACTCCTTGCTATGGCAACTGAATGGCCTTCACCGCCCAGGCTCGTTATGATCGCTCGTCCCTTAAGGCGTGGAACACGCTCGTGCATGTAAGGTATTACCCATATCTCGTCCCCGGTAGCTTCACTGAACTTATTTTCAAGATCTTCCACATTATCGACTACCGTGACTCTACCCACAGCCTGCCCCTGTGCCTGACCTTGCAGGTTATATGTACCGTGTTTTGATACATAATAGTTGATTATCCCGTCAATATTTTCAAGGTTCGCCAATTCAACAAAATCCGTGAGAGCTTTGCTACCTGTCGCTCTTTTCCCGACCTCATCGTCTCTCGTGAACAGTTGGATCAGCTGGAACCTGACAGTACCCCAGTGTTCTGCGGCTTTGTCATAATCGCCCTCTGCTATACTTTCCCTGAACCCGTTAAGACTGTCACGGATTGTCTGGAAAGAACTTAAATCGCCGACTTCTTTTTCGGCGGCATCAATAAGTTCAATAAAATCTTTCATGCGTTCAGCTTCAAATCCGAATTTCTTTTCAAGTTTTCCGGCCGTTTCAAGCATGACCGCGTCTATTTCGTCCCTTACAGGACCTGCTGTGGCTATCTCATTAAGCAGGCTCTGCACTTCCGGCGTATGTTCACCCTGCGGGTATACTTCACCCGCATGTACGTGCCAGAAATAGAACAAGAGTATTACTCTGGTCATCTGTTGCTGAAGCGCCGGGATAAGAGCATCTTCCGTCGGCATACCTTCAAAGAAAGCCCTTGTAAGATATATCGCCTGCGCACGGCCTTCACGTGTACCACTGAAGGCGACCTGCCATTTCCGGCCTTCGCATGTCAATAGATGCGGATGTTTCGCTTCAAGAGTACCCTCTTCAGGTTCTACCAGATATAGCTGGAACCTTCTTAAAAGATCACGGTTGTTCTTAATGAATTCCCTGAACGCTTCATAACGTTTATTCGTGTTTATATCGCTTATCCTGTCATCAAGAACCTGTGTGTTTGGATTAGCATTTTTCCCCATGGTCGTTACTTCAAAAAGCCCCTGGTCATTAATACCTACTAACACGTACCGTTGTCCTTCGTACACGTCATCACGCACTCTTTTCTCGGCGTGGCTTTTCCTGTATACCTGTTCGTTCGTACCCGCGGTTCCCAGATCCATCGGATACTGGTCCAGCGGAATATTTTTAGGCTGGAGGGTGCTTTTTGTAAAGCCGAACGTAAACCCAAGACGATAGGTCACGGATTTGTATAACCTCTTGATCTTAGGCCCTAGACCAAAACCGAAAATAACACCTGTTGCTACCGCGGCAATTACGATCAGCGTCATAAGTATCGGGCTGACATTGAACGCATTCGCGATAATATTTACCCCTTCTTCCTGTGCCCACGCACTACTCGGAACTAGCAGCAAGAACGCACCAGCTAACCCGGCACGCAGGGGTGTGATCGGCGCAAAAATAGGCCTGGCCTCTACTACCACGATAGAGATCACATTTCCGATTTCATCATATTCGATCGTCTTAACAAGATTCTGCCTGTCAACGTCAGAATAATTTCTCTGCACTTTAACGACATCGGTATCTGCCCAGTACTCATACTCAAACGCAATTTCGCCTTCGGTATTAGCTGCTGCAAGAACGTTCACGTCTACTCTGCCATTCGTATCGTAATGGTAATATACATTACCTTCATCATCCGCAAGAGTTAGCGTCTGCGATTCAAGCGTACCGTCCGTATAAAAGGTAAGCTCTTTAATAACATCGTCGGTTGTCAAGTTCT
>JBAROK010000073.1:0-1798 GCA_049642065.1 Candidatus Omnitrophota bacterium | reverse complement strand
AAAACACCCGGCAAACTCTTGCGGTGTTTATCAAGTTCTGCCTGGGCCTCCGCTAATTTGGCTTTAGACTCTTGTATCTGCTTATTAAGCAGTTCTTCTGTCTTCTTCAACCGATCTTCCTGCTCGTTCAGCCTCCTGACCTTCTCTTCCATCTGCTTCAGCTGACCTTCCAATTCTATGGCTCTTTTCGCTTTATCACTGAGCGCTTCAACCTGTTCAGAAAGCGACTTTTTCTGTTCTTCGACCGTACCCCTTTCCTGCTTAAGAGTTGCAAGGCTGGCTTCTATAGCTTTTCTTTCCCTTTCAAGTTTACGTTGCTTTTCTTCGGCCTCTTTTACTCCCTTCTCCGCTTCTGCTTTGGCTTCCAGAGCTTTTTCTTTTTCCTGCTTCGCCTGCTGCGCCTCCTGTGTGGCTACGACCCTTTCTCTCGTTGCCGTGTCATACATATAAAACAGCCATACAACAAGAGTAGCCAAACTAATCAATATCACCATAAGAAAAGCGGCTAAATAACCCCAGTGCTCCTGGAACCATTCGGCAATACGGACAACTTTACCTCTCTGGACAATTTTTTCACCACGAGGACGGTATTTCATCTCGTCCTTCTTATCAACTAACCATTTCTGAAGCTCTCGGGCGCCATCTTCTGCCGTCGGTCGTTCCAGTGCCGATATCACAAGCATACTGTGGACTATGGCCTCTATTAACCCATCTGTTTGCGGAATTTTGTGAACAATAAGTTCCACGATCTGGTGCCTTTCCTCGGGAGTAAGCCATTTTATGTTTTCAAGTGTTTCCCACAGGTTCTTTTCGTCCATCACTCTTTTGATCCAAACTAGATTACCATCTGCATCGCTCATTATCAGACGTGTCTCCGGCTTTCTTTCCCTGAAAAGCTTGTCTGTTAGAAGAGGTCCTCCCTCCTTTTCTGGCGGTCTTATAGCGTCCAACTTTTGTCTGTCAACTGCACGGTTTTCCAACCTATTCTGATACAAGAGTTGGTTCTCATAGTCGATCATATCAGTCACCCATGTTATCGGATCAGTACTCTTGTGGCTTAAAACTATCTGCATTACGTCACCCATGCCCTCTCCCCTTGGGAAATGGCGAGTGAACATCCTATAGAAGATAATACCTAACGCATAAACATCGGTTTGAGTACGAACAGGATTTTCCTTAGTGGGCGCCGCTTGTTCTGGCGCGATATACCACGGGGTTCCGTGTACAACATTATCACCCGTAATGATGGTCCTATCAGTAAGTGCTTTAAAGTCACCGGTTTCTTTCCTGTCGGATACATCTCCGGGAATGGCACTACCGAGGTCTAATATACATATTTTCCTTATAAACGCATCAAAACTAGCGCTTTGCAGAAGTTTTTCACCATCACCGATATTAGGTATGGCTATAGAACCATCCTCGTTGGTCGGCACCATGATATTGGCTGGCTTGAAATCCCTATGTATAAATTTCTCTGCGTGTAACCGCGATACCTGCTTCAATATACCATACATCAATATGACTTTTTCTCGGGTGCTTAACTGTATATACCCTTTTTTCATATTATAAAAAAGCTCTTCTAGCGTTATACCTCTGGCCAGCGACATAACAAAACCTTCTGAGCCAGCGTATTTGAACCTGTCCCCAAGAGTCGGTACTGGTGCATTCACACCATTCAGATCTTTAAGGGTATTTATTTCTCTTTCAAATGACATTATCGCTCGCTGTCTTTCCGCTATCGTCAGGTGCTGCGTGGGAAGCATGATCTTTATGGCCTTCTCTTCATCCACGTTCAAGT
>JBAROK010000057.1:0-2614 GCA_049642065.1 Candidatus Omnitrophota bacterium | reverse complement strand
TTTTGCATTTGGGATCTATCGCTCTTGCCAGATCAACTATCTTCATAGATGGTATTTTTGGAACAAAAACTTCACCGCCCACTGATTCTTCCAAAGCTTTCAATACAAGTTCTACCCCCTGCTCAAGAGTTATCCAAAAACGCGTCATTTTTTCATCAGTAACTGGGAATTCTTTTTCTCCTTGATTCTTTAGATTAAGATAATGCGGTATAACGCTACCCCTAGACCCAACTACATTCCCGTATCTTACAACTGAAAACTTTGTCTTTTCCCCACCATAGGCATTAGCTGCGATAAATATTTTTTCAGCCACTAGTTTAGTTGCACCGTACAGGTTTATCGGACTTACCGCCTTATCCGTGGAAAGTGCCACAACTTTCTTAACCTCTGAATCTATTGCTGCATCCACTATATTATCCGCCCCTACCACATTAGTCTTTACAGCTTCTGTAGGGTTATATTCAAGCGCAGGAACCTGCTTTAGGGCCGCTGCGTGCACCACATAATCCACGCCTTCAAAAGCCCGACAAAGCCGCGTCTTATCACGTATATCACCAAGAAAGTAACGTATTGGATACTTTTCAGGGGGGAATTGTTTCGACATTTCGTGCTGCTTGAATTCGTCCCGACTGAATATTATTACCTTCCGGGGTTTATATCTTTCTAGAACTGTCCCCGTAAACTTTCTCCCAAAAGAACCCGTTCCCCCTGTTATAAGTATTGTACAATTGTCTAACATATTTTTACCCCCTCAAATAGAATAATAATGGCACTATAACACCAATTGTCTAAAATTTTTTATTTTCACTATACCCTCAAGCGCACTCAATTCCCCATTCTTTCCGTCACAAACACCTATAAAATCCACCCCGTTACTGCGAGCTGCTTCGTAATCGCTTTTCGCGTCACCGAAAAAAACTGCTTTTTCCAAAGACACGTAATATTCTTCAAGTAAAAGCTTAAGGTTCTCGCCTTTTTTGCGGGGAGAACCGACAACATCTTTAAAAAGACCGTCTATCCCCTTCATTCGCGTTATCCTTCGTATTTCTTCCTGCGGGGTAGCCGAGACCACGAAACAAAGTTTGTTTTGCCTCTTAAGCTCCTTGAGCAAGTCTATAGCACCCGGTATTTCATCGGCAGAGACGACCTTCTCCACTACCTTAGCCGAGTACTGTTTATCCAAGTTATCGCTAATTTCAGAGGTAATCTCCTTGCCCAAGAGCTCATTGTAGTAATATTTGAACTTTTCATACCGAGATACGCCGCCATTATCAAAATGGTACTCGATCACCTTATCCATTACCTCTTTCCCGTACTCTTCAAAAAGACTGCCGAAAGCTTCCGCTTTTATACCGAGACTATCGACTATAACACCGTCAAAATCAAAAAAGAAAACCTCATACCCGTTCATATCAACAGTTGTTTTCACGTTATCCTTCATACTCCAAACTCCTCTACCAGATTCTTTACCGCTTCAAGCTCCATGGTTATCCTTGCTTCTTTCGCGTAAGATCCCGCATGCGGAGTAAGCGTGATATTCTCTAGTTCTGTCAGCTTACCAGAATACGGTTCAGCCCCGTATACATCGAGAGCAGCGTGGGCGATCTTACCTGAAGAGAGGCCTTCATACAGCGCATCTTCACTAATTACCCCTCCACGCGCAGTATTAACTAATATCACTCCATCTTTCATTTTTGATATCTCTTTCTCTGATATTAACTCTTCTTTTGATGAAAGATGCACAGAAATAATATCAGAACTCTGCAAGAGCTCATCGATAGATACCTGCCGGTAATCCTGTGTCTTTATATCGTTCAAGTCACTGAATATAACCTCCGCACCAAAAGTTTTTGCAAGTTCTGCTACCCTAGTGCCTATCTGTCCTAGACCGATAATGCCAAGAGTTTTCCCGGTGAAAAGCGTGCCCATCTCTTTCTTCCAGGTTCCCTTGCGCAGGTTCCTGTCCATGGATGCTATCCTACGCAACGAAGCGAGAATAAGCCCTAACGTCATCTCCGCCACTGAATCTATCAAAACAGAAGGCGTATTACGCACTTTTATTTCAAGTTTTTCAGCTGCTGCCATATCCACGTTATCAAGTCCAACGCCGACTCTTGATATAACCTTAAGTCCATCAGCTTTTTCTAATACAGCACCCGTTAACGGTTCCGTACCGGCTATGATTCCGGAATACGTTCCGCTTCGGAGAATATCCGTTATCTCTTCTTCAGTCAGTTTCCTGCCATGAGGATTGAGATCATACTCAAACCCCTTCTCCTTGAGAAGCTCTAACGGCTTTTCACTGTGTTCCCCAAACGTAGTTGTCGAAATAAAAACTTTCATTATTGCATCCTTTGATCGTTCTGAGAAAAATTTTCCGGGGCGTTTACATTAGCACCATCAGAAATATTCTCAAATTCCTTTTTAAGTTCAAGGTATTCCTCTTCTTTTCTTTTAAGGTAATAATAAGCCCACTGCAATTTAACGTCGAAACCTTCTTTGGTCAGGATGTACTTCACCTTCTTTATCTTGTTATCACGAACACTGAAATTGCGGACCATAATAAGGCCTCTTTTGATCATTCCTTTGAGGAGATAATTGGTTTTTCCGAGAG
>JBAROK010000037.1:0-7593 GCA_049642065.1 Candidatus Omnitrophota bacterium | reverse complement strand
CCTTGCACTTAGGATCGTGCCACGCCTTGACTACCTTTAAGACAAAAAGGTTGTACTTATTTACCAGGGTGGTGTTTGCCACACGGCATTCGAGATTTGCAAGACATTCGGCTATAAGTGGCGCTTTGACATTCTCGGCAGGTATTGACGTAAAGCCAAGGGTCTTGAACTTATCCATATCTCGCCCGGAACAATTCCCGACATCAACCACTTTAGTTGCGATATCAACCGTAGGGATCGCAATTACGCATTCTTTTGTAGCACTCAGGGCGGCAAAACTATGATTGCACTCACTGATGATACAGCCGATCAACGGCGGTTCGAACTCCATCATCATATGCCAGCTCATCGTCATGATATTGGTCTTTTTCTTGCTCACGGTAGTAACTAGAACAACCGGACCTGGCTCGATAAGTTGAAAAACCTTTGAGAGCGGAAATTCTTTCCTAGTAATTTTCTCCATTTTTGACCACCTGCCCAATACTAAGAATGCCTAACACATCAGACAATTGCATTCAGTCTCCTATCTCAACATAACAGGTTATACCAACATTTTAACCTATTATTTTTTTGACACGTTCCATCAATTGCTCTTCTGTAATCGGTTTTCTGAGACAAGTAAAATTATTTATTCCGTCAAGCCCCTTTTCATCTTCAGGGTCAACAATACTTATGAAAATAACCGGAGTTTCAACACCTTCTTCCCTAAAACGCTTGAATAAAAGTTCTCCCCTCATAGGATCCATCAAGACATCCGTGATAATTAAAGCGTATTCTTGGCTTTTTAATTTGTCTAAGGCAATTTGTGCGCTTTTCTCAACTTCAATATCATATCTTTTTGAATAATCCCGGAACAAAAATCTATAAATCTGACGCATCTCAGGATTGTCTTCAACTATCAAAATCTTCTGTGCTTCTTTTTTAGTCATTTGAACTCCTTTTCTGATTAGTCAAAGTAATATTATATTTTCGTCCTCGGCAAACTAACTGTAACAGTGGTTCCCTTACCACTTCCTCTGGATTCGATACTAATCGCCCCTTTCTTCCTCGTTGCGATTTCCCTGCAGATCGACAGCCCCAGACCAATACCTTCAACGCTTTTGTGCTGTTTGAAAAACCTGTCAAAAACTTTATCTTGAACACTTTTCTTTATTCCTTTACCAGTATCGGTTATGCTAACTTCGATAAATTTACCTCTACTTACCGCTTTTATTGAAATATTACCTTTTTCTGTAAATTTTATCGCGTTCTCTATGATGTTCTTAAAAAGCATTTCAGCCTCGCCATGGCTGCAAAAAAACTTATCAGCACTTTTATTAATATCTATTTTTGTCTCTAGCCCTTTTTTTTGAAGCATCCACTTTTCGTCTTTAAGGATATCCTCTATTATCTCTTTCAGGGAAAGCATGCTATCTTCCCCCAATACCATCCCCTCAGACAAAGCGTAAATCGTTAAAATGTTCGAAGCGTCCTTGAGTGCCGTTTCAATTCCCTTATGCAACATATCATGTGCCATCTTGGCCTTCTCTATATCCTTGGTATTGATGGCATTCTTCAATATCTCGTTGGCCATCCTTGAAACTGCAAGCGGGGTTTTTATCGAGTGCGAGACATCTCGCATTATATTGTATTTTACTTTCTCTACTTCCTTGAGTTCGGTAATATCGCGGACATATATATTTACATAATGCTCCTCCGATACAGGGGTAATTGTAAATAAAAATGTTTTATCTTCGAAAGATTCTTCTTCAACTATACGTTTTTTATTTGTTAAAGCGTCCTTAGCGAACCTACGCCATCTCTCAGGTACAAATTCCCCGATCTTTGATCCCCAGCCAGTAAGAATCATTTTAACCCCGGCAACATTACTGTATAAAACCTTGCCATCCTTGGAGACACGAAATACGGGGTCCGGGTTCTCTTCCGGAAATTTTGCCAGATCTGATATTTTCTTCTCCGCTTTTTTGAGTTCCGTGATATCCCGCCAGACTGATCTACTCTGGAGTATCCTATTTTTCTTATCGCGTACGGCAGAGACGTTTAAGCTGACATCGATCTTCGACCCATTCTTTTTCTTTAACTGAAGTTCTGCATCACTTACTTTACCGGTAGTGACAAACGATTTGAATGCCTTATGGGCTCCTTCCAAGCTATCTGGATGGTATACAGAAAATATCTGCTCTCCTATTATTTCTTTCTTTTTGTATCCGGTCTTTTTCAGGAATGTACGATTGCATTCTAGTATTTTAGACGTCTTAGCGTCTACCGAAACGAACATATCCGGGGCATTGTCGTAAAGATCCTGGTATCTGAGTTCTGTTTTCCTCAGTGCCTCCACTGCATCCATAGTCGCGGTAATGTCATGAGCGATCTCAATTGCTCCAATAATTTGTCCCTGTTCATCTTTAATGGGCGTTGCTTTTGCCAACCAGCTTCCTTGATCTGCGGGCCAGTGTTTCTGATTTTGAGGGGTCAGTTCAGCTTCTTGTTTTTTGTCTGTCCTCATTGCCTTTGAAACCGGACAGCCCTTGCAGAACCTGTCAAGCCCCCACGCATGATAACATTTCTTTCCTTCGACTCTTTTCAAAGATAAACCAGTAGCATCCCGATATGCCTTATTTGCCCACAAAATATTGTGATCCAAGTCGTGAACCGCAATAATAGCAGGCGCATTTTCAAGTATATACGGTTTTAAGGCTTCAATCTGTTCCTTGGTTATCATACGACCCATACCTGCCTCCATTGACCTAACTTATTTATTTTAAATAATTTATAGGTACTATAGTGCCTCTATGCCGTACCCTGCTCTACTTTCTTTACCGCCCTGCTATAACAAATAATAGGAATTGTAACGAAAACAACCACCCCCACAAGAAGGAATGTAACATATGCTATCATTGAAGGCACTCCTGCCTTACGTACCGTAGCTGTAGGAATAAACCCGAAAAATATTACAAAAAGCGATGTAAAAAAAGCTATTCCTGAAACCAGCCACATACCTATTTTCCCACCGGGAATCTTATACGGCCTTTCTACTTCCGGTTGGGAGTATCGCAGTTTGATGGCTGCAGCGAACATAAACAAATACATAACAAGATAAAGCTGCGCTGCCAGAGCACTCATGATCCAGAAAGCACCGCTTACAGTCGGCATAAAAAGAACGGGTAAAGAAAGGATAGTTGAAACAACTGCCTGTACTATAAGGGTACCTGTGGGCATATCATATTTGTTCTGCTTCTGCATAAATTTAGGTAAGTACCCTTCTTTAGCTACCTCTCTTACACCTTTTGACGGTCCCGCCATCCAAGTCACGACCATAGCAAGTGCTCCGTACGCAAGAAGGAATGATATTATGGGTGTTGCCCAGCTCATACCATGAGCCTTGAATAGCTCTGCAAACGCCTGGCAAACACCAGCAGATAAACTTAAATCTTTGATCGGTATGACTATCGCGATAGACAAAGACCCAACGATACATAGAAAGAGAATTATTATACAAGCAATAAAGATTGCCTTCGGAAAGTTTTTCTTCGGGTTCTCAACTTCAGTAACATGAACAGCGGACATCTCCATTCCAGAGATCGCCATCATCATACCCGCAAGCAGCATCAGCTGATTTAAATTACCCAATTTCGGTACAAGTGAGGCGCCTGAAAATGTTATAGCCATGGGCTTACCCGAAACTACGTATATAATTCCGAGAACTATAATCGCTAACCCTGGAACTATCGTCCCTGAAATAACACCGGAAGAGCTCAAGAACGCGGATAACCTCATTCCCCGAAAGTTAAGAAAAGTCGCTGTCCAGATCGATACCCATATGACCACAATAACAAAAAGTTTATTTGTAGCCAGTGCGGGATTAACCAGATATGCGAGCGCTGACGCCACAAAAGCTAAAATCGCAGGGAACCAGGGCAAGTTCTCAACCCACTGCATAAAAATAGCGACAAAGCCCCATTTAGTCCCGAACGCCTCTTTTACCCATAGATACACACCACCTTCCCTGGGCCATCCAGAGGCAAGCTCAGCTGAAACCAAGGCTGATGGGATAAAAAAACAGATAGACGATAATGCTAAATAAAATATCAATGCGTAACCGTATTCTGCCATTGAGGGAAGATTCCTCAACGAAAGGACAGCTGCTACATTGATCATTGCAAGGGTAAAGATCCCTAGTTTATTACCGTTTTTTTGATTTCCCATAACCCCTTCCTTACTTAACTTCTATCTATGTGGGCAAAGATCACTTTTTTACACATAATGTTTTGAAATATTTTTTCCCGTCTTTTTCTATCCTTTCAACCCCATGGATATCACTTTCATGGCCTGGGAATGTATTCTCGAAATCCTGACGGAGTTTAAGATACTCGAAAATAGGTGAAGCTTTTTTGTTCATAACTTCTCCACCCATCATTATCGGGATCCCGGGAGGATAAGGAACCATCATTACCGCTGGAGTACGTCCGTTCATTTTACTCAATTCTACATACTCCACGTTCTTGCGAACCAGCTGATGATAAGCCTCAGCAGGTTTCATGGCCTGATCCGGTATAACTTCAAACCCTTCCTGCATTCTAT
This sequence comes from Candidatus Omnitrophota bacterium, assembly GCA_049642065.1. Taxonomy (GTDB): domain Bacteria; phylum Omnitrophota; class Gorgyraeia; order Tantalellales; family Tantalellaceae; genus WJMH01. Next base: position 3,012 of record JBAROK010000037.1, on the reverse strand, counting down.
CCAGTATAGCGTGCTTTTTGAAATACTTGTGTATGGCATTGCAATGATCTTTTAACCCCACATTCTCATAAGCCTCAGGATACGCTTTAACCATCTCAGGGAAAACTTCAGATAAAGGCTTGTTCTGATCATAAAGTCTCTTGAAGGCCAGCATCTCTGATAGAAGCGTCCCCTGCTTCGCTTCGGTAGTTCCCAAAGAATTAAGCAGAAGGAACGAATAATAATCGGTCTTCTCGCAAACAATACCTTTATCAATCAGATAGTTCGAAACAACTGAAGCGGGAATCCCCTCTTCGGCCATCTTGCCTTTATCATCGATACCTGGAGTAGTAAAGGTAAGTTTTATCGGGTCAAGCATAATGTAATCTTTTTCGATATCCCCAAACCCGTGCCAGTTATTATTCTTATCAAAAACCCATACATCCTGGTGCTCGGCAAGATAGTCCGTATCAACATCTTCGAAATTGACCATCTTCGCTTTGACCTTGACCTTTTTAGGTTGCCACATATCAAAGAACCAGTCGTTCTTGTTCTTTTTCTTAAGTTCTTTTTTGATCTTTACAACGTTCTTGCGCAAATGAATGGCTTCTTTGATGATATCGTCCATCATTACGGGACCGTTGTCCTGCATCATCCGTGTAGCAACATCCAGAGACGCTATCATACTGTACTGCGGTGAAGTAGATCCATGCATCATATAAGATTCATTGAATTCATCAGGCTCGATTTTTACCTTTCCTCCGTCCTTAATATGGATCATCGATGCTTGAGAGAACGCTGTAAGCAGTTTATGCGTGGAATGCGAACAGAATATAGGCGGATGGTCTTTCTTTAAAGTCTCATCAGCCATCCCGTAATGGTTCTTATAAATAGGATGAAAATGCGCGTACGCATACCAGGCTTCGTCAAAATGAAGGTTCTCAACGCTTTTCTCAAGCTGTTTCTTTATGTTGGTCACGTTATAGCAGAGTCCATCGTAAGTTGAATTCGTTAAAGCGGACATCTTTACTTTATTTGACTTAAGTTTTTGAGGTATAAGTTTGTTCTCTTTTATCTTCTTCTTGATAGACGCGGGAGTAAATTCGGAAAGACGGACCGGCCCGATTATACCTCTTTTATTCCTTCTGGGTATCATGTAAACCGGAAACGCATCAGTGATCACCATCGAATAGTTCAGGGATTTATGGCAGTTTCTGTCAACGAACGCAATATCATCTCTAACCAGCTGGCTTCTCCAGATGATCTGATTCGCATTAGAGGTTCCGTTCAGTACATAATAAGTATGGTTCGCCCCGAACACCTTAGCGGAATTCTTTTCCGCGTCACCCACTACTCCGCTGTGATCAAGTAAAGAGCCAAGTTCAGGGACTGAGATCGATAGGTCAGATCGGAATGTATTCTCACCATAAAACTTAAAGAACGCGGCACCTGCCGGACTTCTCAAAAAGCCCGCTCCCCCCATATGTCCGGGAGTATGCCAGGCGTATTTAAACTCATCTGCGTATTTTACCAATTCACCAAAAAATGGGGGATAAACCTTTTTGACATACTGCACAACATGCCTTTTAACCCGCCCTGCTAAGAATTGTACGGTATCGGCTGTTTTCCACATGCAACCATTGATATCTTCCAAGGTTTCTGCAGGTATATTACCGGTTCCCATGCGGCTTGTTAATAAAAGGATCGGTACCTTTTTGTGCCTTTCGCGCATAAGTCTGACAAGTTGCATTGCCGTCATTTTTTCTTTCGGCGTCTCCTCAGGGATATCCCAATCAACAACGATACATCCAAAATCAGCCCTGGAACGGAATATCTCATAGCCATCCTCATATGTAAAAGAAGGGATCACGCTACAATGATGGTTCTCTTTAAGCTCATTCTCCAGTTCCCTTAACCTGAAACCTTCATCGTTTTTTACGTTAAACTGCCCCGAGATGATCAATACAGGCCAATTAATTTTGCTGGATCTCATAGCTTCTCCTTCTTTGCTTAATCAGGGAATTTCACCCTGGCTCCATGTATAAAAAGTGCACGGACTTTGTCCCAGAACTCGCCACCTAAGACAAAGAAACTGACTATAAAGATCACATCGCCTGTTACGCAGAACAGTAATCGGTTTGCTCCAAGAACCGGTATAATATTTCCAAAGTAAGGTTCTAGCCAACCAAACAATACTGGAACGCAGAACATAACAAGACCAATACGATAACGTGTGAGGCTTACTGCTTCCGGTGGACCATATTTTTTGAACCAACGAAAAACAATGCTTTTAAGATAGTTATAGCCAGCTCTGCCGAGAATCGCAACAGCCAGAACTATACCTATCTGAGGAGTAACAAAAAACAATAGCCCTGAAATAAGACTTTTTAAAGAAGTTGGAAGATTCGAAACAGAAACTAAAGGAATCAGTAAAGTGGTAGCTTGTCCTGCAATAAATATAACAACACCTGTTACAAGACGGCCTTTTGACAATCCTGCTGGTCTATCTTCCATATCGTTATCTCCTTGCATCAAAATACTAGAACTATCCCCACTACCGGTGCGACATCATAATCAAAATCCCCACCGTGTTTAACGCTTATTTTAAGTGCCGCTTCGAATGTCGTATTCGGGGTAATCCCTATCTGTATTCCTGGTGTAATATCTATTTTATGGTAACCCGTGCCTTCAATCCTCTGCCCTTCACGACCCTTATGATCAGGGGCTATCCACCCGTTAAGTTCAAGCACCAGATTGATCCTCTTTGTCAGCGCATGTTCTCCCACAATACCGTAATGAAACTCATCACCGCTATCCTGATGGGAATACATATTCCAGTACCTGTAATCTTCGTTCTTAAGCTGCCAGGCATACCAAAGCGTTACATGAAGTTTGCTGCGTTCATCAACTATCATTGTAAAGAGCGGTGCCAGAATTAATTCGTACCTGCCGTTACCTAATGGTGGGTCTTTATCTTCATCTCCCGACGGAAAAACAGCACATCCACCAAGCGAGAATCCGATAAAGTATTCC
>JBAROK010000012.1:0-26393 GCA_049642065.1 Candidatus Omnitrophota bacterium | reverse complement strand
CACTACTGCTTTATTCTGGTTGCTATCAGAAGAAAGGCTGCCCCTGGCTCCCCTTAGCCCACGGTCCGAGAAGTTAGAATTAAGTCCATTAATCATGTACGTTTCATACCCTACTATAAGGTCTTCATAACTCCCGAGCGTAGGATTGAATTCACCGTGAAATCCAGCACCCGCTTCCGTCCATGTTGTTGGTATAACTCTTCTATCAACAAGTGGTCTATCGGTAAGGTCATTTAAATCAGAATCATGATAAAGATTATACCTGCCAAAAGGTACAAGAAGAGCACCTGCACGGGCATTTATCCAATCTGTCATTAGAAAATCTATCCATGCCTGCTCTATTTTTGCTTCACCACCTCCAGAGGCATCTGGTCCCCCATGTTCTATTTCATATTCAGAATAGAACCTCAGCCTATCGTGTATCTGTGCTCCCAGATTAAGCACAAATCTATGTTGGTCAAAGTTTGATGTGCTGTTTTGAAAGTTCTCATACTCAATATCAGCATAACCTCCAACAGTTACTCCCAGAGTGCCAGACTCGTTTTCTATGACAACTCCTCCTTTCCCAAACATTCCATTATATCGTCCAACATAATCAATTCCTGTACGCTTCTTGTCCGTACTCTCCGGTTTTGTTTCCGCCGCCATACTTACTTCTCCGCGTAAAGAATCAATCTGATCTTGCATAGCATCCATTCTCACCTCATACATCTTACGCATTTCCTCCATTTCTTTACGAAGTACTTGCACTTCATCAGCCCCAGCCATCGACTGCATAAACACAACAGTAATTATGGCTGCCATACCTGTAACTTTTATAAACATCTCCACATACCCCCCTGTTTGAGTAAAAAAAACACTCGTTGAAGTTGAAATTCACTTTCAACTTGTAGTCAAAAAAATATTACTTCTTACACTTCTTACATATCCCAAATATCTCTAATCTGTGGCTCTTTGAAGTAAATCCAAACTTCTTGCATAATTTATCCTGAAGCTCTTCTATCCTTTCATCCACCGCTTCAATAAATTTACCGCATTTAGTGCATACCAAATGGTCATGATGCTCATGTCCATATTTAACTTCATAGCGCTTAACCCTGTCACCAAAATCTACTTCTTTGGCTATGTCTGCCTCACAAAACAGCTTTAAGGTTCTAAATACAGTTGTCTGCCCCACTTTAGGATCTTTCTTTCTTACTAGGGTATATAACTCTTCTACGCTTAAATGTTTATCAGCCGCCAGGAAACATTTAAGTATTTCTTCTCTCTGCTTCGTGAGCGGCAGATCCTTTTCCCGTAAATAAGCTATAAATATATCGATTGCTTTATTTGTTGTCATTTTGCCTCGTTTGAAATTGAAATTCAGGTTCAATTATACCAATTCCTTTATTTTTGTCAACAACATTATTTATATTTTACCCAAAAACATCAGAGCGCCAATAACTACAAATGCAGAGGCTCCTACATAGCGTATTACCTCTGGCTTGATATGCTTTGCTAACATTGCCCCGATTAGCACTGAAATAGCCGTAACAACTATATATGCGGCAACTGACCCCATCCATACGGTTAAGGGTTTGCCTGTTTTCGCCGCCATACCTATACCAACTAATTGTGTTTTATCTGCAAGTTCGGCAAGAAATACAGCTGAAAATGTAGTCATAAATATTTTCCAGAACATATTTACCCCCTATTCATAAATCTAAATAATGGAATTAATTTATCAACAATATATCATAGACGCTTTTTAACACAAAGAGAAATTATTTTTAGCTTTGGATTTTAACTTATTAACTGATAATTAAATAGGTAGGTGCAATAGTATCTGGTGTAGATTCCTTTCTCTCCCCTTTTCATCTAATTTTTTATCTTTCAAGGTCTTATTCTTCTTATCGTCTTACTATCTTGTTCTTTCCACCACGATTCCACCACGATTTGTACCAAAAAGTGTACTTTTACCCCTGTTGAGAACTGACGGTGTATGGACATGCCTACCGTTCTATGACCCTTGATTTTACAGGGGTAGAGACAAAACAGGCGACTTCGTGACTGAAATCGCCTTCATGCTTGGAACAATTGGTGGAGGTGCCGGGATTCGAACCCGGGTCCGGGAACTCTGACCGAGGAGTATCTACATACTTAGTCTACCTTTGATCTTTTCCCAGAAAACCCGATAGACGGGATCCCTTCCGAGAGCATCCTCCTAGTACTACCTGAAGTCAGGAGATATCACTCCAGGAGTCCTTGTGAGTTTAGGTTCAATTAGACGGCCAAGGCGCCAACTAATGAACCAGTCCCCATCATAGAGGGAACATTTAACGCATCCTCAGCCAAGATTGACTCGGCTTCGGCTATTGGATTGTAGTCTGCGTTTATTGTTATCCAGGTTTTTAAAGAGGCCACCTGGAACCTCTGCATGCTGCCCCAAGACCTAAAGAACACGTCGAGGCCTGTCACCCCCATATCAAAGAACTATCTATTTTTATGCCGCATAGCGCGGTCGATCTCACGTTTTGCCTGTTTTTCTTTCAAAGCATGGCGTTTATCGTAAAGCTTCTTACCTATGCCGAGACCGATCTCTATCTTGGCATAACTGCGCTTAAAATAAACTTTTATCGGCACAAGAGCGTACCCCTGCTGCGCGAGCTTTACCTCCAGATGCTTTATCTCGGACTTGTGCAAGAGAAGTTTCCTCTCTCTTACAGGATCCGTCTCTTCACTGGAAAACTCGTACGGGTTTACATGCATATTGGATAGAAAAACTTCGCCTTTCTCTATCCTGCAAAAGCTTCCCTTCAGATTTGCTTTTCCGGCCCGTAACGATTTTACCTCATTACCAAAGAGCTCAATACCCGCTTCATATGTTTTTTCAATATGAAAATCACGGTATGCCTGCCGGTTCGTTACAACACTTTTATTTTCTTTCGGCATAATTCTAACTTTATTATAACATAATCACCGGAAATTATCATCTGCTTCCGGCTACACTTAATAATCCCATACAATTGACGCTAATCTCCATTTATAGTATAATCCTCTACATTAATTGTCAATATCAATTGATGTGCGGGCGTGGCGGAATTGGCAGACGCGTATGGTTCAGGTCCATATGGGGGAAACTCCTTGGGGGTTCAAGTCCCTTCGCCCGCACCATAATATCTGTTCTTTAAAGCTTTATTGATATTCTTTTGACTTTGATTTTTTTACATGGTATAGTTGCCAATAAGAGTAAATTAACCATTCAGAACTCTTAGATTAAAGGGGGTAAGGGATTATGAAGGCATTGGGCAATCTTTTAGCGTTAATAGGCACTCTTCTGTTCGTTTATACCGTTGCTGCAAGATTTATCGGAGATAAGAGCATTATGGGCTTTTCCCAGCTTCCGGTGTTCGGTGGAGGTTTTTCTGCCGTCGGTATGTTCTCCGCTATAGCATGCATTCTGCTTCTTGCAGTTATCGCATTAATAAAGTCTGAAAAATAACCTTATTCACCTAAGGTAGAAAAAGCGCTCGTCATTCCAGCTGAGCGCTTTTTTATTTTTTAACCCAATATTCTTAGACATCTACAGCTTCGGAGTGTGTTACCAAGCATACCCCCTCTTCTGCTAAAAGGTCCTTCCACCTGCCCCGCAAAAGCGCTTCCATCTCTTTCTGCGCGTTACGGTGCCAGTAAGATCTTTTTACCAGTTCAGCGGATAACACCCCAGGATGAACGGCAAGTTCGTTCATCCCTTCTGCGAGGTTACTCACTATAAAGCACAGCACGTTATCGTCAATACGGCCTGAATGAAAATGCCCCCAAAAAACATCGTTGTGCTGCACACCCGTTATAGACATTACCCTCTCGGCCTGTGCGGCAAACACTTTTAACCCCGCGTGCCTAAGAAGGTCTTTAGGTGAAAATTTTTTCTTGACGACACATGTATCTTCCCTGGGAAGCCGCACATACGGTATGTCAAAATCAACCGCCAGTTTCACAACGGCCTCTAATACATCCGGCAGCATATGGATATGTTCGTGGCTGTCAAGATGTGTCACCTCAAGTCCTGCGTCCTTGACCTTTTTAAGCTGCGCGCTGAATTCAGTGTATACCTCGCTAGCCGAAATTTTACCCATGAAATAACGGCTGGTAAGACCCTGATAACCGCTTGCGAACTTTCCTCCCGGAAGGAGTGATCTTATGGACGAAAAATCTTTCGTGCATGGCTTGAAACTGCCCGTAAGAACGAGATGAACGCCCACGCTCGTCTTGCCGATACTCTTTAGCATCTCTACCGCGTCTTCAAAACCGTCCCCGCAAGCCAAAAGACTCACTCCGGTTATAACGTTCTCAAAATAACACTTCCTGACAGCTTCGTTTATCTCGCTGGAAAGACCAACATCATCGGCATTTATGATAAGCGTTTTCATAGGAACTAACCTTTTAATGACAGGATCTTGACCTTTAACATATCGGAAAAAGTCGCCCATATTACGGGTATTCTGGCTATATAAGATTTGCCTCCGGGACGCGTCCGGAAGATAAGGGGAAACTGCTTTACCCTGCCGCTTTTCTTGCGAGCATGCAGAAAAAGCTCTACATCAACGAACGGACTGCGGGAGACGAATTCAATATCCTCTATCAAGCTTCTTCTAACTATCTTGTATCCTGAATTGATATCTTTTAGGTTAAGCCCGAAAAGCGTCTGGACCAGGAGGTTATACCCGCCTGAAATTATCTTTCTTTTAAGAGTATCGCCCTTTTTGATCTTACTGTATCCGGTAACGATATCAGAATCGTTTATTAAGGGAAACGATTCTTGTATATCTTCTTCCGAAACAGGCATATCCGAATCCATGTACATGATAACGTCTTTGGATGCGCTTTTAAACCCTTTGGCAAACGCTCCTCCGAACATGCTGTTCTTCTCAAGCCGGAGTAGCTTTACGGTATCATCCTTGGCGGCTATTTCTTCGACGATATCAGCGCTATCATCGGTAGAAGCATCATCCACGACTATTATTTCGTAATTAGCCGTAAGTGTTGAAGCGATGGTTTTAAGTGTTTCTACTGAACCGCGGATATTCGCGCTTTCGTTGTACATCGGAAGAACGAAAGATATGCTTAAAGCCTGGTTCATTTATTTCCTTTGTTCGTTATGAGCACGTACTTACCGGACCAGGCAACCGGATTTGATACTTTGTCTCCCATATCTTCTTTCACCTGCCGGTAATGCTTTCTCTGTATTATACCCCATACCTTTTCAGGGCGCGAGATAAAGTCCCTGAGCGCCCCATGCGGATGGATATCGGTTACATCAGTCCTGTCCGTATAGAACGCTACACCGCGCCGGTGGTCGCTTTCCCCTCCCACAAGATCAGACGGCCGGGCCAGCTCTTTCACCTTGTCGGACAATACTTTACTTGATTCATATACCTCTACTACCGGCAGGACGAACCTTGCCACCGGGAACACTCCGACCAGAATAGCGATCACTATGGCATAAAAAGAAGCAAATTTCCTGTTCTTAGCAAGAAAAAACAACGAAACTATCACCCCTAAAAGATATATCGCTGCGCTCAGAGCCGCGCCTAGAACCGCAGGTGTACCTGCGTATTCATGCCTTGCCAGGATGATAGCTGCTACTGCAGCCATCAGGGACAAAGCGGCAAAAATATAGTAAGAGACTCTCGATGCGCCCTCTTCTGCCCTGGCTTCGGAAACGAACCTTTCCCAGAACCTGCCCGTTACTATAGCCAGTACAGGAAAGAGCGGAAAGATATACGTTACCAGTTTTGTGCTTGAAGCTGAAAAGAATAGAAAAACCACCAAAAACCACACCAAGAGGAACAAGTTGCAGCCTCTTACCTCTGAAGTTTGGCCGATAAGAGCCGGCCTCTTCCATATATCCCAAGCACCGAAAAGAAGAAAAACGCTCCAGGGAAAGAACCCGCCAAGGATTACCGGTACGTAAAACAGAGGTGATGTACCTATCCTGTGCTCGGGCACCAGAAACCGTGTAACGTTATGAAATCCAAAAAATTCATTAACAAAACTGGTCCCGTGCATATGGTTCACTACCAAATACCATGGCAAACTGATGCCCAGAAAAATAAGTATGCACCGTAATACCGGAACCTGCCTTAATTCCCGCCACTGACGGCTAAAAAGAATATACAGAAAAACCACGAGGCCAGGTATAAAAAGACCTATCGGCCCCTTTGTAAGAACCGCAAAAGCAGCCATTACCGAAGCTATATAGTAATACACCCTGCGCTTCCGCGTCCACCCCATAAGAAACAGCAGCAAGCAGTACAGGATGAATACCGTAAGCACCATATCGGTCACACAGCCTCTTGCCAGTATCAAGTATTGCGTACAGGTCGCCAGCACTAGCCCTGAAAGAAACCCGCATAACGGCGTAAAAAGAAGCCTCCCGAGAAGATACACCCCCAGAATACCAAACACGCCAAAAACCGCCGAAGGGAACCTGGCTGCAAACTCTCCAACACCGAAGATAATGTAGCTAACCACTATGAGCAGGTAATAAAATACCGGTTTTTCGAACTGGGGTTTACCGAAGATCGTGGGGGTAATCCATTCTCCCTCATTGAGCATTTCCTTGGCCGTTTGGGCATAAAAGGTCTCATCCGGGTCAGTAAGAGCCATGTCTCCTAACTGAAAAAAGAACAGGAAAAGAGTAACTGCAAGTAATATTAATATATAGCGGGATTCACGCATTACGTCATACTCCTATCTTAGAACGGTAGTCTTAGAATGATATATTATAATACCCCCCTAAGTCAACCCTTCTTTTAAGTATAGCCAGCGGAAGCTTTTCTTGACTTACCCTAATAAAACATATATACTATTTGGCAAGTAATATATGTTTTATTATATAGCACCATAAAACTCATATGTTTAACATTTTCAAGAGAAAAAAGACTAAAAGATTCGGAGAAATTGCTGTAGATCGCGGTTTGGCATCTGAAGAAGACGTCAAAGAGGCACTGCAAACACAGCAGAAATACGAGGAAAAACATAAGGTCCACAAGGAAATCGGGGCCATTATGACCGAAAAAGGCATATTAACACCCAACGACGTTAAATCCATCCTTGACGAACAAAAAGGACAGGCTAGCACTATGGCCTGGTTCACTGCCCTTTTCGGGTTAAGCAGGTAATACTTTAAGCATTTTTAGGCGTATTAATAATTTATAAGGGGGGATATTGATGAAAAAGATAGTAATCTTACTGGCCGTGGCACTACTTGTCACACTGGCACTTCCCATGGATTCTTACGCAGGTCCATGGACCCTGAAACAAGGTAAACTCTGGTCGGAAACCTTTTTAAGGTATTTTACAGCCAAACAGGCGTTTGACGAGAACGCTGATAGAAGCCGTTGGGATCATGGCGGTATCTCAGAGATATACGACCTTGAGCAGAAATTTGAATACGGTGCAACTGATAACCTTAACCTTCTGCTTAACATTCCTTACACATGGAGCCACTGGAAGAACGACTATAGTACTGCCGCATTTGGCAGTGAAAAAGCTAAACACGAAGGTTTTAAGGAAATACAACCCGGACTCAAATACAAATTCCTGGAAAAACCTGTCGTAGCGGCCGCCCAACTTAAATTCTATATACATCCCCCCTCTACGGACGTGATTGATCCACCGGATATATTTGATTACGGCAATGGAATAGAGTTAAGGGGAATCGTCGGTAAATCCTTTACCGTATTTAAAAGACCTTCTTATGTCTCCGGTGAATTCGGATACTTCTGGCAGATAGATACGGGAGTCAATGCGGATTTCGCCAGCTATTTCCCCCTGTTCGCTGAATGCGGTTATTCCCCATGGGACTGGCTTATGCTTAAAGGTGAACTGGACGTGAGGCTTTCTCACCAGGGTACTGGTGTAAGGAAAGATACTGTTACATGGCGCTGCGGTCCCATAATCAGCTTGTTGGGTCGTGGATTCTCAAGTATTAAAAAAGGTGGCGAATCCAGTCTTAACGTCGAATTCCAGATAGGACAGACCGCTTGGGGACGAGGCGATGGCACCAGCCAAAGGTTTAGACGTGTAAGTGCAGCGTGGGAATACATCGCTAAGGTGCAGATACTCTTCTAAAATATCTTATAGTGCACAAATAAAAAAGGGAGGCTTTTTAAAGCCTCCCTTTTTTATCGACTCAGGTGAACTACGCTGCTTGCAGCGCTATCTGTTGATTCCTATATAACTTTTGCAGTTCTTTAAAATCCATCGGTTCGGCTTTAGGTAGAAATATAACGGTCCTCAGCGCTTCGTTGTATTCTTTTATGATAGGAAGATCCGGTGCCTGCTTCCCTGCCGCCAGTTCAAGCGCTAAAGAGAACATCTCCATGAGCCTTACCCGGAGCTGCTGGTAATCATTCTCATTCTTCTCGGTAAAATCCCTTAACTGACTGGCATCTATACCCGCAAGAAACGCTTTTTTCTGGCCTTCGGTACTTCTTAACGAATCGAATACTTTAGAAGCAATAGTTTCAGCCGATGCAAGAACAAGGACGTTCGAATAGTCGGCAGAAGCCCCCTCACGTTTTGATGTTTCCCATAATATATTATGCGCCAGGTAATCTCTTTTGTCGTGTACGATCACTACGTTATCCAATCCCATCGATTTCAATGTTTTACCAAGAGACTTGATCTCGGTAACCAGGGGATTTATCGCCATATGCTGCATGGTAGCCTTCTCGATACCGGGGATCCAACCAGTTTCAATACCTATAATGAACTTCTTCCCATCTCTTTTAGCTTGTCTGGCAAGAGTGATAATAGAGGCGATAATACCTTCAGCCTCGAATGTCCGCAGGTTCTTCCTCAGAACATCTTCAACTTTTACTACCTCTTTCGAAAAAAGCAGCGGAGCACGGCCGTCTGTGCGCATCTTTTCCAGATCACCAAGCAACTGTTCGGCCAGATCCACTACTTCAGTTGTTGTTTCCGTACCTTCAAGTACTTTAAAAATATTTGTTCGTCCGGCAAGGATAGCAACCATATCGTTACATGCTTCCACGAAGCTTGACCTCGTATTATTAATAGGCGCATCAAATTGCAATTCCGCTCTTGCCTTTTCCGCTTCATCGTTTTTAACCGTTCGGAATAGACCTCCCTGGGCTTGGATGCTCCTGCGCAAACTTTTAGGATCGGACGCCAGATCATCCACATATTTATACGCCGGAGTGCGTGCCTTGTAAAAAGCGACTACTTCCCTGGTGGCTGCTATTACATCCTCCAGCTCTCCCTGGCTCAGCGATGAAGTTCCGTACAACTCTGCAGCTGCCCTGGCTAAACGGTAGGAAGCGCCTCTTTCATACTTTGGATCTACCTGAGCTTCACCCGGACGTCGCATACTTCCGAACCGCACGAATATCCTTTCACCCAGGAACACCTTGTCAATCTCGCCGGGTTTTTCCACCATGTCTTCCAGTTCTTTAATACGCGGACGGTTATTTGAATCATAATGATGGTCAACAATCGCCACGATCTTCTCGAAATCCGCCCGGGTATTTACATATGCTGTCAGCTGGTCCGCTAATACCTCCGTCATCGTATCCCGTAGACGTCTTCGGGGTATGAAAGATTTTAGCTCCACAATATCAAAATAAGAATCGGTAAACCCCATCAAACATTTTTTAACATGCTCTTTGATCTTTTCCGGAGTACCTAGCTGAAAAAGTCTTGTAATAGCCGCTTCCGCCAGTTCATCATCCCGCCCGTAAGATAATACAAAGAGCCGGCCTATCTTATCTATATTATCCAGTTTCCATGCCCTTTCGAGAGCAAAGGCCCTTATCTGGGGGAACTCCAGCTGCGCATATTCATACATGCTTTCCGGATTATTGTAATAGATACCCGCATATTGTGATGATAATCTGTCGAAACGCTTTAACCTGAAGACATACAATGGATAGAGTATGAGAGCCAAAGGTGTTATGAGCATCATCCCTATCATATGCGGGAATACCTCATGCCTGTCAACGGCATATTGATGCGTTCTAGCTAATTTACTATAAGCTTTATGCATGTATCCATTACTGGAAGCAATGGGCATATCCATCGCTTCATCTTTCGGGACACCCCATTCTACCAATGATCTGCGAATATCCAATCCAAGCAGAAGATAATACGTAGTCACATATAATGCCAGCAGTTCAACGAATTCCGACAATAGTATCATGCCATCTGTCATGCCACATATCATGTAGAACGTTATAAGGGCGATGAATACAGCTCCGGTCAAAACCCCGGTTACCCACGCCGCCCTTAGACAGCTGCGTGCCGTTAAATCGTGCATACCTTCCCTATCCGATCCGCTGGGCGGAATACGGTCTTCATGTTTCTCGACACTTTCTTCAGGCTCTGTGCTAACTCCTTTTTCGGTTACGACCTTTCTGATAACGTACTTACCAGATTCAATCCACTCACCATCCGACACTTCTGCCGGAGAAAGACTGTCCTTTTTGGCTATCTGGATCAAACTTATTTCATCTCCGCGTTCTAGCGGTATCGATACTACGTTATCTTTGACCGAGACCCTTGAAAGATCGATCCTTTCAGCTATATCGCCTATCTCTTCGGTAATGACTGATTGCATATAGCTAAGGGGCTGTTTTTCTTCGAGAAGATATTTGGCGATCGTTTTGATGGAAGCAAGGAGTTTAATATCGGAAAAAAGTGACTGCCTGAAATCTGCTTTCCCTTCGTCCATTATCTCTGATTGGAACGGAAGCTCCGCAGACAGCTTCTGAGCGGTGCCAGAAACATTTGCCGGCTGCGCCCAAGATATATCAAGACATATAAAAGCAACTACAAGGACAAGACTTATGGCCTTGAACCATGGTTTGTGACTTACAGCGTGCATATCCTACCTTCCCACAAATGTGAATGGTTGTGCGGTTATTCCCAAAAAATGCATTACACTAGATATTTAATTTCTTAATGCATAATAGCATTTTTTTAGACTAACATCAACTAAAAAATCTGGCTTTTTATAACCTAACCTATGCTGTAAGTGCTTATTTTTAGGTGGTTTATATACAAAAAGGGAAGGCTGTAAAAGCCTTCCCTTTTTGTATATAGCTAATGGAATTTTTCTATTTTCTTCTGGCGTCAAGCTCTTTCTGCATCTGTAGAGTGGCCTTTTTAAGCTCTTCACTAGGATCGGCACCTTTTAATACGACCATCTGGATAGCATGATTCACGAACCTTGTACTAGAATCCCACGCTAGTACCGGCGGAGGCCCCTTGGCGTCTTTCGCCTGCTGCACAAGGACTCTTTTGAAAGCCGGGTCCATCGGAAGAGCATTCCAGGTGTCCATGTTCGGCGGAAGATATGCGTCGTCCGTTTCCAGTGAAGCTTCGTATATCTTTACCTGGTTCTCCGGTCTGAAGAGGAACTTAATAAATGCCCAGGATTCACTTTTCATCTTTGACCTGGAAAATATACTGAGTATCCTTCCTCCTATAAAAGCCGTACGTTTACCAGTCGGTCCTTTAGGCAGCATGGCAATGCTCCACTTACCCTTCAGCTCGGGCGCTCCCACCGTAAGGCTGATTATCTTCCAGTTACCTGATATCGCCAGGGGATAATCCCCCGTTCTCATCCCCTGCTCAAGTGGAACCTGTGTCCTCGGCATACCCGCGGCGTAAAGATCTCCAAAAAACTGCATGGCTTCTGCAGCTTGCGGGGTATCCAGCGTCACTTTTGTGTAATCCGCATTATAATAATTACCTCCTGCCTGCCACAGGAACGCAGAATAGCCTATCCACTCCAAAGATCCCCAGTCATACACCATACCTTTATTCTGAGCCTTCAGGTCGCTAAGCATCCCTAAAAGTTCATTCCATGTCTCCGGAGGATCCGGTACCATGTCTTTTCTGTAATACATTATTTGTTCCGACAGGTCAAAAGGTATCCCGAAAGCCTTTTTACTAACCTGAGTAGATTCCAGCATACTTGGGAATATTTTGGTTTCTAATTTGGATACGTCTTCGGCGAATGCTTCACGCAAATCGACCAGCGCGCCCAGTTCCCCGAATTCCATACCCCAGGTAAGCCCCATAGTGCCTATATCCGGAGTTACCTCCCCGGCAATGGAAGTGAGATACTTGCTGTGCGCATCACCCCAGGATATCGCCTGGCATAAAACTCCTACACCAGTCTGTTCGGTAAACTTCTTACCCAGTTCGTTTATGATTTGGGACTGGGCTTCAGAGCCTACAAGCCACATCACTATCTGGTTCTTCTGCTGGGCTCTACCTCCACAACCTGCGGAAGAAAAAATTAAGACTGCTATAAATATTACTGTAAATATCTTTCTCAACATGACTCTCTAATTCTTTTCTGCGCTTTTATACCCCTGCGAAAAGATTCTGCACCACAAGAGCTCCCGCCCCGATAGCAACGACATCATCGCCGAGACTTGTCGGGAGTATCTTAACCACTTTTACCGATTCTTCATAACCCCATTTTCTTACTGATCTTCTGACCGCTGAGAAAAATATATCACCCGCTTTTTCTATTCCCCTTCCTATCACCACTACTTCAGGGTTAAAAAGGTTAATAAGAAAAGCTATTTTGGTCCCAAGATAATCACCGGCATCTTCAAGCGTCTTCTTGGCTAGTGCATCACCTTTCTCTGCTGCTTCTATTACGGATTTGAAATCTATTTTTTCGGGATCTCCGCCTACTACCTCTAGAAGTACCGATTCTTCACCAGCATGTTCTTTGAGATAGGCCCTTATCTTGTCGGGTATGCCCAGGTCAAGCCCCCTCGAACGCAGACAACAGCCATAATCATAACTAGCCCAGCAGTTTTCAGGACTTGCCGCCTCGCCTGGATGCGGAGGGTTAAGGTTAAGTTCCCCGGCGCTTTTGGTGGCCCCGTAATAAAGATCTCCCTTTATAACGAGACCGCAGCTGGAATCGGAACAAAGAAAAATAAGGTTCTCAGCGGAACTGCCCGCACCAATACCCGACCATCTTTCACCAAACGCTGCCAGAGTGGCATCATGCTCGATAAGGGTCGGTGCATCAAATCTTGACTCCAGCTGACTTAAAAGGTTCGTGTAGCTCACGATCTGCTCGTTCTCAACAGCATACCGCACCATTCCACGGTACCTGTCTATTACGCCCCATATCCCTACACCAATACCTTTTATGTCCGAAGGAGAGACACCAGACTTGCGTATCAAGGCGTCCACCATCCCAAGAACCCTTTCGGTAAGCTTCTCAAAGGATTCTTCCTCTTTCGGCACTTTCTCTTCGGCAACAACCTTCCCGGTAAGATCCATCAGTATACCTACTATAGAAGCGTCGATCGTTAGATGCGGGGAACCGAGATCTATACCTATGCTGTACGCGTAACCACCATTCAGTTTAAGAAGTTCCGGTCTCCTGCCACCTGTGGAAATGTCCAGTCCCGTCTCAAAAACGATCTTGTTCTTGATATATTTACTGACATAATTCGATACGGTAACGATATTAAGGTCTGTCAGTTTTGATATCTCTGCCCTGGATATCTCCCTGCCTCTGCGTATAGAGTCAAGTATACTTAGGTTCCTTCTTTCCTTCTCGGATAACCTGTTCTCTTTAGCGATAAACTCTCTCATGTGAATGCTCCTTCACATAGTTCGTCGTAATGCATAACCTTTCGGTTACCTCGACACAGGTTTAGAATACCATTTCTTTATAACTTCTTCAGCCAGCTTGTTCTGTGGCGTGAATCCACGGTTGTATTGCCCGCCCATATGCTCGTTCGTACCCCAGTACCACCAGTAAAGACCATAAAACCATTCTTTATCCCAGAACTCGTCCAAAAGAGCCCTGTAATAATCTTCCTGAAGTTTTATGTTCACTTCGCTCCTGGGAACATGTTCCCAAGGACGGATAGCGGCACCGTCCGCCGAATTACAACCAGCTTCCGGGAAAATGATCGGTTTCTGGATCCTGGATTGGAACTCTTCGATCTCCGCGACCCATTTGGTCCATCCTTGCTTCAACTCTTCGTAAGAAGGCGCCATCTCTTCCGTTAACGGAAAATAAGCGTTTATGCCCACAAAGTCAAGTAGCTGCCAGAACCGTATATCCAGATACCTGTCCCAATGCGCAGCATACACTAAAAGACCCGAAAAAGAGCCTCTTACCTTCTGTATCAGGTCTTCCCACATGTATCCTTTTGCAGTAGCTGTAGTGGAAAGTTCTGTTCCCACGCAAAGCATCTCTACTTTTTCCCCTTCTGCTATCTTTGCATAATGCATGATGTATTCAGTGTATTTGCGGAACCATTCGTCCCATTCAGATTCTCTCATACAGCCTATTTCGCCCCTCCAGCTGCCGTCAGAGGTATCCAATAGATCCAGGTGCATCTTAAGGCAAACCTTCATACCCATCTCATGCGCTTTACGTATAACATATACTACGGATTCGTCGGAAGGCGTCTTACCGGTCCTGTGTATGTCACCGGACCACGGTGTGGTCTGATACCAGGTCACCAGTACGCTGACCCATTCGGTACCCACTTCTTTTACCTCGGCAAGAGACTTATCTGAGTTCTCGCTCTTGTAAGCGCCCTCGGACCAAGTAACGTACCCCATACCCTTTTGGAACTCTGGTATAACCTTGTGCCCCCTGGGAACGAATTGTACCGCGTAGAAGGCGACGGCAACAACAATAAGAGCAACCACAACGGGTATAGCCCTTTTCAGTGCGCTAGCACCTTTAGCACTTTTCTTAGATTTGGCTTCAAGACCTTTCTCTTTTGGCTTTTCTTTAGATTTTCCCTTAGACATGGCTTTCTCCCTTTTGTGAAGTATTGACAAAGGTTTTATAAACTGCTGCTGCCCAGATTTAAAATGTTAAAACTAACCGGACAAAAAAAAACGAAATGGTATTACCGCGCGTGTATCTCTAAAATCAGATATCGGAAACGGTCCAAATACAATATTTAAAGGTTTATTATATTATAGACGATTTCCGATATCTGGCAACTTATATCTGGTAACCTTATTTACCGACCCTGACGTTGTCGATGTATATCGTGCCAACATACTTGGGTTTCCTGTTGGACTCGATCCTTATAGCTATTTTACGTACGTCTTCAGCAAATTTTTCGTCAGGCACTACCCTCTTCCAGTCATAGCTGCCCGGCTCTATACTGGCATTAATGGTTACCCATTCGCCGGGTATTAGGGGGTAGCTGCGGCTCATCTCAACGAACTTCCAGGTTTCGCCTACAGTCAATATCAATTTGGCGTTAAGCCCTACTGGTGCGTCCGGAGGAAGATAGATATCCGCTCTGATAACCCGATAATTGCTCATGTCCAGATACTGCATGATCTCAACTAAAGCCCCGGTCCAGAGACCACCCGGAAAATCAGCCCCTACCTTCATGCTTCCCTTACCGTGCGAAGCTACCTCAGTAGATATTTCCGCGTTCTTTGCCACGTAATCGGTCTTGCCTTTAGCCCACATCGGAACTTCCCAGCCATTGAGATCGCTTTCGAAATCATAGTAAGTCCTCTCCTCAGTTATCGGAGCTGTGGACGGAGCTGGTCCTTCAGGAACTGCTTCCTGTTGAGCCTGCTTGGTTATCTTGATAGTCTTACCGGCAGTAGGCCCTTCATCTTTTTGCGGGCCACAACCAGTAAGCGAGATCGCGAAAACGCAGAAGCTTACCATGAGTATCCCCAGGACATTAAAACGAATATTCTTCATTATTTTTCCTTTCCTTTATTCCCTACCGTACATCTAAACTATTCCGACAAAAAGGAGTATTTACTAGGAGACAAAGCAGTGAGCAAGGAATCGATCATGTAAATCGACCCCTGCCTCACTGCCCCTAGTCTTAATTTTAGCGATCATCAATCGACATTTACGGTCAGATTATTTTATAACGCGTATGTTATCGATATAAATCGGACCAGTATAAGCGGGTTTATTGTTGGATGCCACCCTTATGTCGATCTTCCTGATATCCGCACGGAAACCTTCATCAACCTGTATCCTTCGCCAGTCGATACTTCCCGGCTTAAGATCAGCTGTCAGGGTCACCCATTCCCCGGGCTTCAGGCCAAAAGCCCTGCTCATCTCTACCCATTTCCAGCTGTCGCCAACGGTCAGTATTATCTTCGCCCTAAGTCCGAGCGGAGCGTCCTTGGGAAGATAAATATCACAAGCTATCTTGCTGTAATCGGTCCAGTCGAAATACTGCATGATCTCGATTATAGCACCGGTCCATCTTCCGCCTGGGAACTCTGTATCGATCTCAAGGCTCTGAGTGCCCTGAGTAGCGAACTTGTTCGAAGCGGTGATCTCTTTCTGAACGTGATCTGGTTTTTCATACGCCCAGTCCGGGATCTCCCAGCCCTGCAGACCGTCCTCGAAATCAAAAAGAACAGTCGCATCTTCAGCGTGCACGACCGTCCCAGCGAACAGAAGGCCTACTACTGCGAGCATTAATACTACTTTCTTCATGTTACTCCCTCCTTCTTGTTTTTTTATTCAGCTTTTTTGAGCCACTTTTTCACAACTTCTTCAGCTTTCTTACCTTTAATGGTGAACCCGAGCGGGCTCCACCTATCTTGCGGAAAATATTGCCATATGTAATAACCTTCGAACCAGGAACGTTTTGAAAGAACCTCAAAAGTCGCTGCCAAACAATCTGCCTGTTCCTGCTGGTCCTCAACATTAGTGATAGCTACCCACGGCTGGCGGGCCGCACGATCAGCAGAAGGATAACCTATCTCGGTAAGGATAACACCTTTACCTGTAAGACCCTTTTCGTTGAGCCATTTGTCTATCTCGTTGGCTATAGCTTCCCATGCAAGTACGAGCTCTTCCTGTGTAGGCTCATCCACTTCTGCCAGTGGGAAATACGCGTCTAGCCCTATGAAATCCATCTTATCCCAGAACGGCACTTCCTTGTATTCTGTCCAGTTAGCTGAATACGTCAAAAGACCGCCATAAACTTCTTTTGTTTTCGTGATAACCTGGTCCCACCTGTGCGCCCAGGCAGAGAAAGTCGTCGCCTCAAGCTCAGTACCTACTGAATATATCTCTACCCCGTGTTCCTGAGCCATACGGGCGTACCTTACGACAAACTTCTCGTAACTGTCGAACCATTCATCGGAAGGCATTATGTTTATTCTGGCTTCGTCCGTCCTCGGGTCAACATGCGGTTTTAAAAGAACTCTCAGCCCGATCCTGTGGCATGTTTTTATCGCGTGCACAAGCGCTTTGTCCGTAGGGGTATCCCCACCGGGGTGGTCGTTAGTGAATATCTCCTTGGAATCCAATTCTTTCTGGTACGCCGGGACCATTATGGCGATAGTATCAAAACCTATCTCCTTAAGATACGCAAGCGTAAGATCCGATACGGGGTTAGCCAATTCATCCGCCATCCAGGACGTGTATACAACACCTTTTTGAAATTTCTGCTGGCTTATAGGAACCGGTTTCGCAGCCAGTTTATCAAGAACTTCTTTAACTTCTTCTTTCTTCGATTCGTCATCACCTTTAGTGAGATACGCCTCTTTCGTCATCTTTGCCTTAAGGTTCTTGCTCTTAGGACCGTATATCTCTACTTCCCATATGGATATGCCCCAATCCTCGTTAACCCTCTCTTTACCAAGGAGCATAAGGTACCGGCACTTAACAGGAGCAAATTTAGCTTCGTCAGACCCACCGTTACCGTTCTTTTCGTTATAAACTTCGGTCCAGTTCTCTGCGTCGTTAGAAACGAGTATCTGATAATTCGTAGCATAAGCTCTTTCCCATCGTACTATAACGTTACTAACGGTGCTTTCTGTGCCAAGATCAAAATAGACCCACTGGTCACCTTCGGTATAATTGCTTGACCAACGGGTCAACATATCACCATCAGCAGACGCCATGGGATTAGGTTCGGGTGCCCAGTCAGGCGTCTCGTCAAAACTTGACGCCTCGGCGGCAACCGCTTCGATATATACCACTGGTTCGCCTTCTGAAGCCTCCACCTTCTCCACTACTGCCACTTCTTCAACAGAAGCGGCTTCCGGAGCTTCTAACTTAGCTTCCTGAGCACAACCAGACATTATGATCACTGACAACATAAGAAATAATGCGTATACTGATATCTTCTTCATCTTTTCCTTCCCGCGTAGCCTTTTAGGCCCGTCATTGCTACACCTTTTATTATGTACTTCTGGAACAATAAATACACCACGAGCATAGGCAAGGTCGATACAACAGCACCCGCCATTACTATTGCAAAATTAGAACCGAATTGACCCGTCAGAATCGCGAGCACCAGAGGTATCGTCCGCATGTTACTGGTATGAATTATAACCAACGGCCAGACGAAATTATTCCACTGCTGCAGGAACGTGAATATAGCTAAAGTAGCCACAACGGGCTTTATCAAAGGCAATATCACCTTGCGGTATATCATGAACTCACTACACCCGTCTATCTTAGCAGCGTCAATAAGGTCATCCGGGATACTGTATATATACTGCCTGTTAAGGAATATACCGAAAGCACACCATGCCATTGAAGGTATTATAAGACCCCTGTACGTGTTGAGCCACCCGAGCTTCTTGACTATGACGAACCCCGGTATAACATTGACCTGCCAGGGTATCATCAAAGATCCCAGGAGTATGAAAAAGAGCTTATCCCTGCCCCAGAACTTATGTTTGGCAAAGGCATACCCCGCTAAAGATGTAGCGAATACGTTGAATAAGGTTACCGTTCCTGCCACGAAAAGGCTATTAAAGAGGTACCGCATCATTGGCACTATCTTAAACAGGTCCCGGTAAGGTTCCAGTGTGGGGTTCTTAACAATAAAACTCGGAGGATAGGACTGTATCTCCGCCAGAGGCTTGATGGAAGTAACAAACATCCACACATAAGGCACGGCCATGATCACAGCACCGGCTATCAGAAAAAGATATATGAACGTCTTTATCGTGAGTGAATCTTTCCTGATACCTACTTCATGTCCCATAATGCTCTGTTTCTCTACTGCGGTAATCAATATTCTACGTTACTCCTCATAAGGCGCTTGTTGATCATTGTAAGAATGAATATAAAGAGGAATATTATGTACGCCAGCGCCGAAGCATACCCCATCTGGAACTTCTGGAAGCCCTTGTCATACAAATAAGCAACTATAGTAAGAGCACTGTTAAGTACTCCGCCTATGCCGCCCTGGCCACCAGTCATTATATATACCTGTTCAAACACCTGAAAGCTGAAAATGAAACTCATTATACTGACGAATACGATAGTCGGTTTGAGTAGCGGTATCGTCACCTTAAAGAACTTCGTCCAGAAACCTGCACCGTCTATCTCAGCAGCTTCGTACATCACGTGCGGTATAGTCTGAAGCCCCGCCAGGAAAAGTATCATGTTATACCCTAGGCCAGCCCATATGGACATTATCATTATCGAAGGCAGTGTCCATGTAGGGCTCGCCAGCCAATCGATCGGCTGGAACCCTAGCTTTAAAAGCACGTAATTGAAAAGACCGTATTTCTCTCCCGCATACAGCCATTTCCATATAACAGAGACGGCTACTATAGCAGTTACTGTCGGAAGGAAGAATATGGATTTAAAGAAATTCTTGAACTTTATCTTCTGGTCTATAGCTACTGCCAGTATAAGCGACAGGCATATACCTATCGGAACAACCCCTATCACATAAAGAACGGTGTTCCTGATCGCCTTCCAGAAAAGCGGATCATTAAAAAGTATGTTCCTGTAATTATCCAGGCCCACGAACTGCGGGGCATGTACTACGTCATATCGAGTGAAAGACCAGAAAAAAGAGATGAATACCGGGGCGAGCTGAAATATAAAGAAGAGTGTGACCGGCAAAGCGATAAAAAGATATGACATCTTCTGCTTGCCGAGCTTTTGTAGAAACGTCTCTTGTTCCATCAACTTCCCTTTGGCTTATTTGTCACTTTTATAAACTATTGACAGGAGAAGATATTTTACAAAAATTACACTATTCTGTCAACTTACAGTAATATAGATGTTAATATTACTACCTGATTATAGCCGGCAGGCAGCTTTTAGGGATACCTGACAAAAAAAGGGTAGACCATCTATAAGGCCTACCCCCCCTTTCGAATAGTATTTCTGTATTTATTACGTGCATTATACCGACCACATCACCTTTCTTCTCTGCTGAAGCTGTTCTGTAGCGTTAAAAGGCTTGATCGGCATATCCAAAAGCAGGTTCTCGACTAGAAACTGCAACCAACCGTACGGATTGTCTTTAAACTTTGCAGGCAGCTTATCCAGTACATCCTTCCCTATTTCCTTATGAGAAAGCATATAATATAGATACTTTCTCGGAATAGGCTTGCCTGTAAGCTGTGCCATGAGCCTCTGCAGGTCATCAGCAGCGTTAGCTGCGCCTTCTACCCTTATATCCTCAGGCGTAACGCTTGCAAGAAGCAGTGCCGTTCCTTCAACTTCACGGTTGAAGAACCAACCCTTACCCTGGAGCTTGTCAATATTCGGTATAGCAAGCACCCTTAATGTCCCTTTCTCCCCATACAGAAACTTCCTTACCTCATCATCCGATTTAGCCGCTTCCTGAGCATTATTAAGGTTGGCCTCTGTAGCCACCAGAATGCCTACCACGCCTTTATCCATACTCTTCTTGGCAGCCTCGGTAAGGCCTGCGCTGGCATTGTACGTTCTTATACTGATCTTGCTGCTGACATACCTTTTAAGCTGATCCTCTTCCCATTCGGCAGAACCTACAGTGTTCTTGACCCCGGGGATGAACATCTCAGATGGAAGGATCAGGTCGATCTGACCGGCCTGGATAGTCTCTATATGCTTTCTGACCATCATGTACGTCATATATACGATACTTTCCTCAGGCGTATTCGGATACCTTACCTCAACCGTAGCGGGCCTGTCGCCTTCTTTGACGAGCCTGTACGGGCCTGTCTCCAGAAACGGTATGATCCTGCCTTTGGTATCAATGATCTCATCATCTTTTACCATAAACGTATCGCCTTCTTCGAAAACGGCGACCAGTTTTTCGTTAAGTTCAAGTGCTACCTTACCCGCCACAACAGCAACAACATGGTCACGGCCTTCAAGTAACGGCATAGCATCGGCAGCAGTGTTTATCTCCACAAAATCCCTGACACCATCAGCCGCAAATACACCGGTTGTAACATAAGCCGGTACACTATCCGGCATGTCCGGTATGGTCGACTTACCGGCATCAAGCTGCACAGCAAACTCTTTTTCGCGCCGCTCTTCAGGTACATACTGCGTATAAACTATCGCAGGACCTTCTGTGGCAATGATGCTGTATTTACCTACGTTTGCAGGCAGCATCCTTTCTTCACCCTGGCTGACTTCGTCTATCGTCTCTCCTGCAGCGTTTATAAGCCTTACAGCACCTTCAGTCACGATTATGGAATGCTGTTTGCCCTGTATGTCCTTATAGGCCTCTATGCCTTTGGTCTTGTCGATACTGTACCTGCCGGCAACGAATCCAGGGGCTTCACCCATTTTTTCGTATTTGGCGCCGTCAACTTCATTCTGAACCACAGGCGTGTAAGCAGCTACTGAAAGGTCGGCCTTCTTAAGTGAACCTTCTCTTTCCAGCTCACTAGCTATTGCCTCCACCGTATCAGCAGGTAACGTTAGGACATCCTTGCCGAGACGTGCTAACCCTTTAGCAACCAGTTTATCAGCAACTTCATCAGGTCTTTCAGGCGGTGTAAACGCCCGGATCTGCGCAACATTATCCTGTTGTTCGGCATTTAAGCGCAGCCTGTCGTAGAACGATATCGTACCTGCCTTATCCTGAGCAGCATCAACAGCTTTTACCTCATATACTCTTACCAGTCCATACGCGTGTATCATGTACGGCGGTACTATAACAGGTTCACCCTTCTTGAGCTCAACCTTGTTAAACATGCTTACATCACCCTTGCGAAGGTTGTCCATGAACTCTTCGGGAGTTATGTCTCTATTAAGTCCCAGATACGCGTATCCATCCGCAAGCGGTATGATCATCTCCGGGAACCTGTGATACTGCAATGAAAGCGGCCTACCGCTAGTCAAAAGCTTCGCGGTAATATTGCTTCCCGGCACCTGGTTAGGCCAGAGCGACAATACATCGCTTGGCAAACTGACGCCTGTTTCTGCTTCCACCTCACCTGCAGCAACCCATCTTTCGCCTATGACCTCGTCTGCGGGAATACCGTATTTTTCAGCAAGAGCTATTTTTTCATCAACGGTTTTCGCACCCATGATCTCAAGTATAACGTTCTCCCTGACAGGCTGGCCCCATGTATATCCATCGGCACCAGTCCTAAACGAAGGAACGAATTTTACAGGTTTACCAGCTTTTATCTGCTGGTCCAGAGAAACTATAGCCTTACTGGCTTCTGAAGCTTCCGAATCGGTCCTTAACGCTTCAGTACCCGGTGTTGCCATCGCCTGAACTATAGGCCTGATATAATCAAGCCGTTGGTCCACCACTTCCTGGGCCCTTTGCTGTGTCGGAGCCTGAACATAGAACCTGAGTATAGGCTCGTTACCGGACGGCCTGATATGTATACCGTCATTATTCTCAAAATGCATCTTAATACCATCAACAAAGCTGATCTTATCCACAACAGAGTTAGTGAAATACTGCGCTAACGCGTTCTTGATCTCCAGCATCTCTTCAACAAGTTCCGGAGAAGCACTTTCTCTTCTGGAGGAAGAAGACAAGAACCCTAGATGGTCTTTATATGTAACTACGTTTCTACTAAAATCATATTCAGCTATTTCGCCGTCTTTCGGTGAAAACCTCTTAACCATAGCTTTGCCCATTTCCGGCGTATAGGTTTCGGTACCTTCCATCTTATTGTTCACCGCATCAGATACAACGGATCTTGCCGGCAGGTTAGTGTCTATCATCTCAGACGCTGTCTTACCTTCCTGTATAGACAGGAGCATCGGAAGTAATAGCGGCAGTACCGCGTCCCTCGTCGGCAATGCTTTAAGGTCCTTACCATTTATATTCCAGTCGCTTCCGAGAAGGTATCCGCCGTTAGATTCCCAGCTTGACACTTTAACCGTACCAGTTTTATCTCTATCGATCGCATCGTTCATAGCCGCGATAACGTAAGGCGACCCTATCTTGGTCTGAGTTACATCCACTCCCTTCTTCTTAAGAGCATCTACCACAGCGTCATTCGCGCTTATGGGAATAGCTACTGAATCCGGATTAAGGTACATAGAGACCAGTGCTCCTAGAGAGTCACCGGGAAGGAAATTACCCTTCTCATCAACGAATCCAGGCCTGTCCGAATCACCATCAGTGAATATAATAAAATCGGGCTTATGTTTTGCAGCCCAATCCTTGAAAAGCTTCCTTGTGGATTCAGGCACTTTTTCCGTATCTACAGGAACAAACTCTTCGCTCCTGGCTTCTACGATAACCTCTGCGCCAAGTCCTCTAAATATCTGTTCTACTACATCTCTTCCAACCGCTGAATGCTGGTAAAGAACGATTTTCTTACCTTTAAGAGCATCCGCAGGGAAAACATCCAGATAGCGGTTTATATAGAAACGTATAGCCCTGTCACTTACATCGGGCAGGTTACGTTTGACCTTGAACATACCGTTACGACCGAAAATAGCATCTTTCCAGCCTTTCTCGCCCTCTTCTTCTCTTGCCACGGCAACGTTCTTAAGGATATCCGCTTCATCCGTCTTAAGCACTTCACCGGACTTCTTGGTAAACTTGATACCGTTCCTGTCAGCAGGTATATGGCTACCGGTTACCATGACACTCGGGAAACCATTCTGCATGGCATAATAAGCCACGTTCGGGCTTCCTGCTAAACCGATAAATTCAGCAACGCAACCTTCATCCTCGGCAGCCTTCATAACGGCAAGCATTATCCTAGGCGTTGATGGACGGCGGTCGCCTCCAACGATTACATGAGGTACAGGTTCCCCTTCAAGGATCCTTATCTCGCCTCTTTCCTTAAGGAACTTTATGAACCCTCTGGTGTTTATATAACATTCCAGATCAGTCATGTTATCCACTGTATCGCGAAGACCGCTAGTCCCGAATTTTAATGGTTCCTTCTGATTCATAGCATCCTTTCTATTTGCTACGTCTACTTTCCGGTATATTCTTACAGGATTTGTATCTATTCCAAGCGCTGCTACATCAATATTGTCAAGATAACCTTTTTCACTCAGCATAGCCGAATAAACAAAACTCATGTCCTCTATATTATCGGCTTTTGCCACAGCCTCATCCAACAGTTTTGCATCAGGTATAGACAAAAGACCTTTTGTGGCAACCTGAGCAGCAAGCTGTTTAAGAGTATCCCTGGTAAGAGTTATGTACGCTTCCAGGCTTTCCACGCCAGCTATAGCAGTACCTTCACGTGCATCAGACGCTAAGTCATCAAGTTCCCGTTTCGCATCCGCAGGATTTACCCCGAAAGTCTCAGTATAACTTGCAACTGTGAAATAAGGCACATCGCCAAATGTCAACATCCTGTAAGCAACGATATCACGAGCTTCGGATATACCTATATTTCTCTTGTCGCTAAGCTGTTTAGCAAGTGTAGCAGGCGTTTCCTGTTCTTCGGCACCCGAAGTCAGTTTTTCTATAGCTGCCTGTTTCGCTTTAACAACATCCTCCATCTTGAGGCCTTTCATCAGTTCGGCGATCTTGCTGTACGTGTACGCGTTATCATACACGTGCACTTCGCCTTTCCAATCGGCCTGACCGTCCCTGCCTATATCCGTACGCATAGGTATACGGCCTAATTCAGGATGGAAAATATTAGCCAGTACCTGCCCTTTGGCAAGACTGACCGTATTATCAACGACATTGTAGCATAACGCTCCATCAGCGTTAAGTTTTAAAACAGTACTTCCTATAATAACAGCGTTCTCAGCATAAACTTCTTCGAGTTGGCTGTCTATAACAACACAATTTACAAGTCTTCCCTTCTTCACAGTAGAATTCTTGAATACCGAATCGACTACTTCCAAATCATCATTCTTAGTGTTAAATTTATGGGCATCAAAGAAATTCCTGGAAGCTTCACCTTCCGGTGATTCCTCGGTAAGGATCTGCATGTTCCTGAGATAATATTTGTTCTGGCCGTAATCCCACCAGAGCGAGTTCTTACCAACATCGCTGAACCCGAGCATACGGTACAAGCCAGTTGTAGTATCCCAATATTCACCATTGGCAACAAAATCCACCCATAGCTGTTGCATCTTGTCCCACGTAGCGCCTGCTTCCTTGCGAGGTACACCCTTCTTACCGATCATTTCAATGTATTCCTCACGTGTTGAAGTAAGCGGCTGCCACCAGTCAGGATCAGTATTTAGACTGCCCGCTGCTCTATCAAGCAGCTCTTGGTGTTCGGGCATCCTGATAAGCGCCGTTAGAAACGGTAATGATACTGTGAACGACCCTATACTTTTATAAACGTTGTTGCTACCGGCGGGAAGCAGTTTTCTAACTTCATCCATCGAGAGTTTTTCTCTCTGTTTACAGTCCCCTTCTTCACTCGGTATCAACACTCCATACGCCTGAATGTCCGGGTCTAACGGAACAAGCTGACCGAATATTTCTATGTGATGCTTACCGCCAAAAGCGATATCGTTCTCATTAATAACTACCTGGTCTCCCCAGAACACGCCTAACCTATTGACCCTCGAAGGCGCGTATATGTTGGTTTCCATAAGCACCGCTTCCAGGATGGTGAGAGGCTGTTCTTCCCCAGCGACCCTTACCATTTTAGGCAGTTTTATGTTCGGTTTGGAGTTAACTTCCGCACCAGGCAAGGGAGCTGTACGCGTACCTTTACCTGCGGTATGGAACATGAAAGAAGTCTTTCCTTTAGAATATGCAAGAAGCGCGTTAATAAGCTGCGCGCTAGTGGCATCTGCGGGTACGTTTATAAGCCCCAGCTCACGCGCCTTGCGGGCGGCCTGAACAAAACCATTGAGGGTACCCATACCGTTACCAGCGCCGCCTTTCCAGTTGGATTCAGATACCGAAAGAACTACAGCGCCTTCTTTGACAGCTTCACCTGAACCTGTCTTATTATCATCACCGGTAAGACGCTTCTGCCAGAAATCTGCCTGCTCATCTGAGGAACTGACTATGATAACGACATCCGGTCCTATACCTTTAACCGAGGCTTGAGCCATATCAAGAGAGCTCTTTAAAAGGCTCTCGTGCACTCTTTTAGCTTCTTCGGCTTTCAGTGTCTGTCTCTCTTGTTCAACTCTGGCGAGAGTAACTCTCACATCCATGAGCTTGTCTCCTCCCATCAATTCGAAGACCTTCTCTTCAGTGAATGGTTCACCTTTT
>JBAROK010000094.1:0-3345 GCA_049642065.1 Candidatus Omnitrophota bacterium | reverse complement strand
CATAATGGCCGTAACACGGGTCATTGTATCAGCGCACATTGCCGCTTTCATAAGCGGAGCTAGAGCACGCAGGTCATTAAGTTGACCAAGCGAGCCAGCGGCGTTCCTTGCAACCAGCTCATCTTTTTCTAAAACATTTATTAGTGCCGGTACCGCACGCCGGTCTCTGATCTCTCCAAGAGCAGTTGCTGCTGCATTTCTTACCTCAACTTCAGGATCCAACAAAAGCGGTATAAGCGCCTCAACTGCGACAGCATCACGCCTTTTTCCCAAGAGTTCCGCACACTTCTTTCTTACGTTACCCTTCTTATGGGCAAGGCCCTTTACCAGATGTGGTGTTAGCGGCACGTCCATATACCTTAATACGTTTTCAATCTGTTGGTGAAACGATAGCGGTCCGTGACTTTTAGTTGCAAAAGCGTTTATTAATGCCGGAAGCGCTTCTTCCCCTCTTGAGAACAAGTACTTCTTCGCTTTCTTCAACGGTCCTTCATATAGGTCTCTTATACTTTCGTTACGTATACCGCTATTTACTCTCAGCTTCCTTATATTCCAGCTGATCGGAAAGAGTATGCTCCACAGCAAAAGAGTTGTTAAATAAATAATAAAGCCAGCCGCTGCACCGAAAATAATAATTGTCGGTATCCCCATAGGGGTATCTGTAAAGTACGAAAATAAATCTTCCCATACAGATCCATCGTGTATAACGGTTCTTCCTTCGGACTGGCCACAACCGATAATCGCTGTTAAAAACAGCGCCAGAAGAAAAGTTTTAATTCCTCCCAGAGACGAACCGCGATCACTTGGACCTTCTTCATCCTTTGCCTCTTCTTTCTTTACTGAATTAGCCGCCCATGCAAGCGCCAGTCCACCAAGCACGCTATTAAGCCCTGTACCGTGTTCGGCGTTAAGCCCGGGTACCATATTCGGGAATACTTTCTGTTTCCCGGCTACCCTTGAAACGGTTTCGAACACCTTGTAATTAGGTAGGTGCCTCGGTTTTATTTTAAACTCATCTAACGCATTCTGAAGTATCCTGAGAACATTCGCCGGATGTTTGGTTATGTTCACTCCGCTTCTTTTGGCGCGTGTTTCGAGTATTTCCACTTCTTCAGCAGTAACCTTATATTTGTTACCGTCTACCGTAACTTCACAGGAGCCGGCATCTTTACCGGTAACTTTGATCCTGGAAAGACGCTCTTCCAACTCTTGGGGGTTTACAGGCTCTTCATCCATCGCCTCGCGCCTTACCTGAGAAAGCGTTTCATAAGCTTCCTTGTAAGAGGTGACCCATTTAGTAATTTCTTCATCCACGTCCTTACCCTGTAACGCGTTCTGCCCTACCGCGTAAGCCAGAAGCTCTTCAAGCTCGTTAAGGTCGCCGGTATCAAAATACGCCTCAAGCGCCAGGTCATACTCACCCGATGAAACAAGTTCCTCGTAAGGACCTGTCTTTTTTGTAAGAATAGCCACGTAAGGCCTGGACTGGTCATTGAAGAATTTCGGCATAAGCACCAGATACGAAAGACCCTTAGATTTCATTAGATCAGTAAGACCGGTAGAATGATGGCCTCCTGATACAAGAGCCGCAATGTGTTTACCTTCCCTGCGCATAGCAGCGACCGTATTAGCCATCATCGCGTCATTACGTTTTTCGGCAAGGCTATAAAACTTAAGCGCATCTTTAGCTTCAAGAAGCATCCCTTCAAGGCCTTCAAGAGCCTCAAAAAGAGTGTCATTTTCTTCGCCCTTAACTTTCTTTATAAATCTTTTGTAGTTTTTAGAGGTTATTTTATCTACGTGCGTGCTGAGTGCGGTAACATCCTCACCGGAAAGCTTAACCTCAAAAAGCCCTTTAAGAAGCTCAGTTGTCCTTACCAGTTCATACAGCTCCTTCTCCCTGTCCGAGGAGAAGAGCTCTTCAAGGACTTCCTTTTCTACCGCATCAAGTTCGTTCTGGAGACCTATAACGTTAAGGTCATGGTACCCGGAAGCGTAATCGGTAAACTTGAGCAGTTCCTCGTATCCACCAGTTTCAAGACCTTTTCTTGCAGCAAACTCCAGGAGCCACTTGTGGTATTCAGCCTGCTCCATCTGCCCTTTCTCGTAAGCAAGCGATTTTATGACCATCTCTTCCAGGCTTTCCTTATTGGTATTCTTCATAAGGATGTCTATCAACACTTTCCTCTCCGCGGTAGCCTCGTCAAAATTGATCTGGCTTTCCAGCTCCACTGAATCGGTAAAGTTCCTGATATTTTTGTAACCGGAAGTATCTATCCCTTCCTTAGCACATACCTTCTCCAGAAAATCCCAGTAGATATCAAAACTTATCTTGCTCTGACGATGAAGGCGGGCCTTGTATACCATGCGGCTCAGATCAGAAGAATATATCTTGCTTTCGGCCTCTCTGAGTTTATCGAGAACTACTTTTATGACGGATATATTGCCTCGGTTCTTTTTATGAATCTGGCGGAATACTTTTAAGTTCTCCTGGTAGAGAGCGTTATTCTCAGCACCATATAAAGCTATATCTTCGCTGGTAGTCGAGGTGAAAAACTCACCGGCAGAGATCTTTCCCTCTTTCATGAGGTACGCAGCGGTCTTTTCTTTTATCTTTTCATCCGGCAGAGACTTGAGAATAGAAGTATCAATGTAACCTGAGCCACCTTCTATGGCTACTACATTGAGATCGTAATTATGAAGAAGTTCATTAAGAATTTTTACTATAGAATACTGCGCGGAAAGTGACGAATGGCAATCCTGGATGTTTATGATAAGGTCTTCCGAACCGTTGATATGAATATCATCTGTCTGGGCAAGTTCCTCAGGGAGGTTTATATTCCTATAGGCATCCGCATACGGAATCTGGCTCTGGCTTGCAACGGCTCTACCGATGCCAGCCATATCCCCTGCTGCCCACA
Organism: Candidatus Omnitrophota bacterium; assembly: GCA_049642065.1. GTDB lineage: Bacteria > Omnitrophota > Gorgyraeia > Tantalellales > Tantalellaceae > WJMH01. The sequence goes on along the minus strand of JBAROK010000094.1, from coordinate 424 downwards.
CGACCTGCTGATGCAGAAAAATAACTGCTACAACAGTTGCAACTATTTTTATAAACGTTCGGTTTCTACTCATAAAGGCCTAATATACTTATTACTTATTTAACTCTTTAACTTTCTCAGACAACACGAAGCCATACCCGGCTTATGGAAATTCCATAAAAAGGTATGGCTACTAGCTTTTTATTGTGTTAATTCGTTAGTAATATGATATCATATTACAGGATATTGTCAATCGCACTTTCTAGCTATTTCATATTTAACATATATGTGTATTTCTCTTCGTGAATGCCTGTTTTTTAGGCATATCAAGGGTGTGCTTTCGGAGAAATTATAGGTTTCTAAAACCCTAAAATACGCCTTTTAAGCCCATTTAAGGCCTCTTTTACTGAAATCCATGTAAAATCCCCCTAACTCTTTATAATAT
>JBAROK010000086.1:0-2032 GCA_049642065.1 Candidatus Omnitrophota bacterium | reverse complement strand
GATGCGAGTTTTACGCACGGTTTGTGTCCGGAGTGCATAAAAGAGATGTACGGTGATTTTCAAAAGGAGAAAGAATAGTTTTTCCGAAGAAAAATCTCGGGAGGGAAGATACATATGAGCAGCGAAGGGAAGAATAGAGACGAGCTAGTGTCGGAATTGGAGGCCTTGCGCGAAAAAATAATAATTTACGAAAATATGGGATCCGTGTACAGGCAGGCTGAACAGGATCTTCAGATCATGGCGAGGGTCGTTAACTCGTCGATTAACGGTGTAGCTTTTGCTGATCTTGACGGGAACTTGACGTATGCTAACGTTGCTTTTCTCGGAATGTGGGGATATGATTCGGCCGCGGATATTCTGGGTAGACCAGCTGCGGATTTTTGGAAAACGAGAGACAAAGCTTTGGAAGTGCTTAGATCATTACCTGAAAAGGGCAGTTGGTCCGGAGAGCTCATGGGGAAAAGAAAAAACGGAGATATATTTGATGTAGAGCTTTCAGTAAATCTTATCAAGAATGATAAAGGGAATCCTAGTTTAGTCATGGCATCATTTGTAGATATCAGTCACAGAAGAGAAGCTGAAAAACAGCTGAGAAGATCCGAGGAGAAATGGCGGTCGCTGGTAAAGAATGCACCCAATATTATTATAATCGCAGATCGTGAAGGGAAGATAAAATTTATTAACCATACTGTTCCGGGGATAAATAGAGAAGAGCCAATAGGGAAAGAACTCTATGACTACATGGACGCAGAATATCATGAGATCGCAAAGAAATCCCTGGAAAAGGTTTTTAAGGGTGAAGAGTCTGTTGTTTATGAGAATAAAGGGGTTGGTCCCGACGGACGCACTTCGTGGTATGAAGCACAGGTAGGGCCGATTAAACAGGATGGTCAGGTGAACGCAGCAGCGTTGATCATTACTGATATTACTGAACGTAAAAAGTTTATGGAGGAGTTAACGTCCATTTTCGAAAATATAGTTGACGGAGTTCTGTTGGCAGATATAGATGAGAAAAAATTCTATCTGGGGAACAAGACGATGTGTCAGATGCTGAGATATGACCAGGAGGAAATAAAAAATCTGAGCGTTAAAGACATTCATCCGGACGAGGATCTTCCTTGTGTTATCGATGAATTTGAGAAGCAGGCCAGAGGAGAGATAACCCTGGCAAAGAATATTCCCGTAAAGAGAAAAGACGGCAGTATTTTCTACACTGATGTTAATTCAACTCCGGTAACTTTTAATGGAAAGACTTATTTGATGGGAATCTTTCGCGATATTACTGAACGCAGGGAAACTGAGGCAAAATTGACCGAACAGAAAGAGCTCATGGGACACATCAATAAGGAACTAGAGGAAAAGATCAAGGATCTTGAGAATGCCCTGAGCCATATTAAAAGACTGGAAGGTCTTGTTCCCATATGCGCACACTGCAAAAAGATGCTTTCAGAGAATGGGAATCCCAAGGAGCAAGAGGCCTGGATTTCCATGGAGAAATACATAACGGAAAGAACTGATGCTAATTTCACACATGGACTTTGTCCAAAGTGTTCCAGGGAGATATTGGATAAAAATAACCGGAAAAATGGAGAGAATAAGTAAGATGATGAAAATAGCCAAGATCCTGGGTATTTGTATATTGTTTGTATTGATGATGCAGCTTGTTTTTGCGGACGAGGATGATGACGGTATAGTAGTCTATCCTGACGGGAGCCTTGGAATGGATATAGGGGGAGGATATCAGGCGATGCCCACAAGGGGAAGCGACAGGTACGAGTCTTTACCTGCACAGGCATACCGCGAACCTTACAGAAACACGCAATATGGGGCGCAGCTAGGTGACGGGTTTGTCAGCACTTTTCCTGAATTCAGCTTTAAGCGGGGAGGAGAAGTGCCTGAAAAAATTAAAGAGGAAGAAGAAATAACGGATTATATATTTCATGAGTATACAACATCTCCGGATGTGAGTCCTTTATGGGGATTTTCTGGGCCATCTAGCGCAGGGGAGAATCAGGAAAAAGGAGATTAAAAT
>JBAROK010000030.1:0-2107 GCA_049642065.1 Candidatus Omnitrophota bacterium | reverse complement strand
GCATAACGTAACCCCATTTTAGCTTCGGAATTGGAGGTGACAAATTGGCACCTCCAATTTTTATATTCTTCTTGTGATAACTTAAACATGAAATCCGGAGGGAATCTGTCCAGATTCCGGCGCACCTGTCGCTTTAAATATTTTGTCTCAACCCCATAAAGTACTGCCAGCTCCCTGTCCAACATAACCTTCTTACCCCTGATCAGAAGTATCTTGCTTTCAATAGCCTCTCGCGGGATCACCCCCGTATCCGCAGACTTCGTCTTTTTACCCATAAAAACTCCTTTCCTTGCTTTACGTATAGAGACACCTTTTACCCGGAATTCTTTCAATTTTTTTGGTCTTTAGGGGGAGATTTTAGGTTGACCGGATTAGGCGACAGGGTTCTTGGCTCCGCATTTAATTGTCTAGAGCCATTATGCGGAGCAGGGGAAGGTCACTCATGATGGAACCCTATCCTGCGTTTGGGTTTCTCCGGAGGCGTCAGAAGTTCCTTTATGGCATCAAAAACAACTTTAAACTGATAGTCATATTTAGCTTCCATATTTTCAATCTTTCTTCGCAAATCTTCATGAGATCCCAACATTTTCCGCAACTTTACAAATGCGCGTATTATGTGAACATTGACCAATATCGCCCGCTTGCTATTCAAAACACTCGAAAGCATAGCTACTCCTTGTTCAGTAAACACGTAAGGTAGATATTTAGAATGCGCTCCTTTCTTTAAGGTGCCAAAATGGCACCTTAAAGAATTATATTCTTCCCGGGTTAATTCAAACATAAAATCTTCCGGAAAACGATCAATATTCCTGTTTACAGCACGTTTAAGCTGTTTAGTTTCTACAGCATAAAGAGCAGCAAGATCACTGTCCAGCATCACTTTTTCTTGTCTTATAAATAATATCTTTTTCTCGATAGCCTCTCGCGGGATTACCCCCGTATCCGCCGATTTCTTCTTACCCATGGAAAACTCCTTTCCTTGCTTTACGTATAGAGACACCTTTTACCCGGAATTCTTTCAATTTTTTTGGTCTTTAGGGGGAGATCTGTGTAACCCTACTGTTTGTAGGCTATTATGGAACAATAGTATTAACCTTGCTATTGTTAATAATAGAGGGTATCTTTAAAGTTAACGAAAAGAGGTTTTTTGAATAAGAAGATACCATTTACTATTGTAGTATCGATCGTGTTCCTGATCGCGGGAAACCTCGTAGGCGCCGGCACCCTGGGCCTGCCGACTAAGACCGGCCTGGCCGGATTCCTGCCCGCGGCAACAGGACTTTTTGTAATGGGCGCGGCGATGTTCTTTACTGCGATGGTCCTTACGCGTGAAGTTACGAAAAAAGGGGACATGATATTCAATTACCCCAGCTTCTACCACAAGCACCTGGGGCTGGCAGGTAAATGGGTCGCTATACTGACAAACCTTCTTATCCTGTACGGGCTCCTTACCGTTTATCTCTCCGGTGCCGCTACTATAATCACCAATCTTCTGCATCCCAAAATATCCAATGCCATGATAATGATAATATTCTTCGTGATTATGACCACTATTAATCTTACGGGGATGAGTATAATCGAAAAATATAATTCGCTGCTGGTCATTATGATGTTAGGTGTGTTCTTTGCTATGTTTGGTATAGCAGAGGTCCATGTCGATCCCAAACGCTTTGCTTTTGCGTACTGGAAATTCCTGCCCGCTACGATACCGATAATTCTTACCACTTACAATTTTCATACGATCATACCCATTGTCTGCGAGGCGCTCGACTGGAGGGAACGCCTTGTAAGGAAAGTCATCCTTTCGGCCATGATCCTCGGGTTCCTGTTAAGTGTGATGTGGATACAGGTCGGTATCGGGGCATTGCCTTTAGGTGGTACTGATAACAGTATCGCAACAGCTTTCAATAACAATCTGCCCGCGACGGTACCTTTAGCACAGACGATAAATGCGCCTGTTTTTATCACGCTTGCGATGTTTTTCGCTCTTTTCGCAATAGCTACTTCCTACATCGCCAATGGAACCGGTCTCATGGCTTTCGTGGAAGACCTCTCAATAAACCATCTGAAACTATGCAAAACGCCTAACAAGGCTTTGATAGGCGTC
>JBAROK010000079.1:0-1846 GCA_049642065.1 Candidatus Omnitrophota bacterium | reverse complement strand
GATGAACACTTTTTTATGTTCCCGGAGGCATATTCAAAAGAGGATGTGCAGGATTTTCTGCTTCGTTTGCAAAAAAAACTTATAGATGCAGGATCGGGGTATCAGGTTTATGATTTTTCTGCAATAGATCTAAGTGAAGATCAGATAGCTGAGATAAAAGAGATCGCAAAGAAAGTTACAAATAACAGAGCACTATTTGACGAAGAGGCCGGTCTTTTGAGGGTAGCTGTAGACAAGAAGGCTGAAAAGGCGTTTAGAGACCAAATTGCCGTAATGATAGGTCAAAAAAGTGCCGAAGATGCGCGTCTTACCGTACCAGCGTTTATTATGCCAGCAGCAGCAGTTAGAGCAACGGGGAATTCTCTTGCTCAGGTTAATGGAGCAGATATGTTGAGCGCAGCTGAACGTGGTGCCGGGAAGAAATGGGACTCTGTATTGGATCTGGATAAGGGGAGTTTAGCTAGAAGATTAGGTGTTGATTCAGTTAGCGGTCTGGCCGATGTTGCTCTCAGTGAAAGGGAGGGTGCGAAGGAAGCTAGAGCCGAATTGGAAAGGATATGGGGCCAGACAAAGGGCGAGAGAAGAGCAGCCATGCTGGAGATAGCTGCGGAGAACGCAAGGGATACCGGGGAAGATGTTTCCTTTGAGGGGGCTGACGGATTTTTAAACGTAATGAAATATGGGATGTCAGGATTTAATAACCGTATAGTAGTGGTAACTGATCATGATTTTTCGAAAGTTGAAGCCGAACAGTCGCAAACTGTATTGAAAAAAATCGGTGAATTGAAAGCAAGGCGTGAAAAAGTAAAAGAGGCCACGAATAGGTCTGTTCAGAAATTTTTAAACAGAGCAAGACAACGTACCGGCAGGGAATATGCGGCAGCAGATGCTTACACCAGTTACAATGCTGATATTTTCCATGATCTTCTTGTCGAAGTTTTAAGCATGAACCCCGAAGACATTAAAGCCTTAGATGCAGAGGATAGAGTACTTATGGTAAGGGGCCCACCTGCAGACTTTTTTACAATATTGCTGAATGAAGACGGTACCGTGAATATTATGAATATTGATATGATGTGCCACGCCCACACAAACGCGCTCACTGAAAAGGGGAAGAAAAAAGATTTGGATCAAACTTTAGACTTATTAAAAAAAGGACTCGGCGGTCGGGAAACGGACTATGCTATTTTGGAGGGAACGGAGAAAGAGGTTAGAATGTTTCCGTTCAAGGCGCTCAACTCGTACATAGGGTCACACGATATGGCGGATGATTACATTCTTGCAGCTAGTGTGGGAGTGCACGAAGCGTTTGTTGAAGCCATGCGGAAAGCCAAGGGAGCTATAAGTAACGCCGAGATTGCCGCGGCTCTTAAGAATGCAGCAGAAGTCGCGAACGCAGAGATCAACACCGAAGCGTTTGAAAAACAGGTTAAGAAAAAAAGAATAAATATAGCTTTTGAAGGCCATCTGACTACGGATTGGGGGATAAGTGTAGATATCAAAGATAAAGATAAAGCTAACGAAGTAATGGCAGAAAAACTTATACGCCGTTTATCGGCAATGGGGGCTGTTCGTAAGAAGGGTATGGTGGACGTGGATGGCGAAGTAATAGCAAACGAAGAGGGTGAGCTTGCCGCCAGACTACGATCATTTATCACAGGGGCAGAATTGGATACGAATGCTGCTTTAAGGGATAAGGTAGAAACATTTCTTAGTAAGTATAGCGCGGAAGTAGGGACAGCTATAGTTGATGTTCAGGATGCTTATGCTATGCAGTATAAGGCTTTTAAGAGAGCTGCTGCTGAAAGAGGAAGGATAGAGATGGAGCAGAAGGGTCGTCTAGCAA
>JBAROK010000078.1:0-13835 GCA_049642065.1 Candidatus Omnitrophota bacterium | reverse complement strand
CTCGTACCAAAACATCTTGTCACGTATTTCTCGTCCTTTGCAGTAATACCCTCTCCGTGATAATCAGTCTTTAAAAAAGAGAATACGTGCACCTTATGCCCCATATCTCGCAAAGCTTTACCTAAAGGTTCGGCGTGCATCGCTACACCGCTTGTCGTGTTCCACGCTGCCATAATACCTATTTTCATCATCTATCCTTTCCTTTAATTAAAAATATCAGAAAAATCACACACATATTAACATTTATTCTGCCTTGTAACAAGATTACCACAGGAGAGAGAGCGCGCTCTTTAAAAGCCTTTTCATTGCGAACGGCGTGTTAGGTATAATACACCCGGCTACATCGTAATGTCCGCCGCCGCCGTACTCCTTGGCCAAGCAAGCTACATTAATATCACCCTTAGACCTCAAGCTAACCCTTAAATGCTTATCGGTTTTTTCCCTGAAGAAAACCACAATATCAACGCCCTTGATAGAGCGGATCTCATCGGCTATCGTATCAGCGTCCTCATCCTTTCCCTGCACTTTAGTAAAATCTCTTTTCCTGACGACGGACCAGGCAAGCTTTCCGTCCTCCAGGAACCTGCACCTGGATATACATATCCCCGAAAGTACGGCCACCTGCCTGGAATGAGACCAGAACACCATGTCAACAAGCCTGTAGAAATCAAGACCCGTCTTAACCATTTCCGCGCATACCTTAAAGGTGAAGGGTCTCACATTAGGAAGCTTGAACGAGTTCGTTTCGACTATAAGTGACGTTAAGATATTCTGGGCGATGTCTCTGTTGATATCCACTTTAAGGCGCTTCAAGAGCACGTAGACCATCTCTCCTACAGCCGGCGCTTTGCGATCAATAAACCTTATATCCCCGAAAGAATCCCTTACTTCGTGGTGATCTATTTCAAGAAGTGTCTCTGCTTTTCTCAGAGATTGATATACCCTACCGAGCATCTCTTTGGTATTGCAGTCGACTGTTATGGCAAGATCGACTTTCTTGTCGAGTTTTCTGGTGATCCGATCGGCTCCTGGTAACAGGCGGTACCGCTTGGGTACCCCGTCCTGGCTTACCATGTATACTTTTTTACCAAGAGCCTCTAAGCCCAAACCGAGAGATATCATGGATCCTATAGCATCCCCGTCAGGATTTATATGACCTGCTATAGCGACGGTTTTCGCGTTTAATATGCTGTTTTGTGCTTTTTTTAGGCCGTTCATCTGCCGCTTTCTTGTCGAGTTTTTCCGCTCGACAGGTATTATACCACAACACTGCCATTAACACAAAAAGGCTCTCTTATCACTTCCCGTATAATATATCGTATCTATATAAAAAGGACAGCTTTAAGCTGTCCTTTTTACCATGTATCACGCGCTTAAACGTTTGTATTACCTCAGTTGCTGAGGAGTGCCGCCCTTTCTCCAGTGCTCCTCGATCTGTTCAAGCGTATACCCTTTCGTTTCCGGGATGTAGATATAACAAAAGATCCATCCGGCAATACCCAAAATAGCATATAACCAAAAAGTCCCCGCCTTGCCCAATTTTTCTATAAGCGTAAGAAAGGTCATTGCTACCGTAAAATTAAATATCCAGTTGGACATGGTCGCAAGGCTCATCGCCCTGCCGCGTATCTTAAGCGGGAACACTTCGGATATTATTACCCAAGCTACCGTACCCAAGCTTACCGCAAAAGATGCTATGTATAGAACCAAGCTCCCTACCGCGATCCATTTTAACGCACCCGAAAGCGCTGTCAACTTAAACGCAAAACCTAACGCACCGAGAGCAATGACCATTCCTGCAAGACCTATAAATAAAAGGGCACGCCTTCCTATCCTGTCTATTACTTTTATCGAAACGATCGTCATAAGAACATTGACCACCCCCACGCCCATTGTGGCAAGTATCGCTACCGAGGCCGAATTGAACCCCGCAAACTCAAATATCGTTGGTGCGTAATAGATAACCGTGTTTATGCCAGTTATCTGTTGGAAGAACATTATGCCAACGCCTATAATAAGAGGTTTTCTCATCCATGGTTCGAACAGCTCTTTCCAACCGCCGCTTTCTTCTTTAAGCGACTCCTGGATATCGCCTATCTCAGAGTCCACGTCCTGGCCTCCCCTGACGCGTTTCAACACTTCCTTAGCCTTATCGACAAGAGACTGGCTCATCAGCCACCTCGGACTTGACGGCAAAAAGAATATACCGATACCCAGCACGATAGCGGGCACCACGCCTAAGGCAAACATCGCTCGCCAGCCCTTATCCGCCGATAAAGCATAATCAACGACATATGAAAGAACTATACCTATTGTAATAGCCAGCTGATTAAGCGATACTAGCGCACCACGTGCATGTGCCGGGGAAATTTCCGATATGTAAAGAGGGACCGCAAAAGACGCAATACCAATAGCTACCCCGATCACAACACGCCCTATCACGAGCAAGGGTACAGTAGGCGCAAGCGCTGCCATACCGGATCCTATAATAAAGATCACAGCCGTTGCTATTATTACCTTTCTCCTGCCAAAAGTATCGGACACCTGTCCGCTTAGAGCCGCCCCTATTATGGCGCCTACAAGTACTGCGCTTACAACAAACTCTTCTGTCATAGCGGTCAAAGAGAACTGGTCCTTAATAAAAAGAATGGCACCGGATATAACTCCCGTGTCATACCCAAAAAGGAGTCCGCCCAAAGCAGCTACAGCCGCTACCGTACCAACAAACTTCCCAATTTTTTGAGAATTCTGTTCCATGTTACCTCCTCGTTATTGCGCGTCTTTAAGAATTTCTTTGACAGTATCCGTCCAGCGCTGGTCATCATGACGGGTGTTCCTAAAAAGCCAGTATTCAGCGCCCCAAAGAAGAATAGTAGTGAACCCTATCGACTTCATATGCTTAAAAGTCGAAATGGTCTCTTCCCTGCGTCCCGTCCGGGGTTCTTCCTTTTTTGGGTATACTAAGTGTCCCGGTTCCCACGGCTCAGCCTGCATCTCCGTTATCCAGGGGATCTTCCCCGCATCTTTTATCTTGTTTACCAGCCGGGTAAAATACGCGTCCATCTCCGACCGGTTAGTGCTGAAATAAAAAGAGAGCCCAAACTCTTGCTGCCCTATCATAGGATATACATTTAATCCAAGTATATCACAAAGATCAAGATTTTCTTTTATAGGATCATGCCTAACCTTTATCCGAGCCAGTATCCCAAGAAACTTATTCGGGTATGTAGCGACCGTCAGGATAATGGGCCTGTTACCACTGTCAAGCTTACGTACCAGCCCAACTTCTTCTTTCAGAAAATCCTTACCTATGTGCCACGAATCAGGTCCTATCCTGTCAAGCGCTTCGTTCTCCACCTGCCAGTATTTAACGGCAGGGTTGTCCTTGTATCTTAAAACAACTTTTTCGATGAACTTAAGCGTCGCTTCCCTGAGGATATTGCTTCTGGTAACGTCTCCTCCAGGATAAAGATGCGCTTTCCCCCTAACCCAATCAGGAATATAATACTCCGGCCATCTCGGAGCTTTCATCCCGACAGTAAGCACTGCGGGGATATTTTGCTTTTTGGCCTCTTTGATCTGCCAGTCAAGCTCCGAAAAATCATAGGCGCCTTCTTCTTTTTCTATCCTGTTCCAGTACGCGCCCAGGCGTATTATCCCAAATCCCATATCAAGAACGTCCAGATACGTCGTTTTAGGATCCATCTCAAAATACGAACACTGTACCGAACTGAACGTCGTGCCGACACGCACGGGAGCTGCACACAAAGTGGTGCATTGAAAAATAATTATTAGTATAGTTATTATCTTCTTCAATATCCGCCTCTAATCACTAGAGCTCTATTTCTTTACCTTGTCTGTTACCCAGAACGTCATGTACTTGCCCAGCATAAGACGGGTCTGAGCATCGAGTGCAGGAACAGCGCTCAGAAAAACGATAGTAAGAGGAACAAGCAGCCATTGCATGGCGAACCCGATCCTTTTGAGGATAGAATGTCTTCCTTTGTTTTTTGGGAGAAGACATAAACTTAGAACTATACTTGTTATCAACGAAAAAGACGCAAGATGAAAAATGGTCCCCGTAATGCGTGGTACGCTGTAGTAAAAGACCGACTGTGAGTAATCCCTTCCCGCAAAAATAGCGGGCAGCCATCCGATGATAGTTAACATAAAAGCCCAGGTAGTCCACGAAATATGACCTTCAAATAATTTATACCCTGTCTTTACCTTTAAGAAAAAAGGTATTTTCCTGTTCTCGAGAAAAGCTCTCATGACTATCGGAAAGTTCTCTACACCCCACGCCCAGCGCCTCTTCTGCTTGTAAACATTCTTGACCGTTTGCCACCAGGTTTCCGCAACAACAGCGTCCATAGAAAGGGTGGCATACATCGGTACTACTCGGTATTTTCCGTCAAAATGTATAAATGATTTCCAGAAAATAGCGGAGTCATCGGATATCATGTCCACGGGCCAATAATCCACATCGACCAGCGCCTTAAAACTCATGCTATGACTGGAAAAGGTCACGAGTTTTTCCGGATTAGTAGATTCTATAAGCTGAAAGAAAGAAGATCCCGTCTCAAGCACCCTGGTAATACCCGGTGCATCCCAGATATTATTGTTGTATACCGGAACGGGCTGAAAGCTGGCCCTTTGCCTGTACGGGCATACCAGAAAATAATATGTCAGGCTCGCGAAATACTGCGTGGTAACAATCGTATCCGAGTCAAAGCAGGAAGAGATGACAGTCTCAAAAGGTATTTTCTTTTCTTTGAGATATTCCGCTGCCTTTTTTGCCGCAAAAGTAGCGTTCGCCCCTTTAGCTTTTGCTTCTCCGATAATGCCATCGGGGTGGATAACTATGAACATATCAAAAAACTTGTCTTTATATGTGTTGACCGTCTCTTCCGTATCCTGCTTGATCTGGTCGCTTGCCCTTTCTTCAAGAGCCAAGATCACAACCATCTGTTTGGCCGGAAAGGTTCCTTCCTCAAGACTTTTTATTCCAGGCTCAAAAACATCTTTGGTCTCTTTCGCTACGGGAATGATGACCAGTTGATAAATATCATTTGAGCTGGGCCTATCCGCTCCGGCTAACGCGAGTTTTTGGACTTCCTTACGATGCGCAAGAAAAGATATCCTTTTCTTAAGATCCCCTTCCAAGGGTGTTTTGTTCAGCTCATCAAGATATTCTTCGATCCGGTCGAGCCCCCGGACCCTTTCCATCCAATTGGTGTTTTCTTCCGCGGATAGCCGGAAATAAGACAAAATAAGAAAAAGCGTCATATAAAGCAGCCTAAGCAGCCAGTAAAGATAAAACGCGATAATTATGACTGCCGCCGTCAACGGATGCACAAAGGCAAGCACGATCATCCCGATAATAATGATCCAGCTCGTAGCCCCCGGGGCTATTTCAAACAGCCTTTGCAGTTTTGCGTCTTTTCCGGTCAGTTTGTTTCCAGTGAATCTGAATTCCATAGTTCCTCTAGCTTAGTCTTCTTTTTATCCTCGGTTATTTCCGGGAAAGGTGTCTCTATCAATCCTTTTTTTGGCACTATCTCCACAGACCGCAACATACCCTGCGGCAAATCCAGAAAATACATCTTGCCCGTCTCATCCGAATAATATACCGATGTTTTATGCTTTATTTCAAAAACTTCGTCAAGGATGAACTCGCCGTAAGATTCTATAGCAAGTAAAGATATTTTCGCGCCGTCCCTGAAAAGCACGTGTGAGCCCTTATCCGCCCAAAAACACTGCTCTATATCTTTGCCGTTCGAATATACCCAGATGAGCTTCGGGCCCTTCTCGAACCCAACGTCTCCTGTCTTCTCGGCAGAAAAATCCAGTATACCAATTCTGTTCTTCTGCCAGATAAGGAGCTGATTTGAAGAACGGTAGAAGCTTACCCCTTTTACGCCTTGTGCGACAAAACGGTATGGCAACCGGTTAGCTAAAAGCTCTCCCTTTTCCCCAAGAAACAACATTAAGTCCTGCGAAAGTACTTTAATGTCAAACGTTTCCTGCTGCCCGAAAACGGAAAGCCCTACCTCGGAGTCATCCAGAAGTGTTCTTGTAACTTTCCCGCTTCCGTTCACGGCAACAATAGTGTTGTCGTCCTTTAATACATATACTTCACTTTCTAACAGGCCGTATCCCTTCACTCCGGTCACATACTCAGGGAAAATAGCTCCTGTATCCACATCAATCTTTTTTAGGACACCTTCCCGTAGGATGAAAAGAGCGTCTTCTTGACCGGCAGACCACCGTATATCTCTTGGTTTATCCTGTACTAAAGCGGTTATATCTTTTACTGTATTATTGCTCTCTTCAATTTGTATCCATAGGAACTTTATGTCTTCGCCTGTTTTTACCTGCACCACTATCATGGAACTATCTTCTGCTGAAAATAAGTTCACGAATTGAAAACCCTTAAAAGGCGAGTCCTCTCCCAATAGAGACCAGGCTTTTTCCTGGCTATAATCACACACGTGTATGTCTTCGAGAGCCCCCTTGCCATGAACAAGAAAAAACCCGTCATCTTGCAGCGGCATGACGTCGGCAAAGTCCCCTGGCAGCATTCTGCTGCTTTCCCATTTTACTGGAATAAGAAGCACCTGGTCCAGTACCGTAGCTTTTCCGATCGCAACAGGTATTGTCTGGACCCATGGCCTGTATCCTTCAAGCTCGAGCTTGACCGGATACTCTCCAGGCAAAAGGTTCCGTACAATAGATGGCGTGTTCTCTTTGTTAAGTTTTCCGTCCACGTAGATCGTGGCCCCAGCGGGATCGGTGGCAAGATAAATAAGACCTGTTTTAGAATAGCCCTCTTGTGCCTCCGGGTTATAGATATACCCGAACGCATACAATATCAAAAGCGGGCACGTAATAACGTAGATAGCCGTAAAGATGTAGAAGAATATCTTTCTGAAGAACTGCATTGATTTTGTTTCCTCGCCAGCTATGGTCCTAGTCCATAGACTGCAAGGCTTCCTGGATCAGAGGAAGAAGCTGTTCCATTTCTTCCTTGGTGATCCTCCCCAGCTTGGCGAACCTGAATTCTCCCTGGGCGTTCTTGTTCTCTCTGTTTATTTGTATCTTCTTCTGTCCGTTATTATACGAATATACACAGACTGTCAGTCTTTCATCTTCAGTTTCCCATGATTTCGCAAATAGCTGTTCATCGAGATCGCGATCGTAAGGCATAATTCCCCTCCCACTTTCGTTATTATTTAATAATAATCTATCCTATTAAGGTTAACTGTTTTTTTGAAAAAGTCAAGCTGCCATCTCTAATTGGCCTAAAACTACGCAATAATCCTGACACAAAGCGGATAGCGATACTTTTCTCCTCGATTAGCGCTGATCGAGGCCTTTATGACCTGGATCAAGGCGAATAGCGCTAACACCAGAAGCAGAATAAAGCCGACAAATACGACTATCAGGGCAAACCCAATGATACTGTAAAGAAAGATACTTATTTGAAAATTCAGAGCCTCTCTGCCCTGGTCATCCACTAAGGGATATTCTTCTTTTTTAAACAGCCAGATCAAAAGCGGCACCAGAAAATTCCCGAACGGAACAATAATTCCGGCAAGCGTCCCCAAATGGCACCACATAGCCAGCGTTTTTTCATCGCCTCTCAATTCGCCGTATTTCTGTTTGTCTTCTTCTGTCTGAACCAGGACCTCCCCGCAATATTTACATTTTATAGCTTCTTCCTGTATCTCCTCGGCGCAATAAGGACATTTTTTCATTGTTGCTCCTCTTTTAGCGTAGTTCGGCTTCGAGTTTCTCGATCAAAAGATCGGCTTCTTTTAGGATACTAGCGGGAAGCATCTTGGATGCTCTTATTTCTTTCTTCACGGATTGTAAAGTACTGACAAACCGTTTTAAAACCATTCTTCTTTTTTCGGAACGCGCTTCTTCCGGGTCAAGTTCAGTATTGTCCTTTACCATCTGTGTAAGGTCCTTCCGCACTTCCCGGGCGTCTTTTCCGTCCTCTAAGACATACTTGCGTATCTTGGCGTAATCTTTTTTATCAAGCTCTTTATTGGTGTTTGCGCGCCTCAGGACATCCACGGCCTCATAACTCGGCAGGCTTTTCACCTCAGCCCCCTCGTTGAACTCCTTGGTAAGATACCTCGGCTCTTCTTTTTCGAGAAAAGAATACGACCGCAGGAGCTTAAGCGCCGTTTCTTTACGTATACCTATCTCCTTGGACGCATAGGTATTGAATTCCTGGTACCCCCAGTCCTTGTACAGCTTATCTTTCCAGACCGTAAAAAGTATTTGCCCCAAACCTAACCAAGAAACCTTGAAGTCTTTCGCATGACCAAGAGCCCGATACCTTAATGACTCCGGATCAAGTTCTTCCATTTTCTGTTCAATGCCACGGATCGATTTTGTCTTTATTTCGCTCATTCCTCTATTCTCCTTAATAGTATGCGTTTTAGATACAAACAATTATAACCCATCTAGCGAACCAAATAAAGCCTTAAGCTACAGGTCCCATAAATAAAAAACCCGCCAAAAGACGGGTTTTTTATATCGCAACGGTAAATACTTCGTATCATTTAAAGGGAAATACCCCTAAGCTCATAAGCAGCATTAAGATCATTCCAAAAGCGGCAAGGATGATAGCCGCCATTCTTATAAGTTCCTTATTCATAACAAACCTCCCATGCCTGACCGCTGCTGCCTCTTACGTATAGCCATTATACTTTTTCTTTCTTCCTCTCCAAGAGATACTTTTTCCTGTCTTTGAACTCCTGGGTTTTCCCCTTATTCCATGACTGCACCGGCCTGAAAAATCCTGTTACACGCGCAAAAACCTCCACGCTGCACTTATCGTTTTTCATGCATCCTCCCCCGTTATTATGTTTTCCTCCTGCTGTCGGCATCTCCTGCCTTCCCCTTAATGATACTGCATAAGTATCATTTTGTCAAATTTCGCCGATCCCGCAAGAGCTTTCCAGGGGGAATAATCCTTTAATTTTTCGGGTTGTGGCTTTCCGTGAACTTGATTATTTTATCCATCATCTCCACGGCCTCAACAGGATATTTGCCTGCAGCGGATTCTTCCGAAAGCATAACATAATCCGTTCCGTCCAATATCGCGTTCGCCACGTCAGTAACTTCAGCTCGTGTGGGCCTTGAATGCTCAGTCATATGTTCAAGCATCTGTGTTGCGGTGATAACGAATTTTTTACGTTTGTTACATTTTTTTATGATCATTTTCTGGATAACCGCGATCTGGTATATGGGGACAGATGTGCCCATGTCGCCCCTGGCTACCATTATCCCGTCACAAACGTCAATAATCTCGTCAATATTCCCTATGGCTTCTTTGGTCTCTATTTTCGCTATGATGCCGCAATGCGGAAGCCTGCTACCGATATGGTCCCTTATCATGTCTATCTCTTTGCGGCTTTTCACGAACGATTGCGCCACATAATCGACTTTGTGCTTTATGCCAAATTCCAGGTCTTTCCTGTCCTTAGGGGTAACACCCGAAAAGGGAACGCTGACATCGGGCATGTTTATGCCTTTTCTTTCCTTTAGGATGCCCCCTTCGACAACCTTTGCCTTGACTTTCTTCTTGGTCGCTCCTTGAGACTCAAGGATTATGTTGCCGTCATCGATATAAATGAGCTTGCCCTTTTTGATGCCGGTAAGCGGCCCCTGGTAATCAAACGGTATTATCCTTGGATCCCCGGTATCAGCCTCCGCGCTCAGCCAGACGGTGGAATTTCTTTTAAGTTCTTTTTGTTTGACGCCCTTAAATTTGCATATCCTTATGCGATACCCCTCCAAGTCTTGCAGTATGCGTATGCGGCGGCGGTATTTCTTGTTGATCTTTCTTACTATTTCCATCTTAGCTAAATGATCCTTATGCGTGCCGTGCGAAAAGTTAAACCGTGCCACATTGAGCCCCGCCATGACCATTTTCCTCAAAACGGTATAAGTGCTGCTGGCTGGCCCCAGGGTTGCAACTATTTTTGTCCGCGCCAGTCTTTCTATCTTTTTATTGAATACTTTTTCCATGTTTAGCTCTTTCTTTTGTAAAAATTGTTATTTTTTATTCTTCCAAAGCCTTTAATTCCCTTGTTCGCTGTATATATTCGGTCCTCGTCAATCCTACTGCCTCGTATTCCCTGTCTAGATCCCTCATTATTCTTTTATCTCTGGGGCTTAGATTCGGTTCTACTCCCGGCACAAACCTCACTTCTCCATCCGAGCCAAGAGCTTCTTTCGCATCTTCCGCTTTTTCCGGAATGCTCTCGGGAACAGTTTCTACCTCTGTTGCTGCCAGTATGCCCGCAGGACACAAGACCAGCGCTATCGCCAGACAGATAGACGCTCTCATTCTTTTCCCTTCCTTTTATCGCCCGCAAGCTGCTGGAACATAAAAGCGGCAAGTAAGCTTACTGCTCCGGCAAAAAGAAACCCCTGCTGGTTATATGTTACCAGGTCGCATAACGGTAAAATGAGCAGGAAGATGCCCACTACCACCAGGATCGAGCTTATCTTATTAGCTTTCGCTTTTTTCATTCGTCGCTTTCCTGGATAGAAACGGGGATTTCAGCTATTATTTTTTTTGCTGCGCTGCTTTTCGGAAGAACGATCACGAATTTTAGCCCCTTGCCGATCTGGCTCTCGGCCCATATGCGTCCTCCGTGCAGCTCAACGAGATCTTTCGAAATGGCAAGGGCAAGTTCGGCTTCCCTGTTCTTGTATTCCAGAATGTCGCCTTTGTCGAATATCATGGCTAGCTTATCTTCTGAAAGCCCTTTGCCCTCATGCTGGATTTCTAAGCGAATCAGCTCTCCCGAGGGGAATACCCTAAGTGTTACCTCGCCTTTTTCCGGGGAATTCTTTATCGAGCTTTTCAATAGGCTGCTCACTGCCAGGGTCATCTTTTCTTCGGATATCCATACGGAAAAATCCCGTCCGAATATTTCTCTGTTAAGAGTAAGGTTCCGTTTCGCGATCATCCCCTCAAGTTCGCGTACCTGCCTTTCAACAAGTCCGACAATATCGCATTCGGATTTTTCGATCTTGATCAACCCGGCTTCTATCTTATATATGTCCAATAGATGCGTTGCCAGGTCCCACATACGGTCCGTACCTGTCTGACACGCCTGCAAAGGAGTTGTTACTTCTGTGCCGATCTGGTCAGGCATGGTTTCAAGCACGTTCTTTATGTTCGATGAGATCTGGTATAACGGGTTCCTGAACTCATGCGCCATCGTCGCAACAAACGTGGACTTAAGCTCACTTTGCCTTTTTGCCTGCGCTGCATAGAACATGATCTTACGCAGCATCTTCTTCAAGATCCCGTACCCTATAAGCAAGCCGCACAAAGACACGAATATAGAAACCCCCATCACCACGGCTATATCCCCTACAAGAACATGGATAGTGAATAATCTCGCGGCAATCAAATAAAAGAACGCCATGAACGGTATGATGCTCATAAGAGCGAACGCCAGATTGAATTTCTGATACGGGTTTTCATGAAACTCTTCAAGGAACAAGCTTGCGGTCTTAGCGCCCTTCGTCTGCTTTTTCATGTTCTTCTCCTCGTGTTACTGCTATTTTATCCGGTTATTTTTTCTGTAATATAAATTCTTTGTTCTCTGAATCTATCCGCATGTGGAACTTGCTTAAAAAAGACATTCCCAGAAGGCCGTCCTGCCCTTTCATGTCCATCGTAAGAGCTTCTACATTTTCGGCTTTCAACCCATCTATTTCTATGGATTTAAGCGTTATGGGTGTACCTTCCCTTTCTGTACCATCCGCCAGTTTCGTTGTAACTTTCTTCTCTGGCAGAGGCCCTATATCCGGAAGTTTTTCCACGATCTCCAGCGGTATGAGGACCTTTGATGCGCCTGTGTCTACCAATAGCTTTGCCTCGACCTCTCCGTTTAGCACCGCTTCAACCGTTATCTTTGTGCTATCTTTGAATTTTATCCTGTATTCCCGTTCTCGCTTGGCCTGCTCTTCAATCGCTTCTTTTTCCTGCAAGCTCTCATATATCCTGGCGTGAACCGCTTCGTCATCTTTCTTTCTTTGCCGCTCTCTTCTCCTCGTATCATTGACGTGTTTACTCCATTCTCTTAGAGCACCTGTCTTCTTGTCCCCTTCGGGGGCCTTTATCTCCTTTATGTCGTCAAACGACAGAACCACCGTGCCATATCCAACGTCTATGACAATTCCCTTATCGAACTCTTCGGTGACAACGCCTTTTAGTTCCCCTCCATTTTTCAGGAGAACAATAACAATGTCGGACTTTTCAGCATTTTCTGCTGCGGCTAATTGAAAAAGAAACAAAGAAAGCACAACTACGACTATTGCTTTCTTCGTCCCTTCAAAGCTGGATATAAAGCGTCTTTTCTCCATTCTTTCCAATAAGCTAAGTTCGCTGTTCTACTTATGATATTTTAACCCCATAGAATATACATGACAAGAAATTATATGTTTTTCTTGCTAACATAAAAATTGAGGGCATTTTTTATGATGTTTGTGGTATATTTATATAAGAACATTTTGTAACCAAGCTAACTGGAGGTCTTATGGCCGCTAACAAAAAAAATCAAAGTACGCCGGGGTGGCTGACCAAATCATACGATAACTCTGAGTTCCTGCACAGCCCTGCGGCAAGGAATATCCGCGTTCTATCTGAGCTTACCGAACCGGCATCCCGCTTCCGCAAACATAAAGTGCATAATACCGTGGTCTTTTTCGGCTCAGCGCGGGCTTTCCCCCTTAAGGTGGCCCAAAAAGCCCTTAAAGATATAGAAAAAACCGTGAAGAGCTCTCAGTCTCCTTCGGCAAAGCTAAAAACGGAATATGAACAGGCCAAACGGGATGTAGCCATGTCCCGTTATTATGAAGACGCTGTTAATTTGTCAGAAAAGCTCACGCGCTGGTTTTTGGAGCTTGAAAAAATCGATAAGCATTTTAAGATCTGTTCGGGTGGCGGCCCCGGGATAATGGAAGCTGCGAACCGCGGCGCACTGAACGCTAACGGAGAATCCGTTGGACTTAATATAAGCATCCCGTCAGAACAGATCCCCAATATTTACCAGACAAAAGATCTTGCCTGCGAGTTTCATTACTTCTTTATCCGTAAGTTCTGGTTCTTTTACCTGGCCAAAGCCCTGGTTATTTTCCCTGGCGGTTATGGCACCATGGATGAGCTGTTTGAACTTCTTACGCTCATACAGACCGAAAAGACCAAAAAGCAAATGCCTGTGGTCCTTTACGACAGTACTTACTGGAACGACGTGGTGAATTTTAATGCCCTGCTTAAATGGGGAGTTATCTCTAAGGGCGATCTGGATCTTTTCAGGTTATTTGATAATGTCGACGACGCGTTCGTATACTTGAAAGATGCGCTGACAAAACATTATCTTAAGGGTGCGACTAAAAAAATGCGTGGTAAGAAATAATAATTGCAAGTGAGGGCTATCTTCCGCCTCTAATGTCTATCCGTGCTATCTGTTCCATCAAGGCGTCTATTGATGTTTCTCCCTCGTCGCGTACGCTAGGGGGACGACTTAAAAGGCTTGCTTTCTCCTTAAGCCTGCTGTTCTCTGCTGCTATTCCATTTATGACCTGTTCTTTTTCTTTAACTACCATAAGCACTTTTTGAAAAAGATCTTTCATGGCCGACTGCGTCTCGGAAAGATGCCAGTTCCTTTTCTTTAATTCCAAGATGTCGGCTTCAAGTTTTGCCAGTTTCTCGTCAATGTTCCCGCTTATCCCGGCTCTTCCATTTTCTATTTTCTTGCCTGCTTCAAAAAAATCTTCCTGAGCCTTCCTAACCC
>JBAROK010000061.1:0-3135 GCA_049642065.1 Candidatus Omnitrophota bacterium | reverse complement strand
TGGTTCCTGACATTTTCTCCGTTATTCCCGGGGTGGGGACGTATGTCAACATATTATCGCGCCTGAAAGGCGCTGAAAGGGCGGTCTTGACCGAGACTTTCTATGTTAAATGTGAAGATGGGACAGAAAAAACACTTCAGAGGTTTAGTGAAGGCTTTATGCTGTACGATATGTTCATACCAAGCCTGGATTCAACAGCCAGGTTTGAGGGTCTGGATAGCCTTGAGGGGGCTACATTCGATTACATTGCAGGGGATACGGTCATCCAACTTTCCGTGGGAGAAGATCATAATATATACGGGGAATTGCCTTGTGCTGCAATGGGGCTTGATCTGGATCTGGGCGGGAGGAATTATGAGATAGATTCTATAGGCATAAAGATGGAAGGATCGGGTTTTATAGTGGACGATGATAATTTCTTGAATGTCAATGGCGTTGATCACCAGGGAGCATGGTTCATGGAAGCGGGGGAAGGTATAACCGATGCCATGTTCCTCTATGATGGGGCTGAACTCAGAATAAAGGGGAACGCTCTTACGATAGAGTCTGGAGACGCTTTTTTTGGCGCCGTTGAAAGTGGACCGGATGGCAAATTTATTCCTTTGTTGCGTGATATAGACGATGAAGCGATATCACCTGATATGGGAGAAACACTGTTCGAAAAATTAGGCAACGCTATTGTTCCTTATGCGCATGCGGAAAGCGCTCTCGATGCGGTAATAGTCGGTGAAGATACGTATGAGCAATCAGCGGAAGGAATTATTCCTACAGAGGGAGAGTTTGGGATAATAAACAACAAAGCATTTCCAAGAGAATATATTAGTGCCTTAGCTGAGGCAGGGCAGGGAGAAGGCTCAAAGGTATCATTCTTGCGTAATATGGCAAATTCTCTAAAGAATGGTATACTTGGGGTTAAATATTGGATAGCAGATAAATATAGTACGGTCAAAAGCTGGTCAATAGCGGCAGAGGAACGGGTTGAAGCGCAAAAAGCGGAGTTTTGGCATGAAATTAAACAAACTTCTGAGAGAACTTTAAATAGGATAGCAGGACTGGGACCATATACGAAAGAAGAATACAAGATGCAGATGGATCTTGCTTTGGAAACGGCGCGCAGCATAGATCTGGATGGATCTATTGTGTTCTCCGCGGGTAGAGGTCCTATTCAGGGAATTACCAGGTTCGGTGAATTGTCGGGATTTGGTGAAGAGAAGAACGATGTATTTGAGCTGTTTGTTAATCCTGTAGGAAGTGTAGTTAAGTTTGGGGCTAAGTATATTGAAAATGTATTTTCAACAAAGGACGTTGTTCCTCATCATTCGGGAATGGCGCGCATAATGGTTGAAGAGGATTCTGGCGGACAATACGTTAATTATGTTATGCAAATAAACCCTGAAGGTCCGACCAAGGTTCCTATTGAAAAATTCGCGGAAGGAAACCTTATGATAATGATAATTAAACCGAAGAGGGGAGGGGAACAGGCGGCTGCACTATGGAGCACATCATCCTTTGATCCAGACACACTTAAATCTATTTCTGGTCGCAGCTATGATTTTTTCCGGCTTATAGGGTGGGGTAGTAGCCGTGCTCGTGGTACTCAAAAGGCCATCTGTAGTGAAAATGTATATTTTAGGATTAAAGATATAACTCCGCAGGGGCAAGCCCCATTGCCTGGGGTGACCTGCGATAATCGTATTACGCCGTGGGACGAATATAAGGCGAGGCATATTTGGGATGAAGATATGGTTGAAAAGTTTGTCAGGGAAAATCCCGAAAGAGTTAGAGAAATAATTAAACGAAATACCGGAAGGATAAGATGATTAAAACTATTAAACTTTGGGGCTCAATAGCATTTATAGTATCAATGTGTTTTGTGTTATCTAGCTGCAGCATTGCGCAGAATAATGATATCGTGGCTGTAAAAGGTAAAATCTTGTTTCAGTCAGATAGACCTAGGGGGGAGGGGCAGGCAATATATCTCTTGGATAATGGCAATATCAAGGAGATATTGCCGGGGCTTCACCCCAAATTTTTTAACAGGCAAAAAGACGTATTATATTGGAATGGTTCCGCTATCGGGTTATCAAAGAGTGCGATAAACGACCCGGCACAGAGCAAATTACTGTTTATGGATAAGTATAAGCCTTTCCAATTTGATATCTCTCCGGATGGAAAAACAATCGTATTTACATCGACAATGGGGAAAGAATTCGCTCCGTATAATATTTATTCAATAAATGTGAACGGTGAGGGATTAAAACAACTCACTGCTTTCAATAAAAAAACGGAATGGCCGATAGGTTCTCCGAGCATTTCCCCGGATGGACAGAAGATAGTTTTCGAAGCGCCAAAGGATTTAGATGATTCAAGATCTTCTCCGAGTCTTTATTTGATAAAGATGGATGGGACGGGTCTTAAGGAAGTGTTTGGAGATAAGTTTAAGGGTGGGATAGAAGCATCATGGTCTCCTGATATGAAAAAACTTGTATTTGTATGGACAGTTAATGGATATAGAAACCTTTTTACGGTGGATCTTTCCGAGCTAAAAGTCAATCAGCTTACAGATTTCAATAAAAAGAACTTTGGACATGTATATAACCCCTGTTATTCACCTGATGGCAAGCAGATATGCTTTGCGCTAAAATTGAGAGGTGTGACTGCGGGGCAGGAACTGTTCGCCGTAAATGCGGATGGCAGCAACATGATACGTCTTACTCCTGCCAAACGGGTGTCGCGATATCCTGGATGGGTGACTGACCAATATCCTGACTGGGGTAAATAAGGATAGGGGCAAAGTTAAAGAATTCAAAGAGCAAAATCCGATCCGATAAGACTCACTCCTGCTAAGCGAACTCGGTTTTACCCTTATTTTGTTAGTGATAAATATCCAGAATGGATAAGTAAGATAAATACAAAATAAAAAATTCCCCTGCCTTTAACAGGCTTTCAAAACGCGAATTTACTGATTTTATGATATATGTGAAGACAGGCGCTTATGTACCTGATGTTTCGCTGAAATGTCAGAAGTTTGAGACTGTTTTTCTGAGAGTAGGCGATATTGTAGGGAAAAAGGATTATAAAGGCCGTGTTGTATCAGAGGATATATATGATAAGGCGGGTAATCTTATCATGAAA
>JBAROK010000020.1:0-1821 GCA_049642065.1 Candidatus Omnitrophota bacterium | reverse complement strand
CCATAAGAGTGGTCTTATTTAACTGATAGGGTATTTCGGTAACGACGATTTTTGTTTTGTTCTTGTCGTGCTCGATTGTTGTTTTTGCCCTGACAGTAAGCTTGCCCCTTCCCTCTTTGTACATATTCAGGATTTCGCTTTTTCCGCAAATCATTCCCCCGGTAGGAAAATCCGGCCCCTTTACGTATTTATGCAGATTTTTTATTGTGGCATCGGGATGGTCTATCAAATACATCAGCCCGTCACAGACCTCTTCCAGATTGTGCGGCGGGATGTTAGTCGCCATCCCCACGGCAATCCCGCTTGCGCCGTTGAGCATCATATTCGGCAACAGCGAGGGAAGAACCTCTGGTTCGGTAAGTGAACTATCAAAATTGGGAAAAAAGTTAACTGTTTTTTTGTCGATATCCTGCAGGATGTATTCTGTTATGCGGGACATCCTGGCTTCGGAATACCGCATTGCTGCTGGTGGATCGCCGTCAATGGAGCCAAAATTACCCTGTCCGTTTATCAGGGGATAACGCAGGGAAAAATCCTGGGCCATTCTCACCAGGGCATCGTATACCGCGCTATCACCATGGGGATGATATTTACCCAGCGTCTCTCCCACTATTCTGGCGCTCTTCTTGTGGGCCTGGTTATACCTAAGGTGCAGATCATGCATAGCGTAAAGGATTCTTCTTTGGACGGGCTTAAGGCCGTCTCTGATATCAGGAAGGGCTCTACCCACAATTACGCTCATCGCATAAGAGAGGTAGGACTCTCTCATCTCTTCTTCAAGATATTTGGTAATAATTTTTTCTCTGACTGCTTCAGCCATCATTTTTCTCCGAAAACCAGAAGCCAGTAGCCAAGAAGACTTTCTGCCTGTTGCTTCTCTTGTGCTTTCTACACATCCAGATTCCTCACTTCATGGGCGTAGGCTTCAATAAATTCGCGCCGTGGTTCGGCTTGTCCACCCATCAAAATAGTAAAAATTCTATCTGCCTCAACCGTATCCTCCAAGGTTACCTGAATGAGCGTCCTCTTTGCGGGATCCATAGTACTTTCCCAAAGCTGCTCAGGGTTCATCTCTCCTAAACCCTTGTATCTTTGGATACCCATTCCCTTGGTGGCCATTTTTCGTACTTCCTCAAGAACCGTTTTTAAGTTGTTGCTTTTTATTTCCTCGCCACCATCTTCGCCAATTATAACAAAACAATCTTGGCTTTGGGGTGCGTACTCCTTAAGGGAAATTCCCGCCTTGATAAGTGCCTCGTTAATTTTGCGTATTTCGTGTGCTTCATAGATCTCTACGTGGTCGCTTTCGTCTATTTCCTCATAAGAAGCGAGCTCATCTTCATCCTGTACAAAAACTGGTTTCTGGTGGAGAGAAATCTTATAGGCAGGGTATTTCTTTTTCTTTTGGTCTATTGCTGCTATATACTTTATAAAGGGAACTCCTTTTCTGTCTAGAGACAACTCTATCTGTTCTATGGCAATGAGATTTTCGATTGTTTTTTCCAGTTCCTTGCGGGTAAATATCTTTTCATTTTTACCGACCCTCTTGAGCGTTGCCGATTTGGTTCCCAAAGATAAGATAATGTCATTCATTTCCTGCTCGGTATGGACGTATTCTTCCCAATTTTTCTTCTTAATCCGGTACAGCGGGGGCTGGGCGATATAGATGTGCCCCTCCTCTACCAGTGGAAGCATGTGCCGGTAAAACAGTGTTAAGATAAGTGTCCGGATGTGCGAGCCGTCGACGTCGGCATCAGCCATAATAATTACTTTCTTATATCGCAGCTTGGAAATGTCAAAATCGTCGCCGACGCTGGTTCC
>JBAROK010000056.1:0-67763 GCA_049642065.1 Candidatus Omnitrophota bacterium | reverse complement strand
TGTTATGCAGGCCCTTGGTGGACGTAAAGCGGAGATGAGGAAGCTAGAGACAACTTCATCTGGTGCGATAAGGATGGATTTCATTGTCGCTTCCAGGGCGTTGATCGGGTTCAGGAGCGACTTTCTGGTCATGACTCGCGGTAACGGGATCATGTACCAAAATTTTCTGGAATATCAAGCGTATAAAGGGGATATGTCCGCAAGGCAAAGAGGGGTACTTGTTTCTCAGTCAGGCGGCGAGGCGGTTGCTTACGCGCTTTTTAATTTACAGGCGCGTGGAGAAATATTTATTAGTCCCGGGGACGATCTCTATGAGGGTATGGTTCTGGGGGTAAACAATAAAGGCACTGATCTGGTCGTCAATGCTTTAAAGGGTAAACAACTCACTAATATGCGATCGGCGGGATCTGACGAGGCTATTCAGCTTATCCCTCCAAGGGAAAAGACGATTGAATTCGCGCTTGAATTTATCGAAGATGATGAACTGGTTGAGATAACTCCCCAGAATATCCGGATCAGAAAGTTACATTTGAGCGAGCACAAGCGCAAGTTGATAAATAAAAAGAGGTAAGGAGAAAAATATGACAAGAGATTTTACATTTAAACAGTTTTCTGCTGGCAGTTGTTATTCTTATACCTTAGAGTCCCAGTATGAAGCGCTGCTTATTGACCCCCATATAAGCCTAGTAGGGGAATATGCTCAATACCTCAAGAAACACAAATTGAAACTCAAATATGTGATAGACACTCATACGCACGCGGATCATTTTTCTTCAGCTGCGATAATAAAAGAAAAGTTTAAAGTACCAGTACTCATGCATGAGAAAGCTATCTCTGAGGTGGCAGATGAAAGGCTTAGAGACGGTGACAATATCAGTATTGGCACAAAACAATTCAAAGTCTTATATGCCCCGGGTCATACAGACGATACTATAAACATTTATGGAGAAGGCATAATCTTTACGGGAGATGTTCTTTTAATAGGCAGTGTGGGGCGCACTGATTTCCAAAATGGATCACATGAATCCATGTTTGACACACTTCAGAGGCTAAAAGCTTTACCGGATAAAACTGTAGTATTTCCTGCTCATGATTATAATGAGAGAAAATCATCTACAATCGCTATACAAAAGAACACCAATCCCTTTATGAAAGAAAACAGCAAAGAGGCATTTGTTAAGTATGCCAGTTCAAAAACATTACCCAAACCCTTTAATATAGAGAATATTATTCGCGTCAATCAAAAGGGGGAGGCGAAGGCGCTACAGATGATAACTCCCAGGGAAACGCAGGAGCTTATTTCTCATGATCCGCAAATAAAATTATTAGATGTACGTTTGCCTCTTGAATATAGTGAGAAGCATATTAAGGATTCGGTCAATATCCCGATTGATATGCTTCTTTCTAAAATAAAAGATCTAAGCGAATCCGGAAGAAGCTACATAGTTCTCTGTCGTACAGGAAACCGTTCTCCGATGGCAGCAGATATGTTAATACAATCCGGGATCCAATCTGTTAAAGTAATGGAAGGCGGTATTATCCGCTGGCAAAAAGAGCGGTTTCCTGTTATTGAAGGAGAAGGGGGAGTGTCTCTAGAGCGTCAGGTAAGGGCGATTGCAGGAAGCTTGGTTCTTATAGGAATAGCACTGGCTTGGTTAATAAACTGGGCTTTTATTTGGTTGTCAATCTGGGTTGCATGTGGTCTTATTTTTGCCGGCCTAACAAACAATTGTCTTATGGGCATGTTATTGATGGAACTCCCTTACAATAAAAAATTATATAAAGCCAAGTTGGGGGGAGGGACTTGTTCTATTAGCCAATAGAATATACCCAAATTATGTCAATTTCTTCAAAGCCATCTCCATTACTAAGCGCTACAAGGGCGCAAGGTAAATATTGAAGGGGAAAATGATTATAATTATTGGTGGCGGACCAGCAGGACTGATGGCAGCAATAAGTGCTGCTTCCAATCAAAATAAAGTGACTCTTCTTGAAAAGAATAAGCATCTTGGAAGAAAGCTTCTTTTAACAGGCGGCGGACGCTGCAACCTAACAAATATATGCGAATCAGAAGATTTAATCCATCACTTTTCAAAAACAAAAAGTTTTTTAAGGGATGCATTCAAGGTTTTTGACAATAATGACCTTATATCATTTTTTGCCGAGAGAGGACTAGGGACCAAGGTAGAAGAAAACGGAAGAGTTTTTCCTGTGACAGATAAGGCATCGAGCGTTCTGGATTTGCTCGAAGAAGAACTAAAGAAACTAAAAATTAAGGTTTTGATTAATACAAGCGTTAAGGAAGTATTGGTATCCCAAAGTGTTGTTAAAAGTGTTTTCTGCGAAGACGGAACTATCATTGAAGCGGATAAGATTATTGTTGCTACCGGCGGACTTTCTTATGAGGCAACGGGTTCAACTGGCGATGGAATAAGGATAGCTGAAAAACTGGGGCATGCAATAGTTCCCGTAAAACCCGGGTTAGTAGCGTTAACTTTAGAAAGCACTCTTCTTGAAGGGGTAGAAGGGGTATCTCTTGATAACGTAAAACTTGTATTTAGAGCGGGGAATAAGAAAGCAGCATCAGAAAAGGGAAGTATAATTTTTACAAAAAATGGAATATCAGGACCCATAACACTTTCTTCTAGTCCGAAAGTGGTAGACTGGCTTAATGAAGGCAAAAAAGTATCTCTAGAAATTGATATAATGCCTATGCTTGATCCAAAAGAAACAGAAGATATGCTGATAAAGAAAATCTCAGAGTCTTCAGTTAAGGGGGTAAAGAATATTCTGAAAGAATTCGTGCCCATGCGGTTTAGTAACCTTCTGTTAGAGCTTTCTGGAATCCCTCAAGATAAAAAAGCCAATCAATTAACATCAGAAGAAAGAAAAGAGCTCATAATGCTTTTTAAGGGATTAAAATTTAATGTTGCAAATATCATTTCATTTGAAAAAGCTCAAATAACACGCGGTGGAGTATCGGTAAAAGATATAGACCCAAAAACTATGGAGTCAAAAAAGGTAAAAGGGCTATATTTTGCCGGTGAAATGATAGATGTTGATGGGGATTGCGGGGGGTTTAACCTGCAGGCAGCGTTTTCAACAGGATATTTAGCGGGGCTATCTGCCGGAAGTAAAGATTAATCCATACCCTGCTCTTGAGAATGATAGAAACGAGGGTTTTTGATTCGTGGACAAGTGGCATTTTAGGACGCACAAGTAAATCGTAAAAACTTACCCGGAAGCAACTATTTTTCTTCAAGGTTTAACCAAAAATGTTATATAATTATCCATTATGGTAAGAATTGAAAAATTTGATTTAGCCCCTGGCAGAATTATTGCGAAGAAGTTTGAAATCATCTCTCAGCTTGGAGCGGGATGGGAGGGGGAAGTATATAAAGTCAGGGAGATAAATACAAAAATAGAAAGAGCCGCCAAGCTATTCTTTCCACAAAGGAATAATAAGAATAAAACAGCAATCCTGTATGCTAAAAAGCTGCATAAACTACGTCATTGCAAAATCCTCATACATTATCACACAGAAGAGAACTTAGTTTTCAAAAAGGTCCCTATAAAAGTTTTGGTTTCTGAATATGTAGAAGGAGAACTTCTTTCGAATTTTGTAAAATATTTTCCCGGGAAAAGATTGTCTTATTATCAAGGACTCCACCTGCTTTATAGTCTCGTTAAGGGTATAGAGGAAATACACTTTCTTAATGAGTATCATGGGGATTTACATCAGGACAACATTATAGTTAATAGGTTCGGCTTGAATTTTGAGTTAAAACTGGTAGATATGTATCATTGGAACGATTCTAAAAAAAGCAATAAAGATGAAGACATTTATGATTTAATTCGTATATTTTATGATTGTATCGGAGGAAACAAAAGATATAAGACTCTCCCGAAGGAAGTAAAGAATATATGCTGTGGGCTTAAAAGATCTTTGATCCGCAAGAAATTCCGGACAATTTCTTATCTGAGGGAGCACCTAGAAGAGCTATCTTTCATCGGGTAATTTAATAATATCGTAATACACAGAAAGCTCTAAAATTTTAAAAGTCATAAAAAGATTAATAAAAACGACAAATAGTGATAGAATTATATAATAAAGAAGGGAGGAATTATGAGAAAGGTTATAACATTACTGGTGGTATTTGCTATGGTGCTGGGTATGTTCACTGTATGCGAAGCGCAGAGAAGCGGAGGTCAACAAGCAGATGTAACAAAAGATTCCGTTATTGATAAGGCTGGTGATTGGATTGCCACACGAGGGAAGACTCCTGAAGAAGCAAAGGCAATCAGAGCTGACAGGAAGGCCGAGAGGACACTAAAACGCGCTCAGAAAGAAGCAGAAAAAGCTAAGAAGGCCATGGAAAAAGAAATGAAGAAATCCCAGAAACAGATGAAAAAGGGTTTCGGGAAGAAATAATAGATAATCTAGTTGTACTATTGGGGAGAGTGATAACAGGGTATAAGTTGTCACCCCCTCTCATTAAGTACGTAAGTCTTTTAAGTAAAAGGACTTTCAGCGATTGCTTTCTTTCGTATTTAAGGGTATAATAAAACCTCATCTGAGTTGAGAGATGCTTTGTTGCTTTGGATTTTGTGAATAATAAATAAGATCCTCGTATTTATTGAGACCAGCCGGATATTCACAACCTTTTTATTTGATCGATTGTCGCTCAAATATGTTTAAAAAGCTAAAACGGAAACATTTTTGCTAGAGGAAACTGAGTAAAAAAATATTATGAAAAACACATTAAAGCCTTTAATTATAGGAGATCTAGAGATAAAAGTTCCCATCATTCAGGGGGGGATGGGTGTAAGAGTGTCTACTTCTTCCTTGGCCAGTGCAGTTGCTAACTGCGGAGCTGCGGGAACGATTGCCAGCGTGGGACTTCCCCCTGATACTAAGGAAAACAGGGCAGATATACCTAAGTCTTCAAGGGAACATCTGAGGATGGAGATAAGGCGTGCAAGAGAACTGTCTGATGGAGTTATCGGTGTGAATATAATGGTGGCTTTAAGCAATTATGAAGATATGGTAAGGACTGCCGCAGAAGAAAAAGCGGATTATATTATTTCGGGAGCGGGACTGCCTATAAGTATGCCAGAATTTGCAGAAGGGTCTTCGACAAAACTAATTCCATTGATTGCTTCTGCTAGAGGGGCTAAACTCCTGCTTAAGACCTGGAAGAGGCGTTATGACAGGTTCCCGGATGCTCTTGTAGTTGAGGGACCATTGTCGGGAGGGCACATAGCGGGTTACAGTTTAGAAGAGCTGGAATCTCTTAGGGATGAGATGAAAGATAAGCCGCTTTTAGAGAACACGATAAAAGAAATTTTAGAGCTGACCGCTGAATATGAAAAAAAATATGGGGTACACATACCTGTTATAGCAGCCGGCGGCATATTTGACGGGAAAGACATGGCCAAATTCCTGAAATTGGGGGCAGAAGGTGTGCAGCTTGGGACAAGGTTTGTAGCTACTTCTGAGTGTTCAGCAGCTGATGAATTTAAACAGCTTTATGTTGATTCGGGAGACGATGATATAGTTTTCATACAAAGTCCAGTGGGTATGCCAGCAAAAGTAATAAGGACGAAGTTTCTTGATGAAGTGTTGCGCGGCGAAAGAAAAGAATTCGATTGCAACTATCAGTGTCTCAGAACATGTGATCCTTCTACGGTCCAATATTGTATCGCTAAAGCGCTGATAGACGCTGTGGAAGGGGACATAGACAACGCGGTAGTACTTACCGGGACTAATGTTTCAAAGATCAAGAAAATAGTGCCCGTAAAAGAACTAATAGATGAAATAACTGCTGAAGCCATCGAAGAACTTAACAAATAAGCGCCAAGGAACTTCCGGGCGATGAGAAGAAAACACCAGGAAATAACCGATAAGAGTCTCATGCACGAAGCTATCAATAAAGCCGAAGTGCTGCGTTTGGGATTATCTAAAGACGATAAACCTTATATAGTACCTTTGTCGTTCGGGTTTGATGGAGACTTCATCTATTTTCACTCCGCCAAGAAAGGCATGAAAATAGATTACCTTAAGAATAATCCCAATGTTTGTTTTGAGTTCGAAAGCGAAACAGAACTTGTAGAGCACGAAACAAAGGCATGTGAATTCAATTTTTCTTACCGGTCTATCATCGGGTTCGGTGAAGCCATTGAAGTCACTGGGAACGATGAAAAACGTGAAGCACTGAAAATAATAGTAAGCCATTACTCTGACAAGGAATGGAACATTCCGCTGCCTATGCTTTTAGCGGTAGGAGTATGGAAAATACGGATAACCAGTATTTTTGGGAAACAGTCAGAAGATAAGATCTGATCCCGCAAAAAATCCTCCCAAAACACATTAAAGTAACTATGAATGTCTCCAAATATAATATTCTTACGGGAATATTAAAAAATATGGGAAGCGTATTGGTCGCTTTTTCGGGCGGCGTAGACAGTGGTCTCTTACTCAAGGCTGCTACCGATGCGTTAGGCCACAAAGTAATAGCGGTTACGGCAGTATCTCCTGCAAGACCAAAAAAAGAAATAGATAGTGCAAAAAGGATAGCGAAAAGCCTCGGTGCAAAACACATCATTATAAGCTCTAACGAACTAGAGGAAGAGAATGTATTAAATAATTCCATCGAAAGATGCTACTATTGTAAAAAACGGGTATTTTCAGAATTATTAAAAATTGCAAATGAAGAAAATGTTAACTTTGTCGCGGAAGGGTCAAATGCAGATGATACAGATCAGTACAGGCCAGGAGAGAGAGCAATAGAAGAGCTCGCCATTAAAAGTCCATTAAAGGAAGCTGGCCTCTCAAAGGACGATATCAGGGTTTTAGCAAAAGAATTAGGTCTTGAGAATTGGGACATGCCGTCGCAATCTTGTTTTTTGACAAGATTTGTTTATGATAAAAGAATTGATGCTGAACAGCTTGAAAATGTTCAGAAGGCTGAAGATATTATCTCAGGTAGGGGTTTTACCGATGTAAGAGTTCGTGTTTATGATGAATATGTCCGAGTGGAGGTTTCTCCCGAACAGGTAT
The DNA here is from genome assembly GCA_049642065.1 of Candidatus Omnitrophota bacterium. Classification (GTDB taxonomy): domain Bacteria; phylum Omnitrophota; class Gorgyraeia; order Tantalellales; family Tantalellaceae; genus WJMH01. Next base: position 60,703 of record JBAROK010000056.1, on the reverse strand, counting down.
CTGAATTGACGAAAGAGGTGAAAGAGTATATTATTAAGAAGCTTACAGATCTTGGTTATAAAAAAGTTGAAATTGATCCGGAGGGATATAGAACAGGCAGCATGGACGAGGATATGCCATGGATAAAAAACAAATAAAAAAGATACTAAAAGACGTGGAATCCGGCAAAATGAGTACCGTTAAGGCGATGTGCGCACTAAAATCTTTTCCTTTTGATGATATGGGTTTTGCAAAGATAGATACCCATAGGGATCTTCGCAAGGGGTTCCCAGAGGTTATATTTTGTGAAGGAAAGAGCGAGAAGCAGATTGTCGAGATATTTAAAAGGCGCAGGACAGGTACGATAATGGCGACCAGGGCCAGCCGGGATATTTACAACGCAGTAAAAGATGCAAGAAAAGATGCCGTTTATTACAGTGACGCGAGGATAATATTTGCCGGTAAGAAAAAAAGAAAAACAGGGAAAACGATATTTGTGGCTTCTGCGGGAACTTCTGATATGCCTATAGCCGAAGAAGCTGCAGTTACTGCAGAGATGCTCGGGAACAAAGTTGAACGTTCCTATGATATGGGTGTTGCCGGCATGCATAGGATGCTTGCCAGTCGCAAGAAACTGACAAGTGCGAATGTCGTTGTTGTAGTGGCAGGCATGGACGGGGCTCTTCCAAGCTTGGTTGGAGGAATGGTAAGCCGCCCCGTGATCGCTGTACCTACAAGTGTAGGTTACGGCGCTAATTTTGAAGGGTTAGCGCCGCTTCTTACTATGCTAAATAGCTGCGCTCCCGGTGTTGCCGCAGTTAATATTGATAACGGGTTTGGTGCCGGATACATGGCATCGCTTATTAACAGGAAATAGATATGTCAGAACCTAAAGTAATCAAATTAGAAGGAAAAGAAGGGTATCAGAGATTGCTTGGAGGTAGTCCTGATACATTCGGCATGAAATCAGGCAGTGTTACACTTAAGGCCGGCGAATCCGTAGGAGAGCATAGCACCGATGAAAAGGAAGAAGCTATAGTTGTCCTGCAGGGCAAGGCAGAAATATCCTGCGACCAAAAAGATCCAATAACCGCAGAAAAAGGAACCCTTGTTTACATCCCGCCGAATACAAAACATGATGTAAAAAATGCGGGCGAAGATGCACTAAGATATATTTATGTGGTATCACCAATTAATATGATGTAACGATTAAATCGTTACATCATAAGCATTTATGCCTATAGCAGATAATAGGTTTAAAATCCTAATTATTTATGCTATCATTATGAAGGTCACTCTTTAGTGACAATGATAATCCTTCAGAACTCTAATAAATTAACTGTTATTAAGGATGGAACACGATGAAAGTATATCTGGCAGGATATAATGTCGACACAGGCGTTTTACGTGAAATTGAGGAACAGACAGGAAAAAGAGAAGATCTGACGCCGGAAGTACTGTCCGCGGCATACGCGCGTATAAGCCGGGATTCACGTCCGATCAATGAGATAAGAAAATCCGCTAGGGAAGAAGTAGAAAGATCCAGGAAATCCAATTCCACTATTATTTTCAAAATGGGGCACCACTCGGTCGCAGAACATGCGGTATTCAACCTTGATATACTCGGTGTTTCGCGGTTTGTTATGGAAGAACTCGAAAAATTCAGGTTATGTGCTTATACGGAAAAATCCCAACGTTACATAACGCTGGACAAAGATTTTGTTGTCCCTCAGGAGATCAAGGGTACGGATCTTGAGAAGACGTTTATGAATATGATTCACGAGCAGAACGAAGCATACTTCAAGTTTTATGAGAAGTTAAAAGATTATGTATTCACTAAATATCCGGATCTTGCCGCTGACCCTAAAAATCATAATCTTTTGGAAGGGTGGGCCAAGGAAGATGCGCGTTACATAACAGCATTGGCAACCGAGTCACAAGTGGGCCAGACGCTGAACGCCCGTACTCTGGAACTCATGCTCAGGAGATTCGCATCTCATCCATTAGCAGAGGTAAATGAACTTGGACGTACTGTTTACGAACAGATATCGGAAGTAGCGCCTTCAATTGTCCTTTTTCATGAAGCGAACGAAAAAGATCTTAAAACTTACCCTGAGTTAAAAGAGTTGGCGGGAAGTCTTCCCGGAGTTGTTTCAGAAAGCGTTTCCGCTGATGTGCTAAAAGAGGTGCAGCTTGTTGAATATACAAAAGACGGTGATGATGTTGTGGCCTCATCTCTTCTTCATACCTCCACGGGCATGTCTTATGAAAAGTGCAGATCAATAGTTAAAGAGCTGAGCAAGAAACAGAAGATGGATATTTTCAAGGCAAGCTGGCGTAATATGCAGTTCTACGATTCGATGCTGCGAGAATTCGAATATGCTAACCTTACTTTTAATGTTGCTTTGTCATCGGCCTGTTTCGGCCAGCTGAAACGTCACCGTATGTCAACGATCACTGCACAAGCATATGATCCGGGATTAGGCGTTACGATCCCTGAATCTATAAAAGAAATAGGTATGGAAAAGGATTTCATGGAGATTGTTGAAAAGACCAATAAAGTTTATGATGCGATAAATAGAGAGGTCCCGTTAGCTGCGCCATATATCCTCACGAACGCGCATCGCAAACGGGTGCTTATAAGGCTTAACGCCAGAGAGATGTATCATATATCGCGCCTTAGAGAAGACGCTCACGCGCAGTGGGATATACAAAATATCTCACGTTTTATGAGTGAACAGGCAAAAGAGGTAATGCCGCTTACCTTTGCTTTTATCGGTGGAAAAGACAGGTATAACGAAATATACCAGGGTTTATACGGTGATCTTCCGAAAGTGACTGAGGCGATATTACCCGCATCCCGGAACATAAAATAGCCCCTCCAAATTTTTTTTTAAAAGAATTTGACCTACCTACACTTGAGGTGTACTATTGGTATAACAATGTAGTAATTAATCTTATACAGCGCATAAATGCATTTTACTGCGATGATATGGTGCGAGCGCAATCATTAAATAAAAAGTAAAAGGCGACCCGATAAAAATCGGGGTCGCCTTTTTGTCTTTATAGAGCTAAAACAAGAGATACATTTGATTGTAATGAAATCAAGGAGAAAGCATAATGGTTAAAAAAATATTAGCAGTAAGTATAATCTCGGTATTTTGCTTAAGTGTAGGTATCGATTTCACTTTTGCACAAGCACCACCCCCACCACAGCCTCCGGCTGAACTGGCACTTTTTGAAGAGATACCCATGGTGTTTACTCCGGGTAAGAAACTACAGCCACTTTCGGAGGCTTCTGCTAGTACTTATGTCTTAACAGAGGAAGATATAAGGATGTACGGTGGGATAAATCTTTATGAGTCCCTGAGCCAGGTACCAGGTGTGAACGTGATGAGGACTACCGTGTCTCAGCCTGACATATCTATACGAGGGTTTAACGAGATAATCAATAATACCAGTCTTCTGCTTGTGGACGGGAGGAACCTTTATCTTCCTGCGCAGGGATTTTTCCTGTGGTCTACGATCAGCATCCAGCCGGATGAGGTAAAGCAGATAGAAGTCGTTAAGGGGCCGGTAGCGTCACTGTACGGGGCAAATGCTTTTAACGGTCTTATAAACATTATTACGAAAACCCCCGAAGAGATTAACGGGACTCTTTTTACTCAAAAAACGAATTTCCACGACGTATACACAGTAAGTTCAGTTGTGCACGGCCAGAGGATAGAGGACTGGGGGTATAAAGTTTCTGCAGGATGGGATCGTTACGATTATTTTTATCTGGATAGCTACAAGACTAACTTAGGACAGGTCAATGCGGAAGTGGAATATTATATTGATGATAACTCTAAAGTGTCATTATCGGGAGGCGGGGTTATTGGAGAACACCCATTCATCTCTTCCACTTTGCCTGTTTTTACGGGAGAAAATGATATAGGGTATGTGTATACGCAGCTGGACTGTGTTCTGGATGGGTTTAAAGGTAAACTGTTCTGGAATCATTTTATTGGCGATTATGATGCCGATTCAAAACGGTTCAAAACCAAAATAGATGTAATAGAAACTGAACTAAGTTATGATTTTGAACCGCTTGAGAACCATGACGTTACGATCGGCACGGGGCTTAGATACGATTTCGCAAAAGCTAATATATGGGGACCGACCGTTAGCCCACAGACACAGCTTATATGGAACGGGTATATACAGGATGATTGGGAAGTGATGGACAACTTCCGTGTTATAAGTTCAGGTAGGATGGATTACTATACAATTTCCGGGTTACAGCTTACGGGAAGGATAGCAGGACTTTTCACGTTATTTAAAGACAATTTCATCAGAGCTTCGCTGGGGAACGCTTTCCGCGCACCTACCCTGAGCGAATATTATCTTGATATATACCAAAGAACAACTCCTATGGGGCATAATTTCGGCCAGAAAGAACTCGATGTCGAAAAAATAGTAACAGGTGAAGTTGGATATGAAGGTCAGTTTTTCGATAGAAAAGTTAAAATTAATAGCGATTTTTTTGTTAGTTATATAAAGAATTTTATAGATTCTACGAGAACTGGATTCGAGAGTTTTGCTCCGGTTATAATCACAACTGGGTATTTAAATCAGGGAAACGCCACTACCTGGGGCATAGAGAACAGCATTGAGTATAAAGCAACGGATTGGATGAAGTGTTTCGCGAATACTACTCACCAGCTTGTCAACTACGATGAGAACGCTTTCATTAGGTTCACCCCAAAAAATATTTGGAATCTGGGAGTACTTATGAACTATGAAGATAAAGTGGAAGCATCGCTCTACTGGAATTATGTAGGGCATGGTGAGAATGTAGGGAACACTCAAACTGCCATAGGCAAGTACAGCACATTGAACGCCAGGTTAGGATACTGGATAACCAAGAATATGGAGCTTGCAATAAGCGGGACCAACATTCTTTTGGATAAACATGTAGAGTCTCCAGGAACAGGGGAGCAGATAGGTAGAAGGTATTTGGCTGAACTGAGGCTGAAGTTCTAAGGAATAAATGTTTGAAACGATTATGTCTAAAAAAATAATTCTTTTATATATTGTCATTTGCATGTTGTTTTTAGGGACGATATGCTCTGAAGCTGTTCTTGCCGCTGAACAACAGACGATATGTGTTATCAAATCCAGGTCCATCCAGCCATATAGAGAAGCTTATTCGGGATTTCAGAAGGAGCTGAGCGATGAAGTATACAATGTCATATATAAAGAATATGATTTCCAAAAATTTGTTGAGAAAACCGCAGAACTTGTAAAAGAAATTGACGAGTCTAAAGCTAACCTGGTTTTTGTTATAGGTACTGAAGCTGCCGTCTTTGCTAGAAAAAGCATCAAAGATATTCCGGTAGTTTTTACCATGGTGCTTAATCCCGTTGAAAGCGGTATTGTGGATTCATTGAGAAGGCCGGGAGGCAATATTTCCGGAGTATGCCTCAACATACCTATTGAAGTTCAGTTCAAAGTATTAAAAAGGGTCATACCTCGCGCTAAAAAGGTTGGGATGCTTTACGATAAGAGAACCAAATCGGAAATCGTCAGAGAAGCCGAACTCGCAGCAGCAAAAGCAGGGCTAAAATTAATATCAAAACCGATATATGCCAAAAACGAAATATCACCTATGCTGGATAAGATTTTCAAAGAGGCGGATTGTCTTTGGGCGAGTGTCGATCCCATGATATATAATTCCGCGACAGCACGCCACATTATCCTTTCCACATTAAAGGAAAAGATTCCTTTCATGGCATTTTCCGAGCACTTTGTAAAAGCAGGTGCTCTTATGGCCCTGGAGTGTGATTATTATGATATAGGACAGCAGACGGCAAAAGTAGCCGTTGAATTGCTGAAAGGTGTTCTCCCGCACGATATGTCGATAAAACTCCCCAGGAAAACAAAGTTAGTGATCAATGTGAAAACAGCAGAAAATATTGGCATTAACATTCCTCAGAACCTTTTGGATGGGGCTATAGTTTACGGGAAATAACAGCGTGTTTTGAAAAACTAAATTATAAACATGAAAATAAGTATACGTACAAAATCGATTTTTCTGGTAATGGGGCTTGTGATATTGGTAAGTGTAACGGTAGCTTTCTTTTTTACAAAATCACAACAAAGACTCATAAGTTCCCAATATCTGGAAAAAGGGATGATCTTAGCCAGGGGGCTGGGCTATAATTCGGAGTATGGTGTATTAACGGGCAACAGGGAGATGATTGAGAATCTAGTTATAGGGACCATGAACCAGCCTGATGTGATTTATTGTGTGATACGGAATATTAAAGGCAAGATTTTGGCGCAGGGGGAAGCCAAGGGAATAAAAGCTGAGTTGATGCCGATTGATGAACTGATACACAGGACGAACAAGCCGATCATAAAATACCATCACATGCCTAGGAATGATCATTACGATATAACAGCTTTCATTGTAAGTGAAGGCATAGATGTTTCGGTTACCGAAGAGGGCTTGTTTCTAAAAGAGGAAGAGGATAAAGCTACATCTGAGATAGGAAAAGCGGATTCAACCACGGCAAAAAGAATAGGAATTGTAGATATAGGTGTTTCCCTAGAGAGTGCGAAAATATTGATGCAAAAGACTGAGCGTACTGCAGCTAACATTGTTGTTGCCTTAACGGTTATACTCATCATTATCAGTGCCTTAATCGTAACTCTGGTTCTAAGGCCGGTAAGACAGCTTGTTGACGCAACGAGAAGGATAGCTAAAGGGGAGTTGGACTATAGGGTTCAAACGAAAAGCAGCGATGAAATCGGCGACCTTGCACAATCTTTCAATGAAATGGCAGAAACACTTAAAAAATCTACGGTATCAATCGAAGTATTAAGGGATGCCGAGAAACGTTTTGAAGATATTTCAAAGAACGTTGGTGACTGGATATGGGAAATAGATCCGGCCGGTAAATATACCTATGCTAGTTCTGCTTCGGTAAAAGTTATAGGTTATCTTCCTGGGGAAGTAGTAGGAAAGTATTTTTATGATTTGTTCCCGCCAACACAACGAGAGCCATTCAAAGCTAAAGCATTAGAGGTTATAAAAAATAAAGGCAAATTTGAGAATTATATCAATTATCTTATACATAAAAATGGAGATGTTTTAATGGTCGAAACGAGTGGACTCCCTGTGCTCGACGAGAAAGGTGAGCTACTAGGGTATAGGGGGGTAGATCGGGATATCACTGAAAGAGAGAGAGTGAAGGAGTCTCAAAGATTGGCGCAGCTTGGTAAGCTTGTATCCGATATGGCTCACGAAGTCAATAATCCGCTCATGGTTATATCCGGCCGGGCCCAGATATCCTTGATGGAAGATCCAAAGAGTGAAATAATTAGAGACAGTCTCGGGATCATCATGGACCAGTGCCACCGCGCTAAAAGCATAATTGAGAGGTTGCTTTTATTCTCTAAGCCTAGCAAAAAAGAGCTTATAGAAATGGATATGAATAAAGCTATAAATTTTGCGGTGCAGATACTCGAACATCAGCTTGAGTTAAAAGATGTGAAGGTAGAGACGGTGTTGGATCCTGCGCTTCCCTTGGTGGTAGCAGACGAGAAACAGATGCATGAGATATTCGTTAACTTAATGAGAAACTCTGCTGACGCTATGCCCCAAGGGGGAAATATAACTATAATGACATCTTTAAAAGGTGGTAATATCTGGATAGATATCAAGGATACGGGAGACGGAATATCCGAAGCAGATTTGCAGAAGATATTCGATCCCTTTTTTACCACTAAGGACCACGGTACCGGTCTAGGGCTATCTGTGTGTTACGGTATTGTTAAAGCGCATGGCGGAGAGATGAAATATACAAGCAAACCTGGCGCAGGTACGACCGCTACTATTATCTTACCGATGAATAAATAATAATTTTTATTCCCAAATCTGCCTAAATGCAATATAATTATCTAAATTGGTCGGCAATATTTTAGTACTATTTAAACGAAAGGAGAAAGACATGAGAAAGATCGTTTGCGTTCTTTTTGCGATTATGTTCATGCTCGCAGCCTCCACCTCTTTCGCTCAGAATGACGATTATGCGAAAGCAACGGGAGACAAAGCCTACTGGGGTTTTGTCAATGTCCTTACCGGTTGGATCGAGATTCCGGCGCAGGTGGCAAAAGGATATGAATACGGCTGGATGGGCAAGGATAATACCGGTTGGGTGGGTGCTATCGGAGGTTTCGCAGCCGGTGTAGGTAGCGCTGTAGGAAGGACCCTATCCGGTGCCGGTGAACTGGCCGGATGCTGGGCAGCTGATCCCGCAACCAACGACGGTATCGGTATCCCGCTTGATGCGGAATTTGCATGGGAACAGGGAACAGTCTATGATATGACTGATCCGAGTTTTCGGGATGCGACTACCAGACCAGTACTACAGAAACTGCAGCGCGGTGCTTTTAACGTGCTTTTTGGTGTTTGTGAAGTACCGGGTCAGATAATGAAAGGCATCGAGGAGAAAGCTTGGGATGCAGGTATAATAAAAGGTATATGGTATTTCTTGAGCCGTGAGATAGATGGTGCGGTTGACTTAATGACTTTCTGCCTGCCTGGACCAAGAGATGTCAGGGGCGTAGCTTTTGACGAAAAATGGGCCTGGAGCGCTATGGGAGAAAAAAGCAATATAGAAGAGAGCACTACTGATACAGCAGCAGCTACTTCAAGCTCTATAAAATAATACGTTATATACCGATCAATGAAAGGACGGTTCTGGATAAATGCCGGAACCGTCCTTTTTTATGTTATTTCCTAAGAGAAGCTTGATAGATACGGATTGAGCCTTTCAGGGATAATATATCCCCTTTCGAATCGCTTTCGAACAGGCCGATAACCCCAATTTTATTGCGTTTCCACGCGTAAAAAGTTATAATCAGCATATATATTTTACCCCTGGGAGGAGATAGAGGAGAACATGAAAAGGAAAGTGTTTTTCCTGTGCACGGGCAATTCCTGCCGCAGTCAAATGGCAGAAGGTTTTCTGCGCCAGCTGGGAGGAGATAGATATGAAGCTTACAGTGCGGGTGTGAACCCTACGGAAGTAAACCCGTTGTCGGTAAAGGTCATGGAAGAAGCCGGTATAGATATTTCGGATCAAGTTTCACAATCTGCCGCTGAATTTACCGGTGAAGAGTTTGATTGGGTTGTCACGGTATGTGATGATGCTAAACAAACATGTCCGGTATTCCCCGGGGAATACAAGAAAGTTCATTGGGATCTTAAAGATCCAGCAGAAGCCGAAGGAACCGACGAAGAAATTCTTCAGTTCTTTAGAGCCATAAGGGATCAGATAAAAACTAATGTTTTAGAATTCTTACAGAATAACACGTGAAAAATGAGAAACCTTACAAAAACAGGAGCTCGAATAAACTCCAAGATAGGCAAGGCTATACACGATTATAATCTTATTGAACCCGGGGACAAGATACTTATCGCCGTCTCGGGAGGTAAAGATAGCCTTACGCTTCTTACTTTACTCAAGTCTATACAATCTTGGGCCCCGGTAGATTTTGAGATATTTGCTGCGCATATAAAAACTGATTTTAGTTGCAGCGCATGTATGCATGAAGATCTCTTGAAAGGTATCTTTGACGATATGGATATACGTTATGTGTTCAAGGATATCAAGGTGCTGGACGATAAAGGCAAGACTTCGTGTTTCTGGTGTTCCTGGAACCGGAGAAAGGCTCTTTTCGAGCTTGCGGATGAAACCGGTTGCAAAAAGGTCGCTCTGGGACATCATAAGGACGATATTGCTGAGACGATGCTTATGAACCTTTTTTATAACGGAGAGATCTCTGCGATGAATCCCCGGCAGGAACTATTTGAGGGTAAGATTACTGTGATAAGGCCGCTTTGCTATGTGGAGGAGAAGGTTATAAAGCAGTTTGCGAAGGAAAGCGAATTCCCGGAACAGTTATGCAGCTGTCCCTTTGGCAAAGATTCAAGGAGAAAATACGTTAAAGATCTCATAAGGGAAACAGAAAGAAGGACTCCCAAGATTAATATTAAGACCAATATTTTTAATAGTATTGCCAGGATAAAGAAAGACTACACTAATCTTAAGGAAGAGCGGGAGGAGAACCCAAAAAGGCACATTGACAGTTCCGGCGATATATGATTAAATCATAAATGTATACAGGGGAGGGCGTAGGGCGCTCTGAGAGTTCCGTGCGGTAAGCGGATTACCCACATAACCTGATCTGGATAATGCCAGCGTAGGGAGTTAAATCAGGAAAAGATTAAACCCTATGCGCTGGCATGGGGTTTTTGTTTTGAGGTGGTAATGTCATTAGGACCGATAATAAAAGATCATAGTTTGTATTTAGTTACAAGTGAAGAGTATTCCGAAGGAAGGACTTCTCTTGAGATCGCTACTGAAGCAGTAGCAGGAGGCATAGATATTCTCCAGATGAGGGAAAAGACCAAGCCAAGGGACGAGCTTATAGAACTGGGGAGCAAGTTATCAAAATTATGCGAGAAAACTGAAACAGTTTTCATCGTCAATGATGACCCTTTTCTTGCGAATGAGGTTGAAGCTGACGGGGTGCATTTAGGGCAGGAAGATATGCAAAAGTATACCCTGGAAGTTGTCCGCGATATTATCGGAAAGGGTAAGATAATAGGCACTTCAACACACTCAGTGGAACAGTTTGAAACCGCAAATAACTCGGACGTAGATTACATCGCGTTTGGCCCAATTTTCCCGACGAAGACAAAAGATTATGCTATAGGTCTAAAGGATATAAGTACAGTAATAGACATGGCTCTAAAGCCAGTGGTTTTCATTGGAGGCATTAACCTTGATAATATCGATGAAGTTATGGTCAGGGGTGCCAGGAATATTGCTCTTATAAGAGGCATAACTGCTGTTGAGAATATAAAGAATAAAGTGATGAAATTTAAACAGAAAATAGATAGTTATAAAAAGGGACATTAAGGATGATCATAAAAATAAACGGAAATGAACATATTATCGAGGGGGAACCTAGCATTCATGAACTTGTTGCCGGCAAGGGCATGGATCCCGGGAAAGTGGTTGTTGAACATAACTACAATATCCCTCCCCGGGAAAAGTGGCACGAAATAACCGTAAAAGAAGATGATAATATTGAGATAGTAAGTTTTGTTGGAGGCGGATGATATGGAAGACATTTTAAAGATAGGTTCTCAAGAGCTGCAGAGCAGACTGTTTATCGGGACAGGAAAATTCCCGGATAAAAGTATCATAAGAGATGTTTTATGCGCAGCAGGATCTGATATAGTAACGGTTGCGCTAAGAAGGGTGGATGCCGATTCCAGTGATGAGAATATACTAGATCATATCCCGGAGAAGTGCATCCTCATGCCAAATACCTCAGGGGCCAGGAACGCGGAGGAAGCGGTGAGGATAGCCCGTCTTGCTAAAGCTACCGGCTGCGGTAACTGGATAAAAATAGAGGTTATTGCCGACAACAAATATCTTTTGCCTGATAACATAGAGACGCTGAAGGCAACGGAGGTCCTTGTAAAAGAAGGCTTTACAGTGCTTCCTTACATGAGTCCGGATCTTTCCGTGGCAAAAAGACTTTGGGAAGCCGGGGCTGCAGCTGTTATGCCGCTTGGCGCTCCCATAGGAAGCGGGCGGGGTCTAAAAACCAAGGAACTTGTAAAGATTATGGTAAAAGAGATAGATCTTCCGGTTGTTGTGGATGCGGGTCTTGGAAGTCCTTCTCATGCTGCTGAATGTATGGAAATGGGATGCGATGCGGTTTTAGTGAACACGGCTATAGCCGTTGCAAAAGATCCTGTAGGTATGGCAGGGGCTTTTGCTATGGCGGTAAAAGCTGGGAGGCGTGCTTATCTTGCGGGGAAAGCTCCACCCAGCAAACAAGCCGAGGCATCTTCCCCATTAACTGGGTTCTTAAGATGAGTTTTTACGAAATAATAGAAAAATATAAAAAAATTGATCTAGAAACTGCTTTCCAGTGTGTTACATATGACGATGTAACCGAAGCACTTTCCAGCGAGAGTCTGTCGACAGATCAATTTGTTTCGCTTTTATCTCCAAGGGCCGGGGATAGGCTTGAAGATATCGCGCAGAAAGCGCATAAAACGACCCTAAAATATTTCGGTAAAACTGTACAGCTTTATACTCCAATTTACGTTTCGAACTATTGTGATAACTATTGCATCTATTGCGGGTTCAATGCCAAAAACGATATACCAAGAAAAAAACTTACTATCAGCCAAGTCGAAAGAGAAGCTGAAAGCATAGCTTCTACAGGCCTGAAACATATCCTTCTTTTAACCGGTGGTTCAAGGAAAGAAAGTTCCGTATCATACGTAAAGGATTGTGTGCAAGCACTAAAGAAATATTTCAGTTCAATATCAGTCGAAATTTATGCGCTTACCGGCGAAGAATATAAAGAGCTTATTGATGAAGGTGTAGACGGACTGACTATTTACCAGGAAACTTATGATGAAGAAGTGTATGGCCGGATGCATCTCTCAGGTCCTAAAAAAGATTATTGTTTCAGGCTGGACGCGCCAGAAAGGGCCGCTAGAGAAGGCATGCGTGCTGTCAATATAGGAGCTTTATTCGGATTGGCATCATGGAGGAAAGAAGCGTTTCTTGCCGGTATGCATGCGAGGTATTTACTAGATAAGTTTCCAGCTGCCGAGATAGGTGTATCACTCCCGAGACTTAGGCCGCATGCCGGAAAATTTATATCTGATTTTGAAATATCCGATACGAATATAGCGCAGGTGATCATGGCTCTTAGGCTTTTTCTTCCAAGGCAGGGTATAACAGTATCTACCCGTGAGGCTCCGGTATTTAGAGAGAATCTTCTGCCTTTAGGGGTAACCAGAATATCGGCAGGTTCTACCACGGCAGTGGGAGGCCACACGCTATTACAGGAGCAAGGTATAAATGACATACAGTTCCAGATATGTGACGAAAGAGGGGTTGATGAAATAAAAGAGATGTTAAAGTCAAAAGGATATCAGCCTGTCTTAAAGGATTGGATGCCGATATGAAAAATAACAGATTTGAAGAAAATATTCATCAGCAGTTAGGCGAAACGGGTTTCCGGAAGGTAAGTTCTGTTAAAGTGGGTATAGCGGGTGCCGGCGGTCTCGGGTCGAATTGTGCCTGTAATCTTGTAAGGTCGGGGTTTAAGAATCTCAAAATAGTCGATTTCGACAAGATAGACCATTCAAACCTTAACAGACAGTTCTATTTTCTCGATCAGGTAGGCATGGATAAGGTAAAGGCTCTTGAAGAGAACCTGCGCAGAATTAATCCTGATGTTAATCTTGAGGCCAGGGTCCGTAAAATAGAAAGAAGTAATGTCAGGGAACTTTTTTCAGATTGTGATATCGTGGTAGAAGCTTTTGATAGAGCGGACTACAAAAGCATGATAGTGGAAGAGCTATTGCCGCTTGGCAAGTTCATTGTTTCTGCTTCCGGTCTTGCCGGATATGGTTCTAGCGATGAGATAAAAGTTAATAGAGTGAAAGATAATCTTGTAATAGTTGGGGATATGAAATCCGACATTGAAACCGACCCTCCGATCTCACCAAGGGTGAACGTTGCCGCTGCGAAACAAGCTGATGTGGTACTTGAACACGTCCTAAGCAGCTTGTTATAAACCCTAAGGGGCGAAATAATATAGTATATTTAAAGTAATGCTTGCAGACCATTCCCCATGGAGTTAAAATAATAGCCGGTTGGGTATAAACTATCCGTACGATCACCTTAGGGAGTGATGATGGGGTTTAAATTATCCCAGGTAAAATCAGGGGACGACTTTTTCTTTTAAAGGGAGGGCCGTCCTTTTTTAATGGGGGAGATATATTTATCATGGCTAAAATGCTGCATATACTGATAGTTGAGGATTCTGAAGACGATGCGCTGCTGATCGTAAGGGCTCTTGAAAAAGACGGATACGAGATAGCTTTTAAGAGGGTCGCGACCGAGGAAGAGATGAGGGCGGCACTTGACGAAAAGAAATGGGATGTTATCCTTGCAGATTATAAGCTGCCTACTTTTAGCGGGATGGGGGCCTTGAAAGTAGCAGGGGGCAGGGATAAGCAGATTCCGTTTATTCTTGTGTCGGGGACCGTTGGTGAGAGCGCAGCGGTCGAGTGCGTAAAAGCAGGCGCTGATGATTATATTATTAAAGACAGTTTGATGTTCCTTGGAATAGCGGTTCAACATGCGATGGATGACGCAAGACTTCGCAGAGAAAGAACTGCCATGGAAAAAGCTTTTATGGATTCTGCGAACGAATGGAATACTACGTTCAATTCCATAAACGATGCTGTTTGTCTTATTGATAAAAATCGAACAATTAAAAGATGCAACTATGTTATGGCAAAGATGTTCGGTAGGTCTCAGGAAGATCTTATCAGTGAGAACTGTTGTAATTTGATTCATGGAACAACTGAGTCGATTAAGAACTGCCCTGTAGCAAGGTCTCTTAAAAGCAGGAAAAGAGAAATTGAAGAACTGCAGTTGGACGATAAATGGGTTTCTGTGACAGCAGATCCGGTTTTTGGTTCAGATAATGAAATCACCAGCTTTGTTCATATAGTACGTGATATAACCGAACGAAAAAAAGCAGAAGAAAAAACGCGGCAACTAGCAACAATAGCGGAACAGAGAGTTGAAGGGGTTGCCGTTGCGGATCTTGAGGGGAACTTGCAATTTGTCAACCACGCTTGGACCGCTATGCACGGATATGAGAGCCCCGGTGACCTACTGGGCAAGAATTTAAGTATATTTCATACCGAGAAGCAGTTGAATACTCAGGTGTTCCCATTCAACGAGGAGGTTGAGAGGGAGGAAAAAAAACCGGTGAAGTATCGCACAAACGAAAGGACGGAACAACATTCCCGACAACGATGACTGTTGTTCTCCTTAAGGACGAACAAGGCGAGCCTTACGCTTTGGGCGCTTTTGCCCAAGATATTACTGAACAAAAAAAGGCGGAAGAATCGCTAAGAAAAAGTGAAGCCAGATTCAGGGGTATATTTGAATCCGGTATGATAGGGATCTTATTCTGGGATGGTAATGGTGATATTATCGAAGCTAATGATGCCTTTCTTAAAATAGTTGGATATTCTAAGACCGACATATTTGCAGGTAAAGTAAACTTGAGGGATATAACCCCACGGGAATATAGGTCTCTTAATGATAAGGCTTTAAGGGAAATTGCTGCTAATGGGACGATAGCCCCCTTCGAAAAAGAATACATTTGTAAGGATGGCAGTCGTGTTCCTGTCTTGATTGGTGCAGCTTTACAGGAGGCATCTAAACGCGGTGGCGTAGCCTTTGTTCTGGACATCGCGGAGCTAAAAACGGCGAGAGAAAAGCTTTTATGGGAAATACATAAGTCTAAAATGTATCTAGATATAGCGGACGTTATACTCATAGTGATTGATGAAAAGGGCAGAGTGTCGCTTATTAATAAAAAAGGATGCCAAGTTCTTGGTTATAAATATGGAGATATCATAGGAAAAGATTGGTTTAGTAATTTTCTTCCAAAAAAGATCGCCAAAAAAGTGAAGTCTGTTTTTAAGCAGGTCATAAATGGGGACACGAGAATAGCAAAATATTATGAAAATACGATTTTGACCAAAAAAGGAAAAGAGAAAATTATTGCTTGGCACAATACTCCCCTGAAAGACGAGGCAGGAAATGTTATAGGTACTCTTAGTTCAGGGGAAGATATTACCGGAAGAAAGAAAGCGCTGAAGGAACTCTCGGAAAGCGAGGAAAGATATAGAGCCCTGTTCGAGGGGGCTCCTGATGGTATTATTATAGCAGATGTCAAAAACGGACAGTATATTCAAGTGAATTCTTCTCTTTGTAAAAAATTAGGCTATTCGGAAAAAGAGATAAAAGAAATTTCACGATTTAAGTCGATCCATCCAAAGGAGGATGTGGATAGAATAAAGGATCTTTTTCATAGGCAAGCGAGCGGCGAAATAGACCTTGCCAGAGATATACCATTTGTCAAAAAGAATGGATCGCTTCTTTATTTTGATGTCAGCTCGGTTCTTCTGGAAATCGCCGGAAAGAAATGTGTTACGGCACTCTTGAGGGATGTAACGGACCGGACAAGAGCGGAACGAACCAAAAAGCACCTTATGCGGGATGTGAGCCATGGCCTAAAAACCCCTATTGCCATATCGCAGATGGCTCTTTACGTGTATAAAGACGGGATAAAGCGTGGGGATATACAAGAAGCGCTTGAGGCATATGATATAATAGCAAATAATCTCAACATTTTACGCAAAGACATAGATAATATATTAATGTCCACGACTATAGATATGCGGAAGGACGAATCGAAAAGAAAAAAAGGAAAATGTTCACTTAAAAGAATAGTAGCGGCTATAATAAAAGACACCAGAAGTGTCTTAACAAAAGAAAACATAAAAACAAGAATAAATATATCTTCTGAAGCGAACAGAGTGGCGATTCATGAAAGGGACGCAAAAATACTCCTTAACTGTCTCATGGATAACGCAGCAAAATTCACGAAAAAAGGGAGCATCTCCATATCGAGCAGAAAAAACAAGAATAAAGTAGAATTAAAAGTCAAGGATACGGGTTGTGGCATGACTAAGCAACAGATTGAGATGGCATTCGAAAAGTTCTATAAGCGTCATCCAGCAGTGGAAGGTTCGGGGCTCGGTCTTTCCATTTGCAAGGATATCGTTGAGATGTATAATGGAGAAATAGAAGTGAGATCCGAAGGTGTAAAGAAGGGAACCACTGTAGTGGTCAGGTTGCCTAAAGGATAATTTATTACATAGCAAGGGGAGAGTGCAATATGAAAAATATCCTGATAGTCGAAGATAATGTTGAGATGCAAAAACTTTATAAGAACATGTTCAAGAATAAGCAAGATGAATATGGGGTCGAGATCGAGGGCGATGCCAGGAAAGCTTTCAAGAGGTTGGCTGAAAAGGATTTCGACCTGGTTCTTCTTGATATTATCATGGAGCCGATGGATGGGGAATCTTTCTTTGCTTGCATAAGGCAGGATTCTAAGAGAAAGGACATACCAGTGCTCGTTGTAAGCGTTCTCGGTCAGGAAGGGCTAGATTACATGAAAAAACTTACAAAAGTGGATTTTCTCCAGAAACCGGTCACCATAGAAGAGCTTATGGAGAAGATCGGATCTATGATATGAAACAGGCGTATTAAATGCTAGGCGATAAAATAATAGTAAAAAAAGATCACGAGACCGTAGCCAAAGGGCTGGCCGACATACTCGAAGAAGATATTAAAAGAACAACAGATAAATATGTGGTAACAGTAGCCGGGGAATCTGGCTCAGGTAAAACTGGTATAGCAAAAGAGATAGCAAGCAATCTTAATGCCCGTGGCATCAAGACTATCTTCATGCAGCAGGACGACTATTTCATCCATCCTCCCAAGACCAACCAGAAACTACGCCGCGAAAATATATCAAAAGTGGGTCTTTCTGAAGTAAACCTGGCACTTTTGCAAGATCACGTTAAGAAATTCAAGGATCCTTTAACTGTACAGATACGCAAACCCCTGGTGGTTTACGAGGAGGATCTGATAGAAGCCGAAAGCGTGCCCTGCGAGAATGTAAAAGTAATGGTAATAGAAGGAACGTATGTTTCGCTTCTTGATGGCGTGGACAAAAAGGTATTCCTTGCAAAAACGCATAAAAACACGCTTGTGGCCCGTCTTTTGAGGCAAAGAGAAGAAATAGACCGGTTCACTGGAAAGATATTAGCTATCGAACATAAGATAATATTCCAGCACAAAAAGATGGCCGATATGATCGTAGAAAAAAATTATTCCATAGTGATAAAAAGAAAATAAAAAAAATGGCGAAAAAACTGATCGCAGCGTGTTTAATCCTTTGTTCTTTTATATTATTGGCAGATCTCGCTTATGCGTTCGAAGATGAAGATTTTCAGTTATGGACTACAGGCACTCTGGAAAGCGCCCTTAGTAAACATTGGAAAGCAAAAGTAGAACAGGAATTCAGGTTTGGAGATAACGCCTCCCAGCATTATTACAACCATACGGATGGATCTCTAACATATAAAGTCAATGATAACCTGTACCTGGGTGTAGCTTACAGGCAGATCTTCGAGAAAATAAAAGGAGAATGGAAATACGAGAATCGGCCACATGTCAATGCCACGGTGAAGTTCAATTTATATGGCTTTGAGCTCAAGAATAGAAGCAGGTGGGAGTATCGTATGAGGGAAGACAAGGATGACACGGGCAGGTACAGGAACAAGACAACAATATCGTATCCTTTTAAGTGGGATAAGTTCAAGATCTCACCTTTCGTAGCTGATGAAATATTCGTAGATGGTGGGAAAAGTACATGGGTATTGAACCGTAACAGATTTTACGTTGGGGTAAAAGCGAAACTGCTGGAAAACCTGAAAGCAGAACTTTTTTATCTGAGGCAAAGCAGCGAAAAAAGCAGGGAATGGACAGATTATAACGTCCTTGGCGTTCAGGCAACGGTGGTCTTTTAGGGAAGCACCAGGCAGAAACTCCTCTCATATTGCTACAGCTAGAAAGGCATCTTAAAAAATCCATATTACAATTGACAAAAAGCGCAATAATTGTTAGGATAAACTAACAAAGTAATATTTAACAAACAATGAGGTTTGATATGGTGCTTAAAACAAAGAAGAAAACCAGCCTTACTTCAAGTATGGAAGATTATCTCGAGACTGTTGCTGTTCTTAAAGCGGATAACGGGGTGGTCAGGGTAAGGGATATAAGCAAGGTAATGGGTGTTAAGAAACCCAGTGTTACGGGAGCTTTGAAAGCGCTTTCTGAGCGAGGGCTTATCGTGCATGAACGCTATGGGTATGTAGACCTTACACCCGAAGGGGAAAAAGTAGCCAGGTCGATTTGTAAGAAACACGATATGCTTGTCAGGTTTCTGAACAGGATCCTGGGGGTGGATAAGAAAATATCTGTTGTAGATGCGTGCGAAATGGAACACTTTATGAGCCCCCAGACTTTTGACAGGTTGACGAAGTTCGTGGAGTACGTAAAGGGTTGTCCAGAAGGAGGCAGGCCTGAGTGGCTTAAGGGGTTTGAACATTACTACAAGACCGGCAAGCGCATTAAATGTAAAGTTAAAAAAGGATAAAAATGAAATTAACAGAAATGAAAGCAAAACAGACTGCGGTAGTTATTGATATCCTCGGTGGCCACGGGGTTGAGAACCGTCTTGGAACTATGGGTATCAGGCGGGGTAAGAAGGTAACGATGATCAGCGCTCATTTCTGGCGAGGGCCGATAACGGTTCTGGTGGATAAGGCGAAGGTAGCGATCGGGCACGGTATAGCCCAGAAGATCCTGGTGGAGGAAGTTTAAAGATGGCAGGCGAAAAGAAAATACTCCTTATGGGTAACCCCAATGTGGGGAAAAGTGCTATTTTTTCCCGCTTAACAGGTGCTAGGGTAACAGTATCGAACTATCCTGGAACTACCGTTGGTTTTTGCCAGGGGTATATGAATCTTGGGAAGGACGAGAGGGGCCTGCTTATAGACGTCCCAGGCGTTTATAACCTGGAAACGTCATGTAAAGCTGACGCAATTTGTCTTGAAATGCTTGATCAGGGGGATATAGTTGTTAATATTGTTGATGCCACCAACCTTGAAAGAAATCTTTTTCTTACCCTGGAGCTCAGAGAAAGAAAAGTGCCTATGGTCGTTGCTCTTAATATGTGGGATGAGAGGCGACACAAGGGGATTGAGATCGATGTTGAAAAACTCGAAAAAGAACTAGGAGTTCCCGTAATACCGACATGCGGTCTGACGGGTGTGGGGATCAAAAGGCTGATGGTAACTATAAGGACCCTGCAGGGCAAAGAGTTCTCTCCTTTAACAAAAGACGAGAAGTGGGAAGAGATAGGCAAGATCGTTGATACCGCTCAAACCCTGCATCATCACCATCACACTTTTCTTGAAAGGCTGGAAGATATAAGCACAAGACCAGTGACGGGACTGCCGATAGCGGTTCTAGTTGTAGTCTTGTCTTTTATGATTATACGGTTTATAGCGGAGGGTCTTATTGGTCACGTTTTCGAGCCGCTTTTTGACAAGCTCTGGTTACCTGTAATAGAAAAGTTGAGTGGTGCGTTAGGTGGTAGCGGTTTCCTGCAGGAGATACTCATAGGAAAACTTATAGACGGGCAGATAGATTTCGGGATGTCATTTGGGCTCCTTACCACGGGGCTTTACGTTCCTTTGGCAGCGGTACTACCGTACATACTGAGTTTTTATCTTGTATTAGGCGTACTCGAAGATTTTGGGTACCTGCCTCGTTTAGCGACACAGGTAGATAATCTTTTTCACCACCTCGGTCTTCACGGGTATGCTATAATCCCCATGATACTGGGTCTTGGATGTAACGTTCCGGGTGCCATGGCGCTTCGGCTTATGGAGAATAGAAGAGAAAAATTCATTGCAGCAACATTAATGGCTGTAGCCGTTCCTTGTATGGCTCAGATAGCGATGATCGTAGGGCTGGTCGGTGAAAGAGGTGGCCAGTATGTAGCGGCGATATTCGGTATCCTATTTACACTGCTCATTGTAAAGGGACTTTTGATGAACCGCATAATGAAGGGATCAAGCCCTGAGATCTTATGGGAGATCCCGCCTTACAGGATGCCTCATCCGCTCGCGGTATTTAAAAAGCTTTGGATGAGGATATCGGCATTCTTGAAAGAAGCCGTACCTTTTGTGCTGCTTGGAGTATTCGTAGTTAACTTGCTTTATATGACCGGAGTTATAGATATTATGTCACGCGTTTTCGCGCCGATTTTAAGCGGGTTATGGGGACTTCCGAAAGAAACTATATCGGCCATGCTCATAGGGTTTCTCAGGAAGGACGTGGCGGTAGGTATGCTGGGGCCGCTGAACCTTACGACCAAGCAATTAGTGACGGCATGTACCATACTTGCCATATATTTTCCGTGCATTGCTACTTTTATTGTTATGGTACGCGAGCTGGGCGCCAAAGACATGGCAAAAGCGGCAGCTATTATGATAACGACTGCTGTAATAGTCGGCACTTTACTCAATATATTGCTCTAAGTCGCAGGAAGAAGTTCAGCAGGCGTCTTTTCTGAAGAATCATCAGACAAGGTCGTAGAGACGTTCCACACGTAAGACCATCCCACAGGAGTAGGTTTATTTGGAAGCAGGACCTCCATCTTTTTTACAAGAGCGTGGTAATTGTATGCAGGATCCGGTGAATCTGCCACTACGAACCAGGATATCTTGAGTTCCTTCATTCTCTTAAGTATCGTTGCAGCAGTTTGAGTGCCTTTTATTATCATAATCTCGTGAGGCTTCCAGTAGTAAATAAAAACAGGGCAAGTTGGCATCCGCCAATACGCAAAATCGGTTATCATTAACCTGTCATCATCTTTCATATGTTCGTTAAGGTACTCAGCAAGTTTCCAGGAAGATTGTGCGCCCGGCCATCCATTAGGATAGGTTTTCATGTGATACACAGGATAAGAAAAGGTAACTCCCGTGAATACGATGAAAGCCAGCACAAGAAAAAGTAAAGAACGCATGATCCGTGAAAAATAAGCTCTTCCGAATATAAACAGCGCTCCGCCGCCTGCTATCATTGCAAGGGCCGGAGCAGCCGAATAAGAAAGCCAAGGGGTCTTTGTGGCAATAACCAGAGATATGGGCACGTATACGCAAAAGCATATGATTACAGGCAGGGATATTTCAGCGCGTCTTTTTATCCTGGAAAAATACGGCAGAAAGATGAGTCCCACAATAAAGAGCAAGATCCCGCCAATACCGATATCAGGCACAAGTTTCTTAATGTAATATAACGGTGAATGAATCCACATTTTCCCGTAATAATCTTCTGAAAGGTAAAAAGCGTTCACGTTCTTTGTAAGGTTGCTTAAAGGGATATACCACCAGGCCGTCATTAGGGCAATGATCAGTAAGAACATCACGAATATCCTGGTTTTTTTCTTGCCGCCTGTTGTAAAGATCATAAACGCGACCGGCAAGCTGAAAAAAAGCGCACTTTCCTTGCTTAAAAAAGAAAGTCCCAGCGCTATTGCGGAGAATAGGAACCTTTTGTCTACCACTAGTAAGAGAGACAGGTACCCCATGAACATAGCCAAGCTGTCTCTTTTTACCCAGCTGTCGTAGCCTATTGATATCGGCATGAAACACAGGATGAGTCCGCTTAGCCAGGCGTATCTCCAGCCACCGATACGGTAACTTAAAAAATATACCGTAATAAACGTTCCATATGAGAAAACCAGGGAAAGCGCTTCCGCTCTTACGGCAAAATTATCGCCGAAAGGATTAAGGAACTTCGCAAAAAACATATATAAGGGCGGGTGGAACCGGTAGTACCAGTAAAAAGGGTCTCTTACGGCCTCTGCAATGAACGCTCTTAAGGAAAGGATGTTCCACGCCTCATCCCACATCAACAGATGCCCCAGCGTTTTTAGCCTGATGAGGGCAAATGAAACGGTAAGAACCGCCAGCCCGATTAGAAGGTTAGTCTTTTCTTTTGATAAACTCATCGTTAGAACCATTTTATACTTTACAGGGATTTCGTCAAGGCTAAACGGAAGAGCTTTTAAATCAAGTATTTACAGCTCTGGGCCGTTTTGATAAAATGTAGCAGCGTTGAATATCGTAAAAACAGTTAATTTCAAGGAGTACGTAAAGATATGGGTAAAGTATTGATCATAGGAGCCGGTGGTGTCGGTGGAGTTGTCACGCACAAGTGCGCTCAGGTGCCTGAAGTGTTCGAGGAGATATGTCTGGCCAGCCGTACCGTCGAAAAATGCGAAAAAATAGCTGCACAGTTAGATCGGCCGATAAGAACCGAGAAGGTAGATGCCGATAACGTAGCTGAGACCGTGAAACTTATAAAGGATTTTGGTCCGGATCTCGTTATAAACGTTGCGCTACCGTACCAGGACCTTGCGATAATGGACGCTTGTCTTGAAACGGGCGTCGCTTACCTGGACACAGCGAATTACGAACCGATCGATGAAGCAAAATTCTGTTACAAATGGCAGTGGGATTACCAAGATAGGTTTAAGCAAAAAGGACTCATGGCGCTTCTTGGAAGCGGGTTCGATCCTGGCGTAACCAACGTTTTCTGCGCGTATGCTATGAAACATTATTTTGATGAAGCGCATTATATCGACATAATGGATTGTAACGCGGGATCTCACGGGCATCCTTTTGCCACGAATTTTAATCCGGAAATAAACATCAGGGAGATAACGCAGCGCGGGAAGTACTGGGAAGAGGGGAAGTGGAAAGAAACGGATCCGCTTTCAGTGCACGAGCCGTTTGATTTTCCTAAAATAGGACCGCGCGAGATGTACCTGATGTATCATGAAGAGCTGGAATCGCTTGCACAGAACATCAAAGGGCTTAAACGTATACGGTTCTGGATGACGTTTGGCGAGCAGTATCTTACGCATCTTAGGGTGCTGGAGAACGTCGGTATGACCCGTATAGATGAAGTAGAATACGAAGGCAATAAGATAGTGCCGCTAAAATTTCTTAAAGCGGTTCTTCCTGAACCGTCGTCTCTAGGGGAGAATTATACTGGTAAGACTAATATTGGTTGCATGATAGAGGGCGTAAAAGACGGCAAGAGAAAGAAAATATATATCTACAATGTTTGTGATCATGCTGAATGTTACCGTGAAGTGAAATCTCAGGCTATTTCGTATACCACAGGCGTACCGGCTATGATAGGGGCAATGATGATGCTTACCGGCAAGTGGAAAGGCAAAGGCGTTTATAATATGGAACAGCTCGATCCGGATCCATTCATGGAGAAACTGAACGCCCATGGTCTTCCCTGGGTGGTAGAGGAGATAGAATAAAAAAAGATGACGATAGCTGAAAAAATCTCACATACTCCCTGTTACGTAGTAGACGAGGGGTTACTTAAAAAGAACCTTGAAGTGCTAAAGGACGTCCAGAAAAGGACCGATTGTAAGATCGTCTTAGCGCTTAAAGGATTCGCCATGTTCAGTACGTTCCCATTGATACGCGAGTATCTGTCGGGTACCACAGCAAGTTCTCTTGACGAAGCCAGGCTAGGATATGAGGAGTTCGGTGGTGATGTTCATGTGTATGCTCCCGCGTACAAAGATGAAGAGTTCGGAGAACTCTTAAAATACGCCAGTCACATTAATTTTAACTCTTTTACGCAATGGGAACGTTTTAAATCAGCTGCTGGTTCTCTGGGCGGAAAAGTAAAATTCGGGTTGCGTATAAATCCAGAACATTCCGAGGTAAAGGTCGCTATTTATGATCCGTGTGCTCCGGGTTCACGGCTTGGCGTAAAAGCAGAAGAGTTCAGCGGCAAAGATTTAAGCGGTATTACAGGGCTTCATTTTCACACGCTTTGTGAACTGAATTCGGATTCGCTTGAACGCACTCTCGAAGTAGTCGAAAAAAAGTTCAAACCGTACCTGGAAAAAATGGAATGGGTAAATTTCGGTGGTGGTCATCACATTACCCGGTCGGATTACGATATAGACAGACTTTGCCGTCTCGTAACTCGTTTCCAGAAAAAATATGACGTGGATGTCTATCTTGAACCAGGTGAAGCTATAGCGCTTAATACCGGGGTGCTTGTCGCCTCAGTGCTTGATGTAATACCAGGCAAGCCCCAGATCGCGATATTGGACACTTCGGCAGCGGCGCATATGCCGGATGTGCTGGAGATGCCGTACAGACCCCTGATCAAAGGAGCCGGGGAAACGGGAGACGGCCCTTACACTTACCGTCTTGGCGGTCTTACATGTCTGGCAGGGGATGTTATCGGAGAATATTCCTTTCCAGAGCCCTTGAAGGCAGGGGACAAGGTCACTTTTATGGATATGGCTCATTACACGATGGTCAAGAACAACACTTTCAACGGGGTGCGCCTGCCCTCTATAGCTCTCTACGATCCGGGAAAAGACCAGATCCGCATGGTCCGCCAGTTCGGATACGAGGATTACAGAAACCGCCTTTCCTAACTGGGATTTTCGTTGTTTATCCTTTTCTTTTATGTAATAATTGTTTAACTGCAAATATTACGCGTAACGCGTTACTACAATAAAAGGATATCTCATGAAAAAACACGTTATTGGTGTTGATATCGGTGGCACGAAAATAGCTGTTGGTATCGTCAATAAAAACGGTAAACTTAAACAAAAATATGTAGTCCCAACGCTTGCAAATAAGGGATTTCAAGCTTCTATGGACCAGGTGTTACTGGCGATCAGGGATATTATCAAGTTCAGTAACATCGATAAAAAAGATATTGAAGGTATAGGCGTATGCGCGCCGGGTCCGCTTGATCCGATAAAGGGTATCGTGCATAATCCGCCGAACTTGCCTGGCTGGAAAGAGGTCCCGCTGGTCGATATTATAAGAAAACGGTTCAGAAAAAGAACCAAACTTGAAAATGACGCTAATGCCGCCGGTATGGCGGAAGTCATTTGGGGCGCAGCAAAAGGATACAAGCACGTATTTTATGTTACGGTAAGCACGGGTATAGGAACGGGTATAATAATTGACGGCAGGATATACCACGGAAAGAACGGTATGGCCGGAGAAGGCGGTCACGCGACGATAAGTTATAACGATAAGAGCGCTGTTTGTAATTGCGGGAATATCGGTTGTATCGAAGCGCTTGCATCCGGTCCGAATACAGTTAAACGGTTGCTAAAAAAACTCAAGAAAAATCCGCGTATCAAAACAAGTATCATGGATATGGTAGATGGTGAGCTGAGCAGGATGACAATGGTCGATATCGGAGAAGCTGCCAGAGAAGGTGATAAGGTAGCTTTGGAGACGATAAAAGAAGAAGGAAAGCTGCTTGGAGTTTGGCTCGGTAGCATGATAAGCCTGCTTGATCCGGAGATTATCGTTATCGGGGGAGGCGTATCGCTTCTTGGGGGGCTTCTTTTCAAGGAGATCCGCAGTACGATACCTTCACGGACCTTAAATATCTTCGCTAAAAAAACCCCTGTGGTACAAGCAAAACTTAAACGGGACGTCGGTATATTCGGCGCGGCTTCCGTTTTGATGAGGTAACACGCGTTCTATTTAACAGAAGGGAATATCTTGAAAATAGCCATAGTGTCTTTACAGTTCGAGGAAACTTCTACCGGTGGCGGTGGAGTGCATGTTGAGCATATAACCGAACAGTTCCAGAAGCTTGGCCAGGAAGTTATCATAATATCCATCCATACAAATAAAACATTACCAGCATCCCAGTTAAAAGATGATTGGGACACACCTTACAGCATAGAGCAGCGAGGTAAACTGAAGATCTTGAGGTTCCTTATCGATAAAGGGATAGAGCATCCATACGTGCATAAAACCAAGGACGAGGAACTCGATAGGATAATGAGATTCAGCAAGACGGCCGTAAAATGGATAAAAGAACATCAAGATGAATATGATGTTGTTAACCTGCAGGGGCACCATATAGTGCCGGGGTATATGGCCAAGGAGCTTCAGGGGATAAAACCGAAGACACTTTCTTATCTTCACGCTCTGGAGACGACATACATTACAGAAAAAGGTGAGTTTGTCGGCGCTTACGAAGGCACAAAAGAGGTTCTTTCGAGGATCCGTGAATGGGAAAGCATGTGCAGGTTCGCGGACCTTGTTATCGCCAACAGCCCCATGGTAAGAGATGATTTTAAACAGATCGTCAGCGAGTTCGATGACGTTAATAAATACGCGGATAAGATAGTGGTTCTGGCTTCCGGTTGTAACGAAGATTTTCTTATGAGCAAACAGGAAGTGGATAGTAAGCTTGGGGAAGAGCCCGAGACAGTTAACCTTGTCACGTTTTGCAGGGTGGATCCGAGTAAAGGTGTTGAGTATTCCATCAAAGGCGCAAAAGAAGCGGCAAAATTTTCTAATAACAGAAATTTTTGCCTGACGATTGCCGGTATCCCGGCTTCGGAAGGATATATAGAGAAACTAAGATCTCTTGCCGAGGAGTTGCCGGATAATCTTGAAGTAAAGTTCAACCTTAAAGATAAGATAAGTCCTTTAGCCGAGAAAAAAGAAATATTGGATACCAAACACATTTATATATTACCCACATTGAAAGAACCTTTTGGCATGTCGCTGATAGAAGCTTCCGCAAGAGGCAACATAGCTGTTTCCGCGGACACTAACGGTCCTTTGTACATGTTCGAGGCTGAGAACGGGCGAGCCGTGGAATGGGGGACTATCACCAATCGCGGTGTGCTTGCAAGAATAACTGAAGATCCTGAGATCAACCTTGCCGGTAACATAGGCAAAGCAGTGACTTGGACGGTTGAAAACTGGAATGAAAGCATGCAGCATGTTCTTAACTTCAATGAGAAGATAAGAAGCACCTGGACGTGGGAAGGGATAGGCAAACAGTACCTGGGACTATTTGAAGGTGTAAGAAAATAACATGTATTTTTCCAGATGTGTTGCTACAAGTTGTGACGCGAATTATTTCCCGGCGTTAATGGCGCTTTTAAGAAGTTTAAGGCGCACTAATCCCGATCTTCCCGTGGTTGTTTTTGACGGAGGACTTACAAAACGTCAGACCAGAAGGGCGCGCAAATTCGCTATTATAATACCAAAGAAACCTTTCATGGAACTTGAAGGTCGAGGGAAGTTCAAGTATATTGGCGATACAACTCTTTTAAAATTCGAAGTTGAAGGGCTTAACAGCAAAAAGGTTCTGTATCTGGACGCTGATACGGTAGTGCTTGAAGATCTTAACCCTCTGTTTGATTTCCCGAAAAACTCAGTCGGTGTGGTACGCGAAGTCAACGCGCTTAAGAACATGTTTCGCTTGCAGCACAGGGAACGTCTTATGGAGAGCATCGACGTTGATTGGGAAAAACCGGGTTTTAACGCGGGTCTTTTTGTGCTCAGGCCGAAAGAATGGCAGGGTCTTGCCGAAAGAGCCAGAGGTCTTGTCAAAAAATTCGGTATTGAAGTTTTTACCAAATCCAAAGACCAGCAGCTTTTGAACATTATCTTCAGGAATAAGATCCATGATTTTCCCAAACGGTATAATTTTGCTCCATTCTATGACGAAACAGGACAACGCGAGCCCGCTATCCTGCATTACCTAACGCGCTGTAAACCTTGGCATCATGATTATCCCATCGGGCATAGGTACAAAGAGTTTCGTTCTCATGTATCAATAAGGGATTTTCCGGAAATACTTATGGTTGATATACGCAGACATGTAAAGAATCTATTGAGTGCGGCATGAGAATATTCAAAGTGTTGGTCCTATCATTTGTGTTCTTCATATCTTCGTTAGGAGTATATGCCTCCGCTGAAGAGCCGGAACTTTTCGCTTCTCTAGAAAGCAAAAATGATTTTGCCCAAGAGATATCTTTTCTGATAACCAAAGCATGGAAAAAATGGCAGGATTCAGTGGTGATAAATGGCGTGGAAGTCCAAGGTTCCAGGGGGCTTCTTATGCCGGGGGATATAGGCGAGCCGGTTCTTACTTCCGCGAGTATAATGAAAAATTATGATAAGGTTGGCAAATCCCAAACTGAGCTGAACTTCGTAAAAGCCATTGCCGATGCCATGGAACATGGAATGAGGCTATGGCAGAGGGGATACATGCATATGAACATACCGTTTCCCCAGGGAGCGTCGTGCACATATACGATGCCGCCCAGCAATAATGTACCGGTCATCATTGCATCCGGAAAGTCTTCCGGCGATAAAGCGATGACAGAAAAAGCCCTGTACAATTATATGCTTTACCGCGCCCCAAAAGACGATAAGGGAGCACGAATAGTTTTTCATGCGTTAGCTAAGGGTATTTCCAGATGTTTTGATAAATGGAAAAGCGCCTGTTCTATAATCGGGATACTGGCTTCGGGAGGCATAGCTCCTCAGCCTGCGCCTATGGGGACCGGGCCTGGACCCGTAAGGGGCGCTAAAGGACACGGCGGCAAACTGGTCGGGCCGTATTTCGACGGAGACCTGATGCGCCAGACTATGATAGAATATTTTGAATCTAAGAGGTAACTTGAATTATAACACCCTGTGTGTTATAAAGAGAACAACAAAACGGATTAAGAATCAGATATGTCCTACCAAATATTAGCCCAGAAATACAGGCCTCAGACCTTTGAAGATGTTATCGGTCAGGAAGCCGTTACCAGAACTCTCAAGAACTCTATCTTGCAGGGAAGGATTGCTAACGCCTATATTTTTTGTGGGCCCAGAGGTGTGGGTAAAACTTCCATAGCTCGTCTATTGTCAAAAATATTGAACTGTGAAAAACCGATGGATAAAAGACCCTGCAACGAATGTTCTTCCTGCAAGGAAATATCCCAGAGCAACAATATAGACGTTCTTGAAATAGACGGTGCTTCGAACAGGGGCATTGACGAGATCAGGACTTTGCGTGAGAACGTTAAGTTCTCTCCGTCAAAAGGCGCGTACAAGATATATATCATTGACGAAGTCCACATGTTGACGCAGGAAGCGTTCAACGCGCTCCTAAAGACTCTGGAAGAACCGCCGGCTCACGTTAAGTTCATATTCGCTACGACAGAACCGCATAAGGTCCTGCCCACGATCATGTCACGTTGCCAGAGGTTCGATTTTAAACGCATATCTCCTAAGATGATGTTTGATCGCATTATTGGTATCGCGAAAAAAGAGAAAATAGACGTGGATGAAAAAGCGGCTCTTCTTATTGCGCGTTCTGCCGACGGTAGCATGAGAGACGCACTTGTCATACTGGACCAGATGGTGTCTTTTTCAGCAGGTAAGATACTTGCAGATGATGTTATTGAACTTTTGGGCATGGTGCATAAAGACAAGATGTTCGAGCTATCGGATGCCGTTATAAACAGTGAACCGGATCGGGTTATTTCTATACTTGACGAACTTGTGAATAACGGCAAAGACCCTGTTTTTATAACCAATAGCCTTATCGCGCATTACAGGGATCTTATGATACTCAAGACCACGAAAGAACCGACGTCTGATATGGCTTTTTCGAAGGATGAGCTTGAGAAACTTAACGCCCAGTTAGATAAGCTTTCCATAGAAGAGATACTTTATATCTTACAGAATCTATCGCATTGTCTAACACTTATGAAAGGCGCGTTTTTTGCCAGGGCACCTTTAGAAATAGCTCTGGTAAGGCTTACCAAGAGGGGAAACGCTATAGCGTTAACTGATATACTTGAAAAGATTGATAATATGGGAACATGGTCCGCTCCTGAAAAAAACTTTTCCTCTACTTCTTCATCGGAGAGCGTAAATGCGCCGGTAAAACCTGTACGCCCGAAAGCAGCAAGCGATAATCCGCAGATACAAGAAACAGCCGAAGAGATAAATAATAACGGGATGTCGGAAGAGAACGAAATGAGTCCTGAATTTAACTGGAAAGCTTTACTGAATTACGTAAGAAGCAAGAAAATGTCGGTCTTTACTTTTCTTAGTGCGGCTAAGCCAGTTGAATTTAACAAGAAAAAAGTGGTTATAGGTTTTGGTAAAGATCACGCTTTCAATAAGGAAGCGCTCGAGACGGAAAGCAACAAAAACATTATCGAAGAAGCGGCCAATAAAGTGCTGGGCGCTTCACCCCGCTTGGAATTTACTTTACTTGAATTTCTGGACGAGACCGCAGAACAAGACGCCGCTAAAACCGAACGGGCTGCTGCAATAGAAAAAGAGGTCATGGGACCCGTTGTCGAGCAGGCCATGGACGTTTTTGGGGGTCACGTAGTACGGGATCTCAAAGAGGAGCCGGGCAGATGAAGGGTTTCCCAAAATCCATGGCAAGGCTTATCGACGAGTTCTGCAAGATGCCTGGGATAGGCGCTCATTCAGCTCAGAGGCTTACTTTCCATATACTACAATCTTCCAAAGAAGACATAGACTCTCTTCTAAAACATATCCGAGAAGTAAAAGAAAACGTCAGGTTCTGCAAGACTTGCAATAACCTCAGTGAGGACGAGATATGTTCTATCTGTTCGGATGTTGCGCGCGATTCGTCAAAGATCTGTGTGGTCGAAGGTCCAAGCGGCGTAATATCCATGGAGAAAAGCGGAATATACCAAGGGATGTACCATGTGCTGCTTGGTGAACTATCTCCGATCGATGGGGTGGGCCCAGAAGACCTTAAGATCCATGATCTTGTGCAAAGGGTAAAGAAGGGCGAAGTAAAAGAGGTGATCATAGCGACTGATTTTACTACCGAAGGCGAAACTACAGCTTTATACCTCTCGGAGATACTAAAACCTTTCAAGATAACGGTTTCGCGTCTTGCCAGGGGAGTGCCTGTCGGCGGTAGCCTGGAATATGCGGATGTTGCCACGCTCCAGAGAGCTTTTGAGGAACGTAGATAACCCTTGATGTAGCCTTATCTTATTAAATTTGACATTGGTGATATTGTCATTATACTATAGTTAGTAATATTGTTAAGTCAAAATAAAGGGTTTTGAAATTAAGGAGGTAAACATGGGTGTTCTTGAAGCTGTAAAAAAGGGGTTCAGTCAGACCACTAAGCTTATGAACGTGGTTCTGGTGTTCTTCATTTTTAACGTGGTCATAGGTCTGATCAGCCTGCCCTTGGCCAATCCGGAAAGAGCCGGTAATCCGGGAATCGTGACGGTATCGATTATATCGAGTATCCTCTTTTTCCTGATTTTTATATTTCTGCAGGGAGGGGCTCTGGGGCTTGTAAAAGACCAGATAAAGACCGCTGCCAGCAGTATGGCCCAGTTTACGAATTACGGCAAAAAATATTATCTTAAGATACTTGGCTTGTTGCTTCTTTATGTGCTCCTAGCGATAGCTATTGTACTGGTTCTTAGCTTGATAAGTGCCGGGATATTGCTGCTCGGGGACAATATCGCTACAAGAAGTATAGTTGCTGCTCTAGTGACAGCTGTAGCGATAATCGTTATAACGCTTTTGATCTATCCGATTTATGCTATCGTTGTGGACGACCTTGGTTCTTTTGCCGCTCTTAAAAAAGGTATTGCCAAGGCGAAGGATAATTTCTGGCAGACACTTGGTCTTTTTGTGGTGCTCCTTATAGTGAGCTTGGTGATATCCCTGGTAATAGGGTTCATTATTGGACTTGTAACAGTACCTTTAAGTCCGAACATAAGCCAGGTTCTTATTGCCATAGTGAACGCTGCGGTCCAGTCCTATATACCGATAATCATGATGGTGGCTTTCATGAGTTACTACATGGGCCTGGGGAAGGGTACCTCAGCTCCTCAGCAGGAAGCTGCACCCGGCGGAGAAATGTAATAAACTCTTTAGATATAACTAGAAATGGCGGATCCCTCAAAAGATCCGCCATTTTTTTAGCATAATCCGCTTAATAACCCATCAATCTCAAATATTAGCCAAATATTCCCTTAACAACGATTGACACATGTGCTAGAATAAAAGACCGCTATAAGCTAAATCAAGCTTATTCCTCAGGTATAATTTACATCTTAATAATAAAGAAGCTAAATAAATCAGGAGGTTACGTAATGAAACGCAATATGGTCCCGCATGATGGAAATAGCGCGGTAGCTCATGTAGCTCATGCTACTAACGAGGTTATAGCCATTTATCCTATAACGCCATCTTCTGGTATGGGGGAGATATCCGACGAAAAATCGGCTAAAGGCGAGAAGAACATATGGGGAACGATCCCCACCGTTGTTGAGCTGCAATCCGAAGGTGGAGCATCCGGCGCAGTACATGGAGCTCTGACCACAGGTGCTCTTACTACCACGTTCACGGCTTCTCAAGGGTTGCTTCTTATGATACCTAACATGTATAAGATAGCTGGCGAGCTTGTGCCTACGGTTTTTCATATTGCCGCACGGTCAATAGCCTGCCAGGCATTGTCGATATTCGGTGACCATTCAGATGTTATGGCAGCCAGAGGCACCGGTTGGGGTTTTCTTGCTTCCGGAGGCGTCCAGGAAGCTATGGATATGGCACTTATTTCACAGGCAGCTACTCTTGAATCACGTATTCCTATGTTGCATTTCTTCGAAGGTTTCCGCGTATCGCACGAGATACAAAAGGTAGAAGAACTTACTCATGAAGACATGAGGCAGATGATAGATGATGATCTTGTCCGCCTGCATAGAGAAAGAGGCATGAATCCGGAACACCCGGTACTTCGCGGCACCAGCCAGAACCCGGACGTTTATTTCCAGGGAAGAGAGTCGGTGAATAAGTATTACAACGAGTGCCCGGCTATCGTACAGAAGGCTATGGACAAGTTCGCTAAAATTACCGGAAGAGCATATCATCTTTTTGATTATGTGGGAGCTAAAGACGCTGACAAGCTCATCATAATAATGGGCTCGGGTAGCGAAGCCGTTCATGAAACCGTAGAATACTTGAACGCTCAGGGAGAAAAAGTTGGGCTCTTAAAGGTTCGTCTTTTCCGACCGTTCGACACCAAGACTTTTATCAACTCTTTCCCGAAGACCGTTAACAAAATAGCCGTTCTTGACAGAACCAAAGAACCCGGCAGTCTCGGGGAGCCGCTTTATGAAGATATCAGGACTGCTGTTGGAGAGGCAATGGGAGAAGGGTTTGCTCCTTTCAAAGACTATCCGACGATAGTTGGCGGAAGGTACGGTCTTGGTTCAAAAGAATTCACGCCTGCTATGATAAAAGGTGTATTCGATAACCTATCTCAGAAAAAGCCTAAGAATCATTTCACGGTCGGTATAGACGACGACGTAACCAACACCAGTATTGATTATGACCCCTCTTTCAGTACCGAAAGCGAGGAGACTTACAGGGCTATGTTCTATGGGCTCGGAGCAGACGGTACGGTCGGGGCTAACAAGAACTCGATCAAGATCATAGCGGAAGAGACAGAGAACAACGCGCAAGGATATTTTGTTTACGACTCCAAAAAAGCGGGTGCAGTTACCATTTCTCACCTTAGGTTCGGTAAGAAGCCCATCAGAAGCTCGTACCTTATATCTAAAGCGAATTTCCTGGCATGCCACAATTTTTCTTTCCTTGAAAAATACAACATGCTGAAGAACCTTGACGATGGCGGGATATTTCTCCTGACTTCTATGCATGGCAAGGATACTATTTGGGAGAACATACCTCCCAGAGTGCAGAAACAGATAATTGATAAAAAACTTAAATTCTATGTTATAGACGCTGTAAAGATCGCCGGAGATGTGGGCCTTGGCGAACGTATCAACGTGATCATGCAGACGGCTTTCTTTAAGATATCCAAAGTGATTGACGAGAAAATGGCGCTGGATGCGATCAAGAAAGCCATAAAAAAGACATATGGGAATAAGGGCGAGAAAGTCGTCGAAATGAACATTAAAGCGGTTGATATGGCGATCGGAAAAATAGAAGAAGTCAGTGTTCCTGACAAACTTACGGGTAAGGTCGAAGAGGAACAAATAGTTCCGGCCGATGCGCCAGACTTTGTCAAGAACACTACTGTAAAGCTGATGAAAGCCGAAGGAGATACAGTAAAGGTATCCGAGATGCCGGTTGACGGCACGTGGCCTACCGGTACTACCCAGTATGAGAAACGGAATATCGCCCTAAATATACCTGTATGGAACCAGGAAACCTGCATACAGTGCGGTAAGTGTACTATGGTGTGCCCTCATGCGGTAATACGCGCTAAGATGTATGAAGAGAAACAGCTCGAAGGCGCGCCGGAAACGTTCAAACATTCCGCTATTAAGCCGAAACCGAAGGATGGATATGTTTATACTCTTCAGGTCGCTCCGGAAGATTGTACGGGTTGCGGTGCCTGTGTTGAAAACTGTCCGATGAAGGCAAAGGAAGCTATAAGCATGCACCCACAGGAACCGTTGAGGGAGCTGGAAAACGAGAACTTCAGGTTCTTTCTTGGGATACCCGAGACGGATCCGGCACTTTACAATAAGGCCGTCATGAACGGCATTCAGTTCGTAAAGCCTTTGTTTGAGTTTTCGGGAGCGTGTGCTGGTTGCGGTGAGACCAGTTATGTTAAGCTTCTTTCGCAGCTTTTCGGGGACAGGGCTGTCATTGCGAACGCTACTGGTTGTTCCTCGATATATGGCGGTAACCTTCCGACCACACCGTATACCACTCGTTCGGATGGCCGCGGTCCTACATGGAACAATTCGCTCTTTGAGGATAATGCCGAGATCGCTTATGGTATGAGACTAACGGTGGATAAGTACAAGGAATACGCGGGCGAACTTGTTGACAGAATAGTCGAAAAAGGTTCGTGTGATGCAGTTCTTGTTACGCTTCTCAAAGAGATAAAAGAAGCTAAACAGGATTCACAGATAGATATAGAAGCCCAGAGAAAAAGAGTAGATGAAGCCAAAAAACTTCTCGAAAAATGCAAATGCCCGGAGTGCAAAGACCTGGTCAGTGTCGTGGATTATCTGATCAAAAGATCCGTATGGGCGCTTGGTGGTGACGGCTGGGCATACGATATCGGCTACGGCGGTCTGGATCACGTGCTAGCTTCGGGTAGGAACGTAAATGTTCTTGTTCTTGATACTGAAGTGTATTCGAATACCGGTGGGCAGGCTTCCAAAGCTACACCGATGGGCGCGGTAGCCAAATTTGCTGCCAGTGGAAAACCGATAGGGAAGAAAGACCTTGGGCTTATGGCCATAAGTTACGGCTACGTATACGTGGCTAAAGTAGCGCTCGGAGCCAATCCCATGCAAACTATAAAAGCCTTTATCGAGGCAGAGGAATATGATGGTCCTTCTATCATAATCGCATACTCTCATTGTATTGCTCATGGTATCAACATGACAAAAGGGTATGATGAGCAGAAGAAGGCTGTCGATTCCGGTCACTGGCCGCTATTCAGGTATAACCCGACCCTCTGTGCTGATGGCAAGAATCCCTTGTCGCTGGACAGCAAGGAACCGAGCATCAAACTGGAGGAATACATGGCAGGAGAGAACCGCTTCAATATCCTGAAAAGGTCGAATCCAGAAAGGGCGCAGAAACTTATGGAAAAAGCCCAGCAGCTGGTAAACGACCATTACGCTTTGTATAAGTATCTTGCTGAGCGTAAACTGGCCTCTTGTGAAGCAGAAAAAATAGAAGCCTAAGATTCCTTATAATAGGAATGTAAGAGCCCCGCGAAAGGATATAACACTCTTTTCGTGGGGTTCTTTTTATCCAAATACCCACCTATTTTAAGACATCAAAAAGTTAGTTGACTTATATATTGGCACACTATATAATAATTACTCTACTATATACGTTAAGAGAATAAAATGCAAAAATTAACAATAGATTAACTGTTAGTTAACCATATATGAACAAACGTTTTATAAAAATAATATCTGTCATAGTCCTGGCGGTATTTATCGCAAATACTGTACCGGTGGATATTGCCTATTCCCGCAGTGAAGATAAACACGCAGCTTATCAATATACTTCGTCATCTGAGGCGGCAACTATTAATGTTGAGAATGTTCTTATTCCTAAACGCCTGGGTTATGTAGATTCAAGGTTCAATGGTAAAAGCGGCAAAGTAGTTTTCCATATAAAAGACGCGCATTGTAACTATGCCGCACAAAAAGCGGTGTACGGTCTTATAGATTGGATAGTTAAAAAATACGATGTAAGCCTTGTGAATCTTGAGGGGGCTACCGGTGATTACGATTTGGATATCCTTGAAAACATAAAGGATCCATTCGTAAAAAGGGATATAGTAAATAAGTACATGAAGTCCGGAAGAGTCACCGGGGCTGAATCGTATCGCGTATTCCATCCAGAAAAAGTTCAACTTGCAGGGATAGAGAATACCGATCTTTACGAAGATAACCTCTTGGTCTACAGGACCATTCTCGAATACAAGGATAAGATAGATGAGTTTCTTTTTAAAGCTTCCTCTATTTTTAACGCGGTCAAAGAAGAAACTTTTAGTGTCGACCTTAAAACGTTTCTAAATAACCAAATACTTTTTGACTCCAACAACATCCGGCTAGAAAAATATCTGCCGTATCTTTTCAGGATGGCAACGAAGTATTCCTATCCTATCGAAAAAACTCCGAATCTGGTTAAGCTGTCGGATCTTCTCGTTAAAGAAAGAGATATTGATTTTGAAAAAGCCGAACACGAAAGACAAATAATTGTAAGCATTCTTTCTGAAAGGCTTTCAAAATACGAACGCCTCCAGCTTCTTAGCTCCGCAGGGCTGTATGAATCTGGTCAGATAACAGAGGGCGAATTTCACATTTTCCTTATGGAAAAAGCAAAAGAGGTGGGGATAGATGCCGGTTTATATCCAAACCTTTATGCCTATAGTAAATACCTGGCTGTTTACGGGGGCATTGACGAAGAGGTCCTTTTTACGGAACTGAGCCAAATAGAGGACGGGTTAAGCGAAGTGCTTTGCAGTACAGAAAAAGAGAGAAGAACCCTGGGGTATATCCGTCAGGTGCAGCTGCTTGAAAAGATGTTTAACCTGAAATTGAACAGGCAAGAGCTAGAAACCGCGAAAAGAACCGTAAATATTGCCGAAGTGTTGGCATTCTTAAAGGCAAACTCGGGTGAAGTATCCAATTTAGAAGAGGACGCTTTATACGTATCCTACGGCTTCTCTAATATGACGGTGTTCTACGCTCTGGCAGATAAAAGAGATGAAACTTTTGTATATAACGTGCAGCAGAATATGCTAGAAACCGGTGCTGAAGCAAGCATTCTGGTTACAGGCGGTTTTCATTCGAAAAATTTACACGACATTCTTGAAGCGAACGGTATATCGTATATCGCTATCAACCCGGAATTTGTCAATGAGCAGGGCTACGTGAGTCCTTATATGAACCTTCTCTCTGGCAATCAAGGAATATTGTCGGAGGGCGCGTTGTCCTTCCTGGCATCTACCATACAGATAAAGAGCCTTTGGAGTAATCTCGGCATTGATACGGATTTTGCGGCTTCTTTCCTGTTGAGAGTCAATGCTGCTATAGACGTTGCGAAAAGTGATGATAAGGAGGGCATAGTTGTAAGTCTGGGAGACCGGGCAATTCTGCTTCTTAGATCCATGGGATACAGGCCTGCTCCTAATGTTCCTAGAGATTACGATACTAACCGGGAATACAGCGTAATAAGCATTCCAGCATTAATGGGCATGACAGATGAAGATTGCATGAAACGTGTATACGGATTCATGGATCCTTCTGCAGATCTAGAACCAGCCAGTGGATATACGGGTAACAAGGACATGGCGGATATACTAAGAGAACTCTTTTCCCGGGAGAGTAATACTGGCGTTGATTTCGCCAAGGGTATAGCCAGGAAAAGAGCGTATCTGCGTACTTATGAAGGGCAGATAGTCGAACAGCAGCTAAGGGGAATGGGCGATGTTGACACCTTTGATTATATACTGGATGTTCCTCAGGGTGTTCTCACATGTCAGTTTTCATGTAGCAGAACTTTTTCCGGTTATATGTCCAATCCTTCTACTGTAAGAGGAAAAAACGAGAAATCATATATGTGTAGAGTTTTGAGGCGTTTGTATAGACCAGGCATCACGCCAACTAAACAGAAGGAAATATTGGAAGGATTAATAGAAGAGCAGAGAGAGTATGCAAGTCGCGGGGAATGCGGATGGCAATGGGTAATAGATACCGATGAGAACGGTGAGATTATAGTTAACGATACGCTTGGGTACGGTCTTAGAAGCCTGCGTATCTTTGACAGGTCTAAACTGCCAGAGAATATTGAAGCCCAGAACCTCGAAGCGGATGCGGATAAATACGGTAGTACAGAAATGGTCCAGGAGATGCTTTTCGATATAAGCCCCATGAAAGGTGACAAGGTCAGGATAAAACTCATCAACAGCTGGGCCGCCCAGGAGGCGAAGTACAGGGATCAGCTCACGGGACTATTTAATAAGTGGTATTTTGAACATAAAGTCAATCCGCGTCTTACTACCATGAGCCAGGCGTCTATACTTTTTATTGACATTGATAAATTTAAACGTTTTAACGACACTTATCCGGAAAAACATACTTTCGGTGACAGGGTGCTGACAGCGGTATCTAACGCTATTCTCAGGACGGTTCGTGGTTCTGATGTCGTTTTCCGTTGGGGTGGAGAGGAGTTCATGGTGGTAATTCCCGAAGCTACCGCTGCGAATGCCAAGATAGTAGCCCGCAATATCCAGACTAACGTAAAGAAGTTAAGGCCCGAAGGCCTTAGGGAAAATGACGAAATAGCAGTGACTATTGGTGTTAGAGGCATAGAAAAAGAGAATCTCGGCAACGCTATGGAGGCCATTCAGGAAGCCGATAAAGCAATGATGGAAGCTAAGGCACGGAACATGAGAGGTACAATTATTATGTTTGGTGAAGAGTTGCCTGTCCAGTATAGAAGTAGAGGCGCCAAGGCGGGAGAGACTACGACGATTACTAGAGAAACCATTACAAAAGATATAAACGATATTACCGGTCTATATTATCCAGCTCTTATGCGTAACCTGCAGGAATTTTGTATACAAGATATGGTGCCCGGGAAGTCTCAAGGTACCGGGCTGAAATCGATCTTCATGGATTTGAATAAACCGGAATTTATAGATAAGCTCAGTCAGATAGAAGCATTTGGCGCCGTTCTTTTTGAAAAAAGAGAACGGAAATCAGCCGAAATGGTAGAATTTATTGCTCGCAAACAGATGAGGCGACTTTATTTAAGTTTCGACAGGATAAGAAAACGAATATATTCGGTAGTTGGGGATTCTCCGGCGACTAAACGTGTCAAAAATGCTATGGAAGCCGTCGAACATATCATGGATCTTACGTTCAAGTATCTAACCGAAGAGGACTTGAAAGATCTTGGGATAATCGGAGCTGATACCAAAGCAGATGTATCAACCCCAGACAAGGCTGAAAGCGAAGATATGCCACCGGAGAACGGAAAAGATGTTGGCGGAAAGATGTTAAGCGATGTGTTGGAAAGGCTGGAAGTATTGTTCAACAGGGAAGTGGCAAGCGGTTTTGAAGAAAGAGTAATGAGTGACGATGATTTTTCCGAAACGGCCAGCGATGTGTTGGATTCGGAAATGTACTCGGGAAGTAGCCATTCCGAACAGACTGCCAGGGAAAAAGAAGAAACCGTCAGAAGGAAAAAGAATGTGGATACTATGGGACAATGGCTGTCCAGGTTAATGCTGGGCGCAGCACGTTTTCCCAAAGAGACCCGCATAATAGCGTATCCTGTTTATAATGAAACAGTGTTCGCGAAAGAAGTTCAGATGGCAAGCGAACTGAAGAGAAGAATGTATAAGGGGGATTACGGTTTTTCTATAGTGCCGCTACCTTATCTTGTGGGAGACTCAAGCAGGGATAAGGCTATAGGTACGTTGCTGCGGCTTGTAGATGAAGATGAAAATGTCAGAGCATTAATATTCGCAGACGGAAAATTCTTCGATCAGAATAACGGGGATTTGAAAGCAAAATATAAATCCAGGATATTTTGTATAAAAGAAGAAGGCGAGATCGCAAGTGAAACATTTACTGCAGTTCCGTTCTATATTCGTTCTGCTCTAGCTTTATCTGTAATGGATCTTTTCGATAAGAGAAATAACCTAAAAAGAGAACGCCGGGCCAGGTTAAAAGATATGATTGCGGCTATCCTGGGTATAATAACAAAAGACAGTGATATTATAGACGCTTTCAAGCAGGCTCCGGGAAGACTTGTAAATGGTATGATCGTCCTAAAACCTGCAGAACGCGTTTCTTGGAAGGGCCTTGACGAAAAAATGCGTGCCTCTGAGCAGTTCCTGCACTCACTGTAATATTCTTAATACACTATCCCTTGACTTCCTATTAAGCTGGCTTACAATATGATTTATAACGAAAAAGAAAGTACTGATGAAAAAGCCGTACAGAGATTTAAAACTATGAAGAATATATTGCAGAAGCCAGCATGGATACGTGGAACAGTATCCTGGGACGAAAACTACAAGGATGTGAGGAGTCTCATAAGAGAGTTGAAACTCAATACTGTCTGTGTTGAAGCTGCGTGTCCGAACAAGGGTGAATGCTGGGAAGCCCGTCACGTTACTTTCATGATACTTGGAGAGGCGTGTACCAGAGGTTGTATTTTCTGCAATGTAACAGGCGGTGAGCCCGATTCAGTAAACCCGCAGGAGCCGGCTAACGTGGCTAAAGCCGTGAGAGAACTCGGATCAAAATACGTGGTGGTAACCTCGGTCACCCGCGATGAT
Organism: Candidatus Omnitrophota bacterium; assembly: GCA_049642065.1. Classification (GTDB taxonomy): domain Bacteria; phylum Omnitrophota; class Gorgyraeia; order Tantalellales; family Tantalellaceae; genus WJMH01. Next base: position 19,415 of record JBAROK010000056.1, on the reverse strand, counting down.
CTAGAAGATAAAGGAGCAGGGCATTTTGTTTCGACGGTCAAAGAAATAAAAACTCTTATTTCGGATGTTCTTGTAGAACTGCTTATACCTGATCTGGACGCGGATCCTGATCTTTTGAGGCAAGTAGCGTTTTCAACAGCCGAAGTGGTAGGGCACAATATCGAAATGCCGGAAGCGCTTTATGGGAACATACGGCCTAACGCGAGTTACCAGAGATCCTTAAAAACCATTCGCATGCTTAATTCAATGAAACTTGAAGGAGCCCAGATCTTGGTCAAGTCAGCTCTTATGCTGGGTCTTGGCGAAGGGGAGAAAGATATATCCGCAACGTTACGTGATTTAAAAGACGCTGGGACAGATATCGTGTATATGGGACAGTATCTGAGCCCTTCAGAAGAGCACTATCCTGTAAAGAGGTATTACAGTCCCGATGAATTCGCTTCTTTGCGCGAAGAAGCTGAAAAAATGGGCTTTAAAGCCGTTCTTGCCGCTCCTATGGTGAGAAGTTCTTACCGGGCCCAAGAAGCCTATACTAAGGCGTCCAAAGCCGATTGACACACCCACTTTTTGATATTTTACTTATCATAATCTGATAGCTTGACAACTCATACATATATTCTATAATGAGAGCAAGTGCGACTGGCGTATTGACCTTGCAAGATCAATCCATTCCGGACCTTATCATCGGATCCTGCAGGTCAGGCCGCGTTTCCGAATACGCGGTTCAGTGGGAAACCACAAGGGAGCGTGGTACCAAAAACCGCACGCCTGGGTTTTTGGTCCTTCTAATTTATCCTGTGTAAGAAACTGTTTACATGTCAGAGAATAAGAGCGATCTTAAAAGAACTCCTCTTTATTATAAACATGTGGAAGAGGGAGCTAGGATGGTCCCTTTTTCCGGATGGGAAATGCCTGTACAGTATGCGGGTATAATAGAGGAGCATATGCACACACGCTCAAGAGCGGGTTTGTTTGATATATGCCATATGGGAGAGTTCTTCCTCAAGGGGCCTTCATCCGCAAAAGACCTGAATAGACTGGTAACCTGCCACGTTGACGATATGCCGGAAGGTAAATGTCATTACGGTTTCATGCTCAACGAAAATGGCGGGATCATTGATGATCTTATCGTTTATAAGATATCCCAGGAAGAGTTCATGCTTGTCGTTAATGCCGGTACTGTTGATAAGGATAGGGCCTGGATAGAAGCCAATATATCTTCTGACACTTTTTTTATAGACGATTCCAGCAATATCGCCAAAGTTGATATACAGGGACCGATTACCGGTAAGATAATGGCGTCGCTGTGTGGAGACGATGTGATTGAAAGCCTTAAGAGGTTCTGGTTCAAGAAAGTTGAAGTGAACGGAGCGAGAATTCTGCTTAGCCGTACGGGGTATACCGGGGAGTTGGGGTATGAACTGTTTTTCCCGGTTTCTTCGGCAGAAAGAATATGGGATACGCTTTTAGCGTGCGAGGGAGTAAAACCCGCAGGGCTCGGTGCGCGTGATACTCTGAGGCTGGAGATGGGGTACTCGCTTTATGGCAGTGATATCGATGAGGAGCACACTCCGCTGGAAGCGGATCATGCTAAATTCGTTTGTATGGAAAAAGACTTTATCGGGAAAGAAGCCTTGGTTCGTCAGGAAAAAGAGGGAGTATCTCGTATTTTAACGGGTTTCATATGCGAAGGGCGAAGAAGTGCCAGAGGCCATTTCGGTGTCTTTGCTGACGGTAAAGAAGTCGGTGAAGTTACAAGCGGTGCGTTCTCGCCTAGTCTGAAACAGGCTATAGGGATGTGTTATATGGAGAAGGGTAGTGTTGCTGATGATAAAGAAATAGTTCTTAGCGATGGTAAAATAGAGATTGGTGGACGTGTAAAAAGCGTTCCATTTATAACTCCGCACGTACATGTGGGCAACCTGTAAGCTATAACGGAAAAGGAGGAAAGATGATACCGCAAGACCTAAAGTATACTAGAGAACATGAATGGGTGAAGATAGAAGGAGATAATGCGGTTTTCGGAATTACCGATCACGCGCAATCCGCCCTTGGAGATATAACGTTTATTGAGCTTCCGGCTAAAGACGGCGAGATAAAACAAACTGACAGTATAGCGACGATCGAATCAGTAAAAGCTGCCAGCGATATTTACGCGCCGCTTTCGGGAAAAGTTTTAGAAGTGAATGAAACTCTTCAGGACAACCCGGAGGTCATCAATTCTTCGCCCTATGAGGACGGATGGATCTGCCGAGTTAATATATCGGATTCTGAAGAACAGGACAGCCTTATGTCCGCAGACGAATACGAAAAATATTTAAAGGAAAACGAATAGTGACTTATATTCCACACACTCCCGAAGATAGAAGGGATATGCTGAAAGCGATAGGCATCAAGTCCGGAAAGATCGATGATCTGTTTAAATGCATACCTTCCGATCTAAAGGCCCGTTCGTTTGATCTTCCGCCTGGCAAATCAGAGATGGAAGTTGAAAATTATCTTAGGGGCCTGGCGAAAAAGAACGCTACAGATATGATGACTTTTGTCGGTGGTGGGTTTTACGACCATTTTATTCCCGCCGCGGTAGATGCTCTTGTTTCGCGGTCGGAATTCTATACGGCTTATACTCCTTACCAGCCCGAAGCTTCACAGGGAACTTTGCAAGCTATCTACGAGTACCAGAGCTGCATATGCCGGTTAACGGAGATGGACGTGGCGAACGCGTCGCTTTATGACGGCGGTACGGCACTTTACGAAGCGGCTATGATGGCTATACGCATAACCGGCAAGAATAAGATAATTATGGATGGCGGCGTTAGCCCCATCTACCGTAAGATGATGTACTGTTACACAAGCAACCTTTCGATTGAGTTCGTAGAGACTCCTCTGGTCCATGGCCATAGTTACAGAGACGAAATCGATAAGTATCTTGATGATAAAACGGCGGCTGTTATACTCCAGAACCCTAATTTTTTTGGGGCGATTGATGATCACAGCGATATAGCAAAAAAATGTCACAAGCTGGGGGCACTTGTTATAGAAAGTGTGTATCCGATATCTCTGGGGATATTGAAAACGCCGCGTGAAATGGACGCCGATATTGTTACCGGAGAAGGGCAGAGTCTGGGCATACCGCTTTCGTTCGGAGGCCCGTACCTGGGGTTCATGGCGACCAAGAAAGAGTACGTCCGGAAAATGCCGGGACGTATAGTTGGTGAGACAACTGACGGAAAAGGCCGCAGAGGGTTCGTTCTTACCCTGCAGGCCAGAGAGCAGCATATACGCAGGGAAAAGGCCACATCGAATATATGTTCTAATGAGGCGTTGTGTGCGTTAAGGTCGCTTATTTACATGAGCCTTTTAGGTAAGGAAGGATTGAAGAAAGTAGCGCAGCTTTGTATGGATAAAGCCGAGTATGCTAAACAAAGATTAGAAGAAATAGAAGGTGTGGAAGTTAAAAGAAGCTGGCCTACGTTCAATGAGTTCGTCATAACGTTGCCCAAAGATCCAAACGAGATAATAGGCAAGATGATCGATAAAGGTATAGCTGCAGGGTTCCCGCTTGGCCGGTACTATGCAGGTATGCAGAACTATATGCTTATAGCCGTAACTGAGAAAAGGACCAAGCAGGAAATTGCTGTATTTGCTGACGCACTGGAGGCCGCATTATGGAGCTGATATTCGAAAGATCAAAACCCGGCCGCAAAGGGGTGTCACTACCGTTAAGTGACGTTCCAGCGGAAGTAAAGGTAGACCGTAAGTTCAAAAGAGCTAAAGACGCGGAACTTCCATGCGTTTCAGAACCTCAGGTAGTAAGACATTTTACCAATCTTTCGAAAATGAATTTCGGGGTGGATTCCCATTTTTATCCTCTTGGTTCCTGCACTATGAAATATAACCCCAAGTTCACCGAAAAAATAGCTTCTCAGGAACGGTTCACTTCACTGCATCCGCTCCAGCCGCAGCTTATCAGGGGAGGGATGCTTACACAAGGCGCGTTGGAGATTATAAGTAACCTTGAGAACGCGCTGTCTGAGATAACCGGGATGGATGAGTATACGACGCATCCCATGGCGGGAGCGCACGGGGAACTTACGGGTATAATGATCATCGCGGCGTATCACAGGCATATCGGTAACGACAAAAAATATATTCTGATACCGGATTCAGGTCATGGCACTAACCCGGCTACTGCAGCTATCGCGGGATATGAAGTAAAACCCGTGCCGTCGGATGAAAAAGGCATAATGGATTTTGATAAGTTCAAGGAAATGCTGAACAAAGAGGTGGCAGCCGTTATGCTTACCTGTCCTAATACGGCCGGGGTGTTCAATCCTCATATCAGGGAGATCACGGACTTGGCGCATGAAGCCGGTGCGCTTATGTATTATGACGGCGCTAATCTTAACGCTATTTTAGGCAAGGCAAGACCGGGCGATCTTGGGTTTGATGTAGTGCATCTGAACCTTCACAAAACGTTTGCTACTCCGCATGGTGGAGGGGGGCCAGGATCCGGTCCAGTGGGAGTGAAAGAACACCTGGCACCGTTTCTGCCTACTTCACGAGTCGTAAAACGGCAAGACGGGACTTTTGCGCTGGATTATGACAGGCCACTTTCCATAGGATATATATCGCCTTTCTACGGCAATTTTGCCGTTATGCTAAAAGCGTATGCTTATATACTGCTTTTAGGCAAGGAAGGACTTATCGAAGTAAGCGAAAACGCGGTTCTTAACGCTAACTATTTATTGAGCCAGCTAAAGGACCGGTACGATATTCCGTATCAAGAAGGATGCCTGCATGAATTTGTGCTATCCGCTTCAATCCAGGCAAAAAAAGGCGTACGTGCGATTGATATAGCAAAGGCACTTATTGACGAGGGGATACATCCGCCGACAATATATTTCCCGCTGATAGTAAAAGAAGCGATGATGATAGAACCCACCGAGACCGAATCTAAAGAGACGCTGGATAGGTTCATAGAAGTTATGCTTGAACTCGCGGATCTTGCGGAAAAAGATCCGCAAATCTTTAAAGAATTCCCCAAAAAGAGTCCTGTCGGACGTCTGGACGAAGTTAAAGCCGCGAAGGATATGAACCTTTGCGATCTTCCTGAATAACCCGATGAAACTGGTAGAATTCAATTCCAATATCCCTGAAGAAAATATTGCTCTGGACGAGATGCTTCTTCAAAAAGCAGAAGCGGACGGTATTGGGGAGAGCCTGCGGTTCTGGGAAAGCCGGACACATTTTGTGGTTCTCGGCAGGTCTGGAAAAATAAAAGAGGACTGTTTCCCGGATAAGTGCGAGTCTGGCGGCATTAAAATAATCCGGCGCATATCCGGTGGTGGTACCGTCCTTCAGGGCGAGGGATGCTTGAACTATTCACTTGTACTTTCTTATGAAAAGGTTCCTGAGTATACCGATATAAATGCCTCATACCGGAAGATACTCAGCAAGATGATAGAACAGTTCAGAACCAGGGGACAAGAGGTAGAATTTATGCCCATATCAGATCTTGCGATCCAGGGCAAGAAGATCTCTGGTAACGCTCAAGCCAGGAAAAAGAAATTTTTTCTTCATCACGGTACTTTTTTATATGATTTTGACCTAGGGCTAATAAGCGAATACCTCCGGCATCCCGGGAAAGAGCCCGATTACCGGCAAAACCGTTCCCATAAAGATTTTGTGGATAATATTCCGCTTATCCGTACAGAACTTGAAGATGCAGTAAAAGAAGTTTTCGGCCCGGATGAGGAGATTTACATTCCTTCAGATGAGGATATACAAAAAATGCGAGAGTTAGTCAGGACTAGATATTCAGATAAAGGTTGGAATTACGCTTTCTGATCTATTCTTGCACGCGGTCTATATATTTTCCCGTCTCTGAATCGACCTCAACGATAGCGCCTTCTTCGATGAACTGAGGCACATCGATCTCCATGCCGTTCTCTAAAGTGACTTGTTTGTGGGTAGTGACGTCTTGGCCGTGGAGACCGGGTGGGGCGGTGGTTACCTTCAGGCGTATCCTCACCGGAAAAATAACGTCTATGGCCCGGCCTTCATAAATACTTATCTGGTACTTTTCGTTCTCTTTGAGGAATACGTCTTTATTACCTATGACATCCGCGCTTACCTCATAATTTTCATAGGTTTCTTCATCAATAAAAAAGAAACTCGTACCATCAGTATATGAATAAAGTGCTTTATGGTTCAGTACATCCGCCTCATCCAGCTTATCTTCCTGGTGATACGTGTGCTCCATATATTTGCCGTCGAGGATATCGCGCATTTTGAGGTTAACTGTTTTGTGCACCTTGGCGGACCCTTTAACCTCGACTTCTTCGACTTTATATATCTTGCCGTCTATGAGGAGAAGATTACCCGTTCTGACATCTATTGCATGTTTCATGATATCCCTCTTTGGAGCGACTAATCGATTACCGTAACGTTTCCTTCAATATTGCCAAAAATAATTGACTCAGCTTTAATAAGTGCAGTAGTGCTGAGAGAGCTCAACGTTATTTTAGTTTTATTGTCTCCATCGGATTCAAAAAAGATACCTACACGGGTGGTATCGGTCTGTCTAGGAAAACCTATCGCTACGATATATCCGCGGTTTCTGTCAGTCTGGTATATTTTAAGGTTGTTTGCCTCAAGTATAGCGGTTACTTTACTGAAAGCATCATCATAAGAAAGGGAAAAGACCTTTACTTTGCCGTTTGCTTTAGCTTTTTCAAGGTCTCTTGGGCCCATGCCCAGGAAGGTGCCTACGTCGGTCGAGATTGTAGTGCAGCCGCCCAACAGAAAAACAAATAAAAGTGCCAATAATACGGGTCGTTTCATGAAAACCATCCTTTTATGTTTCGATATGTGCAGTATCACAATTATATAATTAAAGAAGTCAAAAGACAAGGGCAGTGACGTTTATCTTTTTACCAGAGAAGCCGCATTATGTGCCGCACGTATCGGTTCTGGTATTTTGTAACGGGGCGAACATGAAAGTATCATTTTTATTGCCGACGGTATATCGCTAAGGTGTCCCGGGGATACGTATATCGGGTTTGTGTTATCACGTGTTCTTAGCGCTGCGCCCAGAGGTGTTCCGTCCTTATCTTTAATGATCGAATAGTCGCCTTTTTTGCTCCCAGGGGTGTCATAGGTACCGTAAAGATGGCTTTTCGCCGAACCAATACTGGGTGTGCCTATTATGAGGCCCATATGTGAAGCAAGTCCTGTTCTACGGGGATGAGCCAACCCTTGCCCGTCAAAGATGAAGAGGTCCGGTTTCATCATGAGTTTATCCAGGCAGTTTAAGATGACGGGACCTTCCCGGAAGCTTAATAGGCCCGGAACATAAGGAAATGTCGTTTTTTGAGTATATGTCACTTCTTCTTGTATCACTAGATCTGGATATGAAAGCACAACTATAGCCGCTCTTGAAAGGTCTTCCTTTACGGATACGTCAACACCTGCGATCAGTCGTATGTCTTTTAGCTGCAAAGGTTTAAGTATGATTCGATTGCGAATATCCGTTTGCACGCGAATCGCTTCCTTCGGGGATATGTCCCATTCGTGTAAATTCTTGTATTTCATGGGCTTCTAACTTTTAATATTATTTGACACTATTATCACAATATTATAACATATATAGTCCTTAATTTAATGGCATCTTATAAATGTGGAAGAATAAAAGAAAGGTAAGAAGAGATATGAAAACTGAATATGTGGAACTGTTAAAAAATAAGTGTGGTGAAGAGAATTTCAAAAAACTCGAAGCCTTGGATAACCCTAAAATGCATGATTTTGTGGCGAAATACGTCGAACTGTGCGATCCGGATTCGGTTTTTGTCAGGACCGATACTCCTGAAGATGCAGCGTATCTGCGCGCTAGATCCTTGGAACTGGGAGAAGAAAAGCAACTGTCAACGAAAGGGCATACGATCCATTTTGATGGTTATTACGACCAGGCAAGGGATAAATCTAACACGAAATACCTTTTAAGGCCGGATGAGGTCCTGGGGTCTGATATCAAATCGGAGGACCGTGAAAAAGGGCTTAAAGAAGTGCATGAACTTTTCAAAGGGGCGATGAAGGGTAAAGAGATGTATGTATGTTTCTTCTGTCTTGGCCCTACGGATTCAAAATTCTCAATATCCGCTGTTCAAATAACGGATTCAACCTACGTTGCGCATTCAGAAGGTATATTGTATCGCAGTGGATACGAACAGTTTCGTAAACTGGGCGGATCGGGAAAATTTTTCAGGTTTCTGCATACCGCAGGAATTTTGGAGAACGGCGTAAGTAAGGATGTATATAACCGCCGGGTATACATAGACCTCGCTGAGGAGATGGTATATAGTACGAACACCCAGTACGCCGGTAACACGGTGGGCCTGAAGAAATTGGCTATGCGTCTTGCGATCAAGAGAGCTTCGGAGGAAGGCTGGCTCACCGAACATATGTTCGTGATGGGCGTGCATGGACCGGACAAGAAAAGAGTAACTTATTTTACCGGATCCTTTCCTAGCGCTTGCGGTAAAACTGCAACAGCTATGCTCGAAGGTGAGCAAATTATCGGTGACGATATAGCTTACCTGCGTAATGTAGACGGGAATATCCGTGCCGTGAACGTGGAAAAAGGCATTTTCGGGATAATACAGGATGTGAGCGAGAAGAACGACCCAGCGATATCTGAAGCGTTAACTACACCAAGTGAAATTATTTTCTCAAATGTGCTTGTCGATAACGATAATAATCCCCGCTGGCTAGGTGACGGTAGGCCTTCTCCCGGAGAGGGCTTGAATTTTTCCGGCAAATGGTCTACGGGTAAAAAGGGTCCGGATGATAACGATGTACCGTACGCTCACAAGAATGCGCGTTATACTATACAGATAAGCGAACTCAAGAACTGTGACAAGAACATTGAGAATCCCGATGGCGTTGAAGTTGGAGGCATTATATACGGAGGAAGGGATTCTGATACAAATATGCCGGTAGAACAGTCTTTTGACTGGGCGCATGGGATATTGACCCAGGCAGCGACTATAGAATCCGAGACAACGGCTGCTACATTAGGGCAAGAAGGTGTCCGTAAGTTTAACCTTATGGCGAACCTTGATTTTCTTTCCATACCTATAGGCAGATATATACAGAACAACCTGGATATAGTAAAAGGCATTAAAAAACCGCCACTGATCTTTCATGTAAACTATTTCCTTAGGGGTAAGGACGGGAAATATCTGAACGGTATCAAGGATAAGCATGTATGGGTGAAATGGATGGAGCTGCGTGTTAATGGCGAAACCGATGCGATCGAGACGCCGTGTGGATATATACCTAAATACGATGATCTTGTTAAGTTGTTCAAAGAAGTGCTTGGTGATGATTATACAAAAGAACAGTACGAAGAACAGTTCACGATGAGGATTCCCGAACGCTTGGCGAAAAAGGTCAGGATAATGGATATATATCATACCAAGGTATTCGACACGCCTCATGTTTTTCTGAAAGCTATGGAAGATCAGAAAAAGCGCCTTGAAGAGTGCCAAAAAAAGCATGGTGATTATATTTCACCTTTCGTGTTCGAAAAAGAGGCTGTATCTAAGTAATAATAAGGAGAAAGAAATGGAAACGACAAAAACTTTGCTTACAATGAATCTGGATAATGTAACTCTTGTCAAAAAAGGCAAAGTGAGAAACGTATATGATCTAGGCGACAAGTTGCTTTTTGTGGCATCTGACAGGATCTCGGCATTCGATGTCATCATGGCTAACGGCATACCGGACAAGGGAAAGATACTCAACCTTATTTCTGATTTCTGGTTCAATTATATGGCGGACGTCATCGAAAACCACAGGATCACCACCGACATAGACCAGATCATTTCAGCCGATGAGCGTCTTAAACCCTACCGTGATGTGCTTGATAAAAGATCTATGCTTGTCGATAAAGCCACTCCGCTTACCGTAGAGTGCATAGTACGCGGTTATATATCAGGCTCCGGATGGAAAGATTACAAGAAGACTGGTATGATATGCGGTATAAAACTTCCTGAAGGATTGAAAGAGTCGGATAGGCTTGAGAATCCGATATTCACGCCTTCCACCAAGGCTGATGAAGGACATGACATCAACATAACCCAGGAAGAGGCGAGGAAAGAGCTAGGTGACGAGACGTTTGATATCATCAAGCAGAAAAGTATTGAGATATATTCCAAAGCGCGTGATTTCGCCGATACCAAAGGCATAATAATCGCCGACACTAAATTTGAATTCGGAAAAACAGGAGATAAGATAATACTTATCGATGAAATCCTTACACCCGATTCATCAAGGTTCTGGCCAAAAGACGATTACCAGCCTGGGCGTTCCCAGAAAAGTTTTGACAAACAATTCGTACGCGATTATCTCGAGACCCTGGATTGGGACAAGACGCCCCCGGGACCCGAGCTTCCTGAGGATATAGTCCAGAAGACCCGCAAAAAGTATCTCCAGGCGTACAAGATACTTACTGGCAAAGAACTTTAAGACGCTGATGAAACCTCGTGTACTACATATTGACCCGCAGAATATAGATCACAAGCTGATCGAGCAAGCCGCGGAAGTTATACACAACAGAGGACTTGTAGCTTTTCCTACAGAGACCGTTTACGGGCTCGGTGCGAATGCGCTTGACTCAAAGGCCGTGACGGGTATTTTCGAAGCGAAGAGACGTCCGCTTGATGATCCGCTTATTGTGCATATCGCGGATATGGATGATTTGTATAAACTCGCGGAAGATATCCCACAGGAAGCAGAACGGCTTCTGGCCCGTTTCTGGCCCGGTCCACTTACCGTAGTTCTTAGAAAAAAGGATATAGTTCCGGATATTGTTACAACGGGGCTGGATACGGTAGCGATACGTATGCCGTCCAACCCTATAGCCAGGAAGTTCATAGAAGTAGCGAACGTTCCGATAGCCGCACCTTCGGCAAACCTTTTCGGCCGGCCTTCTCCAACGACCGCCTCACACGTTACAGACGATCTTGATGGTCGTATCGATATAGTGCTAGATGGCGGGAAGACGGAGATAGGGGTAGAATCCACTGTTGTTGAATTCATAGAAGGCCGGGTAATCGTATTAAGGCCCGGTGGCACGGATATCGAAGGGATGCGAAGTATTCTGGGGAACGTTGATGTTTCATCAGGCAGGCAAGATGAAGATAGATCCCCCGGCAAGTATCCGCAACATTATTCTCCGCGAGCCAGGGTAGTGGTAGTAGAGAGAAGTGCCTTACAAACAGAAGAGGTAATAGCTCTTGCTTCCGATTTAAGTTCTTCGGGACATAACGTGGGAGTAATAGCTATACAGGAACATGCCGATGATTATCGCCAGTTCGATGTCAAAGTTCTAGGTCCCGCAGAAGACAGTAAAACCTGTGCTACCAGGCTGTTTCATATTCTGCGTGAATTTGACGCAGAGAAAGCGGGTATTATTGTAGCTGAAGCTATCCCTGAGAAAGGGTTGGGTCTGGCAGTTATGAACCGCTTGAGGAAAGCGGCTGGGCCGGATTTTGATCCGTTTTCTCCTGAGGCATAAATCTCTCCGTCAGGAACTTTTGCAGACTCTCATTTTTAGCTATATCATCATAAGAGAAGACGACTATCCCGCCGGGAGAAAGTTCACGCAAGGTATCTATTTCTGCTTCAAGCACCTCAGGTATATCCTCAAGAAGATAAGCACCTACCCCCATGTATACTTTCTTATCAAGGCCTGGCAGAAGAAGGGATTTGGCGTTAAGCGTCAAAAGACGCGTATCATCCGTATAGTTCATCGCAACGACATAATCAACGATATCTTCTTCAAGCCATCTGGTCCAATCCTGGAAAGTCACCAGGTAGGTTCTTTCCATGGAAGGGACTATTGTGCAGGATATTTCCAGGTCTGGTGAAACTGCACGTACACGGTCAGAAATACTCTTTACCAGCAGAGTGACCTGGTCTCTTCGCCAGGTGTCCCATTTCTTGAAGTTTTGCCGTGAATATTGCATTGTTTTTGCGTTAAGGCCCGTACTTTCCTGGAAATTCTTGATATTTGTGCGGGTATACCCGTAAGAGATCCCATGGGAGTTGAATCTTGATCCTGGAGTGAAGGGGACGATAGAGGGATACCGTATGTAATCAAGATGCAGCCCCGATAACCCCGGATATTTCTTTACTATTTCTTCGGCAATATTCGTAAGGTAATTTCGCACGCGTTCATCACCGGGCTCCAGAAAAAGCTGATGCTCGCGTATATAATAGCTATCCAGCTTATCCTTTTTAGCGCCTTGCATGGAAGTTCTGCCGTGCTGGTCTATAGTGATTACATCTTCACCGAACTTTTTGACTACGTTAGCGTTTTTGTTCTTGGCGATACTTAAAAGATTCATCCACGCGTGAACGCTGATATTATTCTTTTTCGCTTTAGAGATCAGGTATTTAAGGGCATCTTCTTGCGACTCTGAGAGCATTTTCTCGTAAGCGTTTCTATCGGTAAGAGCCGAGTTGTAGTAGGCTTTATCGGCTCTGTAAACCTGGATATATATATCACTGATACCGGTCTTTTTGCAGGTGGTTATAAGCTGGTCGACGTTTTTCTTTGAATAAAGCACTTTTTCTGGAGAGAAGACGGTTATCCAGACCCCGAGGCGAGGTTCCTCTTCTTGAGCCAGAGATATGCCGGCACTATATAGAAAAACAGGTATAAGCAGGATGATAGCTATTATCTTTCGCATGACATTTAGTATAGTAGTTCGGCATGAGAAAAGCAATAGAGGTTTTGATTTCACCGGGATAGATGTGTATAATAGCTTCAAAATATGACAGGGGAGGAGAAAGTAATGTTGTCAAAAAAGGATAAAAAGCTTATAGAACAGGGGGTCAAGATAGGTGACTCCAAGATGTACCAGGAAGACAAGGTATGGTCGTGTTATAGCAACGATAAGGTTGATATAGGTGAACAGCTAGCAAAGGTAATAAGGACACTTAGCAAAGCTTTTGATCTGTCGAAAGCCTTGCGTGCGCTGTCGATAGGATCCAGTGACGAACCGCAGTTCAGGATACTGGAAACCGCGTTCAGGGGAGGTCTTTACCTGTTTGATGTGGAGGAAGAAGCGCTGGATATAGTTAAAGAACGCGTATCCCGGCAGAATACCGATCATGTAACTACGATATGCGATGATTACAATAAGGCTTTTAGCAGCCTATCCAGAACGGATTCCTTCCTGAAACAAAAACTTGGCGAGAAGAAAGTCAATCTAATAACCCTACACCATTCTTTGTATTACTGTGAAGAAGAGAAATGGCACACTATAATTCAGAACCTTTATAAAAAGATCTTGGCCGGGAAAGGGGCGATGCATATAGTTCTCATGTCCGCTGATGGCAGGGACAAGGATACCACTACCTGGCTTTATGACCATTTCGTGGGAAAATATTTCGGTCGCCATAACGACCAGAACCTTCTGGAGTTTAAGGAAGAGCTTCAAAGAAACAGTGTTTTTAAAAACGCTCAAATACTTTCAAGGACTAACCGTGTAAGGTTTTTCGTGAACGATTTTGAAAAATTCATGGCGGTAGTATGGATGATACTTTTGTATCCCAACGTCTATAAATATACCAAGCCGCAGAAAGAGGAAATAACAGAATTTGTTTATGAAGAATTCTGGAAGAAGAAAAAACCCCTTATACAGTCGCAGGACCATTTGGTCCTTTATAAGGGGTTAGATCTTAAGGGCCTTATTTAACGTGTTCTCCCTGATAATCTATTAGTGTCTTCGGGCTGTAGCGGCTTATCTTGTCCATATAGTTCAGGAAGGGCAAGCCTATCATCGAGAAAATACCGGCAACTTCTCCGCCCTGAGCTTCTATCATCTTTGCCACCGCTTCAAGCGTACCGCCGGTAGCGATAAGGTCATCTACGATAAGCCATTTCCCGGGGTTGATATCCGATTTGTGCAGTTCAAGCGTCTCTTCTCCATATTCCAAAGTGTAGATCTGTTCCACGGTATCCCCGGGGAGTTTACCTTTTTTTCTGGCAAGTACGAGAGGGAGAGATCTTCTTAGCGCGAAAGGAGCCCCAAGAATGAACCCCCTGCTTTCAATCGCTACGATGCCATCGAGTTCGACATCTTTATAAATATCTTCCATGCGTGATATTACGTGATCAAAAGCTTCTGGATTAAGGAATATGCTGGTCACGTCATAGAAAAGCACACCAGGCTTAGGGAAATTCGGGACTTTACGGATTACTTTATCGAGATCCATCGCGTACCCTCCTTAGATAATTAGAATAAACCCATGAACCATTCATGTGCCAAAAGGAATACCCCGCCGAAAACGAGGGATACCATGCCCATAAGCTTTATCAGGATGTTCATTGCCGGGCCTGTCGTGTCCTTAAAAGGATCTCCGACAGTGTCACCGACTATTGCGGCCTGATGGGTTTCGGTACCTTTTCCTCCGAGGTTGCCTTCTTCTATCCATTTCTTCGCGTTATCCCACGCGCCGCCCCCGTTAGCCATCATTATGCCCAAGAGCACGCCGCATACCGTAGCTCCGGCAAGAAAACCTCCAAGAGCTTCAACACCGAGTATTATTCCCACAAGAGCTGGTGTTATTATCGCTGTAATGCCCGGAAGGACCATTTCGTTAAGAGCGCTTTTAGTGGCAATATCTATACACGCCTGTGTATCAGGTTTAGCTGTTCCTTCCATAAGACCCGTAATTTCCCTGAACTGACGGCGGATCTCCTGTACGAGCTTATCGGCAGCTCTTCCGACGGCTTTGAGCGTCATTGCCGCTATTGAGAAGGGGACCAGAGCGCCTATGAAAAGCCCGGCTACCGGCAGAGGTTTTATGAGATCAATAGCTTTAAGACCAGTGACCTTCTGAAACGCGGCAAAAAGAGCAAGTGCCGTAAGAGCCGCTGAACCTATAGCAAACCCTTTACCTATGGCAGCGGTCGTATTACCGAGCGAATCGAGTTTATCGGTGATCTTGCGCACGTCTTTATCAAGTCCGGCCATTTCGGCTATACCGCCGGCATTATCGGCTATCGGACCGTACGAATCGGTGGACATCACTATTCCTATAGTGCACAGCATACCGACAGCAGCAAGCCCTATACCGTAAAGCTGGCTGAAATGATATGAAACAAGCATAGCTGCGCTGATGGTCAGTACCGGCAGTATAGTGCTTTCAAAACCTACGGCAAGACCCGATACTATGGTAGTTGCTGGTCCGGATTGAGCGCTTTTAGCTATTTCCTTGATAGGTTTTCCGGATGTAAAATATTCGCTTTCAAACCCGATCAGAATACCTGCTACAAGCCCGGCGAATATCGCCCAGAACTGGTTTATGCCGCCGAACATCATTTTCGAGAGCATGAACGCTCCTGCTAAGAAGAGCAGGGCGGATATAAGTGTAGAATTCCTTAGCGCGGTCTGTGGATTAAGGTTCTTGAGAAGATTTATTGAGAGCACGCCGAGCATGGAGGCAACCAGCCCTATCGTTATAAGTATCAGCGGAAAGGACATTGCCGTAAGCGGGTTCATCATCGCCGCACCTATAGCCATGGTAGCTATAACCGAACCTACGTAAGATTCAAAGAGGTCCGCACCCATACCGGCAGTATCACCGACATTATCTCCGACGTTATCGGCGATAACGCCTGGATTACGGGGGTCGTCTTCGGGGATGCCGGCTTCTATTTTACCTACGAGGTCGGATCCCATATCTGCGGCTTTTGTGAATATACCGCCACCGACACGAGCAAAAAGAGCTATAGAACTGGCGCCAAGCGCAAACCCGGTGATGATGCCCGTATCTTTTGTTACGAGGAACCAGATCCCTACACCGATGACGCCAAGAGCCGCGACAGTTATTCCCATTACGGATCCGCCTTTAAAAGCCACGCAAAGAGCTTCTGGAGCTCCGAAGCTTCTGGCGGCTTCACATGTTCTTGCGGTGGAACGGGTAGCTGCTTTCATTCCAATGAACCCGGCAAGCATCGAACAGAAGGCGCCGGATATGTACGCTATCCCGGTCGTTAAGGACAGGAACTTTGCCATAATAGCGAACATGATCACGATAAAAACAAATATAATACGGTATTCACGGGCAAGGAAGATCATGGCACCGTTGTGCACTTCATGAGAGATGTCTCTCATCTTGTCCGTGCCTTCCGGGTTCTTCATGACCAGAAGAAATGTAATAAGAGCGAAGACCATACCAGCTAATCCAATAAGGGGAACTACTATCATGCGAAATACTCCTTCAGTTTTTGTTTTTAAACGCGGATCTATATTAAAAGAAACCGGTGATGAAAATCACCGGCGATAATCAGGTGTCAAAATAACATATTTACAGCGGTTTTTCAACAGTAAAATTAACCCTTTTAGACTACTTCCTTAATATGTTTAAGGATTTCGTCAGGCCAGATGAATTTTGAAAGGACTTTATCCGCGCCTTCTCTTTTAGCTTGCTCGATAAGCTCGTTCGAGATAAAGGCGGTAAGCATGAAAATGATCACATTGGGTTTTGATGATTTCATGCGCTTCAAAAGCTCCACACCGTTCATTTGAGGCATTTTATAATCGATTATTATAAGTGAATACTCCTCTTTTTCGATCATCTCCAGCGCTTTAAGAGGCTCGGTCGTGTAGTTTACGTTGTAGGATGAGTCCAAAGTAAGGACATCTGCAAGGGACTCGCACATGTCCTTATCATCGTCTACAAGCAATATTTTAGGGTGGTCATTATCAGTCATTTCTACTATGCTTTCGTGGTCCTTGAAGAGGGCAGCTTTACGATGAAGCAGGTACCTTTTTTGCTGGTCTCTTCCAAGTAAAGTTCACCGTCGTTGGCTTCTATGATGGATTTGGATATGGGCAGGCCCAGTCCCGTACCCGTGATCTTAGTGCTGTAAAAGAGGTTGAATATCTTGTTTTTCGAGCTCTCCATTACACCTTTACCAGTATCGCAGATACGCAGGGAAACCATCATAGTAGTGTTATCCAGAAAAGCTGTTATGGTGAGCTTTCCGGTTTCTCCCATTGCCTGAGTGGAGTTCAGCACAAGGTTCCTGAGAACGCTGTAAAGCTGGTGGAAGTCCATGAATACCATAAGAGTTTCGGGTTTTTCAAAAGTTGTTGAAATTTCAATGCCTTCAGGGATATCCATGTCTTTAATCACTTCTTCCACACAGTTCTTTATAGAGATCTGAGTAGCTATTTCAGCCTTAACCCTGGAATAACTGAGTATACTTTCGAGGATGTTACTTGAAAGCTTGATCTTTTCTTCAAGTACTTTTAAACGTTTTTCAAAGAGATCTATATTTTCACTGCCTTCTTTTCTAAGGAGGAACACGGAATTGTTTATAATGCTTAAAGGAGTGCGCAATTCATGCGCTATCTGACCGGCAAGTTTTCCCAGAACAGCCAGTTTGTCCTTTTGAACCATTTTTTCGCTCATAAGCTGTATCTGACGGGTTTTAGCTTTTACCGTGGCGTTCAAAGAAATAACCCAGAGTATGCCCGCAAAGATAAATAGTAGCAGAGTTATCCCTGAAGTCATCAAAGTGACCATTTTCCAGGGGAAAGGTTCAGCCAGGTGAAGACCGAACCATTTTCTTTTAAGCTTTTCGATAGTACCGTTACTTTCCAGTATTTTTATGCCACGGTCTATATCTGTTAATAGAGTACTAGATCCTTCCCTGGTAGCTATTGCGTAAGGATAGACTGGTCTCAACGGCGCGCCCACAAGCTTGATGCCTTTAATGTTTTCGGCTTCGTTCTGGATGTAGTAAAGAGCTACGTTTTTTTCTGCTATTACTGCGGTTACTTCCCGGTTGTTTAGTTTCTGAAGCGCTTCTTCCACGGAGCCGGTCTCGGAAAGCTTGATCCTCGGGTATTTTTTAAGTGTGCCGGCAACAAGGCTTTCTTTATGCAGTGCGACTACTGTACCTTCCAAGGATTTAAGGGAATTAACGTAATGGTTGCTTGCCTCGACGAATATAGCGAATTCGATCTCGGTTACTGGCGTAGAATAATCCATGTACGCCTCGCGTCCTTCAAAGATAGGGGCGCCGATCAGCCCGTCGATCTTGCCGTTTCGCAGCTCAGATATACATTGATGCCATGGCATAAGCTTGATAGTTATATTTTTGTTAATGGTCGCCGACAGGATCTTGACCAGGTCTACCGAATAACCCGTAGGGTAGTTGTCAGCAGAGAATGAATAGGGAGCGAATTTATCGTTACCACCGAATACCAGGGTTTTTTTTGAGCTTATCGGGGTACCAGTCTTCTTTTGCGTCCCAGTCGCTAATTCTCTGGCTTGCTCTCGCGATAAACGAGCCCTCTCTTCAGTTGTTTTTTTAGCGTCTATCTCTGAATGGCGTATTGCATTTGTTTCTTTTTGTTCTTCCTGAGCTGTGACTGTTGAAAATGAGGTAAAGCAGGACACCGCCAGAGCGACTAGAAGTATGGGAATAGAAAAAACTTTCTTCATGCCTAACTTAAGACAACTCCTTCCGGGAAGGTTAAAGATTAATTAAGATTCACGTTATTCATAATTATATATTGACGCACCCGTTTATGCAAGGTTGTTAATTAAGATAAATGAATATAGTGTCAATAATAAGGAAATAGGAGAAGAGAACGAAAAGTTTGGTCTGTTTTCTTTGTATATATAAAATATAGTGTATAATATTAATAAATTCAACCGATAGAAAGAGGCCATAATGGTGAATAATGGGGGACCTGTAGTTAGGTCCCGGATGATGACTGCGATCGATATTGTCACGCATCTTATTGTGACAGTGATCCTTGCTGGAGTGTTTTATCGGTTCACGGGTAAATGGACGTGGGCCGTATTGACCATTGTCGGTGGTGTGCTTATAGATCTGGACCACTTCCTGGATTATTTTCTTTATTATGGGTTAAAGCTGAACTTACGGGATTTTTTCGACCATAAATACCTTGCTTCCGGTAAGTGCTATATACTATTCCATTCCTGGGAGGTGCTGGCTGTTGTATGGTGTCTGTCTGTAATAGTGCGCTGGATGGTTCCGGTAGCTGCGGGGATGACATCGCATATCTTGATAGACTATTTTTTCAGCCATAGGGGGCACCCTAAATTCCTGTCTTTAATATATAGGTGGCGCAACGGCTTTGACTTATCATGTTTATCACGGCCCTGCGATAAATGAAGCGGGTGGATATTGCGGTCGCTTTAAGGTATAATAATTTTTTTATGCAATATATATAATTCTGGAGGTAATATATGAATATGAAAAATATAAATAAGTTGCCCGCAAACGCGCAGAAGGTATTGGAACCTTTTCTAAATGCGGTCATGACCGAATGCGGTGAAAACGTTGTTTCTATCGT
>JBAROK010000055.1:0-3302 GCA_049642065.1 Candidatus Omnitrophota bacterium | reverse complement strand
CATAGAGACAGGTAAAGCTCAGATGGAGGATTTAGTGCCGCGAATGCACAGGTATCGTACGTAATTGTCCGGGGTTTTGAAAATGAGCAAAGGGTTTTCATTTAATACTGTTATAAAAAAAATACTTCCTGAAAACGTTATAGATATTCTCAGAGAAATCAGGATACGTGTTCTAAGAATGCTCGGGAAGGATATTGATTATTTTTATGACGAAGAGTTTGCCAAGGTAAAAGAGTACCGGGATAAAGAATGGACAGGAGATTTTTGTAATATTATCCTGAAGCTCTTCGGACCATCTTCCGTAATAGACTTTGGGTGCGGTACAGGTGATATCTTAGCGCCCTTTGAATCTAAAGGCATACAAGTTAAAGGAGTTGACGGATCCAAGGCCAATAGAAAATATTCAAAGATCAAGCCTGAAAATTTCATATTATATGATCTGCGTAAAGGATATGATCCTGGAGAAAGATATGATCTATGTTTTTGTTTGGAAGTAGCCGAACATATTGCTGAAAAATACAGTGATACTTTAATAGAGACTTTGACTACTTCCAGCGAAACCGTGATATTTACAGCCGCGTCTCCTGGGCAGGAGGGAAAGAACCATGTTAATCTCAAACCGTACGAATGGTGGCAGGAGAAGTTCGAGGATCGCGGGTTTTTGCTGGATACTAACATGACGGATCAGTTAAAAGCAGAGATGAGAAACATTTCTGGCATCCAGTGGTGGTATCTGAACAATATGAAGGTATTCAAAAAACGGTAAAAAATGGGTCAAGATAAGGGTTTTGAAAAGGATATTGAACTTGAGTATAGGTGCGAGGATGCTTCTCTCGGCCAGCGAGCTGTTGTAAGTGGTGCGTGGGTATTCTCGTTCAAGACCGTTCAAAGGTTACTTGGACTTATCAGAACGGTAATATTGGCACGGTTGCTCGCACCGGAAGATTTCGGCCTGATGGGGATAGCTCTTCTGGCTATCAATACCCTTGAAACTTTTTCAAAAACAGGATTCGAGCAAGCGCTTATCCAAAAGAGAGAGGATATAAGGGATTATCTTGATTCGGCATGGACGGTTCAGATAATACGGTCTTTGATACTATTTTGTTTTTTATTCGCAGGCGCGCCGTTAGTCGCGATCTTTTTTAAAAGCCAGCAAGCTACACATATTATCAGGGTACTTGCCCTCATAGAACTGTTTATGGGCGCTAAGAACATAGGTATCGTGTATTTCCAAAAGGAACTTCGTTTTGATAAACGTTTTATCCTTGAATCATGCGGTCTTATTGCTAGTGTTACGGTTTCTATTGTTCTGGCGTTTGTTTTAAGAAATGTGTGGGCTCTGGTGTATGGTTCGCTTGCCGGGGCTTTTGTTACGTGTATAGTGTCATATGCAGCACATCAGTATAGACCGAGATTTTGTTTTAACAGGGAAAAGATGTCTGAACTGTTCGGTTTTGGTAAGTGGCTTTTTGGGTCCAGCATACTGGTATTTCTTGTTACGCAAGGGGATAGCGCGTTTGTGGGCAGATTGATGGGGATCACTGCTTTAGGGTTTTACCAGATGGCATATCGTCTTTCCAATATGATGGCTACAGAAGTTTCGCACGTCGTGTCACAGGTGATGTTCCCGGTATATTCGAAAATGCAGCAGGATATAAAGCGTATTGGGAAGGCATATCTGGAAGTCGCGCAGCTTGTTACTTTTGTTTCTGCGCCTATTGCGGTCATGATATTCATGCTGGCTAAGGATTTTACGGTTTTGTTCCTAGGAGAGAAGTGGCTGCCTATGGTGCCGGCTATGCAGTTACTTGCTTTTGCGGGCCTGTTTCGGTCTATCGCAGCGACCGCAGGCATCGTATTCTTCGCAGTGAAGAGGCCACGCATAGAAACAGCATGGGAGGCAGTAAGGCTCGCAGTTCTTGTAGTGCTAATTTATCCTGCGTCTAAAATGTTTGGTATAGCAGGGACATCCTTAGCTGTATGCGTGAGTGTCGGAGTTTTGATGCTCGGGTTTTTATATCACATAAAAAAGACGATCGATCTGGATATTATTGCGCTGGGCAGAGCACTTTTTTATCCTATTCTAAGTGCTGTGATATTGGGGTTCGTTTTATGGGGCACCCTGACTGTTGTATCGGCGGAAAATATAATACGTTTTACTGTTCTGGCAGGTTTTAGTGCGATTTTTTATCTTTTGATGAATTTTGTTCTCGGAAAGTTTACGGATTACAATATTTACGGAAATCTTCGTGAACGTATATGTAAGGGATAAGATGGACGATAGGCCAATGGTCAGTGTTATCACACCGGTATATAACGGAGAGTTATATCTAGCCAAGTGTATAGAGAGCATACTGGCTCAGACATTGCCGGATTTTGAGTATATCATCATCGATGATGGATCCAGCGATGGGACTTGGGCGGTTATGGAGCAGTATGCTGGAAAAGACCCGAGGATAGTTCTTATCAAGAACGAAAGGAACATGGGACAAGCGAGTTCCATGAATATAGGCATAAAGAATGCTAAAACTGGATATATAGCAGTTATGGATTCCGATGATATGTCAAAACCAGACAGGCTGAAGAAACAAATAGATTTTTTAAATAGTAACAAGGACTATGGTGGGTGCGGGGCATTACAGTCTTATATAGACAAAAAGGACGATTCTCTTCCAATCAAGGAGCCGCCTAAAGAAAAGGGAGATGTCACTGATCTTATGAGAGATTCATGCCAGCTTTCGCATAGCACCTGCATGTTCAGGTGTGATGTTCTGGATGAGGTTGGAGGATACAGAGAAGCCTTTGAAAGAGCCCAGGACTATGATCTCTTTTTGAGAATATCCGAAAAATACAGGCTTTATAATATCCCGGAAGTCTTACTGGATCAGAGGTTCACGCTAGAAAGAGCGACTATGAGCGACAGGAAACGTCAGATGGCATACAGTGAACTTGCCCTGAAGCTTGCTGATCAGAGACGCCAACAGGGCCAGGATATTCTCCAAGAAGGGGATAGGGACTCTTTTCAGAAGTTAAAACGGGAGATTTTCGGTCCGCAATTATCGCCTAGATGGATGGAACTTTCATCTAATTATCTCTATTGGTCGCACAGGATGTATCACAGGGGACCGATAAGTTATGCTAGAGGTCTTATCTGGAAGGCGATCCGATATAATCCATTAAATATAGTAGCTTGGTCATATATGTTATATCTTTATTCAGGTAAAGGTTTTAGAGAAGGATTAGCTAAGTTAAAAAGAATGATTTTGCATTGAACAAGCAAAAAGTAGTATTGATAGAAGGAG
>JBAROK010000048.1:0-1632 GCA_049642065.1 Candidatus Omnitrophota bacterium | reverse complement strand
TACTTCTACCGTCCTTTCTAGTTCCGGACACCTCCACACAGCTATACGCAGCTCATCTCTTACGCCTATAATATACTTTCCCTCTGCGGCAATAGTTCCTTCCGGGCTGTAAAGCGATTTATCGAGCTTCGCGTTCGGAGCCGCGAACCTGGAACATCCCGCAGTAGACGCAAGGAAAAAAACAACCAATATTATAAAGATACTTCCCGAGAATGTGTTTTTTCTCAACATATATCACCTCTTATTGATGTTTGGACTAAAACCCAAACTATGCCTCTGCGATCTCGTTAGGATCGATGCAATGTTCTACGTGTATTAAAAACTGTTTGGATAGATCAAGTAACCTCGTTTCCCCCAAACGCTTCTTCCCTCTGTCAAAGACGATATTGATAACCGGACGCATAGGCGTATCCGGACTTGTTCTAACCACCTCTCCTATTTCGCCCGTACTTATCCGCACCCATGAGCCTATTGGAAAGATCGATATACATCGCAACATGGTTTTAACAAAATGCGGATCAAAACTGCCGCCTTCATTGTCAAGTATCTGCTGTATAGCCTTATCAGGCAGGAATCGGGGTCTCCATAACCTGGTATGCGTCTTAGCCTCATATTTATCCATTAAAGATATCAAGCGCGCTTCAAAACGTATCTCTTCTTTCGTAAGATGGTTTGGATACCCTGTTCCGTCTACCTTCTCGTGGTACTGACTTATTATGATCGGTATAGTATCGCTGATACCGGAAATGTTCTTCATTATCTCCGCACCGTAAACAACATGTTTCTGCACTTCTTCGTATTCGGCGTTGCTTAACCTGCTGTCCTTGTTCCATATGTTAACGGGTATTCTCATAAGGCCAATATCGTGAAAAAGTGACGCTATGACCAGTTCTTGGAGTTTATCCGCAGAAAAATTCAGTTCGAGCGCCATGCGTACGCATAAAAGACAAACGTTGACCGAATGGGTATAAACATAGTTACTTTTGTACTCATCGTGTTTAAAGACAAGCTTAATGAGATCATTGGGGGTTATTGATTTCTGGAACTGATCGCAGAACTCCTGTGTCCAGCCGAGTATTTCTTCGCCTTTTATTTTACCTTCTTGTCCTTCAGCTACTTTATCGAGGGTAGAGGCCACAAAATTCAGAATATTATCATAAAACGCCTCGGCCTTTACCAGGTCAGATTTGGCCCCGGACAGACTTTCCCGTTCCGTATGCGAAGATAACGTTAACTCGTTATCCTCGCGGGCTTTCTTTTCGGGTCTCAAGCTCTCAAACCCTTCAAATCCTTTGTGTAAATCTACCATAATTTTGTTATATCTCTTCGCCCAGGTCTTTCACCACTTCTCGTATTATCTGTTCATCGACCTGATCGGCTTTCCTCATATACCCCACAAGAAGTGACATATCACATATGTTATTTATCTGACGGGGTCTCCCGTTAGATGCAGCATATATCAATGCCGCAGCTTCCTCGCTGAATATACCCCGCTCTGAACCTGCTACCTTTAACCGGTGTTTTACGTATCCAATAGTCTCCTGTACATCCAGATGCCTCAATAGATAACACATTGCAAACCTTTGTTTGAACTGCGGCATCTCGTTAATAATGTCTCTTAACTCCAGCTGG
>JBAROK010000042.1:0-3844 GCA_049642065.1 Candidatus Omnitrophota bacterium | reverse complement strand
CCAGCTCCTGCCATTTTCCGGCAAGTTCCACGGCCTTGTTCTGCAAGTAAACGTTCTGCATCCAAGCAGCTTCACGTGCTTCGTGGTATACTGCTTCGTTAAGCGCCTGGTCATAATCGGCTCCCGCCGCCTGAACCTGCTTTTTAAAGTCGGCATTAACGTTACGGACTATATAAAGAACGTTATTCTCTCTGAACTGATACGCGAGTCCCGCGTCCTTAACATCTCTCCCTAAGCTTCCAAAATCGAAATCCACGACGATAGCTTTCTGGCCCTCTATAATCTCTTCACTACCGCTTGTTCGAGCCGCTTGCACAAAAAGGTTGTGCCCGCGGAAAAGTTCACGCGCTTTAGCTCCCGTATCCTCGTCTGTTCCCATGCGTTTTGCGGCGCCCGCAAGAACAAGCATTGTATCCAAATACCCATCCTCAAATATGTTTTCCGTTCCGTCCTGATAGCTTATACGTATACTCAGCGGCCGATTCTGCTGGTCCCTTGAAACACTGAATGTGTTCATTCCCTTTTTCTCGGGCGTGCTGAAATTCTCCATAAGCCACAACCTTTGATCCTCAGGAAGTCCTTCTATCATCTTTTTAAATTCGTCCTGGCTTTCCTGGTCCATATCCCGCATGGCCTGCTTCATTACTATTTCCAGATTTGCTCTAGCTAGAAGAACAAGTGCCTGATTTATAGTGCTGGCAGCATCCACTTCAGATGCTATTACTCCCTGGTCCCTGGCGGCCGTTCTCAGCACCTCAAGAAAATCCGCCGAAGTGGCCACATTAGCAAGCGCATTTTGGTCAAGACCAACCTCTTGTGCAAGTGCAGCGTCTACCAGAGATGTGTCCTTAAGCATTTCGTCTGTAACATCGACCATAAGAGCCCTTGCCGCAGCTACCTTTACTATTTTATCCATAGAAATTTTCACACCTTTTCCTATATTCGGGTTTAAAGCGCTATTGAATACCGCCCGTTGCGCGAATAACGGGAGAAGTTTGCCCTGTGCCTTGTATACATCCATGAACGCTTGCGCGTAGGCCTCACCGTTCTTCCCAGTCATATCCATTGCACCCATCTCATCTTCTGCCGCTTTTCTTTCGGCTTCCGCCGCTTGGACTTCATTGAGAGCCTCTGATCTTTCATCTTGCCCGAGTTTTTTATCGGACGCCTTTTCACGGGCAGCTACAGCTTTGGCTCTTGCTTCGAGCGCTTTCTGCGTCTGGATCTGTTGTCTTGAAGCTAAAATATCCTCCGAAAGATACTCGTATTTTACTTCGGCATCAGCCGCAGCGAATCCTTCTGCAAGTGTAAATGCTACTTTTGTTTTTCCCGCGGCATCTACTTCTGTACCTGCCACCAGTCTAACGTTAGCCTCTGTTTCGGGCTGCAGGATAAGGGCCTTATTAACATCCCCTATTGCATCTATATCAGCCTGTCCAAAAACAAATTTCCAGGCCCATGTACCATCAGCTGTTCTGTAAACAATAACTGGCGCCTGGATCTTTTCTTTGGTCGCGGGGTTGATATAAAGCGGGTGCTCGTGACCCTGTATACTTACGTCTCTATTACCAATATGATCAAGTATCCTTTGCGCCAGGACAGCATCCACCGTACCAGCCTTCTCTGAGACCCCTCGTTTCAGGGCAGCACCACTACCAGATGATATAACGTTATCTATTCCCATTTCCATGCCGATATTAAAACCAGGCTGGTGTTCTACAACCATACTTCCGGTGATATTACCTGTTACGTCCTTTTTAGCAACAACGAATTCTGCCGGGTAAGAGCTTTCAAAGGCTTGCATTAAAGGATACATCTTGGGAGCTGAATGGCTCTGCTCCAACGACATGAAAACACCGGGAGCAAGCCTTTCCCTCATTTCCATGAAATCCAGGTTATTGATAAGCGCATCTACATCTTCCTGGGCCAGTTTGTTACCAGTCGCCAGGGCATTTTCCATTTTAGCTGCGAATACACCTACTTGCTTAGCCTGGTCTTCCAACCCCTCAAATCGCAGTTCATTCTCGAACCACTTCATATTATCGACGGCTTCCTGCGTAACATACTCGTTAAGCTCCACGCTCAAAAGCGCGTCTACCAGACCGCGTTCGCTTTCTTTTTCGTTAAAAACCATTTTCAGGACGCGCCGCCCGCTTGCAGTAATACGATCTTGGCCGCGTTCCCTCAATTCAAGGATCATGTCCCCGTTGTACAACAAAAGACACCCGTTATCGGCAGCGTATTGCTGAATCCTTTCTAACGATCCTAGATCGTTATGTACATCACCAACAGCTATCACATTTACAGGGCGTTCCATCTCCTGCCTGGCTTCTTCAACGGTCATGGCACTTGTCCTGCCCACGGGTATCCTCTGCTCTTTACCTTCAACGGAACGGGAAACCGCCACTAAATTCACAACAACAGTTCCATCCGCCTGGGTCTCTGCGACTTTCTCGACAACTATCTCTCGCTTGTTCCCACTTGCCCGCATAATCTCATCTTCCATAAAACGCCCGATAACTTCCTGCTCTTCACCCCTTCTTGCCATATCTTCGGCTTCCGCTACTATCTGAGTAAGCCCTTTTTTAGTGGTCCTACCTTGGGAATCTTTTACCTCTTCCATAAGAAGCGCAGTTTTCTGGCCTGAAATATAGAACGGGTCCCTGCCTAACGCTTTTATCATTGCGAACCGCACTTGCGGGGTAGCGTTCATGAATATCTGGTTTATCGTATTATTGGCTGAAATGTTTTCAGAAGCATATTTCATGGTCACTGGCGCGAACTCCCCGCCTATGGTCGCGAAAAGATAACCTGCAAGTGACGCGGCTTCTGCAAAATTCATCCCAAACACTTGCATAGCCCTTGGTATGGTCTTTAAGGCACCTTCGTAGTTCCGGATAGCTGCCATACCGAACTTTACGGTCATCTCCGACCATGCCGAAGATTTCGTTAACGCATCCATGAGTTTCCTGTTAAAACTCCTGTCTTCTGTAGCAAGCGCCGCGAATCTATCAGCTTCAGTCGCTGCCATACGTTCAAGTTCCGCGTAATGATACGGCGTAAGACCGCCTAGTTCAGCTTTACCAAACTGAGCAGCTTGTTCAGCACTTGTTACTATATGCGCCATACGCGAAATAACCTGAGGCATCATATCTTCTTTGATTCTCGCCACGCCCGCTTCGTTAACTTCCACACCTTCAGCTTTTAGCTGTTCTTTTGCCAGTCTTTCAGCTTCTTTATCTGCTAGCTTGGCCATATCAACATTATTTGCTAATGATGTCTCCCAGAAAGCTTCCCGTGCTTCATGGAAAAGAGCTTCTTCCCGGAAACCCGTAAACTGGGCATTGGCATTTAAAGCGATAACAAGAGTACCGTCGGCTGCTCTGAACTGATATGCTGCTGCAGCATCTGCCAGATCAGCATCTAGATCCGCAAAATCAACTTCTACGACTTTTGCTTTCATGCCATGCACGTCTGTTACTGCCACATTTTCTGCGAGTTTTTCCATATCTGCGCGCTTGGCGCTGAGCTGCCTGGCCTTTACTCCAGTATCCTCGTCCGTTCCCATCCGTTTAGCCGCACCACCTGCTCTTTCCCTTTTTTCAGCAGCTCTTTTGGCTTCTTCGTCAGTAAGCCCTTCCGCCGCCGCTTTTTCGACTTTTGCTCTGGCAAGCTGTACATCGGCAAGTTCGCTTGTCTCATCGTTTATACTGGCCATTGCTAGACGACCCTTCTGCTCCATCTCTATCCTTCCTCTTTCAGCAGCAGCTCTCTTAAAAGCCTTATACTGCATAGCATAAGCATCCTGAACATCAACTATAGCTGTCCCTACTTCCGCGCTATA
>JBAROK010000018.1:0-2684 GCA_049642065.1 Candidatus Omnitrophota bacterium | reverse complement strand
CTGGATAGATGAAATAGCCAAGCGATTTGAAAAAGCTGATGAGCAGCAAAGACGTAAGTTGAGTGCGCTTTTTACTTTGGCTTTAGGGGAAGAACCGAGTGTGATGGGTGATTTTGTTATAACGCTGAAAGATGGTACCGAGATCTCAGTATCCAATCTTAACGCCGATAATATTCCAATTTTTGCAAGCGTTATTAAGAGTCTGATAGCTGGTGATTATAATGCGCTTGAGGGGCTAAAGGATCAAATAAGCGAAAAGGCATTCAATGAGTATTTGGCGGGATATAATTCCCAGACTCTTATTACTGAAAGATTTGCGAAATTACACGGCCAGGCTGTTGCCGAACTTTTGCAGTACGAATATTTCGAGTATGTTGGGAAGGCCAGAAGTATGGGGAAAAGGACTTTCCGGGGCGATGTTTATAACTGGGCAAAAACCCGTAGAACGGAATTCGGGGAGAAATTACCAGGACGAATGGTTGATGTCCATATTAAAGGTATTGATGAGGAGTTTTTTGACGAACCTTTATCCGAGGCCGAGTTAGAGGAACAGCATAAGAAATGGTCTGAGACGTTTGACACTGTAATGAAAGAGAGTTTAAAAAAGACAGCCAAGATAAAGGACTTGCCGGTCGGAAGAGTTGTTTCAACTGCAGTAGCTGGTGCGGCAGTAGGTGCGGGTGTAGGTACGGCGGTAGGTGCGGTCGTAGGAAGTATTGTTCCCGTAGTTGGAACTGCGGTAGGTGCGAGTGTAGGTGCTAGTATAGGCGCGGTTGGGGGTGCATTATTGGGAGGTATAGCTAGATGGTATTTAGATAAAAAACAAAAATACTTCGGCTGGTCGGATATGAAAAAGAAATACAAAGTAAGAGGTGCTGCTGCCAAGGCTGTAGGTACGGTAGCTAAGGAAGGTATAGAGGGTGCTACAGATGGTGCTTTAGTAGGTGCAGCCGTAGGTGCTATAGTCGGTGGAATAGTTGGTTTTATTTTTGGTGGAATAGGTGTAATTCCGGGTATTTTGGGTGGTTTGAAAATAGGTGCGTCCGGCGGTGGGATTGTGATGGGTACAGGGAAGATGATAGGCGCAGTAAGCAGAATTCGTAACCCAGGCATCAGTCGGGTTGCTACCGAGAAACAGGAGACAGCTGCCGGACTTGGAGAGATAAGGATGCGCAGGGAATTCGAGGGGCCTCCTGGCAAGACCATTCCACATGTAAGGGAAATGCAGCAAGACGAGTTTGCCAAGATGATGGATGAATCGTTAGCTAGAGACGAAGATGGAGTACCTTCAAGTATTGTAAGGGATTTGGTCCTTGGTGCACGGAAGGAGACAGCGAAAGTTGAATCCAGAAGTGAGTTAAGAAAGAGGATAACATTACGTGAAGTTACCCTTGAAGACGGAAGAAAAGTGACGGTATTAGAAGTAGCACCACAAAAAGATAAAAATGGCAAGCCGATCCGTGAAGGTGTGCTCACGTCGCAAGAACAGATGGAGGCCCACAGGATGTATATGGAGAATGTACGGGCCCAGAGTACTATAGTACTTCCAGACGGAAGTACGCCCTCCCCACCTGATTTTATCTGTGTTCCATTTATGGGGTTGGCCCGGCAGACAATAGACAGAAGTGAAGAGGAGGGCAACGAGCAGCAAGCTCTCAAAGTACTTCTTGCCGATATTCTGGACCAGGGCGAGGCCTTTAGGCAGGAAGGAATCCCGCTTAATGTTTTCGTGAAAGGGTTATCGAAAACAGATGATGAAAAAGGGTATAAATTCTCTGATGTAGTGCCACTGGACAATAGGCGTATCGCTGCCATTGTAAAAGGGTATCAGGTTACCGGAGCAACAGTGGATCTTACTATCCCCGATGGACAGGATGCTGCTATACGTAGCCATAACGGAAAGATGTTGCTTCTTGTCCGTTCTGATAACGGGCAGGTTGTGGTAAGGGATTTTGGGCAGCGTTTGGGTCCGGAGAGTGCAGATACCATGCGAGCTATCACAGCTCTTACAGCTCTTAAGAATAAAGGACGTCAAGCCATATTGGATTATGATACCCCTGAAGCTGCCGCAGATCGGGAAGAACAGAAGAAAAAGATGGGTGCTATGGCTAGTATGCTCGGCAAAACATTCGGAGATACGGATATCGAGCTTGCCCTAAGAGATCCCATAGTTAGAGATATGTTAGAGAACAGTAATATTGATTCGGATGATATCTATATAACTTCTCAGGGAATATCGGTTAAAACGCCGGGAGCGCCAGAAGAACAAAAAAGAGACCTTATTTTGTTTGAAGGGGAGACTGCACGGATAGCTCCCGGGGCAAAAATTGATAAACCGCTAGAAATTATCGCACTTCCTCGTGTAGGCTTGCTTCAGTACCTGTATGGCAAGGTCGCACAGCGAACAGGATCGCTGAAAATGAGATTGAGAAACGCTTTCCAGCGGTCAAAGTTGATGGTTGCATTAAATGAAAGCGAAAGATTGAAGAGATATCCACGGATATTGAAGACTTTTAACTGGCTGGGCGTGACCGCGCCCGCGAGTATTTTTAGTGGAGACGTTTTTGCGTTGATGTTTAATATCTTTGTTTTTGGTATACCTGAGGTGATGAAGACAAAGTTAATCCCGTTGATGAATGAAAAAGTTGCACAGTATCTCGATAAATTCAATAAGATCATAGGTA
>JBAROK010000029.1:0-16346 GCA_049642065.1 Candidatus Omnitrophota bacterium | reverse complement strand
AGTGGTACGTGAGCTGGGTTCAGAACGTCGCGAGACAGTTCGGTCTCTATCCGCCATACGCGTAGGATATTTGAAGGGATCAATCCCTAGTACGAGAGGACCGGGATTGACGAACCTCTGGTGTTCCTGTTGTTCTGCCAAGGGCATTAGCAGGGTAGCTAAGTTCGGAAAGGATAAGCGCTGAAAGCATCTAAGCGCCAAGCCCCCCCTAAGAATGGATATCCCCATTAGCCACCTTGAAGACTACGAGGTTGATAGGTCCCAAGTGTAAGCTTTGTAAAGAGTGTAGCTTAGGGATACTAATCTGGCGATTGGCTTGACCTTAAATTTCACTCGATTCAGATACCATTATCGCAATTGTCTCCAATTTATTAATAGTTTTTGGAGTGTCCTTGCAGAGGGGGATCCACCCGTTCCCATACCGAATACGGCAGTTAAGCCCCTCGTGGTCGATGGTACTACGCTGGCAACGGCGCGGGAGAGTAGAACGGCGCTCCATTTATTTCAAACCCCGGAGGTAATCCCTCCGGGGTTTTTGTTTTTATGGTATAATATGTCCAGGAAGTGACTTATATACAAGGAGATAATATGAAAAATATATTTGTTCTAGGTGTTATAACGGTAATGGTCATTATGTGTTCTTCTGTCGTTCTGGCTGAAGAAGATGCATCGGTGGGCGTTTTCGTGGGGGTCGAAGATGACGATCCGGATGTATGGGGAGACCCAATGAATGAAACAGAAGAAAGCGAGTGGTATGGAGGAATAGGAAGAGGCGAGCCTGATGCGGACGCTATCGAAGCTGCCGGAGGGGACGATACGGGAGAATACAACTGATCGAACAAAAAAGGGGAAAGAATGGCAAAAGCTAGCGCGAGGCATATTCTAGTGGAGACGTCGGAGCAGTGTGAAGAGCTCAAGGGCAGGATAGAAGCAGGTGAAGATTTCGAGGGAATAGCTGAAGAGTATTCCAAGTGTCCGTCCGGTAAGGTGGGAGGCGATCTTGGCGAGTTCTCTCCGGGGCAGATGGTTCAAGAATTTGATGAAGTAGTGTTCACCGCTGAGGTGAGGAAAGTACACGGTCCGGTAAAGACCAATTTCGGATATCACCTTATTGAGATTACAAACCGTACGGATTAAATGAAGCTCTAGCTCGTCGACACTTCAGGTAATACGGTATATTTACTGTAAGGATTTTTTGCAAAACATCTTAAAAGGAGGGTTTAATGAGGAAGATAGCAGTTCTTATTGTTGCAGTTATACTTATGAGCCAGTGCGTGGCATCTTTTGCCCATGCTGATGAGGGGTTCTGGCAGAAGATGTATGATGGGATAAAAAGCTGGGGTACTTCATCCAGCCAGAGCAATTAATAAAGTTTTACGGTAGTCTCAAGATAACAAAAAACCGCATCGGAAATGGTGCGGTTTTTGTTATAATAATACATAATGTGGTGCTTGTTCTCGCGGCGGTAGGGGTGATCGTTGCGTTCATGATGCATGGATAAAAAGGAGGAATTATGAATAACTCCGTAAAGCCTTGGATAACAGGCGCAACTATTGGTTTTATCATCGCTCTTTTGATCTTTCTTGCGGCCATTCTGGGTCTTGTAGAAAAAACGGGTTTGGATGGGGTAGTGCGATTTTTGGGTGCGGTACCGGTTTTTCTGGTAACCCGGGTATGGGATAGTGCTCCCGAGGCTATTTTTACGGCAGTGTTTTTGGTTTACTGGGCTATGGTCGGAGCTATTATAGCCTGGAGCGTTAGTAAGGGCATAGGCGGTAAAGTATTTGCGGTGATTTTTGTGCTGATACTCCTGTACGGTCATTATAAAGCTCATGGAGTGATCGTAGAAGAGATAGAAGGTGCGATAAATGCGATTAAAGCTCTTTTTACCGGGGCGCTAACCTGATAAATATATTCTGTTTTCTGAATGACCGCAAAAGAGGGAATAAGGAGGATATGATGTATAAGAGATATTTGCCGGTGATTTTAAGTGTTATTTTATTATTAAGCGCAGTTTCTGGATACGCCCAGGAAAAAAAGCAGGGGGAAAGTTTTGAGTCCTTGGTATCTGCTGTATCTACTGACGATGCTACCATAAATGCAGAAGCCGCTTCATTAGGCATACCTGAGGCTCAAACAAAGAGGTATGTAACCAGGATGAGGAACCTTAACAAACAATATATGCAAGGTTCCTTGACCCGCACAGAATATATTGCTGCTAAAAAACAGTTAATAGAGGACTTGCAATAGCTTTCAGAGCTGAAAGGAGGCATTTGTGCTGGCACAATCACAAAAGATATTATCGATTTTTGTCGTTCTATCGGTGTTATTAACATCGGCAGTGTATGCCGTAGACAAAGACAATAACCCTCCCGGACTGAGAGGGGGAGTTGGTACTAACTGGGAGAACCCTCCCGGGCCGAGAGGTGGCATAGGTGCCAGTCGCGATAGGCGCAGCGATGATGACAATCCGCCTGGACTTAGGGGAGGGGTTGGTACAAATTGGGAGAATCCCCCTGGTCCTAAAGGAGGAGCAGGCACCAGTCCTAATCGTAGGAGTTGGCGTTGGTGGAGAAGGTAAAAAAGGAGGAGATAATGAGAAAGATAACATGCATGATCTTGACGGCTATTTTTGTAGTGGGCCTATGTCTTTCTGTGGCGCAGGCAGCGGACGAAGATTACAAGGCTCAGATGGACAAACTGAACCAGCAGATGAAAGAAGAGAGAAATACATATAAACAGCAGATGCAGTCTGCGGATAAGGGCATAATGGAGAAAATGAAGGCGTTGTCCCCCAGTGACAAGGCTGGTCGTGAAGCTCTTTTAGAGCAGAAGAAGGCCCAGAAGAAACAGATACAGGAGAACTACCAGAAGCAAATAAAATCCATAGGCGATCAGATTAAGCAGCTCAAAGCGACCAATAAAGACGTTGTGAAGACAAAGAAAGGCTCCAAGCCGAAAGCTCCTAAAAAAATAAAATAGAGCAGTAACATAAAAACGAACTAGACAAATGTGGCTGACCAGAAAGGTGCCTGTCACATTTGTAATCTGTTGTTTTGTAAATATGAGATAATTTTCTCTTACAGAGGAGGCACGTATGGAGACGTCTATATTTCTTGCCAAGCTACTGGGTCCGTATTTTATTATTATCACAATAGGTGTACTACTGAACTTGAAACATTATCAGAAGATGGTGGAAGATTTCTTCGACAACGCTGCTTTGCTTTATTTAGGGGGCGTGCTTGCACTTTTTTTTGGTATTCTTATAGTGCTGGCCCACAATGTGTGGGCAGCTAACTGGACCGTGATTATTACGATCATAGGATGGATGGGGCTTGTTAAAGGCATATGTCTCATTGTTTGTCCGAATATGATGCTGAAAATGACAAAAAAATGCTATCAAAGTACTGCTCCTCTGGCTGTTTCGGTGGTCATATTCCTTGCTCTAGGTGTTCTTTTAGTCGTAAAAGGATATTTTACTTAAGCAGGGGAGGATAAAAATGAGTAATGAATGGGGTATAAAAAAATGTCCTCTTGTGGACAGGCAGTGTATAGAAGATCAATGTGCGTGGTGGATAGAGGGCGATAATACATGCGCTATAAAAAAGATCGCTGTTCGTGGAAAAGATGAATAATATACGGACAGATACCCAAAAAGGGGGTATTAGGGATGAGTAATCGAAAAACACGTTTTTTAATAATTGGTGCATTGATTTTTAGCGCACTTATTGTATTCTCGACCCAGTCGTTCGCTCAGTATGAACAGGGGGAGAAACTAAAAATTGATTTTACTAAACTTGAAATACTGGTATACCCATCAGGGCTTACGGGGTTTTTCGACCGCGAGACCGGTAAACTATACATATACGATACAAGGTCAGTAGATTGTATTATGATACGGCAGATGACTAAACCCGGCAAGGCGATGAAGGTTATCAAAGGCTGAGAACATCCTTGAGGTTTGCTTGAATTCAAGGAAGCAGGTATACTCTAAAAAACCGGAGGTAGGGATGGAATTTTTAATTACTGATATTTGGATGAAAGGGCTGGGGCTTTTCCTGAATATTGTAGGAGTGGCGCTAATATGGGCTTTCGGCCTTCCGCCAAGAATGGATATTGCAACACGTGCTTATGTAGCAGGCGTTGAACATGATGCCGAAAAGATGAAAAAAGACTGGCTTATTGATCTTGCGTCGAATATTGGGATAGTACTCCTTTTATTCGGATTTATCCTTCAATTTATAGCTAACTACGTTGAGGGAACAATGCTATTCGACCTATCGTTCAGGCCGAACTATTAATAAATACCACATGCGAGTAAAAAAACTGTTCTATTTAAACATAATAAGTGTGTTTCTTCTTCTCTAACCAGATTTCGCAAAAAGCGTACTATATCAGATCTCCGAAAATCTGGGGTCCCCAATAGGCCACTAATAGTACACTTTCTGAACACCTAACCAGAATCAGGGTTCCGGGCTTACCACTAATTCCATTGACAAAAGTTCCTTTATTATTATAATAAAAACTAATGTATTAATCATAATAATACACCCAGTTCAGCATCCATGCGGACCGGAAAAGATGGTTTTTTGTATTTTACTTTTCAAGTAGTATTATGAGAAGGGGGTAATCTGGTGGCTGTTACAACGAAAAATATCCGTAATGTTGTCTTACTGGCTCATTCCGGAGAAGGTAAGACTACACTTGTAGAGAATCTTTTATTTAAAGGTGGAACTATCATGAAAAAGGGAACTGTCGCAGAAGGGACCACTGTTTCCGATTATAATGAAGACGAAAAAGAGCGTAAAAACTCGATTGACCTGGCGATTGCTTCTTATGAAAAAGACGGGCTCAAGGTCAATCTGATAGACACTCCCGGATATCTTGATTATATTGGTGAAATAATCGGCGGCGTGAATGCGGCAGACTCACAGATAATGCTTGTAGACGCTTTTGGTGGAGTGAAAGTAGGTACAACGAAGTTCTGGAAAATAGCCAAGCAGAAAGGGCTTCCGGGCATGATCGTTGTGAACAAGATGGATAACGAGAACGCCAATTTCACAAAAACACTTGAAAGCATAAAATCCGCGCTTGGAAAGAATTGTGTTGCTTTATATTATCCGAACGGTTCCGGTTCGAGTTTTTCCGGTATCGCGAATATTCTTACCGGAGAAGGCATTGACAAGCTTCAGGGCGAGGATAAAGACAACGCAGAAGTTCTTTCTAGCGAGATGGTAGAAGGGGTAGCTGAATCTGATGATGCGCTTTTGGAGAAATATTTCGATGCAGGGACCCTTGCCCCGGAAGAGTTAAAGCCCGCTTTCAGGAAAGCCGTAGTAGATGGTAAGATAATCCCGGTCATTCCGGCAGCTGTAGAGAAGGGAATAGGGGTAGACGAAATAATGGCGGCTATAGCTAATTACATGCCCTCGCCCGAAGATGTGCCTCCTGCAGCGACCAGCGAAGAAGGAAAGACCGTGGAAGCGAAAGCTGACGCGCCTTTTTCCGCGCAAGTCTTTAAGACCATTTCGGATCCTTTTGCGGGCCAGATATCCATATTCCGAATTAAATCGGGACAGGCCTCTTCTAACCAGGTGGTACAGAATTCTACTAAAGGTGCTCCTGAAAAATTAGGCCAGATGTTCTTTCTTAAAGGGAAGGATCACATCAACACCGATTCAGTCGTTGCGGGAGATATCGCTGCGGTAGTCAAGCTCAAGGACACATCAACAGGCGATACATTGTGCGACAGTAAAAACCTCGTAAAATTCAAAACGATAAATTTTCCCGAGCCGGCGATAAGCTATTCAATAAAACCGAAAAGCCGGTCCGATGAAGACAAGATATCAGATGTTTTGACAAAACTTATTGCCGAAGACCCGTCTTTTTCGATGTTACGCGACAAACAGACGCATGAACTGGTAGTCTCCGGTATGGGAGAACTTCATTTAAAAACCATGATAAACAGGATGAAAGGCCGTTATAAGGTAGAAGTGGATATAGGTACACCCAAAGTCGCCTATAAAGAAACCATAACGGCGAATGGTGACTCGAAATACCGCCATAAGAAACAGAGCGGAGGAGCTGGCCAGTTCGCAGAGGTGTGGATGAGGATAGAGCCGCTTCCACGCGGAGAGGGATTCCAGTTTGTTGATGAAGTCGTTGGAGGTGCCATACCGAAACAGTTCCTGGGAAGCTGTGAAAAGGGCGTGATAGGTGCCATGGATGAAGGCACTGTGGCCGGGTACCCCGTTGTTGACGTCAAGGTAATTGTGTATGACGGTAAGACACATCCGGTAGACTCTAAGGATATAGCTTTTCAGATAGCGGCCGCTCATGCGTTCCGTGAATCCTGCGAAAAAGCGAAACCGTCTCTTTTGGAACCGGTAATGAACGTTGAGCTGATGGTCCCCGAAGAGAACATGGGTGATGTCACCGGTTCTCTGAGTACGCATAGGGGTAGGGTGCAAGGTATGGATTCTGAAGGTGGGATGCAGATAGTCAAGGCGCAGATTCCGCTGGCAGAGATGTACACCTATGCGAATGAACTTAAGTCTGTAACCGCAGGTAGATCTACTTATACTATGGCATTTTCTCATTATGATCCCGTGCCGTCAAATGTCGCTCAGAAGGTCATAGCCGAGAACAAGAAGGCACAAGAAACGAAAGAATAACTTTCAAGGCTCTAAAGTGAGAGCATGAGAGGAGAAAGAAATGTCCGGACACTCTAAATGGGCTAGTATAAAACATAAAAAAGGCGCGGTGGACGCTAAGCGCGGTAAACTTTTCACTAAACTTATTCGGGAGATAACTGTTGCTGCTAGAGAAGGCGGTGGTGATTCTGATTCAAACCCAAGACTAAGACTTGCTATACAGAAAGCCAAAGATTCTAATATGCCTGCGGATAATATAGACCGCGGGATTAAAAAAGGCACGGGTGAACTGGAGGGAGTTTCATATGAAAATGTGGAATTTGAAGGGTATGCTCCCGGAGGTGTGGCTATTATAGTCGAGGGCCTGACCGATAACAAGAACAGGACCACGAGTGAAGTAAGAAGCATCTTTTCTAAACGCGGTGGGAACATGGCTGGTGAAGGATCGGTCGCGTTCCAATTCGAACGTAAAGGCGTATTCATGGTCAAAAGGGAAGATGCCAAGGAAGATGAGCTCTTGGATATAGCTCTGGAATCCGGTGCGGAGGATCTTACTTCTGACGAAGACTTTTATCAGATAATTTGCGCTCCCCAGGACTTTGACAAAGTGCGTACCGGTCTTACCGAAAAGAACGTCAAGCTAGAGTCTGGCGAATTAAGCCAAGTTCCTAAGAACACCATTAAAGTCGAGGATATCGATACGGCTAAGAAAATACTGATGCTTGTTGAAGACCTCGAAGATAACGACGATGTACAGAATGTTTACACCAATTTCGATGTTCCGGATAATATCCTGAAACAGATTGAGAACGAATAATAGCCATAAGCCTATAATTTGAATTTATGCGCATACTAGGAGTTGACCCAGGATTAAACAGGACCGGTTACGGTCTTATCAAGGTCAGTGGTCCCGAACGGATGAAGCTGCTTGAGGCCGGGGTAATTCGCACATCTGCCGAGGCTGGTATTTCCCAAAGGCTCGCGGAGATATACCGGAATATAACAGATGTGATCAGGGAACATAAACCCGATGTTTTGATTCTCGAAAAACTTTATGCTCATTACAAGCATCCTACTACGGCTCTTCTTATGGGTCATGCCAGAGGCGTTATATGCCTGGCCTGTGGTATGGAAAACGTGCGTCTGGTAAGCTATGCTGCGACAAGGATAAAGAAAGCCGTAACCGGGAATGGAAGGGCAGGAAAACACCAGGTTCAGGATATGGTTAAATCCATCCTGACATTGAACACGGCGCCGGAACCTTTTGATGTTAGCGATGCACTTGCCATAGCGATAACTTATGCGTACATAGAAGGTATAGAGAAGGCACAAGCGGCAAAGGTGACAAAATGATCTCGAGGATAAAAGGTGTAATACTAGAGAGAAAGGATGATGCCCTGATAATCAATACGGGTGGGCTTTGTTATGAAGTTCTTGTGCCAAGAGCTGTGATGAGCGCTATGGAAGAAGCAAGTTTTCTTGATGGGGATGTAAACCTGGTAACTTATCATTATTTTCAGATGTCCCAATCTTCAGGCGTTCCGATACTTATAGGGTTTCAAAATGAGGTGGAAAGGGAATTCTTTGAAAAGTTTATTTCCGTCTCAGGTATCGGGCCCAAGGCGGCGTGTAAAGCTCTTGCTGAACCTTTTTCCCGTATAGCCGGTGCTATTGATTCTGGGGACGAGTCTTTTTTGAAGAACTTGCCTGGTATCGGGGCACGTAAAGCTGGTGAGATAGTAGCTAAATTAAAGGGTAAGGTGGGAAAATACGGTCTTATCCGAGACGAATCATTGAAAGTTTCTAAAGAGCATGAGGATATTAAGGGTGAGGCTCTTGAAGTTCTTTTGCAGCTGCAGTATAAAAAGACGGAAGCGGAAGAAATGCTCCGCAAAGCTCTCGAAAGAGCGCCTAAGCTGAAGACCAGCGAAGAATTGTTGAACGAAGTGTACAGAGAAAAGAAAGAAGTACGGGAATAATACGTAACGGATAATAAAATGAGTGATATAGGCAGAGAGAAATTCATAGACAAGCGCGAAGAAATAGC
This sequence comes from Candidatus Omnitrophota bacterium, assembly GCA_049642065.1. Classification (GTDB taxonomy): domain Bacteria; phylum Omnitrophota; class Gorgyraeia; order Tantalellales; family Tantalellaceae; genus WJMH01. The sequence goes on along the minus strand of JBAROK010000029.1, from coordinate 7,646 downwards.
CCGCCAGGGGGAGACTGAGGACGATGTAATAATGAACCTTACGCTTAGGCCGAAGCTGCTTGAAGATTTTATCGGTCAAAGCGCAGTAGTCGATCCTTTAACTATAGCTATGCAGGCGGCCAAGAAAAGGGACGAACCTATGGAGCATGTGCTCTTATCGGGGCCTCCCGGGCTTGGAAAGACATCACTTGCCCACATAATAGCCAATGAAGCAGCGACTAAGGTAACGGCTACGAGCGGTCCGGCTATTGACAGGGCGGGAGATCTAATAGGTATACTCACCAACATGGCTGAGGGCGATATCCTTTTCATAGATGAGATACACCGGTTATCTAAAGTCGTTGAGGAGTTCATTTATCCGGCGATGGAGAATTTCCAGATAGATTTTCTTGTTGATAAAGGGCCTTACGCCAAGACCATTAAATTCAATCTTAAAAGGTTCACCCTTGTCGGAGCCACTACACGTGCTGGTCTTTTAAGCTCGCCGCTAAGAGACAGATTCGGGATGTTCTTTCATCTTGGATTCTATTCTCCCTCGGAACTGGAAACTATCATCAAACGTTCCGCTCAGCTTCTGGGAATATCAATAGATGATGAAGGTGCAGGAGAGATCTCCAGACGTTCACGCGGAACGCCGCGTATAGCTAACCGCCTATTACGTAGAGTCAGGGACTGGGTAGAGGTCAAATTAGACGGCCATATAACGCGCGAAGCCACTATTGATGCCCTGACAAGCCATGGTATCGATGAAAAAGGGTTGGACAGGATCGATCGCAGGATGCTGGACGTAATATATAAATCTTATAAAGGAGGACCGGTAGGTATAGACGCCATAGCTTCTTCGCTTAACGAAGAGACGGATACCATACACGATATAGTCGAGCCGTATCTCCTTAAAATAGGTTTTTTAAGAAGAACTCCGCGAGGCCGTGAATTAACGGAAGAAGCATACGAGTACATGGGGAAAAGGAGTGACCAACAGGAAAAGTTGTTTTAAAATCTTTCGCCGCCGTATCCATGGCGAATCGTTCAAATACAAGGGTCAAACCTTACAATGCGGGGAAATGCAAATTGCATAAACACGCTTCAAGGTTTGACCTTGTCTTTTTTTAGGGAGATAACAGTGTCTTACGAGTTACCGTTAAAAAATATGATGAAACTGTGGTCAAAATACGGCAGTCATACAGGCCGATTTATAAGTACTTTTATGGATAATAGACGCGTGTTCCAAAAAGGGGGCCGCCCTAAAAGGGGACCGCTTGTCTTGATATTTAACGCCAGTCCCGTTTGTAATGCCAGGTGTTCTTTTTGCAAATATTGGAAAAAGTCTGGTGAGGATTACCTCAGAGCATCTACTTCTGAAGAAAGAGCCAAGATAGTGAAGCAGGCAGGGGCGGCTGGGGTGTGGCTTTTAAGTTTTTGTGCTGCCGAACCGCTTTTAATGGATGATATAGAAGATCTGATAGCTTTGGCAAAGAGGGCCGGGATGCTTGTTAATATTTCCACCAACGGTTCGCGTCTTAAAGAGAAAGCTCGCATGTTATGTGATCTGGGCGTTGATATGGTCACAATAAGTATAGATAGCCATATTGCTTCGGAACACGATGATCTAAGAGGATACCCTGGTTTGTATTCAAAGATAGAAGAGGGGGTGGAACAGCTAAGGGAAATACGTAGCAAAGGAAAACCGTGGATCTGCGTGAGACATCTCCTCTCGGGCAAGAACGCTTTTAATGTAGCTGAGATGGTAAATGCTTGGCGCAGTAGATGCGATGAGATGCTTTTTAAAGTGATCTCGTCGACCAATGACGGTACTTATACAGTTCCTCCGGAATTCGCATTTGATCCGGAACGCATTTCTGATTTCAGGGAATACTTTTTTCAGGTACTTAAAAAATATCCTGAATTAGATAATGAATACCACAGAAATATACCTGACCATATTGCGGGCACATTGCCGCAGGATAGGTATTTTTGTATGGCTGGTTCGTTCTTCGGTGATATAGACCAGAAGGGGGATTTGTACGCTTGCATTGAGCAAGGTGAATCTATGGGTACTGTGCTTGATGGCGGGATGATGGAATTATGGGCATCGGAAAAAATGAACAGTTTCAGGAAAAACCTTAAAGAAAACAGAAGGTGCCAAGCGTGCTGGGCGGACAGGTTCCGCCAAGGGGTGATAGTGCAAAAGGTGCTTAATGTTCTGGGGGGTGTAGGGTGATACGGAGGAGACGTCCGCGTTTCTATGCCGGAGAATGGAAAGACGTCGTGAACTGTATCCTGGGGCGGGATCAGAAAAGCGAAGAAAATATCCGTTGTTTTGAGGAACGTTTCGCCGAGTACACAGGGAGCAAGCATGCTATTGCCACTTGTTCCGGAAGGAACGCCTTGGAGCTTATATTAGAGGCAGTTAACCTAAATCCGGGAGACGAGGTAATCATACCCGCTTATACCCTGAAGGATTTAGTTCCAATGATAAAGGATATGGGATTGCATCCGGTTTTTGCTGACGTCAAGGGCGGTAGTTTCAATATTGATCCAGATTCGGTCGAAAAGGAAATCACTTCGCGCACGAAAGTTATAATAGTTACGCATCTTTTCGGCGTGCCTTGCGATATGGATAGGATTACCACTATAGCGCGTGAGCATGACCTTAAAGTGATAGAAGATTGTGCGCATGCCGCGGGAGCTGAATACAAAGGGAAAAAAGTTGGGTCATTGGGTGACGCTTCACTTTTCAGTTTTGAAATGACAAAACTGATCAATACCTTTGGTGGAGGTATTGTGGTTACTGGCGACGAGGTTTTAGCTGGTCGGATAAGAGAAAAAGTGTCACAGTATCCTGATAATACGCGCAGTATGATCTTAAAAATAGTTTTTCTGTGTCTGGAAAACCTGCTGATACAAGGGCCGTTGTTTCCGATGTTGCTGCATATATATAGAAGGAATGAGGAGTTTGTTAAAGGGCTATATTGGAAAGCTCATGCCGGAACCCGTCTTGACCGGACGAAGTATACCGGACTACAGGCAAGTCTGGGGCTAGAACAGCTGAAAAAGCTGGATGATAGAGAAATTCTCAGGAGAAAGAACGCTTGTTGTCTTATTAAAGGTATGGAGGGTACGGTTACGGCTCAGGCCGTTCTGGAAGAGACTCAAAGGGTATATTATTTTATGGTCGTCAGGATTAAAGCACAAGAATCCCTTAAAGCTGTGAGGGATAAGTTATTTTCAAGAGGCGTGGACTGCGGGATCGGAGAAGAAATTACAGATAACTGTGCCGCACTTTTCGGGGGGTCTCCGGAGGATGCTGCTGTTGCTACGGAGCTTTATTCAAGTAATCTTCAGCTTCCGATATGTGACGTAATGACAGATAGAGAGATAAAAAAGATCACTGATGCTGTAAAAGATGTTCTCGGCAGGGGGGCAGGCAGGTGACGATAATAGTTGTAAGTGCGGCTTTACTAGTATCATTTGCGATTTATTGGATGCTTCCCTCTAGCCGCACGAAAAACGTTTTTTTGCTCCTTTTGAGTGTGTGTGCTCTTTGCATGATAGGGCCGGCGTATGCAGTATATTATCTCGGTATGAGCGCTGTGGTTTTTGCGGTATGTTCGTTGATGAAATCGCTTCCCAAGGAAAAGAGAAAACCGTATCTTGTTGTTGCTATTGTTTTCCTGGTGGTTAACTTATGTTTTTATAAGCTGTTCGGTTCAAGGATAATATATCTCGATAGCGGTATTTTTCCGGAATGGTCAGGGCCTCTTTTCAAAGTTCCTAGTATAATCTTTCCGATAGGATTATCATTCGTTACTTTCAGGCTTATTCATTACGCCGTTGAAACCTACCGTGATGCGGTACCACCGGCGGACTTTTTCAGGTTCGCATCATACGTTCTTTTCTTTCCCACGTTTCTTGCGGGGCCTGTCGAAAGATTCCCTAAATTTGATTCCCAGACTTCTTCTATGAACAAGATTTCTTTTGCGGAGGTTAATTACGGTCTCTGGCGGATCGGCCGGGGGATGGTAAGGAAATTCATAATAGCGGATGCGCTGGCTGTTGTGATCATGCCTGTTTTGCAGGATCCCGCCAGTTTTCCGAAATATGCCGTTATCCTGTCGATATACGGTGCCGCGGTATGGTTATACATGGATTTTGGGGGATATACTGATATGGCTATCGGAGTCGCGCGCCTTTTCGGTTACTCTATAATGGAGAACTTTAACAACCCTTTTTTCAAAAAGAATATTGCTCTTTTCTGGAGGAGCTGGCATATATCGGTCTATAGCTGGATAAGGGATTATTTTTATCTACCGTTTTTTGTCTATAAAGGCACCAAGGTGAAAATGTATGTGGGTATATTTCTAACCATGCTTGTTTTTATGCTTTGGCATGCTCCGACCATGAATTTCCTTATAGCGGGTATTTATAATGGGATAGGTCTAATAGTCTGGAGACTGTTCCAGGATATTAAGGACAAATCCCGTGTGCTTACCAGAATAACCTCCCTTAAGGGTATGGGGGTAATTTCTACCATTTTTACCTTCAGTTACGTGAGTTTTGGTATTGGGCTGGCTTTTGGGGGTAGGGGAAATGACTTTTTTATCGGGATATTGAAGTCCCTCCTGCCTGGACTTTTCTAAAGCTGCGAGCCCCAGAGTCCGAACACAGAGTATTATCTTGCAATAAGCCCGAATATTATGTAATATTACTATTGTTAATATTAATATTATACATTATTAAGTATATAATTTAGCTTAAAATGAATATTCGGAATACGATAAAGGTACTTATAGCTTATCTGGTGATTCTCTTGCCAGCTGTACTAACTCTGGTTATATTCCTAAATATCGGTCTGAACGTGCTGCGTATAAATAGGGGTGTGGATTTTAGTAACATACGCAGCCAGGTTGAGTCGTATTTGCGTTCGGAGAGAAGGGACGCCAGTGCCAAACTTATCGGTGACAAATTGTCGCTTAGATACGAATATACATATCCCCGCAGCCAGTACGACTATTTCGAGAAGACTGTTAATTTTGACCCGGATAAGGAAGATAAAATTATCTATGTGTACGGCAGTTCTCCCGCAGTTTCAAAACCCCCGTTCATAGGAGACCGTTTCAGTGTGTTTTCTGAGCTATTGGAAGAAAAGTTGAATTCTTCAGTCTCGAAGGATTCTTTCAAGGTCTATAACATGGCGATGACCTCCGCCGATTCCTCGGCAATGTACGAGATAGTCCGGGCCACCTTGTGCGTTAAAAAACCGGATCTAGTCATATATTTTTACGAAGGAGGCATGGATTACGAGGCAGCTTATTATGCCGCAAAGGTAAAAGAGTCATTCTATCCAGTAACGATTTTTTCAATGAACGATCTGTTGATGCGAACCGGGCTTTCCGGGAATAAAAAGGTTGTGCGGTGGTCTGGTTACGTTTCGTGGTTCAACAGATGCTATTTGCAGCCTGCTCTTATGAATTTTTTGCAGGCAACGAATATTTTGAAGATACCTGTGGCACCCTTTACTGAAGTAAACGCAATGATAACGCGCGATCTTGAAAAGAACCTGGCAAGAACAGCTGAACTGGTGACCAGCCAGAATATACCTATTGTGTTTGTTGCGAGTTCCGATAACCTTGAAGCTAAACCTTATGGTGTCTATTCGGTAACCCAGATGCATTTTGATAAGGCGATGAGTGCGACAGATTCTCTTGAAAGAATATCTTTTCTGAAAGAGGCGAGGGATTCCGAAATATTTACAGGAGACTTGGGAGCTAGGTCTGAAGCGTATGATGTCATCAGAGGTTTGGCGCTAAAGGGTATAGATAAGGTCTATGTGTTCGATCTTGAGTCTGATCTTGAAGAAGAGGAGTATCCGTTGGGTTACGATAGTTTTTATGATTACGGTCACATGAAACCGGAACTGCATAGGAAGGTCGCGGATGAGATCTATGTGTACCTTCGCTCCGAGAGGTTAACTCCAGGGAGATAGAACGGAGAAGTATATGGGCGGGTTTTGGATGGATATAAAGATACTGGTAAAAAAACACAAGCACATTATGCTTTTCCCGATTCTTATACTGCTGCTGTTCTTAACTCTGGTGATCATTCTGGACCGAAGTGCGTTTAATGTTCCCATAGTTTATGCGGGTTTTTAATCGTATGGGGCTGCTGAAAGAGGCAAATACATGAACAGAAATACGTTAAGGCTGATATTTGTTTTATTTATAGTTCTAGTGGGAGTCGCTATATACGCGAATTCGCTGGATAACGGGTTTATGCTTGATGACAGGTATGTGGTCAAAGACAACACTTTTATTGGCGACTTTTCTAACTTGAAATATCTATTTGACCGCGACCACTTCTTTACCGGCACAAAGGAAGGGACATACCGTCCTGTTACCACGATAACTTATTTTATCGATACCGTTATATGGCAGTACCGACCTTTTGGTTATCACCTTACCAATGTACTGTTGCATGTGCTGAACGGGGTGATGCTGTATCTTATGCTTCGTGCTTTGTTGGGAGACAGAACTGAGAACACCCGGATGCCGGAACGGGGGGTTTGGTCCGCAAGTGAACTTATACCATTTGCAGCCGCCGTGCTTTTTATCGTTCACCCGGTCCAGACAGAGACGGTGAACAATGTGGGCACACGGCATGAGGAGGTAATGACTCTGTTCTATTTACTTGGTATATGGTCTTATTTGAAGGGATCTGATATCAAAGGGTATAAAAGTCATCTAATGTATGCGCTTTCTATCGCGTCTTATGGATTGAGTTGTTTCTCGAAAGAGATGGGGTTTACCCTTCCTGCAGTACTCCTGCTTTGTGATATTTATAGAGACGGTGGTTTTAAGGTCACACGGCTACCGAAATACGCCGGATATGTCGCAGTTGCAATAGTTTTTCTTTACGTGCGTTTCGCTCTTATGGTATATCCGGGCGAAGCAGGTAGCGGTTTCTTTAACCTTTCACGACTGTTACTGTCAGGACAAATGATAATGACATATATCGGTTTGCTCTTGTTTCCGCTCAGGCTGAGCGCAGAATACGCTTTTGGAGATATGTTCCCGGAAAACACTCCGGCCGCGTTGACAAATCCCGGGTTCTTTATCCCGGTGGTTGTACTAATAGCGGTTATCTTCCTGGTTATAGCTATAAGAAAAAAAGCGCCGCTAATGTTCTTTGGCGCGGCATGGTTCTTTATTACGATACTGCCTGTCTCTAATATCTTTTTCCGGCTTATGCAGTTTCCTATCCGGGAAAGGTATATTTATCTTCCATGTATCGGTTTTTGTATCTTTCTGGCTGCCGGGTTATGGAGGTTATCTAAAGTGAAAGGGATAGGATCGTATCGGTACGGGAGGATAGTTCTGGCAGCAGTATTTCTGTTGTTAACGGTATTCTATTCGGTAAGGGTCCATGCCAGGAACTTCGACTGGAAGGATGCTGTTTCGCTTTGGAGCGCCACTTCTGTAACCTCACCAGGCAGTTATCGTGTTCATTACAATCTTGGTAAGGGTTATCAATACGAAAGAGGGAATACGGAGAAAGCTATAGAATCTTTTAAGAAGTCACTGACGCTCAAAGATTTTGCTATGACTCATGACGCACTTGGGCTTGTGTATTATCAGCAGGGCCAATAT
>JBAROK010000026.1:0-107192 GCA_049642065.1 Candidatus Omnitrophota bacterium | reverse complement strand
CAATAGTATCCCCCATAGAGCGCTTAAAATAACAACTAACGACCCGGGAATCACTCGCTAGAGCATCTGCATCAAGCGTCTTTAAAACGCCTCGCTGTGAAGCGATCAAAGGAAAACCAACAACTTTCTTCCATTGCTCCCTGTCAGGCACAAACACCTGTTTTCCTTCGGCAAAATCGAGCGCGGCTTTAAGGATATCAAAACCGGAACTCACCTGTATAAGGGGGGGCAAACAATCACCCCCTGGCCGGGGTGTTATTTCCAGCAAAAAAACTTCATCATCGTATATTTTGAAATCAACCATAGCGATTGCACGATTAAGCCCTAAGCTTTTGGAGGCAGCTTGAAGGCGTGCCTCAAGTTTTTCTATATCCCACTTTCCCGGAAGATCCGCCTTTAATACATAGGCTGACACCGTTCCAAAGGTCGCCCCCTGATTAATTATTTTTTTTGCCAACCGAAGAATTCTAATACATCCGTCTTCAAGAATAAAATCGCAGCTATATTCCTCTCCCGGAATATATTGTTCCATCATAATAACCTCGCGGGGATTTTCATCCGCAGGCATATTAAGCGCTGTGTACATCCTGTGGTTAGGATGGCTTTGTAATTTTCCTATAATTGTTTTATATGCCTGCCTGCAGTCATCCTTCTCTTTGCACGACAAGACAAGTTCGCTGCCGCTGCCCGACAAGGGCTTCATCACTGCCGGGCCATTCAATGAGTCAAAAAACCGCATAGCATCCCCCTCATCACGGATTAACGCAAAATCCGGACAAGGAATTCCATGACCTTTCCAAATACTTTTAGATAGATTTTTTGATCGGCAATTCATTACCGATTCAAGACCAGGGAAAGGCAGTTCAAAATTTACGGCAATAATTGCCGCGAGTGCCAACGACTCGCAATCAAAACACGCAACACCCGATGGCACAATATTATGCTCTCGTAAATGTCCTTCCAGAGCATTAACGATAACCCCATGGTCCTCTAGATCAAGTAAGAGCTCTGATGAAGACGCTGGTTTTACTCCCTTCCATTTGATCCGTTCTTCAAAATCCGTGACAAAGAAAACTCTGTCCTCGAAACGATCGATCAATAACTCGATATAATCAGCTGTTGTCCCGATAACCAAAACTTTTTTCACATTAGACATTTATGCCTCAAAGATTATTTTTTATCATATATAATGGTCGCGGCGAAAGATGAAACCTTTTTTTCCACGAAAAATCACCGCAAAGAAAATCCACTTCCTTATATTTATATTTACAAGCTTCCTGCATATGATAAAGATTGATGACTTTAGCTATTCCGGGGTACTCTGAGTGGGTTCCCCCGGCTAAAAGAGTATAGACTCCCTTGTATACACATCCCATATCTACAGCGGCAGGTTTTCCGTCGACAAGAACAGTAGTTATCCTTAACCAGCCTTTTTTATTAAGATACTCTTTCAGGTCCCGGAAGCTTTCACAAAACCGTTGATCTGAAAAATATGAATCGCCTCCGAAACAGTCTATATTCATTTGGACCATTAAATCAAAATCATCAACATTATCCGTGCGGATGACCAGATCTTTCGCATAAATATTATCAACATCCCTCCTGATCTTTTTTGCGGATTTTTTTGAAAACAACGCATAATAATTATCCATGCTGAAATCTACCTCTTTAGGATAAAAGAAGTATCCCATTTCATCTATATCGACTGAATTCTTATGTAAATATTGATCTTTAATAAGGTACCGGATGTAGTATTTTTTTTTGTTTTCGCTGAGCCAATTTAAAATTTGATCCAGAATATCTTGATCAGAAAAAATCACACGGTTTTGCTCAAGCCAGGTCTTTCCATTCCAGACTTCACCCGGGAAATACCCGTAATGATCATTTTCATCTATGTAACTGAGGGGAATAAAACCAACTGGATGCCCGTCTTTCTTCGCTACTACAAAAAACAGCTCGCGGGCAAAGCGTCGGTAAAAACACGCTCGAACATCCCAAATATCCGTTAACTTCTCAGGCGGGATAAAGTGTTGCCAAAGGCGTCGGCATGCGGTTATATCTGTTTCCACATAGATGTCAATCATGCTAATAACGGTATCGTAAGTGTGAAAGGCATTTTTCGCCTTCAAAAAATGCCTTTGAAAATTCTTCGACTGTTTTTAGATCATACCTTTTACAGCTGAAAACATCCAGATAAACCGTATTATCCAAATTAGCAAAATGAGCTGATACCAGCGAGGTTTCAATGAGTTGTACCATTGAATAACCGGCCACTCTCTCTTCCTCCCCGAAATGAACAACCATTGTTTCGCCGAATCGTTTCATTTTGATCAATTCGCAGAGCTTTTCAACAAACTCTCTGATCTTATCAGCGTCACGAATTGTTTCCGGATTGCAGCCATAGATATCAATGCTGCTGGCAAGACCCCACACTTTCTTTTCTGTTGATTGTTTGCCTGTAAGCTCTTCAGCAGGAACTGATTCTACGCACCTTTCTTGAAACTGTTTTGTTTTCATTTATACTCCTTTTGTTAAACTTTTTTATTAAAAAGATCCCTATAAAACATCTTTGTAACATTTTTTATTTTTCATTGGCCCGCACTTCTTGTTTTTCCGAGAACTTCTTTCATTTTCTCCAGATCCATCTGTAATATTTCATTTTCAGCCAGCCCGGATGTAATGGCCTTAAGCAGCTCTTTATGGAATTTATCTTTCGTTCTGGCCAGAGAATAATAAACATTAAACCCTTCCCTGCTGTCATTCACAAGGCCCGTCAGTCTGAGCCTGCTCAAATGCTTCGAAAGATTCGACTGCTGAACATCTAGAATATCGGATATTTCCGTAACACTCAGCTCTTCTTCATTAAGCAGGTGAACAATCCTGAGCCTGGTATCATCCGCCAGAGATTTCATCATTTGCAGCGCTTTTTTTATTTTCACAATAATATTCCTTTTTTAGGAATGCAGCCAGTTTAATAACATATGAACATATGGTCATAAACTCACTAAATCATAACAGCAGTATGTCGCAATGCTCTTAAAATGTCAACAGTTTTTTAGAAATCTTCGGGCGGTATTCTAACGGTCACTCGCAGCTGCCTGAGAGTCTATTTTGAAAAAGCCGTTATCCTTATTTTTGGGCAGCGAGGAAAGGTTTTAGGGGGGGTCATGGGAATCCCCGGCACAGGTACAAGTACGCTATTAATTGCAAGCACCGCGTTATGCTTTCTCTGTATAATGCAGCGCGCACTTTGGGACTTTTTAATCAAATCTTTTTCTATAACCACATTTCCGGCAAAGAGCCTCAACTACTTTTCTTTCTGAAAACCCCCTGGATAACTCCATGGCTCTTTTACCTTCGATAATCTGTTTAAAGCTAGATTCATTTATATTCCCCAGATCAATTATTCCTTCGCTATCCAGGCAGCACGGAACTACAGTTACATCGACAAGGACCGCAACCTGCTGCCTGAGACCCAAACAGAATCCTTCATCATTTAAATCCGGGATTCCTTTATCAGGCCAATCGAAAAAAGAGCTCAGACTTACATAAATATTATCCTTAAGTTTAATACCGTTTCCTTCGGACGGAATCTCTTCTATTCTGTGCGGGACTTCAAAAAACTTTTCGATCCTCTCTAAAATATATGAATTCCTCCCTGCGCTCTTCACCTTTTGTACAGAATCAGCTGTATCTTTCATTTCCATATTCCACAGTCTAAAACAGACAATAAACCCAGGGGTCTCTCCCGATTCGGATATAAAACTAAAAACTTCATCAAGATATTCGTCTATGACGTTTTTGGGCGTGCTTTCATCAAAAATATGCAGTGAAAAATATATAGCCCGAATAACGGGTTTCGATAAAAGTTTATTCTTTGTTTCTTTAATAAGCGTACCATTGGTAGTAATATTTACCTTGAATCCTTTCTCGCCGCATAAATCCAGAAAAGCATCTATATCCGGATGCAAAAGCGGCTCCCCCATCACATGAAAGGAAAGATATCCAGAATGCCCCCTTACTTCATCAAGTATCTTTTTAAACAAATCTAACCCCATAAACTCGGGTTTTCGTAAAGTTCTGGGACAAAAACTGCAATCTAAATTGCATGTGTTGGTAATCTCTATATAAATTTTTTTAAACTGTTTCATAATGTCGGAAATGCGTGCCGGATTTTAACCCTAAACCCCTTCCTTTTCAACCTGCCAGGCTATGTCACCTATAAAACCGTCCAGGAATACAAAAAGAAATTTTTTCTTATCCATAGTTTCTCCTTTTTAATTGCTCTTTTCGTATTATACCTCTTGCACACAAAAAAACACTTCTTTATTAATAAAAAGAACTGCACAAAAATCTCCTTGGCTGTCCTTTTACTCTCTGCTATTTTGGATCCACTACTATACAATCAACATATCTTAGGATATACTTTACGCATGAAAAGATCTCATTTCGGCAAGATACTGCCGCGCCGCCTTAAAAAAGGTGACACTATAGGCATAGTTGCCCCCGCGTGCCACTTCGATCCCGTGAAATTCCGGAAAGGCGTTAAATATCTCAAGAGTCTGGGTTACAACGTCAAGTTTGACCCGATCATATTTAAAAAATATTGGACTCTCGCCGGAAAGGACGTCACGCGCGCTAAGCAGATAAATCGCATGTTCGCCGACAAAGAGGTAAAAGCTATAATGTGCGCCCAGGCGGGATACGGATCTATAAGAACCATCCCCTATCTAGACAAAAGAATGTTAGCACACAACTCAAAAATATTCGTGGGATACAGCGATATAACTATACTTCTTTCTTATCTGCAGAAAACAGCTAAAATGGTTGTTTTTCACGGTCCCGTTGTTTCAAGTGAAATACACGAAAAAATGAATCCCGGAACCCTGGACTTACTTGTAAAGGTAATAACCCGACTGCGTCCCCTCGGTGAGATTACATACCCTGGGATCCAGGTCTTACGGCCAGGAAAAGCCACCGGCGAACTTATAGGCGGAAACCTCTCCCTGATAATTTCCACTATCGGCACCCCTTATGACTTGAATGCAAACAATAAGATACTTTTTATCGAAGACGTTAGCGAATCGCTTGAGGCAATAGATAGCTGCCTGATGCATCTCAAGCTCGCGGGTAAGCTTAACAAAGTAAAGGGTATAATATTCGGCAGGATGAAGGATTGCCTGAACTTTTCTGGATCTAAATATTCGATAAAAGACGTCCTCGACGATATGCTCAGGGATGTAAACATACCTATAATCTATGGTTTCCCGTCAGGCCACAGACAGGCGGGCGAATTGAATATTACCATTCCTTTTGGAGTCTCAGTAACACTTGACGCTGATAACAAAAAAGTCGTATTTAACGAACCCGCTGTAAGCTCTTGATTCTGACAGATGTCCAACAATGGCGGAGAGGGTGGGATTCCTTTACGACTATTCCCCCATCCCCTTTGTTTATAAGCATTTTACACTGTAAGTGCTTTATTTACAAAAAATTAAGTTGTGCGGTTGTTGACATTACTTACGGTTTGTTGACAGAGTTTTTGATGTAAACATGGCAAATGTATGGCAAAAAATTCCATTTGGATGGAACTAACTTTGTCCCAAATCTGTCCCAACTGTTACTACGTTACACCTTCATCTCAAAAGAATGACAATAATATAATTCCAGACAAAATATGCACCCACGCCAATAAAAATAGCTCCCGTAAGTTTTCTCGTGTATTTCTCTATTTGAGTCATCTTCTTAAACCAATGTGTCACCGCAAAGACTCCAAAGGTTATTGCTACCGCAAAAATGATAACGGGCAACCCTGTTCCTATGCCAAATAGAACTGGAAAGATAATGCCGAATTTGCTGTTTATCGCCAAGGGTATAAGACTACCGAAAAAAAGACCAGCTGAAATCGGACAAAAAGACAGAGCAAAAATTACCCCTAATAAAAATGCACCTTTTAATCCAGACTTAGCTAAGCTCGTCTGCTTCTCATGTGACAACGAAAACCCTGGTATGTTTACCTTAAAAACATCTAACAAGACTAACCCGACCAATATAAGCAATGGTCCGAGTATTTTGTACATATATGTTTGAAGAAAATTAGCTATCATTGGCACCCCTGCTATCGAAGTAATGACAAGAATACCTATAATTATATAACTTACGACTCTCCCCAAAGTATAAGCTATACCCGATAATATTACATCTCTCGGATGATTTGCATGCCTTTCAAGGAATGAAATCGCTGCTATATTGGTTGCGAGAGGACACGGACTAATGGATGTTAATACGCCGAACCAAAGTGCTGAAGCTAATGCAAGCATACCCGCTCCCTTTTATTTAGCATCTACAAATGATTTTGTCTCGCCTTGAATATACGAAACAAACTTATTCTTATTGTTTAGAAGTTGCCAGATTTTATCAAGATTCTTAAACTCTACTTCTTTGCCACCTTTTTGTAGAGAAAGGACAACCGATTTTGTATATAACCCATACTCCTCAACATAATGTTCATTGCCTGGTTCTTCTACATTTATAACTTGATACTTTAATTCCCCAGATTTAAGTTCCTCTGGAAATCCTTCTTGTAGTGCTTCTTCTGTAAACTGTTGGATTTTATGACAAGAAGGACATCGCATTGCTGTATGAAAGTAATAGACTTCTACGCTGGAGGCCTCCTCAGCAAAAACAATGGGGCTATACAAAAAAGTGAAAACGCATAAAATTATAACAATCAATCTTATCTTCATTCTCGATACTCCTCTTTAAATAAAAAATGCTTTAATTTCATCTGCTGACAAAACTTTGCCCGTTGATTTAACAACCCCATCAATAACTAAAGCAGGTATCATCATAACAGCATAATCAGTTATTTTTGCTATATCCTCTACCTTAACTATTTCTGCTTCTTTTCCAGATTGTTTTATCGCTACCTTAGCATTCTCATACAATTGTTTACACTTTGGACATCCTGTCCCAAGAATTTCAATTTTCATTGCTTTCCTCCACAGTTAACTAACTACTATTCCAAAAATGATGCCGCTAACAGTAGCCATAATAACAACTAGACTTACATATACTACGGTTTTTTTTGTTCCCATAACACCTCTAATAACTAGCATGTTTGGCAAACTAAGAGCTGGACCAGCCAACAACAGTGCCAATGCTGGACCTTTACCCATTCCAGAACCTATGAGTCCTTGCAATATTGGAACTTCAGTTAAAGTAGCAAAATACATAAAAGCACCAACTATTGAAGCAAAGAAATTAGCTAACAAAGAATTACCACCTACAGATTTTTCAATTACCCAGGATGGTATTAACCCCGCTTCCCCTGGTCGACCCAATAGAACGCCAGCAACAATAACTCCAACAAAAAGCAAAGGAAGGATTTGATTAGCAAACTCTAACGAAGCAGACACCCAACTCTTCAGCTCATCTTTTTTGAACCATTTAACCAGCATAGCACTTAGGCTGAGTAGTAAAAATCCAGATAAATACCATTTCATACTAAAGATAATACTCCATAGATTTATTTTCCCAATTTGGGGTTTAGCCCAGTTCGCAAACACAAGAAAGGCTACCATTGAAGCAAAATACAAACCATTTTGGAGTAAAGACCTGCTTTCTTTAACTTCCTCAACAAATAAATCATCAGTTGTTTTTTTATTCCGTTCTTCTTTGATGAAGATTAAATGCATTAAAAGCCCGATAACAACACTAAAAAGAATTGCACCAAATGCTCTTGCTACTCCTAACTCCCATCCAAGAATACGGGCTGTCATTATTATAGCTAAAACATTTATTGCTGGACCTGAATAAAGAAACGCTGTAGCAGGACCCAGTCCTGCTCCTCTTTTGTAAATCCCAGAAAAAAGAGGCAACACTGTACAGGAACATACCGCAAGTATAGTTCCCGAAATAGAAGCAACACTATACGCTAAAAACTTGTTGGCATTAGCTCCAAAGTACTTAATGACAGATGCTTGGCTAATAAAGACAGAGATTGCTCCTGCGATAAAAAATGCTGGGACAAGACATAAAAGAACATGCTCTCTTGCATACCATTTGACTAACGCTAAAGATTCAAACAGGGGTCCAGTTAATTTTATGTGCTCTAATGGCAAGAAGTAGCACACAATAAAACCAACTACTATTAAAAATGTCTTTAACTGCTTTTTCACGATCAATCACTCCTTGATTTCACAACAACCGCCCTCTATCCTGATAACCTTTATGTTAACAAGGGCATCACCTATTTTTCGATGTGCCTCATTTATTATTCTCGAAAATGTTGGGCGAGAAACTTTCATTTTCTTTGCTGCTTCCTCTTGTTTTAATCTCTCTACATCTGCGAGCCTCACTGCTTCAAATTCATCAAGAGTTAAGTATACTCCTTCTAGCTTGCTCAAAGGCTTACATCGAGGCTTAAAGCATCTCTCACCTGGTTCACATTTAACTCGTCTTATTTTCTTCGGTCTCATTACCCCTCCACGTTATGAACATATGTTCATAACTATTTTACATGAACTCCCTGGACATGTCAAGATTTGGGCACAAAGAAGAATTGGTTGATTTGTGATTTGTAGAAGCTGTTATGGGGTAAGCCCTTGTAAGGCATGGGATAATATGGCGGAGAGGGAGGGATTCTGTTAGCTATATTTACGTATCCCCTTTATTTATAGTCATTTTTGCGCTTAAATCGTTTTAATCAAAAAATTTACGTGTTTCTGTTGTTTTCTGTTGTTTTGTGTTGTTTTGGTAGAAAAATGGCACAAATATGGCACAAACTTTAATCATGATACAGCCGCCGACGCCTCTCTTCTATGTTCTTGTCGGATAGATATTCGTCATACGTCGTGCCGGCCCTGTCTATGTGCCCTCGTGGCGTGATCTCGATAATGCGGTTTGCTACTGTCTGCACTAGCTGATGGTCCTGCGATGAAAAAAGAATAGTCCCTTTATATCTGGTAAGCCCTTCGTTCAATGACGTGATAGATTCCAGATCTAGGTGGTTTGTAGGTTCATCCAATATCAGTACGTTAGCCTGTACAAGCATCATACGCGCCAGCATGCATCGAACCTTCTCTCCGCCGGAAAGAACATTCACCTTTTTAAAAGCTTCATCACCGGAAAAAAGCATACGCCCCAGAAACCCGCGCACAAAGGCTGACTCCGTGTTCTCCGTATACTGCATAAGCCAGTCGATAAGATCCATATCCGAGTCAAAGTAGCCCGCATTGTCCTTGGGATAATACGCCTTTTTTGTCGACACGCCCCAAGTAAACTTTCCACCGTCATGTTCGATCTCGTTCATAAGCACCTGAAAGAGGGTCGTCTTGGCAAGATCGTTGTGCCCTACAAAGGCTATCTTGTCTCTCTTTTTGACCATAATATCCAGGTCCCTGAACATTACCTGCCCATCAAGTGTCTTGGAAAGTTTTTCGATATTCAAGATGTTATCCCCTGATTTGCGTTCCTGCTCAAAGTTGATATACGGGCATTTTCTCGAAGACGGTTTTATATCCTCGAGCGTAAGTTTCTCCAGGATTTTTTTTCGGCTGGTAGCCTGCTTTGCCTTGGATGCGTTGGCGCTGAACCGTGCTATAAATTCCTGCATCTCTTTGCGTTTTTCCATTATCTTTTTATTGGCCTGATCGCGCTGCGCGAGTGCAAGCTGGCTTGACTGCATCCAGAAGGCATAATTCCCCGGATACAGCTGTATTTTGCCGTAATCGATATCCGCGATATGCGTGCAAACTTTGTTAAGAAAATGACGGTCGTGAGAAACGACAATAGCGGTATTGTTAAATTTGCATAAAAACCCTTCAAGCCACACACAGGTTTCTACGTCCAGATGGTTTGTAGGCTCATCGAGCAGTAGGATATCCGGGGTCCCGAATAGCGCCTGGGCTAAAAGTACCCGAACTTTCTGCCAACCCTCAAGCTGGTTCATCTCCACATCAAGAAGTTCCGGACCGATACCCACGTTGCTTAACAGTTTAGACGCGTCAGCTTCGGCGTTCCATCCATCAAGCTCAGCGAACTCTCCCTCAAGCCCAGAAACTCGCATCCCGTCATCGTTGGAAAAATCCTCTTTTGCATAAAGCGCGTCTTTCTCTGTCATTACCTCATAAAGACGCTTATGCCCCATGATAACCGTAAGAAGGACCGTATATTCATCAAAAGCAAACTGGTCCTGTTTTAAGACCGATATCCTTTCCCCTGGGGTAACAAAGACGTCTCCGGACGAGCCCTCCATATCACCGGAAAGTATCTTCAGAAATGTCGATTTGCCAGATCCGTTCGCGCCTATTAACCCGTAGCAATTACCCTGCGAAAAAGTAATATTAACTTTAGAGAAAAGTTTTCGCTTGCCGAATTGAAGCGATACACCGTTAGCTGTTATCATGTTCTTCCTTGCCTTTTAATTACAATATTCTTATCTTTGAAGACACGAGCATACACAATCTTAGCACTTTTGTAAAGAATCAAGGGTAAAGGTGTTCATCTCCAGGGATTATAGAGAGTGGACAAAATAATGGCGGAGAGCGACCGAAGGAAGTCCCTTTAGGGGGGAGGGATTCGAAACCCTGACTTCTGAAGTCCTTCTCTGTTAAGGTTTTCCTGCCCCTTTACCTCTCTCCTATACTCAAATTGGACATGTAAATAGACATAATAGAGTGGTAGATTAGAAAACAGGGGCTGGTTAAGTTGCCGCTCTTTTGGAAGATAAGGCCTGACAAGAGATTGCCAGGCCTTATTTCGCGTGTTATGTTATATCTTTACTATGTTTGCAGCCTGCGGGCCTTTGGCACCTTCTTCGATGTCAAATTGGACTTTTTGTCCTTCGGCTAAAGACTTGAAGCCTTCGCCCTGGATCGCATTGTGGTGAGCAAAACAATCGTTGCTTCCATCATCTGGTGTAATAAACCCATACCCTTTTGAGTCATTGAACCATTTTACTGTTCCTGTTGCCATTATTTTTTCTCCTTTTTTAAACCAAAAATTGTAGTAGATACCGCAGTCACAAAAAAACCACAAGGTGCATGTTTCTAACCTCGTGGCTTAAACTGCTGTTCCTATCTACTGCTTACATGCACCATTGTAAACTAATTCCTTCATTAGTCAATAAAATAGTGAAATATACAAAAATGGCGGAGAGGGAGGGATTCGAGCCCTATTCCCCTATCTTATTTAAAATGTTATGCTTAGCGAACCAAGAAAACCCACCGTGTCAAAATTGTGACACGACTTTTTGGACAGTTTTACATATTAAATTTCCAAGTCTTTCTTCCTGACAAGCTGATCGGTTAAAGTCAGCCAGTCAACAATAAGTTTCTTTAGTCTTATACTGTATTGTATCTTGCTGAACCTGTTGAAATCAAGCTGGTTGACCTCATCAATGAAATTATTGAGGATTACCTTGCCATAAGAATAATTGATCGTATCGTCCTCAACTATTGACTTTGCTACCTCGATCTTTTCCCCTGATATTCTTATAAGCTCTCTCGTCTTCTCTATTTCTTCGTAAATATTCCTGAGTTCCGTGTATATCCGTATATGCGTATTCACCTTCTCAAGCACACGCCTTTCATACTCAACTTTTGAGGTCTCATACTCGGCGTGTTCGACCTGACTGGGGAACGGGTATTCCAATGATATTCCCGCGATCACCCTTTTATCATCTTTATCAAGATAACGATCATCGCCCTTGATCGCGTATTCCGCGAAAAGATCTATTGAGGGGAGGAGATCATCGGCGTCTTTATCGATCTCAATGTCGCTCTTCTCTTCCAGCATATCTAGTATAATGGACGTTCGGCTCTTTTCTCTGAATATTCTGTAGTCTTCCTCAAAATCAATGACCACTTTGTCGTATTGATCTTCAGGGTCAGGCAGAAGCCCTTCTTCAACTCCATACCCTATACTTTTCTTCAAAAGATTTGTGTATTCTTCGTATTGGCTTCTTAACGCGATCAGCGTCTCCTCCTTCAACAGCACCTGGAGTTTTACCTTATTCACATCGACCGGCAAAGCAATGTTATCCTTTTGCCTTTCCTCTACGTTCTTCAAAAGCTCCATGTTCTTGTCATAAGAATTTTCTGCCGTCCTCACATTTTCGTATGCTTCATACCAGTTGTAATATATATGTATTACCGAAGATAAATACTGCTCATACGCCTCGGCTATCTGGTATTTAGCAATATCTATTTCCATGCCCACGATCTTGTCCAGGAGCCTTGTAGCTCTTCCAAAAGCGTTTCTTGCCACAGGCTGGGAAACTCTGGCATAAAATTCAGCGTCTATATTCCCTATTATCGTGTCTCTCACGGATGAATTATATCCCGCCTCTACCTCTGTGCCGGTATAAGGGAAAAGCTTACTTAGAGACACTTCATAGATGGGATATCCCTTATCGTCATACTTTATAAATGCTTCATACTCGCTTTTAAAAGAGAGCACTATATCGTCTGCGGGAAGCAGAAGTTTCTTCTTATAGTTCAGTTTAAGGTTTTCTATGAGGATCTGTTCGAAAACTTTATCTCTGGCGCATGCTAGTTCGACAAATTCATCCAAAGATAAAGTCTCTGTCACTTGAGCCTCTTGC
Organism: Candidatus Omnitrophota bacterium; assembly: GCA_049642065.1. Classification (GTDB taxonomy): domain Bacteria; phylum Omnitrophota; class Gorgyraeia; order Tantalellales; family Tantalellaceae; genus WJMH01. Next base: position 94,585 of record JBAROK010000026.1, on the reverse strand, counting down.
GCAAAGACAGGCAACGCAGTGACCAAAATAACTAAAAATATTATTATCAGGGTTTTTTTCCTCATATTATCTGTCAATCAACCTATATTGAACACTTTTATAAAAGCTGTACATACACGGCACCAGCACCAGAGTTATCAGAGTACCGAACAATAGCCCCCAGGCGAGCGCGAGCATCATCTGCGCGAGCATAGAATCGTATCCTGCCCAGCCATAGGCGGTAGGAACAATAGCAACAACAGTAGTGACGGTAGTGAGAACTACCGCCCTTAACCGGGTTTTGGCGATATTTGATATCTGCCGATCCTTTTCTTCTCTGCCCTTGCCCATATCAAAAACCCTGTCGAGTTTTGTCATCATAATTATGGAATCATTTACGACAACTCCCGCCAGGCCCAGCGCTCCGATAACCGCGAAAAATCCGTACATCTTTATCCCATGCATCCAGAAAGCCAGTATTATGCCCACGATCCCGAACGGGATAGCAAGCATGATAATGAACGGTTTTAACAGAGAATTGAAAAGAAGCGCAAGTATTATGTATATAAAGAATACCGCCATTAGAACGGCAGAAATAAAATCCCTCCCTGACTCCCTCGTATCTTTGACCTCTCCCCTGAATTCTACTATAGCCGTAGGATATTTCGCCTTGAATTCCGGAAATACATTCTTTTCAAAATAGTCCGCGATATCAAGAGGGGTTTTCCCCGAACGCGGCGCAAGATCAGCATAAACCGTGGTGCACCTTTTCATGTCTTCCCTGATTATCGAATCCGGGCCTTCAACTTCTTCGACAGTAACAAGGTCCTTAAGAGGCACTAAATACTGGCCCTGGTTCTCTACCGGTATCTCGAATATTTTAGCGATATCGTCTTTAGCCTCCGGGATAACCGTAAGCCTTACGTACACCGGTTCCTCGTCACCGCTGAACTCATAAAGAATGGTCCCTTCAAGTGCGGCCCTTAAAGTCTTGGCAATATCCGAAGGATTGATCGCCAGTCGTCTTATTTTGTCCCTGTTAAGAGTAAGCCGGTATTCCGGATTATATACCGGGCGGTCTATTTCCACATTTGCGAGTGCGGGATATTTACCCATGCGTTCGGCAAGCTCATCGGCAAGTTTGTATCTGCGCTTGTTGTTATTCTCCTTTATCAATATCTCTATCGGGCTTGATGAGTCCTGCCCGTGCCATGTTTTACTCACGCGCATATTCTCGATGTCCGCCATTCCCTTGAATTTTTCTTTCCATTCTACTATAAGTTGGTCGGCGGATTTTTTACGTTTTTCTTTCGGCAAGATCTCTATCCTCATTCGGAATTTATTTTCCTGAGCCGCTGAACCCCTCCTTGATCTTGCTATTTCATTGCGGTATCCTATCACTTCCTTACCGGTATACTCCTGCAAAACATCCTCAGCCGCCTGGCTAATGCGCGCTGTTTCATATCTCATCGTTCCCAGGGGTGTTTCCGCGGAAATGTTTATCTGCCGGGTTTCCTCATCAGGGAACATCAAAAATTTCATGCCTCCGAGAACTATATATCCCGCCGCAAGGAGCAACGCTACGAAAACAATAAATACAATGAATTTATGCCTTAGGATACTATTAACAATGGCTTCGTACTTATCCTCTGCCAATTTTATCCAGTGTTCACTTTTGGTCTTCTCTGAATTGTTCTTTATCCCGAAAGGAAGTGTCATATGCCCGGGTAATATGAAAAGTGCTTCAAACAAGCTCCCCCCAAGCATTAAAAAGACTATAGGCGGTATAAATTTTACCATCACCCCAAAACGTCCCGAGAAAAAGAAAAGCGGCACGAACGCAACACAGGTCGTCAATATACTAGCGATGATAGGCAGGAACACAAAAGACGTACCTTTAACCGTGGCTTCTTCCTTCGACATACCGCCGGCCCGCATCCGGTTAACATTTTCTGCCACGACTATCGCGTCATCCACAACCATTCCCATAACTATTATAATAGCGGCAAGGGTGATATTGTTGACAGAATACCCTATGAGAAGCCCTCCTATGAGTGTAAAACAAAAGGTGAAAGGTATCCCTAACGCTACCCATAACCCGGAGCGAAGATCAAGAAACACAAAAAGAATGATAAGTACAAGTATAAACCCTATCGCCCCGTTAAAAGTTATGAGGCCCAGCCTATTCCTTACATCGAAAGATTCATCATCAAGAAGAATGAGTTCAATACCCGTATCCTTCAATGTGTTATCTCTGAAACTCTTGATGACTTTCTCAACCGCTTTTACGGCATCAACGATGCCGTATCTGGAGTTTTTCCTCACATTCAGGAATACTCCTTCATGCCCGTTTATCTTTAAAACCGTCTTCGTTTTTTCATAACCTTTCTCTACATTGGCCAGATCTCTTACCCTTATTATTTGACCTTCAAAGCCGCCCTGAACGCTCATCTCCTTGAGTTTTTCTACAGTATCAAGTTCTCCTGAAAGCGTCACTTTGGGTTCACTGATATTCTCTATACTTCCGGCAGGTTGACGCACATTACCATTCTTTATTTCCTGCATAACGGTATTAAAAGTAATATTGTATTCCTTCAATTTATCCGGCGCGATCTCTACATGTATTTCATCTTTCAAATAACCTGACCTTGTGACTGAATTTACTTCGGGTAGGTTCATAAGCTCATCTTCAAGTACAAGAGCGTAGGTCTGAAGTTTTTCACGGGATGATATATCCAGGATATTCCTCCCTTTGTATATAACCCCAATATCTATGATGGCTTTTCGTGATGTTTTGAATACACGGACGTTCGGATCGTCAACTATGTCGGTCGGCAGGTCCACATCAAGCACTTCATTGCGTATTTCAGATATGACTGCTTCTTTGTCAGGATGGTCTTTTTCTATTTCTGCAGTTACCGTGCAGTTCCCTATGCTTGTCGCGCTGTAAACCCGGTAAACCCCGTCAATATCACGGATCGCTTCCTCCATAGGTTCCGTAACATAATACTCCACATCCTCAGTGGAAGCCCCGGGATAATTAGTGGTGATCCTTACCGTATCAAACGTTATATCGGGCAGCTCCTCTTTGGGCAGGCCCATCCAGGCAAAGATCCCACCTACCAATATCCCAACAAATATGAGATTGGCTAATAGATGCCGTTTTAAAAAGAATTGAATTAATCTTTCGCGCATAGTAACCGTATTTTATCACCAATTAATATATTTATAAATACTTTTAATTTATACCCAAACACTCTGTTATTAATTAGACATTTGAAATCAGAAAAAAGTTCCAAATAAAGCAAACCAGAGGAATTAAAAATAAACAAAGGAAAAATGCTATTTAAAAAATGAGGAATTATAAGGACTTATAACAACAAAGTGGCGGAGAGGGAGGGATTCGAACCCTCGGTAGGTGTTAACCTACGACGGTTTAGCAAACCGTTGCCTTCAGCCAGCTCAGCCACCTCTCCGCGCTAAAGTAGATAAATATGTCAGTCCCTCTTTGCGAGGAAGAATTCCTGGATTACTGTCCGGCATTCGGGTTCCATTATTCCACCAATAACCTCAAGCGTATGGTTAAAAAGTCCCGGTTTTGTAAGATCTATTGCCGAACCGCAAGCCCCTGTTTTAGGGTCGCTTGCGCCATATATCACTGTTTTGAAGCGTGCTAGGATCAACGCTCCCACACACATCGAACAGGGCTCAATTGTAACATAAAGCTCACAGCCGTTCAATCTTTCATTTTTTAAGTGAGCCGATGCCTGGGTGATAGCTATCATTTCCGCGTGTGCAGTAGGATCTTTGAGCATTTTTATCTGGTTGTGTGCCCTGCCAATGATCTGGTCTTCATGTACGATCACCGCTCCTACCGGGACTTCGTCTTCATCAAAGGCCTTGTACGCTTCGGTTAGCGCTTGTTTCATGAATATATCGTGTTTATTCATATTTCACCAAATAAGGGTCAGCTTACATTCTTTGATAGCAGCGTTATAATCGGTAGATACAGTGAAACGGCCCCTTCTAACTCCCCTAAGCCCTAATATCCTCGGCACAACTCCCGATTCTTCACTTGCCACTACATTGCCTTCAGCATCAAGGAATTCCGCATTTACCATTACGCCGGCAAACGTGACATTATGCAAAGGTTCAACTGTACCACTGATATATAATTTATCCATCATACCCGAGCTTGTCTTTTTCCGAACGTGTGCCGGAGAAATATTGTCTATTTCTAACTGTTCATAAGTACCTGTTTCCACCTTGATATCCCGGGCAAAGGACACATCGGTACTCCTGATCTTTTTTATCATTACCTTAGAAAAACCTTCACCCTGAGCTGTATTATAACCCAGGGATAAAAACACTACCGCAGCTGTTATCAGCCTTGTAATCCTCACAGCATACTTATTCATCCAATAACCCCCATAGCGTGTGATATATCTTCGTTGGCATTAATGATCGGATAAAAGATTATTTTGCACTTTTTCGTCTTATCTGCCGCTTTGATAGTTACATCTTCTCTATCCAAGGCTTTACGTCTTTTTCCAAGTTCAGAGAAGAGATCCTCATAGTTTACGCCCACTAGGACATCAATGGCATTTTTATCTACTAAATCATTTTTTTGTATACCAATAGTTTCTGTTAGTTTCGGGCTGCAATCTATCATATGCCCGTATCTATCCATAAGAAATACCGCCTCTTCGGATCTTTGCATAAGGAAATCGTTCATCCTGGATAAAGAACTTATCTTCAGCGATTTCATATTGTTCAACTTGTCCAGGTGAAATATCAGATAGCTTAACCTTTCCCCTAAACTGCCCAGTGTTTTAAGGTGTTCTCCAACGTCATACTTGCCGTACGAAGAAAGTTCAATCATCTTATCAAGCCTTTTGAGAACGTTATTGCTCATTCTCAAAAAGTTCAGTAGAAAAAAGAACACGATAAGAACCAGAATGATTGAAGCAAAAATGAAATTTTCCATCTCGTACTTCACGCTCAGATCCGCTGTCTGGTTAACGTTTTTCAGGGCAAAAAAGAATTTTACTTCCCCGAATATCACTAAAAGACAGAACAGTACCGTGAGTATGAACAGGTATCTTCTTTTTACAAGGATCATCTTATAGCTCCTTTAGCTTATCTATATCCTTCTCCGCACCAAGCACTACGAGTATATCGTTAACTTTGAGATCCTCATCCGGCTTAGGTGTAAAAATGAACTCTTTCCTCTTGGGGTTACCCATATTGTCAATATCCGTTTTCGTCCGCTTTATGGTTATGATATTAACGTTGTACTTCTTTCTCAAGTCCAGGTTGATCAGCGTCTTTCCTATAAAACTCTCGGGAACACGTAACTCAGCAAGAGCCTGGTCTTCTGATATGGGAATAATATCTACTACATCAGGCGCTACTATCCTGCTGGCCAGCCTCTGACCCTGCTGAACTTCAAGGTTTATGACCTCCGTAGCCCCTATCTGCTTGAGAACCTCTGCATGAACATCTGTCATGGCCCTGGCAATGATATAAGGAACGCCTATCTTCTTTAGCAGGATCGTAGTAAGGATGCTGGCTTCCATATTATCCCCTATCGCGATTATGGCCACATCGGAATCCTGTAAACCAGCATTATGCAAGGCTTCTTCATTGGTGCTATCCAAAAGAACCGCTTGAGTAACGCTATTTTTTATCCGGTCGATAAGAGCTTTATCTCTATCCACCGCTATGACCTTTGCCCCCTTGCCGGAGAGGACCTTGCATATTTCCTGGCCGAACGTCCCTAGCCCAAATACAGCAAAAACTTTTTCTTCAAGCATTTTAATCTCCTTTATCCTATGTTAATATTTTCTTCTGGATAACTTATCTGATAACCCGTCGTCTTCTGAGAAAGTGCCGCTATGACGGTCAAGGGGCCCAACCTTCCTATAAACATAAGAGCCGTTATGACAATTTTCCCAACTCCCGAGAGCTTGGAAGTTATGCCCGTCGACAGCCCTACCGTTCCAAACGCCGAGAACGCTTCAAAAACTATATCAACGAACTTTGCCCCATGCTCACTTATCATTAATATCAAAGCACCTGTAAATATTACCGCTGCTGCTAACAGAACAACAAGAAAAGCCTGGTTTATAAGGTCTTTTGATATAGTGTGCTTCATCATCACAACGTCTCGCTTATTATTGAACACCGACCGCACGTAAGCCCATACCACCCCCACCGTATTGACTTTTACTCCTCCGGCAGTGGATCCTGATGCTCCACCAATAAACATGAATAGAATCATAAGAGCATACGTACCTTTATGCAATTTGGAGATATCCATTGTATTGAACCCAGCCGTACGAAGAGTAACTGTCTGGAAAAAAGCTTCCAAATACTGTGTCCTAATACTATCCGGCAATATGAACCTATGTTCAAATTTATAAATAAGCAGCGTACCCACTATAAGTAGGCCAACGGTCATAAAAAGAACTATCTGTGTATTTAAAGTTAACTTCTCTATTTGTTGCGTCCTGTCGAAAAATTTCTTCCGCACTCTAGACCGAATATGTCTCGCTGAATTAGTGATAACCACAAAACTTATACCCCCTGCGATGATAAGGGCTGCTATAACAAGATTAAGGAATCCAAAAGATTTAAACGAAGCTAAGTTATCTGAAAAAAGCGCAAACCCCGCGTTACAAAAAGCGGATACAGCGTGAAATACCGAATAAAACGCAGTTCTAATATTGCTCCCTACAGTAGGCTTAAAAGCGCCGAATAACATCACCGCGCCACAAAGCTCAAAAATAAAAGTTAAGAGCACTATATTCTTAACCCCCTTGGCCAGGTTCCTTGAATCGTTCTCCTCCAGCATGTAAGAGACCATGAGCCTGTCTTCAATGGTCATCTTTCGGCCAACAAGAAAACCCGTAAAATAAGCGAGGAGCATTATACCCAGGCCGCCTACCTGTATCAAGGTCATGATGATAAGTTTTCCCAGGGGAGAGAACTTTGTAGCGGTATCCACAACGATAAGACCGGTAACACAAGTGGCGGAGGTTGCCGTGAACAGTGAATCTATAAATCCTAGTTTAGTCTGGTCACTGGTAGCGTACGGTGTCATTAGGAGGATAGTGCCTGCGATTATTATTGCAAAAAAACTGAGCATTATTGTCTGAGCCGGGTGGCTACTGAGTTTCTGGATAACATACCGGACCTTGTTCACCCGGAGTAAGACCTTCATGGAACTGAGGATCGTGATAGCAATTATCAGGTTTACGGGAATATCGTGCGTTGTGGTATTTTCAATGAAGAAATGATAGTATTTACACCAGAAAAAAGATACCCCTATAGCTATTACAAGACCTAGTTCTATTATATTTTGTTTGATGAAAGTCTTTTTATCCGGCGCTTTGACGATCCCTATAAAAGCTCCCAGGATGAATAGGAAAAAGATAACAAAATCCAGCACATGTTCTATCAAATCAGATAGATGCCATTGGTTTATAGTATTCTCGAGGATTATGGATATGCCCCCGAGAATTACTATGAAAAGGGCGAGTTTACCTTCTTTTCGTAGGCTCATTTTAGGACCAAATATGGCGTGCCAGGCAGGATTCGAACCTGCGACCAACGGCTTCGTAGGCCGCTACTCTATCCGCTGAGCTACTGGCACGCATAATATTAATTAATTGAGTTTTTATTGTATCACATCTATAATATTAGTCAACGAGGACGGATATAACATAAATAACGGTAGAAACTTATGGAAAACTTTGGACTTATCGAAACGATGCTCTGGGAAGAAGGCAGCTATTTTCTGCTGGCCCTTCACCTGGGACGCTTGAAAAAAAGCGCCGAGCATTTTAATTTCCCATACGCAGAAGAGTTCATAAGCGGCGCGCTTGAAAGCTCAAGCTCAGACTTTAACCTGCTCAGGCAATATAAGACACGGCTTCTCTTCGACCGTGCCGGTAAAGTCAATATAGCCTCAGAGATCCTTCCTCCGATATCCGAAGAAGTGGTAAAGATCACTTTCTCTGAAAAGAAAACCGATAAAACCGATATATTTCTCTATCACAAGACTACCAAAAGAAGCCTCTACGAAGAGGAGTTCAACAAATGGCGCGCTAAAGGTTTCTTTGACGTTATCTTTAGCAATCAGGAAGACGAGATAACTGAAGGCGCTATCACAAACGTCATGATCCAGAAAGGCGAAAATTACTGGACTCCTCCCCTTTCCTGCGGCGTTTTAGCCGGCGTATACCGTCAGCACCTTATTAACACACAAGAAGTGCCCTTAAAAGAAAAGGTCCTCCGTAAAGAGGACCTCCTCAAAGCCGATAAGATATATATAATGAATTCCGTCAGGAAAATGATCCCTGCAGCTATTAAGCTGTAGATCAGTCGAGCTTATCTATCTTTTCCTTTAGGTGGAACATCTCCTTGAGATGCCGTACTTCATCCTCGATCAGGGAATCTATCGTGCTCTCCCCACCTGTTGTTACATGTTGCTTAAGATCGTGCAGAAAAAGCATGAAATCCTTCTCGAAAGTAATACCTGCCTGCAAGGCTTCTTCTTCGCTGATCGTCTTTTCAAGCGCCTGTTTTGTAGCAGCATCACATTTGAACGCGTTATCATCTACCAGCGCTTTAAGATAAAGGGATCTCTCTCCGGGATATGCTTCTTCCCGTTTATCTCCTCTTACATAATCCAGCCATTTTTCCAGCTCAAGCTTATGCCTTTGCTCATCCTTCGCAAATTCCGTAAAAAGTTTACTCACATGGTAATTTTCGCTGTTACGGGCCAGAACAAGATAAAGCTCTTTTCCCCTTTCCTTGGCCTGAACTGCCATTTGAAGTATATCTTTAGAGGTATATATTTCTTTCATTTGTATTCTCCTTTCACCTTATTTTAATAGTGAAACTATAGCATATCTATCGGCGATTTTCAACAAAACCCGAGCGGGACTACAACCAGATATTGCTTTATTTATATATGCTGTATATAATATATATTAATATGAAGCTGGCTTTCCTGAAAACACGATTTATAGCGTACCTGGTGCTCCTTTCGGTAATAGGAGGATTCCTCTTCAACTTCCTCCTTACCAGGCAAAGCGCTATCATGTACAAGTACTTTATAGAGAAGCCCACCTCTTATAACCTGGAAAGAGCTGAACGCCTGGCATCGTCTATATACCAGAGCTTCAAAAAAGAGGTTCCAACCCCCTCTCTGAGTAACATAAAAGCATTTCTGGATAAATATAACGATATCCCTTTTCTTAGCGTCAACTTTATCTATAGAGATAAAGACGGCATAATGCGAAGTGCTGCCAAAGATGTTAAAGAAATAGACATCCTCAGTGCCGAATACGTGTACCCCATAAGATACGGAGATACCGAAATCGGAACGCTACTTGTCTACGATATTAATAAAGAATACAAACGCGGGCTTACCGAATACGACCATATGCTTAATGTTACAAGATTATACTTCATTGCGCTCCTTATCCTGTTGTTTTCGGTCTTAGTTTACCGCGAGTACAGCACTAAGATCGAGCACGACAAACGAATAGCCCAGTACCAAGCCGTGCACGACGGCCTGACGGGTCTTTATACCCAGAAATATTTCAAAGAGCACCTGGACAGGGAGATCGATCGTTCAAAACGTTACGGCAATCCTCTTTCGCTGGTTATGTGCGATATAGACAATTTCAAGAAATTCAATGATACCTACGGCCACTTGGCAGGCGACCATATGCTGAAGACCGTCGCCCAGATCATCGGAGAAAATGTGCGTTCATCTGATATCGTAGCAAGATACGGTGGCGAAGAGTTCGCAATACTCTTGATGGAAGCCGGTCCCGAAGAAGCGGCAAGTGTCGCGAAGCGCCTAAAGAAACTTACAGAGGAAGCACTGGAAGTCGCCGACAGGATAAAAGAAAAGGTTCAAAATACCGAGATAGAAGTCGACCATAAACACGTTGGAGTGACTCTAAGTCTCGGCGTCTCTTCGTATAATACAAGCCCAGACTACAAGCCGGAATATTTAATTGGTGAAGCGGATCACGCGTTATATGAATCCAAAAACGGCGGACGTAACCGCATAACCGTATTCAATCCTCTCACGAAAGAATTCAAGACATTCAGTTAATGGTAAACTGATTACAGGTGGGAACTTTCCTTCAGATACCCTACGTAATCTCTGACGGCATCCTCTAAAGATAGGAACTGGTGATTACAACCGGCTTTTCTGAGTTTATTCAGGTCAGCTTCGGTAAAATACTGGTATTTGGGCCTAAGTGTTTCCGGCATCTCGATATACTCTACCTTACCCTCATTATTTGCTGTCCCGTAATGTGCCATGAACATCGCACCGGCAAGATCGTTCCAGCTTCTGGCTTCACCGGAACCCAGGTTATATATCCCTGTTACCCTGGGATGCTTAAAAAAGTACCACATGACCTCGAGCGCGTCCTTGATATACACGAAATCCCTTTTCTGGCCGCCGTCCGGGTAGTCTTTCTTATGCGACTTGAAAAGCGTGATCTTCCCATCCTTTACCAGACCGGGATATTTCTTGCAGATAACGCTCATCATCTCGCCCTTATGATATTCGTTAGGACCGAACACATTGAAGAACTTTATACCGGTAACTTTATTTAAGAGCCCTTCTTTTTTCAACCAGAGATCGAACATCTGTTTAGAAAAACCATACATATTGAGTGGCCTTAAGGATTCAAGATCGTTCTCGTCGTCCTTATACCCAACGCTACCGTCACCGTACGTAGCCGCCGAGGAAGCATACAGAAAAGACGCTTTCTGTGAAAACGCCCATTCGGCAAGTTTCTTTGAATACTCGTAATTATCCTTTATAAAAACACCCGCATCAGTTTCGGTGGTAGAACTGCAAGCCCCCATGTGCACAATGGCCTTGGGTTTAGGCAGTTCATTACTATCAACCATATCCAGAAAATCGTCTTTCTGGATATAATCACGGAACTTTTTGCCCAAAAGATTGCGCCATTTCTCGGAAGCATCAAGTTGGTCAACGACTATTATATCGTTTATCCCTTCGTCGTTAAGCTTACGAAGGAAACAGCTACCAATAAATCCTGCTCCACCTGTTAATATTATCATTTTGTATCTTCCCTGTTTTGTTCAGGCAGGGTCCTTAAGAAAGCTCTGAGTTTACCGGAATGTTTTATTAGGACACTTAAAAGACCATGCAGTCTTTTGGCATCAGCGGCTTCACGATAAGGATACCCAAAAATGGTCTTGCCTTCCTTAACGTTTCCATGAACGCCCGTTTTCCCGCCTATTTTCACGTTCTTGCCTATTTTCACGTGATCCGCAACGCCAACCGCTCCACCCATCATGGTACCCTCGCCTACTTCACTGCTTCCCGCTATACCGCTCTGTGAGGCAATGAAAACGTTCTTATCAATCTTCACATTATGAGCTATCTGCACCAGATTATCGATCTTAGTGGATGGTCCGATGACGGTAGTTGTGAACGTACCCCTATCTATACAGGTATTCGCCCCTATTTCAACATTATCCCCGATAATAACGTTTCCCAATTGCGGCACTTTGTATATCTTGCCATCTTTCGGTACATACCCAAACCCATCAGCCCCGATAACAGAACCCGCATGTATTATGGTCTTACTGCCAATAACGGTTCGATAGTACACTACCACGTTCTGATAAATACGGGACAGATTGCCTATAATCGTATCTCTGCCAATAAAACAATTCGCTCCAATAGCAACATCATCTCCTATGCATACGTTATCTTCTATAACAGCAAATGGGCCTACAGATACGTTCTTGCCGAGCTTTGCCTTTTCGGATATTATAGCAGTCGGATGGATATTGCCTTTTTCCGGCGGTTTTATCTCCAGCATAGCGTTATACATCATCGTCAACGCGCGTTTGATGTCGTCAACTACTATAACGGTCTTGGAATAAGCATCCTTCTTGATGGTAGTGAGAATACATGTTGCGGCGCTCTTCTCTGCTAAAGGAAGCTCTTCCTCATTATCGGCAAAGGTAATATCGCCGTCTTCCGAAAAAGCAATAGCTGACATGTCTTTTATCTTCACACTTCCGTCACCTATAACGGATCCGCCTAAGAACTGAGCTATCTCATTGGCCGAAAGCGTAAAATCGCCGCTTAAGGTCTTAGCCTTCATATATAGATTTGTTAATAGATTCTTCATAATACGTTAGATTTTAACATCAGCGCTTTAAAAACACAACCCCCACCGTATTGGTGAGGGTTGTGTTCGCACAGTCTGCGCTAAACAGCTATTACAGGCTGGATTTCAGATTCTTGCCGCCTCTGAAGGTTACGACCTTCTTCGCAGGAATCTTAATGGATTTGCCGGTCTGCGGGTTTCTACCCGTTCTGGCTTTTCTCGTCTTCATCTGGAAAGTACCTAGCTCAGGAAGACGGATTACTCTTTCTTTCGCGCCACCTTTGCTCAGGCGACCGGAAAGAGCGGAAACCACAGCGTCATAGGCTCTAGTAGCCTCAGATTTTGTTTCGTATCCACCCCACTTCACAACTGATTCGATGAATTCCTGTTTGTTCATTATTACCTCCTTTTACTTTTTGAACTACAAAAATCTTTTACTAGAAAACTATACTAAAAATTCAAACCCTTGTCAATATAATTTAGTAAACACAAGGGTTACAGCATTCTGACACCGTATAACCCCCATTTTGAAGGACTAGTGCGGGGTTTTACTTGACGGTTATAAAAAGCTGGCGTCCCCGGGCAGATTCGAACTGCCGCACCCGGCTCCGGAGGCCGGTACTCTATCCAGCTGAGCTACGGGGACGTGATTTTCATTATACTTGTTTTTACGGGTTGTGTCTATTCTCACTCCACGGGCTGGCGTAGGGGTTCTACGAAAGACCGGTCTATTTGTGCCGCTAGATAACGGCAGACATCTTCCATTCGGTCTTCGCCGAATTGCGCTACGTCAGAAGTAGGCCGGCTGTAGAAATCATCACGCACATGGTAGGCTATGCATACCCCAAGACCGTAAAAACGTATCGGATCCTGCTCAACAAGGCTTAGGTCCAGATAAAGATGACTTTCTTCCCTGTTCTCTGTGACTGCTACATCCTTGAATGAGCTGAACTCATTCGCTATTACTTCTTTGACCTTTTCTTCAAGACCGGTATTCCCTCTAATCTTCATGTATACTTTTATTTCCCGGGAAAACGCCTGAGCGCAGACCACGTTGGTTAGAAACAGTAACGCTAGCAAAGCTCTTAAAGCTCTCATGTAGACATCCTTCCCTCTTATGTTTGTTTATTTGACCCTGAAAATGAGGAGCGTAAAATCGTCGAACTGATCTCTGTCCGCAGTAAACGCAAAAGCGTTTTCTTTGATGCTGTTGACCATCTCCTGGGCGGAAAGATCTTTTGAATCCAAAACCACTTGGGTCAATCGATCAAGCCCGAACATTTCTTTCTTCGAGTTCATTGCCTCAACGACACCATCGGTATAAAGAACCACTATGTCGCCGCTTTTCATCTTTACCTCGCTATCTGCATACTGCTGCTCTTCCATTATGCCAATAGGGCACCCATGTGGATTTAGCAGCTCGACTTTTGAATTTTCCCTATCGATGTATAGCGGCGGGTTATGTCCCGCATTAGAATAGCGGAATATTTTCGTGTCTCTATCATATATCCCGTAGAACAGGGTCACGAACATCGCAGCGGAAGAAGACGACATCTCTTCTATCATAAAATCGTTTGTCCTCTGGATCACCTTCCCTGGGGACATCTCTTCGGTCGTCATTATCTTGAATATGCTTTTGGAATTGGTCATGAATATCGAACTACACAGTCCCTTGCCGGTAGCATCGGCGATAACAAAACCTATGTTCTTCCCGTCTTTATTCATGTAATCAAAATAATCACCGCCCACTTCACGTGCGGGCAAACTCAAGCCCGCAAGGTCTATCTCTTCAACATCAAGCTTGTAATGAGGCAGCATCGCCTGCTGGAGTTCCGCTGCGATCTCAAGCTCCCTGTTAAGCCTCTCTTTTTCACGCGTAACGTCCGTAAGGTCTGTTATATACTTTTTGAGATCTTTAGCCATGTTATTGAAATTATCGCTAAGTTTACCGATCTCATCAGTAGATCGCACGGGTATCGCATAATCCAGGTTCCCCTCACAGATCTGGTCCATACCCTTCATGAGCACCTTAATGGGTTTTATAAGCCACCAGGATGCCAGATTCCCTGCCAGTATCGAAATAACAACTCCCAGCAGAAAGACGTATGCCGCGTTACTCAATACCATGTTCCTCATCGCGTTCACTGTTTTGGCAGAGATATCAATCCCAAGGATCGCAACAGTGTTCCCATTTTCATCTTTTACGGGGGCATATCCGGAAAGCCAGTCTCCCCATCTATCCGATAATATCTCATGATCGGCCGTGGGCCCATCAACCGCTCTCATGAGTTCCGGATATCTGGTCACATCGAAATCCTCCCCGCAGTCTATAGGCTCTTTGGGGTCCGCATTGGACACAAATTTCATGATTCCGGGGGTCTTTGTATCCACCAGCACGTACACGTCAGCTATATCGGAATGAACATCCATTATGCTCCGGAGCTTGCCTCTAAGCTCCTTGTACTCTGCTGAATTCATGTTAGAACGTGTGGGGACTATTCTTTCGACAAGATCGCCGGAAACTATACGGGTTCCCAGGTAGGAGAGTTCCATCAGTTTTTGCCGAAGATCTTCTTTCTGGTCTAAAACCGTTTTTACATAGAAAAGTCCTATAAGATATAATGACAAGACCGCATAAGTGCCAAGGAACGTGAAGGTAATTTTTGTTTTGAAACTAATCTTACGCATATTTTTTCAAAAACGCTTTTTATATTCCACGAATTTCAACAGTTTTTACGGTTTCAAGGAGTATGTTCTGGAATTCCGCAAGCTTGTCTTTGCTGTACGGGGTCAGGCCCTGAAAATTCTCATCATACACTATATTCGGCCTGAACTGCTGAAGACAACATTTTTCTGCTCCTTTTATCAGCTCGCCGATAGAACGTATAGCCTCTTCATCGACTATTCCCGGAGCACAGGTAATACGGAATTCGTATGGTATGGTCGATAACATCGTGAGGTAGATAGTTTCTGAGATGATCTCCTCAATATTCTTTATATCAGTCAGAAGCGAATACTTATCAAGGGAAGTTTTTACATCTACCGCGATATAATCAAGGGTCTTTTCCCGGAACATATATTCAAGCTGCGCCGGATTGGATCCATTGGTATCAAGCTTTACCTGGAAGTCTTTTTCTTTTACACGTTCCACGAATTCCGGAAGATCCTGGTAAATGCAGGGTTCACCGCCGGTAATCACAAGGCCTTCCAGCATGTTCTTGTGCTCGACAATATATTTAAGCACTTCTTCTTCTGTGTACAATGTATCTTCTTTAAGTTCTATCAGGTCTGGGTTTTGGCAGTATCCGCACCGAAAATTGCACCCTTGCACAAACACTGTCGCAGCTACATGTCCCGGGTAATCAACCAGCGACAGATTCTGTAAACCTGCTATTCTCATTCTCTACCTTAGATGTGTCCAGCTCGTACTTTTTTCTATCCTTGAATTCGGCTGTCTTTCCTTTATTCCAGGACTGAACCGGCCGAAAAAATCCGGTAACACGCGCAAAAACCTCTACGTTACATTTTTTATCACTCATATTGATACCTCCTCGCCGGTATTTTGTTTTTCCTGTTCGGATTTGTCGTAAGGACAGTGGAAATGTTCCCCTGGAATATAGCCGTGTTCCGAACATATGGTGAATGACGGTGAGATCGTAAAATACGGCATATGATAGTTCTGTGCTATCTTGCGAACGAATTTCTTGCAAACTTCGGGATCTTCTATGCGCTCTCCCAAGAAGATATGGAACACTGTCCCTCCCGTGTATCGCGTCTGCAACCCGTCCTGGTGCTCCAAAGCGCCAAAAAGATCCTCGGTATATCCTACTGGAAGATTCGATGAGTTCGTGTAGTAGGGTTCTTCGGTACCCTGCACGATGATACCGGGATATTTCTCTCTATCCATCTTTGCCAGGCGATACGTGGTCCCTTCCGCTGGCGTCGCTTCTAGGTTGTAAAAATGTCCCGTTTCTTCCTGGAATTCCATCATGCGTTCCCGTATGTAATTAAGCACTTCCAGAGCGAACGCCTTTCCCTTTTTGGTGCTGATATCTTCTTTTATAAGATTAAGACATGCTTCGTTCATGCCAATCACACCAATAGTGGAAAAATGGTTTGACCAGGAAGTACCATGTCTTTTCGCTATATCCGCCAGGTAATAGCTTGAGTACGGATATAGTCCCTGCTCCGTAAGCTGATCAAGAATTTTTCTTTTTATCTCAAGCGCTTCCTTAGATATACGGAGAAGTTCATCCAACCCTTTATAGAAATTCTCCCTGTTACCGGACATATACGCCAGACGCGGCATATTGAGCGTAACCACGCCTATGGACCCCGTAAGGGGATTGGATCCAAAAAGACCTCCGCCTCTTTTGCGAAGCTCTCTGTTATCCAAACGCAGCCGGCAACACATACTCCTGGCATCATCAGGATCCATGTCACTATTCACAAAATTTGAAAAGTACGGGATACCGTACTTTGCAGTCATCTCCCAAAGCCCTTTAAGATCAACGTTATCCCAGTCAAAATCCTTGGTTATGTTATACGTAGGTATCGGGAAAGAAAATATCCGGCCCTTTGCGTCGCCTTCGACCATGACGTCACAAAAAGCTTTGTTTATAAGGTCGGCTTCACGCTGGAAGTCTCCATACTTTTTATCCTTTATTTCCCCACCTACGACAACCGCTTCATCCTTGAACGAATTCGGTATCGTAAGATCCATGGTGATATTCGTAAAGGGCGTTTGGAATCCCACACGCGTCGGCACGTTGATGTTAAAAATAAATTCCTGCATGTACTGCCGCACCTGTGCGTACGTAAGTTTATCGTAATAGACAAAAGGAGCAAGTAGCGTATCAAAATTAGAAAAAGCCTGAGCTCCTGCCGCCTCGCCTTGAAGCGTATAGAAAAAATTCACTATCTGTCCCAGCGCAACACGGAAATGACGCGGCGCTTTTGATTCTACTTTGCCGTACGCTCCCCCAAAACCTCTCATAAGAAGATCTCTAAGGTCCCAGCCACAGCAATAAGCGCTTATAGAACCGAGATCATGTATATGTATATCGCCTTCCATATGCTTCTCCGCTATCTCTCTCGGATAAATACGGTCAAGCCAGTATTTGTTGGATACGGCGGTAGAAATAAAATTGTTGAGTCCCTGCAGGGAGTACCCCATGTTGGCGTTCTCTTTCACTCGCCAGTCTTTCTGCTGTATATAATTATCTACCATATTTACAGCATCAGAAAGAAGAGCTTTCGTCTGGCGCAGCTTAGCGTGCTGCTCCCTGTAAAGGATGTACGCTTTTGCCGTCTTAGCGTGCCCGTTCTCAATAAGTATCTTTTCAACAAGGTCCTGCACATTCTCAACGGTAGGCACCCTATCTTCCTTATACAGGACTTCCAAAAAAGATACTGTCTGACGGGTTATTTCACGAGCTTTTTCAGTGTCCTCACCTCCCACCGCTTTAGCGGCGGCAAAAACCACGCCCTCGATCTTTTTTGGATCAAATGGTTCAAGTCGTCCGTCCCTCTTCCTGATGAATTTAATGTCTGTAGAATACATCCGGCACCTTTCCTTTTGTTAAAGTAGCTCTATTTCACACAATAAACTTTTATTAAATAATTACTTCCGTATAATAACCGGAAAGTGTATCTGTATTTTTAAATGAACCGGGAAACTGCTGGCTCTTCTAGTGGCGTAAAGAGTAGGCTTTCGTACTACACGTATCTAATATCCCCTTCGCACCGTCATCCAAGCGTTTTGTTAAAGCAAAACAAAAAATACCACATGTTGTTGTTTTTGTCAAGTAAGACACAATATATAGTTAGTCGTAAAAAAGTTGGCTTTTTGCGCTTGACATTGGTTTTTGACGATTTCTTGGGATAATTACCGGAAAAATACTGGCGGAGAGGGGGAGATTCGAACTCCCGGGACCCTAAGGCCCAACGGTTTTCGAGACCGCCGCATTCAACCGCTCTGCCACCTCTCCACACAAATTTTCAAGGAAATTTATTGTACCAGAATATCAACAATTTCTCTACAACTTTCATTCTGGGCTGTTTACGGGTTGAGAAAAATAGTGACAAACGTTCGATATGTAGTAGAATATAAGAGCATTTTTCAAGAAAAGGATTCTGTTATGGATGAATTTCTATCAATCGAAAAGATCGGTGATGTGACCGTTGTCCGGTTCAGTTTCAACGAGATTAACCGTGATCAACGGGAAGAGATCAAACAGGGTCTACAAAAACTGATGGACGCAGGAGAAAGAAAATTCATTATTGACCTCACCAAGGTCGGTTTCATTTCTTCTCTGGTTATTGCTACCATCATTTTCTTCGCAAAACAGGTAAAAGAGAACGGCGGAGCGATAAAGATAAGCGGCCTCTCGGGTGAAGCTTTCAGCATATTCCAGCTGACCCAGCTTGATAAGGTCCTTGATCTATATGAGAGCGAAAGCGACGCCTTGGAAAACTTCTAAGGATATAACCTAGCCTGTTTATTTTTCTTCTAGCGGAGAGGTGGCCGAGCGGTCGAAGGCGCGTGTTTGGAGAACACGTGATCAGAAATGGTCCCAGGGTTCGAATCCCTGCCTCTCCGCCATAAAAAAAGCCCGGCTTAATGCCGGACTTTTTCGTAATACAGAATTTCCCTTGAAATCCCTATTCCCCTAAAAGCTCTTTCAGTGTTTCCAGGAGTTTCTCTGGACCGTCTGTTTTATTGATAAAAGCGTCTGCTTCGCGTGCGAATATGGAATGCCGATAGCTGGTGTAGCCTGTATAAATTATCAGTTTTGACGCGGGGGACACTGAGCGGACCGTATCAAAAATGCTTATCCCACCCTTTTCAGGCATGATGAGGTCAAGAATTACCACATCTACATCCTGCGTTTCCTTTAGATACGCTATCAAGGAAAAACCGTCGTGGACGAAATCCACTTTATAGCCTTCGCCTTCAAGTATTGATTGCAAAAGATCACATAACTCGCGGCTGTCTTCTGCTACTATTATTTTGTTCTTTTCATCGCTCATTATTGTCTGCGTGTTTTTCTTTCTATAGGAAAGTAGATCCTGAATACGGTCCCTTCACCAAGCTCAGAATGAAACTCGATCCGCCCTTCCTGGTTCTCTATCATCATTTTAGCGATCGGAAGTCCGAGCCCTGTTCCCTTGGGCTTACTGCTATACAAAGGCTCAAATATCAGGTCCCTCTGCTCGGGAGGAATCCCCGGCCCTGTATCTTTAACTTCAATACATACAGTATTATCTTCAGCAAATACCCTGAAACCCAGTACCCCGTTCCCGCTCATCGCTACTATCGCGTTATTGGCAAGGTTCATAAGAGCATGCATTGTCTGGTCGCTGTCTACCTCGACCTTAGGAACGTCTTCATAATCTTTTTTTATCTCTACCAAGTCCGGCACGTTAATAGCCGAGATAGCGTTATCCACTATACGATTTAGATCGCATTTCTCCAGATTCGGCGAGCGGGTCTTTGCGAATCCCATGATATCATCAATGATAGAATCTATCATGGATATCTCTTTCTTGATTATATCTATGTACTTTGCGACCTTATCGTCTTTGGCGGTTACGAACTTCTTTTCCAGATAATACGCGGCGTTCTTGAGCACCGCAAGTGGGTTCCTAAGTTCATGTGTCACGCTGCCGGAAAGTTTACCCAGAAACGCCAGACGTTCGCTTCGGTGAAGTTTTCTGCTGATATCCAACAGTTCGTCCGTTCTTTCCCTCACCTTATCTTCAAGGTTATCGCGAGCATCCTTCAGCTGGGTACTCATCTCATTCAAGTCCTCTATCATGAAGAACATGGATTTCTGGGTCTTGCGCAGCTTGCCTATCTGATCCTCAAGGTCCCTTTTAGTGTTTTGTATTTCAAACTCTTTTTTCTCTACGTAACCCATAGCAGCTCTTTTAAGGTATTTGTTCTCCGCTACGTTTTTCCTCAATTGAGTGGTAATATCTTCCAGCTGTCTGGACTTAGCCTCATACCTGTTCCTCGAATCTATGATATTTCTTTCTCTATCTTCTTTCATTTTCGCGAATAGCCCCGTCGCGAATGACATTAAAGCGTACATGCCTCCTACTATAATGACACTTGTTGTAAGTATATATCTGAAATTATCGTAACTGCCTTCTTCTAATGGAAAGAGCCTCCTGTGCGGAAGGATACCTTTATATTCAAGCGTTATGATCGAAAAATAGCAGGTAATTATAAGGAGCGTGACAAATGCGCCCCTTAACCTTCTCATCAAAACATTCGAGTAGACAAGATCGAAGAAATATATTGAAAAAGCTATCCACTCGGCACCCCCAAGATAGTGTACGAGAGTAGTTGAAAATGCTACGCCGAAAAAGTAATAACTTAAATGGACGTTACCGAGGATCCGTTTTGTCTTACAAAGATTTAGTTTAAAAATAATGAGGTAAACAATACTGGCCAGAAGCCACGTATAAAATACAGCTGAAACCTGCCACGGCAAGTCCACATTTAAGAAGTTCCGTATCGCGTTCGTGCACAGAAGCCCCACTATGATGCTGAAAATACGCACCTGAAAAGAAGTAACCAGGAGGTTCTTTTGGGACTCCAGATCTACAGTGCTCGTTGCTTTACCCTGTTTCTGAGTTTCTTTTTCCGTCATTTTTCTGTTTTAAGAGTTTGAGTTGCTGTTTTGCTCTTTCGAGTTCGCTTCTTAGGTCTTTTATTCTTTCCTCGCGTTCAGTAGAAGCTTGCCAGAACTCTTCAAGTTCTTTTTTCCGCCTCTGCTGCTCTTTCCTTTCTCTGACCATGGTAGATACATCCTTTACCACCGCCATTACTACCCTAGAATTCTTTATCTCTACCATGCTTAGTGTCAGTATTACTTCTTTATATGATCCGTTCTTACAGACTATGACAGCATCCACGCGGGAAGATCCCTTAAAAAGCAGGTCTTCATGACTTTCTTTCAGACCCTTTCTGTGTGTCGGATGAAAAATATCCCCGAACGGTCTGCCTATAAGTTCTTCCTGGGAGAATCCCGCAATAACTTCCGTTATAGGATTTACCTCTTCGATAATAAAATCGTCAAACGTGCAAATAATGACCATATCCCCTGAATTCTTAAAAAGCTTCTCGTACCTTTCCTGGGATCCCTTCATCTTCTCGTAGGATAACCTCTCTTCGGTTATATCCTCTATCATGGCTTCTATGATCTCTTCACCGCCATAAACTCCTTTAACGATATATGAATTATGCAGAACTATCTTATCTTTCCCTTCTAATGTCTTGAAGCGATACTCGTAATTCCTAAGCTCCCCTCTCTCCTTGAGCTTCTGGCGAATACTACCCTCGCCATCTACATATATAAGAAGTTCGCTCAACGACCTGCCCACAATATCTTCCGGGGAAACGTCTACTTCAAGAATATCTGTAAAGGCTTTGTTAGCGCTAAGCACGACCCCGTCACTGGCTCTATACCTGTAATACCCCACGCTAATATGGTCAATAAGCCTAAAGCAGGTTTTATGGGTGTCACGGGAGATAATATATTTTCTGATGAAAAGCGCGAGTAGAATGAGAGTGACAACTTCGCAAGATATTAGATAAACCATTTATCTCTTCCTCTTAAACTGATTACGTGATCATAAGTTAGATCAAGTATACCGATGGTACTTCAATAACAAAAATTTTTCCGGAGCTGTATGCGTATATACCCTAGTAATTCTTCTAACATTTTTTCGGTTAGATCATTTCTCTCAAAACAGCCAATACTTGATATTTATTATTCTTAACATTTAAAAGAAATAAACGTTTGAGTATAAAATTATTTTACTTTTTTGTGCTATCACGCTTTTTGGATTTTTAACTTTTATTTCTTTGTGTTACACAATTTTGCTGTTTTTCCAAAAGTTGCCTACATATCATTTTATGCTATACTAATAAATGAGGAAAGAAGAAAATGTTCTTTTAGATTTTGGGTCTTTTTTAGCTTTTCTCCCCCCTTAAAATAAAAGACTTAGGTGAATAAGGTTAAAGAAAAGCTAATTTTTAAAAAGCGGCCACTTGGCTGCTTTTTTATTTCTGCTTCCCCACCTCCTTTGCCCCCTTCAGTGCTACTTCCGTAAGAAGCGGACCTATAAACTCAAAAAGTACCGTAGTCCCCAGTATGATATTAAGTAAAAGAAGCGATATTCCTGAAAAGGCCGGCTCCTGCTTAACCAGAAGCGCAAGCCCTACCACAATACCCCCTTGAGGAACAAGACCGAAGGCGGTATATTTCTTTACCTTAGGTTGGGCGCCGGATACCACAGCTCCAGTGTAAGATCCTACTACCTTACCAAGTATCCTCAATATAACGAACACAATAACTATCGCCATCGCACTTTTAAGCACTCCAAGCTGCAAGTTAGCGCCCGCCGTAACGAAGAATACAACGAATACCATCTCCTCGAAATAATCCCTTACCGAAAGAAAGAACTTATCCTCATCTTTCGCGAAATTGACCACGACACAACCTAATGTCATTGTAGATAAAAGCTCGTCGAATTGCAAAGCCTGGGCCACGCCGAAACACGCAAAGAGAGCCCCCAGTATTATGACCACCATTACCCCTTTATCTTTCACTTTCCTGGCGGCTATCAGCAGAAAAAACGCAAAAAACGTGCCTGTCAGTAATGAGAAAACTATATTTCCTATCGGTTTGAGTATGGTCATAGCTAAACTCCCGGCACTCCCACCAACAAGAGCTACGCCTGCTGCCATGGCGAAACTGAATATTATGATACCCATAGCATCGTCAAAAGCACCTATACCGAGTATCGTGGTCGTCACCGGTCCGTCTGCTTTATATTCTTCTTTTACCGCAAGTGTAGGCGTTGGATCGGTAGGCGCCCCTAAAGATCCCGCAAGAATAGCTAACGGCAGAAAAAGCGCCGGAGACACGGATATCCCCGCGTAACGGCTGAGTAGCGGTAGCGCTATAAATAGACCCGCAGAGATCATTAGAAACGTCATTATGGATTCGAATATTGTCATTACCCATATTGTATTACCCAGCGCGCGGATCCGCTTAAACGATAGCGATCCGCCTATAGCGTAAGTTATGATACATAGCGCAAAATTGTTTATGACATTGGAATGCTCTATGAACTTCTGGGGAATAACCCCGAACATCGACGGTTCAAGAAGAACACCGGCAAGTATATAGCCTGTCACTTTGGGTAACTTGAAAAAATTAGCTATTCTTCCCGCTATATATCCAGCGATCAGTATTACCCCAAAGGTCACCATAGCGTTAAAATGCGCCGTAAGGTGTTGTATCATCCCTACTCCTTTTTTTGTTACTCTTCTTCTTTCTCTCTAAACTGTTCCCACAAGCGATCAAACCTCTGCCCGTAAATCATCTCATAAAGATATTCCTTATTAGGAAACAGTTTTTTGCAAAGTTCACGTAATTTCGATTTTTCGATTTCGATATCTACCCTGGCATAATCAGTGTGCAGGATTAGAGTCACTATCCGTTCGGCTTCCCGGCTGAGCATCTCTACGTTCTCGTCCTCTTCGGCACGCTCAATCTGATAGCACAGACTCTTCAAAAAATCAGTATTAAGTTCTTTTATGCGTCCCGTGTTTTCGATGATCCATTCAAACCTTAACGCGTCATGCATCATTGAAACGTTGTCAAAAAGAACATACACGTGTTTATTCTCTGTGCGCTCAGTTTCCGCTTCACATAGATCCCTTAACTTTTTAAGGTCCAGTCCTTTGTATTTATAATTGTATCCGCCTATACCATGCAACCTGAAATACCTTATATCTCCTCTTTCTATTTTTGCCTTAAAGGGATCCACGCAATGGATAAGATCAATCTCGTCACAAAGTGCCCGGATCTCTTTATCGTTCCAGTCTCCGCGCGGTTCCCAGATGAACTTATATCCCCCCCTATCAATGGACTTAAAGAACCGTCTCATATTATCCGTATTGGTTTTATTCGGCAGAAAAGAAGGCGGGCATTGGAAGACAATGATCTTTGCTCCAAGAGATAACGCTATTTTTTCGGTTTCTTCCCATGCAGCGAACACTTCATCAGTCGGTTTAAATGATCCGTAATTGTCCTCTTTCCAACTGTCTGGCGCGGTTTTCATCTTACGGTAAGTGGGGCTTGCCGCCTCATGTGTTATGACCTGCCAAGCTTTAAGCGTGAATTCAAATTTTTTTGGAGCCGCCTGGCGCCATTTTTGCACGGTCTCTGCCTTCGGCGGCTGGTAAAAAGTCTTCTGCACCTCCACTACCCGGAATTTATCAAAGTATTCTTCTCTTTTTACCGGAAATCCGCAGCATCCTATCTTGATATCCACAACTAGTCCTTACCTTTTTGGGGATGTACCATCGGAACAAACCTTACCGGCAGAAGAGCTTTCTTCTCAATGCCGGATTCCGTTTTAGTCACCAGATAGATCTCCTGGAAAAATATTCCTACCGGGATTACCATCCTACCGCCTACCTTAAGTTGTTCGACTAATACCTGCGGTACCTCAGGAGGCGCCGCAGTAACAATAATAACATCGAAAGGCGCGTTCTGAGGCCATCCTTTGTACCCGTCACCCCATCTTACATGTACGTTCGTGAATCCCATATCCTCGAGCTTTGTGCGCGCAGTATCCGCCAGCGGTTTGACTATCTCAACAGTGTAGACTTCACCGGCTATCTCGGCAAGTACTGCCGCCTGGTACCCAGAACCGGTACCTATTTCAAGCACCTTATCGCCTGGCTTGATGCCGGCAACTTCCGTCATATATGCTACTATGTACGGTTGTGATATGGTCTGGTCGTACCCTATCGGTAGCGGCGTATCCTCATAAGACAACCCCCGTACCCTTTTGGGCACAAAAAGATGGCGTTTGACCTTTTTCATGGCTTCAAGGATCCTGGGATCGGTCACGCCTCTTCGTTCGAGCTGCTTCTCGACCATCCGGATCCTCTCTGAGGCGAACTCATCATCCTGCGCGCCAGCAAGACCCGCTGCGAATAATGCAATGATCAGAAGGAATATCCACTTTTTCATTTTGATCTTTTCTTCTTCGCAGGAACAGAGGCTTTAGAACCCGTACGGTTCTTTTTCTCCCTTAGAACACGCGATATGTTCTTTTGCCTGCGAGTTACCCTTTCCTGGCCCATTTTAGCCCTGCCCTTTTTCGATAAGCTCCGCTAACTTATTCTTATAACGGTCGTAACACAAGCTCATAACCTCATCAGGGTCTTTCTCGTGCTCCAGAAGAAGCTCATGGCAGAGTATCAATAGGTCCCCCACCTCTACACTAAAACGTTCATCTCCGTTTTCATAAAGCTCTTCTATCTCTATAGCGTGTTTTTTGACAAGATCTAGCAGCACTTGTGTATGCGGCTTGTCTTTGCCGTTATACTCTTGTGAAAGCGCGTGCACTTCCTGTATCTTTTCTTTTGCGTATTCAGTGACCGATCGTTCCATTTTTATATTTTTGAAACCTCCAGTATCTTATAACATACTTTCATAAAATCATCTGAAGTGCAATTATAATCTACCATTTTCGACAACACCTCACTGGAAGAATTGAATGCGATGGAATACCCTGCAAGTTTTATCATAGGAATATCCCCTTCACTGTCACCGATAGCGATCATATCCCTGGGGTTTGCCCCGAAACGGGTAAGTATACCGCGAACGGTTTTACCTTTAGCTCCGTGGCTTATGTTTATAGTAACCCCTCCAGTAAGCCGGCCGTTACGGCTGTTCAGCCGGTTCCCTATTACGTGATCGAATCCTAACTCGTTCTTCACGCGTTCTGTAATGAACTGTAGACCCGTAGATATAGCAACAAGTTTAAACCCCTCTTTTTTCAGCCTTTTTATAGCGCGCTTGGCGTTCTTCGAGTATCTCACCCCGGCGAACACTTTATGCAGTTTGTTTACGTTCATTCCTTTCCAGTGTGCAGCGTCCAGTTCACAGAACCTTTTATAACTTATTTTACCGGCAAGGAACTGGTCCTGGTATTTCTTAGCTAGAACATCCCACAACCCAAGCTTTTCATGTATATATCTCCAGCTTGATACGTGGCGTGTAATCGTGCCGTCTATGTCGAATACAATGAGTTTGTATTTCATTTTTTGTCCCGTTTCTGAGCAGCGAGCTGCCCGCAGGCTGCCATGATATCCCCGCCTCTGGACCTTCGTATCGTAGTCGTTACCCCCCTAGACCTCAGACGGTCTTTGAATGCCTGCACCCGGCCAGCAGACGGCCTGCCAGAATCTTTATTCGAATATGGATTGCATCCTATAAGGTTCACCTTGGCTTTAAGCTTTTTTGCTATTTTGGCAAGCTTATCGGCGTCTTTAAGAAGGTCATTTTTATCTTTTATGATCGTATATTCAAGAGTGACCACCCTTCCCGTATCTTCGAAATACTCTTCACACGCTTTCATAAGCTTTTCAAGAGGATATCGCCTGTTTACCGGGACAAGTTCGTTCCTGAGCTGGTCATTAGCCGCATGAAGTGATACCGACAGCTCTATCTGAAGCCCTATATCTTTTAGCTTTAGTATCCCGGGTATTATCCCGCATGTTGAAACGGTGATCTTCCTGGCCCCTATACCTATCCCCTTAGGATGGTTGATAATTTCTATAGCTTTTTCGAGATTCTGATAGTTATCCAAAGGTTCTCCCATCCCCATAAAAACTATGTTGGTAACACGGCACTTGGAGATCTCCTGTGCGGAAAGTACCTGGCCGGTTATTTCAGACACTTCCAGGTTACGGGTAAACCCGCCAGTACCACTTGCACAAAACCTGCATTTGAACCTGCATCCTACCTGGGTAGACAGGCATAATGTGATCCGGCTTTTTTCTTTGATAAGAACGCTTTCAACGTATTTCCCGTCCCTAAGCTTCCATAGGAACTTTTCCGTACCATCCTTTGCCCGGAGCCGCTCCTCACACACCAAGTCCCCAATATCATATTTTTTCTTAAGATCGGAGATAAGGGTTTTTGGAAGGTTGCACATTTTATCGAAACTATCCGCATTCTTCTGGTTGACCCACGAGAATATCTGGCGTGCTCTGTGTGGAGGTTCGCCTAAAGTGACGATCTCTTTGGTTAGCTCTTTCAGGGTAAGATCCCGTATATCTATTTTCATGAGGTATTAATGTACGATCACTTTGACGATATACTTTTCTGCGGGTGGTTTATCCTTTTCCCAGGGACGCAGATATTCAAATACCAGTTTCGCTTTACCTCTTTTCATCGCTTCGCATCGAAATATCTGTACTCCTGGCGCGCCGACAAGTTTAGGATCCCTGGATTTATTTATATAACGGAAGGTTCCTATCTGCCGCGCTATACCTTTATTAACGGAATCCGTAAGCTGCCAGGTATATCCGGTGGAAGCGTTCGAAACGAACTCTAGTTTCAGAAGCTGGCCGGGCCTAAGTCCAACTGTCTTGTTATCGTCCACAGCGACACGGACGATTTTTTCCGGGCTGCACCCCGCCGAAACAAACAATAATATAACCAGCAAAAACGATACGGCTTTTTTTATCATTTTATATCCTTGCCTCCTGCACCTACTCAAGGTCCTCTATACGCGATATCCCGTCTTTACGCAGCACTACTTCCGACTTTCCGTCCGCAATATCAACAAGGTAGCCCTTGCGTCCCTCCATTAGTATTGTGGCTTCTATGCTCCTGCCATTATTAAAAACTATCCTTACTTTCTTTACGTCCGGGAATATTTCCGCATCACCAACATCACGCTTCAAAAATCCCAGTTTTTCCCGAATCGGATCAGGAAGGTGACGTGCAAACGTTCTGAACCGCTGCTTCAGATTATCCCAGTGTTCATGATATACTTTGGTATCGGCCATTTTTGTGACGACGAACCCTCCGCTAATCAGCCCAGCCACAAGAAATATCTGCAAAAGAAAAGATATTATCCCGTAAACAAAGCTGATAAGGAATGCTTTCAAAAACCCGATATTGTACCAGTTGATAAGTATGAATACCCAGATGATAAGGCCGAATAAGAAAACAAGACCGCCTCCTGCTACGCCCAATATAAGCGCAGTAATAAACGCAGTCGCCAGGTTGTTCTTGTAATTGTATCCCTCTACTATCTTTATGGAAAAATAGATAAGAAAAGTGCTTATGACGATTTTGATCGAGTAAGCCAGTACAGTCAGCATTTCCCCTCCATACTTTATTTATTATTATAGTAAAAATTTCTATATTATATATAAATTTGCCTGATAAATTATATATAGTCAAACTATCGCCTAAATTAAAGCTAAAAATCGGTAGGATCCGCTAAGGGACATATTAACTCGTCAGGTTGAATATGTTCTTCTTCAACCTCTCGTGAAGCATTTTTTGGAATTCTTCTACCTTTTTAGGAGGGTACCCCATTTTAAGAAGCAGATCGTTTATCCTCTTGGTGCCGTAATCACCTTCGTCGGGTCTTTCTTCTGTCCGTCTAAATCTATCCAAAAATCCTCTAAGATCCTTTTCACCAAATACATCTATATATGTTCTAATAAACTCATACCCAAAATGATGGTGAGTTATACCGGCATACCCTTCCATGGTAGAAGAATTAAGTGCCTCTTCTTCACCCCATATACTCACATCCACGTCCAGCTGAGACAATCCATTAATGTTCGCGGCCTGAGCGTTCGTTATGGTTATTTTTTCGATAGCTTCCCTGTGGGGGCTTTTCCTGCCGAGAACTTTGTCTGCGAAATAATCAACGAACCCTTCTTCCATGTATTTGTTCTTGGGATTCTTTATATTTCCAATGACTATAGCAAAAATACTGTGTCCTATCTCATGCAACATTGTCGATTCTTCAAGCCCTATCATAGGCGTGTTTATTGTCTCACCTGGAATCATCTTACTTTCAAATGGCAGAAAATCCGGATATATATTGGACGTCTTGCTATAGGCATACACTCTGTTAAAAGGGTGCCCTGACTGGGTTTCGCCGAAAGTGACGTTGAAGCGGTATCCCTTGGGCATATAACCAAGCATAGCCCTAGAAACCTCGAAGGATCTTCCATACAGCTGCAGTACCGCTGCCACTAGATCGTTCTGCTGCTGCTCCGTCATCTTCTCATAGGACCTCTGCGGTACATTAATACTAAAAAAGTTGTCCATGAAATTCATCTTAAGAAAATAAAACCCTGATTCTTCTTTTATCCGTCCTTCCAGCATGGTAGGCATAAGGGAGCTGATTATCTTTACCTTGACGGTCGCGCCTCCAATATCATAGGTTTTAGTAACCCGCCCCTCTCCATAAGAAGTGTTAACAACAGTTATCACAAACATGAAAACAGTGATACCGACAAATATTCTTCTTAAGTTTTTATTTTTCATCTTTTTCTTCTTTCTGTTCAAAAAGTATTTTATTTTCAGCGACAGCTTTATACGCAATAACATACGCGGCAGCGCTTACCCCAAGATTCGGCGTGCCGTCAGGCTCGCTCTTTACTTTATTCATCTCTATGTTCCTGAAATACCTGTTGCCTTCCTTGTCCTTGAAAAAGGCTATCGTAAGCAGCACATCCTTAGCATCAGGGCCTACCGTGCTGATCTGTATCTTATCGCCTTTTTTAGCGTTTAAAGTTCGCACGCACATACCGTCGGTAACATCGATCTTCCGGTTCTTGAATTTTATCCGGAGATTGGATTTCTGCGGTGTCATAAATGTACATAGCTTTTCTGAGAAATAGAGATCCAGCCCGTGCGGATGCACTATTTCAAGCACCGCAGTGGATTTCTGGGCGGTATGATACTCATAAAATTTCTTGCCGTTTTTTTCTGACGCATTAGCCCTGAGTATACCGTGCAAAAACCGTATGGCCCTTTTCTCTTCCCCCACTCTTACTAACCCCGCAACATATGCGCCCGTATACCATGGCCAGAGTCCGCCGTTATGGTAATGGCCTATAAACTCCTTGAACCGGTATTGGGAAAGCTTTTTTGTCTTAAAAGTATTTTCTCTGAAAAACGGGTAATGCGCAGGGACAAGCGGATACCAGTTAACCGATATCATGTCCACGAACCGCAATATGCTCTCTATCTGTTTCTTTGACGCAACCCCCGCTAATACCGCCAAGCTATTGCCGAAAGCATCAAATATGCAGTGGGACTTGGCAAAACACGCTTTGGTGCGGCGGTTCGCATAGTAAAAATGCATAAGGTACCCCATGCGATCCATGTCGATCTTTTTTCTCATGGTCAGATACACCGGGTCCTCTTTCGACTCGTTGTTCTTCAGCCAGAACTTGTCTCTTATAGTATTCTTTACGGTACCGGATTTTGTCAGATATTCGCTTGCGCGCTTGTTTCCAAGCACTTTAAGCGCGTACGCCGCTTTTTTCAATGCAATATGCCACAGTACTTCGTCATATAATACAAAACCTTTCTGAAAATATTCGTCCGCCCAGTTGCCTGCCCGTGGAATATATAAAAGTCCGCAGATTTTATTTTCCCAGGTGTTTTCCAGGTATTTCATGGCCTTCTCTATGGACCTTTTGAAATATTCCAGGTCCTTTTTGCCTCCCCTGCACCTGCAATACTCTATGCATCCGATCACATAAAGAGTAGTGGGATCCACCCGCGGGTTTATGACCCCGTAGCTTATTTCTCCGCCGGGGGATACGTTGCTTGGTATAGCCCCGTCTTCCCTCTGGGTGTTCATTAAAACTTCAAGACTGCTTCTAAAGGCTCCTATCAGTTCTTCGTCCTCTGAAAGAATAGCAGCCATACCGATCCAGAAAGCATCTCTGGTGAAAAGACGTTTATAATTATCAATATTTTCCGAAGAGGCCACGTACCCGATCGCGCCCTGTTCGGCCCCGGTCATAAGACTTCTTAATAGGTCCAGGGACTCAAAATAGGCACCTTCAAAATCTATCTCATCGGTGTATGTTTTTATTTCAGTCACTATTTCTCTCCGTTTCAAAATATACAGACAATCTTTAGTATACACTACCTGCAGATGTTCTGCCACCAACACTAGAGGCCCAATAAAAAGCCCTTATCCTGTAAGGATAAGGGCTAAAATATGGCGGAGGAGGTAGGATTCGAACCCACGGTCCCGTGAAGGACAACGGTTTTCAAGACCGCCGCTTTCGACCGCTCAGCCACTCCTCCACCCAAAAATCTTCTTTTGAGGATTCTTATTCTATCAAATTTGTATTTTATTTACAAATCCAAGTGCTTTTTCGTATATCAGAACGTAAATATCCTTTGAGTTATCAATACCCTCTTTTATGAAATCCACGAACGAGATACCGTCAAATACCGGGGACACTACAGCCATGGTTATTATAAGGTTGCATAAAAGTATAAAAACAAGCGAAAAAATGAGTCCCGACTTGATGATATCCGGCTGCTCCATCCTGAGAACTTCTGATGTCATAACAAAATGAAACGCCAGGGTAAGGCCAACAAGAAAAATGAATATTTCCGACATGAACGGGGTTTCCTGCCCGATCGCTTTAAGGACAAGAAAGACCAGCCCAAGGACTATTGTATAAATCGGCACGAAATACGGGCTAAGTTCAATGAAGATGTTCGATTTGGATGTCACCACATTGCCGCCTGAAGGCCTTACGTTAAAGGATACCACCCTGCCGCCACAAAGCCACGTAGCAAGAACATGGACGAATTCATGCCCTAATACGTATAAATACGCCGGCCGAAACACCATTACATGTACCGCAAGATAGACAAGAACACCTCTTTCCAGTATATGAAGGGTCCCGCTAAAAATGCTTATCCCAGAAATATTGACATAAAAAGATTTACCTACACCGATGACTATCGGAATAAGAAATATGCCTATTATGGTCTTAAGAAATTTCATGACAGTGAGCTCGGTTCTATTATGTCTGCGCCGAAATACGGTCTTATTGCTTCCGGGATAGTGATAGAACCGTCTTTGTTCTGGTATGTCTCCATGATGGATATCACGAGCCTCGGAAGAGCCACACCGGAAGCGTTCAACGTATGGAGATATCCAGGTTTTTTAGATTTATCCGAAGGTCTGTACTTGATGTTGGCTCTTCTTGCCTGGAAATCGGTGAATACCGAACAGCTGGATACTTCCAGCCACCGTTTAGAGCCCGGAGCCCATAACTCGATATCATAACATTTGTGAGCGGCAAAGCTCATGTCTCCCGTACATAGTATAAGCACGCGATACGGAAGCTCAAGCCGCTGAATGATATCTTCGGCGTCTTTTAAGAGCTTTTCGTGTTCTTCCATTGAAGTTTCAGGAGTAGTAAATTTCACCATCTCTACCTTATCGAACTGGTGCACACGGATAAGACCTTTCGTATCCTTACCGTAAGTGCCGGCTTCTCTGCGGAAACACGCGGTATACGCGGTGTAATATATGGGGAGCCTCTCTTCGTCTATAGTCTCGTCTGCACGAAAATTAGTAACCGGAACTTCCGCGGTGGGTATCAGGAATAAATCTTCTTCATTTATCCTGTACATATCCTCTTCCAGTTTGGGAATCTGTCCCGTACCGTACATGCTTTTACGGTTTACCAGAACTGGCGGGAAGATCTCCGTGTACCCGTGGTCTTTGATGTGCACATCCAGCATGAAATTTATCAGCGACCTCTCCAGCTTTGCCCCTGCTCCTGTAAACAGCGGGAAAAAGGACCCTGTTATCTTGGCGGCTCTTTCAAGATCAAAAAGACTATTAAGTTCTCCCAGCTCCAGGTGATCCCGTGCCTCAAAAGAGAACTCTTTCTTCTCGCCCCATTCTTTGACAAGCGTGTTGGCACTTTCATCCAAACCTACCGGGACGCTTTCATGTGGCACGTTAGGTATCCTGTCGAGTGCGCCCTGGTAACCTTCGTCTATTTGACGGAGGTTTTCATCAAGCGCGGATATTTTCTCTGAAAGTTCTTTTACCTCGGCTTTAGCTTCAGTAACATCAGCTTTCTGCTTGATAAGTTCGCCTATTTTTTTTGAAGACTCGTTCTTTTTGCATTTAAGATCCTCTACCTCCTGGATAACTTTTCTTCTTTCATCGTCCAGCTTGAGGAACTTATCAAGGAGCTCTACCTTATCGCCCCTGTCTTCCAAAGACTTTCTTACAACATCCGGGTTTTCCCTTATAAATTTCGGATCTAGCATATATGTGTCCTCTCTTTAATTTAAAGGGCAACCACAGGGGGTTGCCCCTATATATTTATATTTAATTATATATTCTAGACTGTTATTATGCAACCTCAGCCCTTTACAACACAAAGCGGCTTCATGCGAGCTATTTTTACCGATATCCCGGCGCCTTGTACTATATCTACTACATCCGTTACGTTCTTATACGCCTCAGAAACTTCCTCGTGCAGGGTATCCCGGCCCGTAAACCTTATAGCTATCCCCTTCTGGGCAAGTTCCTGGACTATCTGCCTGCCTCTTGTAGCTTTCTTTGCCGCGGTACGTGACATAAGCCTGCCAGCCCCGTGACATGTGGAATAGAACGTCTCTTCCGCCCCAAGAGTCCCCGCCAGTAGATAAGAGCACCTGCCCATGTCTCCTGGTATTATCACCGGTTGTCCTGTCGCCCTATACTTATCCGGTAGATCCTTGTGCCCGGGCGGAAAAGCTCGTGTAGCTCCTTTACGGTGCACGCAAAGAAGACGTTTCTTACCGTTGATCTCGTACTCTTCCAGTTTCGCTATGTTATGCGCCACGTCATAAACCAGATGCATCCCCAAAGACTCGGCCTTTTCCCCTAAAACCTGTTCAAAAGCCTGCCGGCACAAATGCGTTATTACCTGCCGGTTAGCCCACGCGTAATTCGCGGCACACCTCATCGCCCCAAGATACGCCTGGCCATCTTCGCTGTTTACCGGTACACATGAAAGCTGCCTATCCGGGATGTTTATTTTGTATTTGAAAAGCAGTTTGACCATTTTTGTCGCATAATCACCACATATCTGATGACCTACACCTCTACTTCCGGTATGCACCATCAACGTGACCTGGCCTTTTCTTATACCGAACGCTTTTGCGATATCTTCATGGTAAATTTCATCGACTTCCTGCACTTCTAAAAAATGATTACCTGACCCAAGTGTCCCGGACTGGTCGCGTCCACGCTGGTACGCTCTTTGAGAAACGGCTGAAGGATCCGCATCGCCTATAGCCCCGTTCTCTTCGCAGTTTTCTATATCGCTCTGCCATCCATAACCTTTTTGAACGGCCCATTTCGCGCCATTCAGCAGCATGTTCTTCTCTTCAGTGATATCGACCTTTATCTTACCTTTCGAACCAACCCCGGTCGGTACTATCCTAAACAAAGCGTCTACCAGTTCCTTAGCATGTGACCGCACATCGCTAGCTTCAAGTTCCGTCTTTATAAGACGTACTCCGCAGTTTATGTCGTATCCAACACCACCCGGCGTTATCACGCCGCCAGCCTCTACGTCAGTAGCGACCACTCCCCCTATGGGAAGCCCGTAACCCCAATGTATATCAGGCATCGCCATGGAAGCTTTTACTATACCGGGAAGATGCGCCGCGTTCGCAACCTGCTGGGGAGCATTATCTTTGAGGATGCTTACCAGCATCTTCTCGTCGGAATATATGATACCCGGTACTTTCATCCCCGGTAGATAGCTCTTAGGAATGCGCCACTGGTAATCACCTATTTTTTCAAGTTGTCCCGTAAAAGCTTTTGTCATAACTACTCCCTACACATCAAACACTACAGTGACCTCATAACCGGTTTCTGTATGTTTTATTTCAACATCATGGTATGTAGCTGCCTTGATCTCTGTGTGGATCCTTCCTGAATCCTCACCTATGCGCTGCCCTCTAACCTCAGCTACCATCTTGTTCTCTTCTACCGAAAGCACATGAAACTCAAAGAAAAGAATCTTCTCTGAAATGGAAGCATATAATACCTCGTTCAACCAACAGATGAGCAAACTTTCATTGTCGGGCGCTTCAAGCTCAAGAGTTATCGTCTCATCAGATGTTACCCCTTCCAGGTCCACGGACATATCCATCATGGCAAAAGCTGCGTTCTCAAAAAGCTCCGGCAAATTTTTCCCATATATTTTAGCCGCTAAGTCAGCTGTATGT
The DNA here is from genome assembly GCA_049642065.1 of Candidatus Omnitrophota bacterium. Taxonomy (GTDB): domain Bacteria; phylum Omnitrophota; class Gorgyraeia; order Tantalellales; family Tantalellaceae; genus WJMH01. The sequence continues at coordinate 59,280 of JBAROK010000026.1, read as the reverse complement.
GGCACCTGTTCGTATCTCATCATGCCTTAATTATATTGCTTAAATAACGCTTTTCCAACTCTTTTCAAGAGCGGGATATTTGTGCATTTATTTTTTCAGCCCGTCTAAAAAAGAGCCTAACCCCTGCTTAAACCGTTCATTTGAATCCATAAAAGCCGTGGTATGAGTACCTCTTATTTGAAGGAACTCTTTCGGCGGTTTCGCCTCATTAAAGAGTTTTTCGCCTAAACGGTAGAACACTATCTCATCATCTATACTGTGGATGATAAGTTTCGGGCAATCGATATCTTTTATCTTGCTAGCACCATTAAACCTGGATGAGAACACAAAATGAGGCATCCCCGGATATGCTATCTTTGCCATATCCCGGATAGACGTAAAAGCTTCTTCGGTAATAAACGCCCGCGGCGCTATCTCCCGAGCAAGATCGATCGTAACTGCACCGCCTAAAGATTCCCCATAAAGAATGATGTTCTCTTTGGGAATGTTACGTTCTTTAGTTAAGTAATTATATGCAGCACGCACGTCTTTATATAACCCCGCTTCGGAAGGGCTTCCTTCGCTTTTCCCGAATCCCCGGTAATCATAAACAAATATACTGAGCCCCAAGTCATACAGAACACACAACTTGCTTAGCCTGTGGGCAATATTACCAGCGTTCCCGTGAGAAAAAATAACCGTAAACCTTGCGTCATGATTAGAGATAAACCACCCGTTCAGGCGTTTATTATCTATCGTATCGAAATAAATCTCTTCGTACGGCAGGCCTACCGATCCGGGATCGGAAGTAACTTCTTTCATCGGAAAAAACAGGCTCCGTTTTTCGATATACCTTACCGAGACAACGAGAAGAACAATAAAAATAACCAGATATATAAGAAAATTCATTTTTGCTCCTTGAGTTTTACCAGCGTCTCTCTTGCGCCAAGGCAAACCGCTTCGTAATCGTCTTTAGCATTCAGATCCCACCCAACTCGTTCCGCTTCTTCTGGTGTAATAGCTTTTCCGAAACTTACCTTTATAGGATGGCGACGCGGGAACTTAGATGTCCTGGGCCAGGCTTCATACGTGCCTTCAAGGACTACAGGAACAAGTTTAGCTCCTGTTTCTTTCGCAAGTATCCCAAACCCTTTTTTAAACTTGCCCACGTTACCATCGAGAGTCCGTATCCCTTCCGGAAAAAGGCACAGGTTCCTCCCATTTTTCAGAACATAATAACAGCTCCTCAGTGCTTCAAGTAGATGTGACGAAAAATCCAGCGGTATTATCCTGCCGATCCTAACCAAGTTACGGATAATCGGCACGGTAAAATACGGCCTGAACCCCACGAAAAAAAGATCCAACTTAGGAAACCGCGGCAACGATACAGCAACTAGAAACCCGTCAAAATAGCTCGTATGATTCGCGTAAAGTATATACGGACCTTTTTCCGGTACGTTCTCTTTCCCTTCCACTTTAAGGTTATAGAATACCCTGTAAACCAAATAATGGATAGAGACGAATATAAAACACCCCAACCACGTCCAGAACCCGGGAGAGAAGTCTATTCTATCAAGGTTTTCTTTCTTCGGAAGTTCCTCCAGAGTCTCTTTCCACTGTGCTAGCTCGAACATCACATCTTTATCGTGCACACGGTAAGCTGTCCCTTCCGGTAAAAGCGGCCCAAGACCCGCGATCAGATCCCTGACAGTAAAAGCATCACCAACAATCTTGTCTTTTATCTCAATACCAAAAACCTTTTCAAGGCCTGAAAGAAGCTCTACTCTGCCAAGAGAATCTATACCAAGGTCCAGTTCCAGAAGGTCTGCCGGTACGATATCCCTTTTTACTCCCGTTTGTTTCTTAAGGTAGTCTATTATCCTCTTACCTGAAGACTTTTCCATCATTTCCATATCTTCTTCCGAGATCTCTTTCGGTATTTGAGGACCTTTCTCTTCGGTTGCTTTTGAAGCATATTCTTCTTTAACAGCAAACCTTTTTACTTTACCGAGCAGTGTACGCGGCAACTCTTCCAGCGTTATTGTAAAACCCATAAGCCTCATGTGACTGGGCAAGCCTCTTGAAACGTTATCAAACCTTTCCTTAATGACGGACCTAAGGTTTATTTCACCGTATTTTCTGAAAAATTCAAGATCAGGCACTACAACAGCCCAGAGCTCCATTACCTTTTTGCCTTCGGTAAGCGGGACTTCAAATACGCACATCTCCTTGACCGGCGCATCACGCATATAAGCTTCTTCGACCTCTTCGGGATATACATTAACGCCGGAACTAAGCACGATCACATCTTTGAGCCTGCCCGTCAAGAAAAGGTACCCATCTTCGTCAAGATACCCGAGATCACCCGTATGAAACCACCCATCTTTTATCGCCTCTTCCGTTAGGTCCTCTCTTTTGTAATAACCCTGCATAATATTAGGTCCGCGTGCTATAACCTCCCCTATACCATCTTTATCTATATCCTTTATCTCGAGCTCTACATCCGGTATCGGCAGCCCCACCGACCCTATCTTAGGGCGTTTGATAGGGTTGAACGTCAAAACAGGCGAAGTCTCCGTGAGCCCATACCCTTCTAAAATGGTAAACCCAAATTTATACAAATCCCTTGCAACATTCTCATCGAGTTTCGCACCGCCGCTTACAAAAATACGCATGGACTTCCCGAACTTACTGTGAATAGCATGGAGAAAATACTTTGCAGGATTAAGCCCAGTTTTTTGTCTTATCTTGCTTAACCCAGTAATAACAAGATTGAATAGAAGATTAAAAGGGAACGGTATTTTTTTGACCGCTTCCGTTATTCTATGGTGAAACGAAGAAAATATCTGCGGAACGGCCATAAAAATGGTTCCGCCCGACTCTCTCATAGCTTCTGATATATCTTCCGGCCGCATGCTTTTAGAATAAATTATTTTTGCTCCGTTCAAGATCGGGAGTATCATTGTCGCGGTCAAGGGATATGTATGATGCAACGGAAGTATAGATATTGCGCTGTCCTTACGGGTACCCATGTCACATTTGTATTGGGAATCACAGTTTGACACAAGGTTGCAGTGCGATAGTACCACGCCTTTGGGGACTGCAGTGGTCCCGGAAGTATACATTATACATGCCGAAGCGTTGCCTGAGATTTCGCACGTTTTTTCAGTTCCGGTCGGATGTAAAAGCGTTTTTTTAAAGATGTCCGAATCAACGGAAATAACTTTTTTTACAGACGAACATTTTGATTGAAGTTCGCTTGTAAGAGAATTTGAGCTTTTGTCCGTAAAAACTATTTTACATCCAGAATCTTTTACAAAACTCTCTATTTCAGCGGGTACGGTTACGGGGTTAAGCGGCACACAAACCGCACCGATAGAAACCGCAGCAAAAAACACAAGCGGCCATTCCGGCCGGTTCTCTGCCAGAATAGCTACCCTATCTCCCTTTACAACACCTTCTTTAGACAAAAAAGCTGAAAGCGATCTAACATTTCTTCCGAGTTCGCTATATGAAATATCAGTCCAGCCGCCTTTGCCTTTATACCTTATAGCAATATCATCAGGAAATTCCTGTACCGTCTGCTTGAATCTTTCGCTAAGACTTTTTGTCACTTTTGGTCCTCTGTCCTCATCCGCTGGAGAAAAATAATACCCATCACAATAAATATTATCAGACTAAGCAAACCCAGCCTGTACCCTGTCGCTCCTAATCTTGAGAGATACAATATGTTCAAACCCCAGAACATTGGCCCTACGATTCCTGCAGAATAACCAACCAGGTTAAAAAGAGCGAAAGCTTTTCCTATATTTTCCGGCGGGATAAGCCGTACGACCACAGCCCGCAGAATGACCCAAGTAGCTCCTAAGCATAATCCTATAAGAGCTCCAATCGCCCAATGAAAAGGCGCTTTAAGAACCCCTGCGCCTATAAGGCAAACTCCCCAAAGAAGGAAGACACCCATAAGCGATTTACGGTGCCCTACGATATCGCTTATGTATCCCGACACTATGCTACCGATGATCGCGAAAACCGTCGAAAAAGCGATAAGATCTATGATCTTGTTTTCCGCAAGAGCGAAAACCTTGCTCGCATAAACTCCCATGAAAAGCATAGTAGCGCTTACCGCACATATCACGGAAAACGATGCCAGTAAAAAATATTTAAACCCCTTAACCCTGCAGATCTTTTTCATGTCTTCAAGAACCGAAGAAAAATTTTCACCGCTGAAAATACCTGCTGAGGGTCTTTCTTCCCGTCGCTTTTCTTTTACAAAGATCATGCACGGTAATGCAAACACTAAAAATAGCGCAGCTGTCACCAAAAAAGCCGGCTGATACCCCGCTTTCATTACTACCGGTTTGGTGACCATTAGAGCTACTATCGCACCGGTGTACCCGAACATCCTCCCTAACCCGGAAACTAATCCTATTTTCCCGCGAGGCGCTATATCCACCATCAAAGCGTTATAAAAGATAATGGCTTCCTGGCACCCGAAATTAGCTATCGCAAAAAATACTAGCGCTATAAATACATTATTAGATATACCAAGAGCCGCGGTAAATATTACGGAAATAACGGTAAGAATAATAAGAAATATCTTGTGTTTACCTTTTCTGTCAGACATAGTACCCAGAAAAGGCGCGCAGATAGCTACAAACAGCATGGAAAGACCGAAAGTCAGGCTGTAAAATATCTCGGGAGTGTTTTTCTCTAGTGTTAACCAACGAGGGAAATATAATGACACTACATTTAAGGCAAAAAATTGATTCGCTAGGTCATAGAGTGACCAAGAGAGGACCGGGAAGACTTTCGCGCCGTCAGATCTCATCATAACCCCTTAATTATACAGGGTTTGTATCTATTTTCAATAATGCTTTTAAAATAATAGGATTGTAGCGAATCTTACGCACTAAAGCGCAGCGTGCGTGTGGTATCGTAGAGGTCGCGGACCTCAAGGAAGAAATAAAAAATCCCCCTGGGGTACCCCAGGGGGAACTAAAGTGGTGAGCCGCCTTGGACTCGAACCAAGCACCCACGCCTTAAAAGGGCGTTGCTCTACCGGATGAGCTAGCGGCCCGGAAAATTAACCTTTTATTTCCGTTTCTTTATCTTTCAGAGCGCCATCGATCTTCTTGATGTATTCATCAGTCAGTTTCTGGACTCTGTCTTTGGTCTCGAACTTGTCGTCTTCAGTCATCTGATTATTTTTTTCAAGCTTGGCAGCTTCGTCGTTCGCCTGATGACGCGAATTTCTTACAGATACCCTACCTTCTTCAGCTACCTTGTGAAGTACCTTGGCGAGCTCTTCCCTTCTCTCATGAGTAAGCTGCGGCATGGACAAGCGTATGACTTTTCCGTCGTTCGCGGGTGTTATGCCGATATCAGAGACCATTATGGCTTTTTCGATCATTTCCATTGAGCCTTTATCCCACGGCTGTATCACTATCATCCTCGGTTCAGGTGCCGTGATATTCGCAAGCTGCTTAAGCGGCGTCTTCGTTCCGTAATAGTCAACCCTTACTGCCTCTACAAGACGCGGATGGGCTCTACCAGTACGTATTGTCGAGAACTGTTTCTGTACGGCTTCTACTGCAGAATCCATCCTGCCCTTTGTTTCCTTCACGATCCTGTCGACTTCGGTCTCATACATAAGTTCACCTCTCAACTAATTATCGTCCCGATCTTCTTCCCGTCGATAGCCTTCTTGATATTACCTTTTTTCTTTATATTAAAGACTACTATCGGCATGTCGTTATCCATGCAAAGACTTACTGCCGTAGCATCCATAACTTTTAGCTTATTCTTAAGCACTTCCATATAGGTGAGTTTATCGAATTTTTTAGCGGTCTTGTACTTGACGGGGTCTTTGGAATAGACGCCGTCCACTTTAGTGGCCTTGAGTATCATATCCGCACCGATCTCCGTACCCCTTAAAGCTGCCGCGGTATCCGTAGTGAAATAAGGGTTACCCGTTCCACATACAAATATAACCACACGGCCTCTCTCAAGGTGTCTTACAGCTCTGCGGCGTATATATGGCTCAGCAAGTTCTCTCATCTCGATCGCCGTCATAACTCTTGTTTTGACACCTATTCTTTCAAGAGCGTCCTGAAGAGCAAGGCCGTTAAGCATCGTGGCAAGCATCCCCATATAGTCGGCGTTAGATCTTTCCATCCCGTCACTAGCAGCTGCGAGCCCGCGGAAGATATTGCCCCCGCCTATTACAAGCGATATCTCAACCCCGTCCATGCGTATTTCTTTTACCTGAGCAGCTATTGAAGCGTTGACATCCGGGTCAATACCGAAACCGAGGTCGCCCATTAAAGCTTCTCCGCTTATTTTCAGAACGACTCTTTTAGCTTTCTTCTTCTTTGCCATAATGACCCTGCCTGTAGGTTAATGCTTTACTCTTCTTCGCCAACCTCAAACCGTACGAATCTCTTGACCTTGATGTTCTCACCTAGCGTAGCTATGATCTGGGTTACAAGATCCTTTATCCTGACGTTCGGGTCCTTTATAAAAGGTTGCTCAAGAAGACATACTTCTGAGAAATATTTTTCTAGCTTCCCGTCAACGATCTTTTCGATCACGTTATCCGGCTTGTCTTTAATCTGCGTGCGGAAAATATCTCTTTCCTTTTCAATAGCATCAGCCGGCACATCGTCCCTTGCCACATAAAGCGGGTTAGCTGCAGCTACCTGCATAGAAAGATCTTTGGTCATTTTCCTGAAGTCGTGATTCCGCGCGACAAAATCCGTTTCGCAGTTCACTTCTATAAGCACGCCAATCCTGTCGCCCATATGTATGTAACTTTCTACGACCCCCTGTTCGGCAACACGTGTGGACTTTTTCGCTGCTTTGGCTATACCTTTTTTCCTGAGTATATCAACGGCTTTGTCTATGTCGCCGTTCGCCTCCTTAAGAGCATCTTTACACTCCATCATGCCCGCTGAAGTCTTGAATCTTAATTTTTTTACTGCATCCATCAAACTCATTTATATTCTCCTCTTTTTTATTCGTCGTTAAGTTTTATGTCGCCTTCTATAACATCGTCTATTTCTGTGGCCGTCTCCTCTTCGGCAGCGGCTTCTTCCTCTACCTCATCAAGAGCTTTCTCTATTTCGGCCTCTTTCTCTTCTTCTTTTTCCTCGGGAGTTTCTTCGACTTCGACAGGCGCCTCTTCTTTTCTCTCTCCTATAGTCGTGCCCATAAACTCGCTACGGCCTTTTGCTGCGGCGTCGGCAAGTGTGGTGACTATGTATCTTATGGATCTTATAGCATCGTCGTTACCGGGTATAGGATAGTCGATGATTTCCGGATTGCAGTTAGTGTCTACCAGCGCGATCACGGGTACACCTATCTTCCTGGCTTCGGCGACTGCTATATGTTCAGCTTCGGCATCAATTATTACCACGCAGTCCGGAAGCTGTTTCATGTCCCTTATGCCTTCAAGGTTCTTGAGCAGCTTATACTCTTCCCTGTCTAGGCGAGCTTTTTCTTTTTTTGTTAGTGCTTCGTACATTTCGCCGGCTTTCATCTCCTGAAGCTGGTCCAGCTTTTTCACGCTTTTCATGATCGTACTGAAGTTGGTGAGACATCCTCCCAGCCATCTTTCATCCACAAAGAACATCTCGCATCTCTGGGATTCTTCTCTGATGATCTGTTTGGCTTGTTTTTTCGTGCCTGCAAAAAGTACCCTTTTGCCTGCTGCGGCAAGTTCGTAAACGAAATCTGAAGCTTTTTTAAGTGCTTCTTCTGTCTTCTTCAGATCGATTATGTAGATACCGCTTTTTGCCCCGAAAATATATCTCTCCATTTTCGGATTCCACTTGTTGGTCTGATGCCCAAAATGAACACCATTCTCCAATAGCTCTCTTATTATTTTTGTTCCTGCTGCCATTTTTCGCTTTCCTCCTGTTTTTCGGCTAAGCCTTGCATTGCACAATTAAAAACCCTCTAAGGCCATTGCGCGCGACGGTTTAACCTCGTTTAAATAAAACACATACTGAACGATTATTATATAGAAAATGCATATAAATTCAAGTATTTTATAATATTTTTTATAAAATTCATTATTATATGCGTATTTTACGGTATTTTTGAGGATTGACTGCCTGTTGAAATAGATCAGGAATGCTGTGATTGATTCATGAACTGCATTTCGTAAAGCCTTTTATACAAAGGACTTGTAGAAAGAAGCTCATCGTGAGTGCCGGATTCGACGATCCTGCCCTTGTCAATTACCACTATTTTATCAGCATGGGTTATCGTGCTCAGCCTGTGGGCTATCATGATGACCGTACGGCCTTTCATGAGGTTATTGATAGCTTCCTGTACGAGCTTTTCGCTTTCAGTATCAAGCTGTGAAGTAGCCTCATCAAATATGAGAATAGGCGGATTTTTGTACACGGCCCTGGCAATAGCTATCCTCTGCCTCTGGCCACCCGAAACTTTCAGGCCTCTTTCGCCGATGATGGTATCATATCCTTTTGGAAAATCTTTGATAAACCTGTGCGCGTTAGCCGCTTTAGCAACACTCTCTAGCTGCTCTTCATCAACATCCTCATGACCGTAACTGATATTGTTCTTAACCGAATCATTAAAAAGTAACGTCTCTTGTGTTACAAGTCCGATCTGCCCGCGGAGAGAAGCTACTTTAGTATCCCTGACATCTATCCCGTCTATCCGCACCGTACCTTTTTCGGGATCATAAAACCTCGGGATAAGATTAACCAACGTGCTCTTTCCCCCGCCGGAAGGTCCCACCAGCGCCACGACCTCTCCTTTTTTAATAGTAAGGTCTATTCCCGAAAGCACCTCTTCCTCTTTCTGGTCATAGCTGAAATGTACGCCTTCGAGGGTTATCTCTTTATCGAACGTTGACAGTTCAATTGCTTCCGGTTTTTCTTTGATGGTTACCGGTTCATCTAGAAGATGGAAGATCCTGTCAGCGGCCGCAAGGGCTTGCTGGTTTATACCGTAAACGTTACTTAGCTTTTTCAAAGGTTTCATCATCGAAAAGATCGCCGCCAGGAAAGCCGTGAAAACACCCGCTGAAAGCGCCCCGGAAACAATACTTTTACCGGCCATCCACAATATTATCGCAACACACAGAACACCCATGGCTTCAGTAAGAGGGCTGACTATCTTTGTCCTCTTTACGGATTTCATGTTAAGTTTATAAAATATTCTGTTGTGTTCTTTGAACCTTCTCCACTCGTAGTCTTCCATGCAAAACGATTTTACAAGCTTCATGCCTACTATCGTTTCAAGAAGCATGTTATTAATATCGCCTATTTTTTCCTGAGAACTCTGGCTGATCTTACGAAGCCTCTTGCCGATCTTTACCACCGGAAAAAGTATCAGCGGGAAAATCACAAAACTTACTAATATGAGGCTCCATGGCACGCCAAAAAACACTTTAACGCTTATAAGAAGACCTGCATATACAATAAGCTGTATCGGCTGGTAAAACGTGTCTGCAATACCCGTACCGATAGCGTCCCGTATCACGGCGGCATCATATGTAATACGTGACATAAGATGCCCTGTGGGGTTGTGGCTGTAAAAATCCATTGAGAGCTGCTGAAGTTTCTTGTAGATGGTGTCCTTAAGATCCCGAATAACCCGCTGGCTTACGTCACTCATCAGATACGTCTGAAAAAACTCAAAAATACCCTTAAGAATAAATAGAAACACCACCATTACCGTCATTATGTTAAGCAGTTTTAATGGTGGCAATGCGTTAATTTTTTGTACCGCATCGACCAGTATCTGGGGCGCATTTACCCCGGCAGGTATAAGGATATCTTTGCCACTAATGATCTTATCTACCAAGGGTATAATAAGCCCTAAAGGTGACGCACTGAAAGCCGTCGCCAGGACCATACACAGTATCGCCAGAGCGAAAACACCCCCGTGCGGGAGCATAAGTTTCATGAACCTAAAGTAATTCTTCATATAAAGTTAGCCTTTTTAAGCAATGTAAGTGAAGATTTTAGCATATGTGCCCCTCTTTGTCGAGGTATTCAGGGAATGGCCTATACTGCGCTATAGCCCTTGAAAAGCTTGCCCTTGCGACCTAATAGTGCTATAATCTTCTGGATATTTATATTAACTATAACAATAATATCGCATAAATCATGGATAAAATACGTATAGCTGTTATAGGTACCGGACACCTTGGCTCATTCCATGCCAAAGTCTACTCTAATATTGCCAAAAAATCAGGCATAGAACTTATCGGTGTCTGCGATAAGAATAAAAAAGCTGCTAAAGAAGTCGGTAAAAGATATAACGTGCCTTACTACACGAACTACCATGAACTCTTGGATAAGGTAGACGCCGTAAGTATAGTCGTGCCGACCACCCTTCACCATGAAGTTGCCAGAGATTTCCTGAAAGCCGGTGTCCATGTGCTTGTAGAAAAACCCATGGCTAAAACCCTGGAAGAAGCGGATGAACTTATTCAACTCGCCGAAGATAAAGACCTTATCCTACAGGTAGGCCATATTGAGAGGTTTAATTCCGCCGTAAGGGCTATCGAACCCTTAATGCTTAAACCCAAGTTCATCGAATGCCAGAGGCTTGGATCCATAAAAAGAAAAAAACGTATCAAGGACGTAGGCGTGGTACTCGATCTTATGATACACGATATTGATATCATCCTGGGGTTAGTCAACTCCACGGTAAAAGAGATCGAAGCGGTAGGCATAAGCACGGTCTCAGACCATGAAGACCTCGCGAACGTTCGCCTGACTTTTCATAATAACGTTATCGCTGATATCACTGCCAGCCGTGTTACCAAGGAAGAAACACGTAAAATACGCATCTTCCAGGAACAGTCCTATATCCTACTGGACTTCCAGCATCAGGAAGCGTTCCTTTTCTTGAAATCCGACGAAGAGCTTGATAAACAGAGAATACGGATAAGAAAAAAGGACGCACTCAAAGTCGAACTTAAATCGTTCATCGATTGCGTCCGTAAAAATAAAAAACCGATCGTTTCCGGCCATGAAGGCAGGCAAGCCTTAGAAGTCGCCCTTGCTATACTTGATAAGATAAATAGCAATCAGGTTTCTTTTCTCTAAGTTCCGGATTTTTTATTAATGAAGTTTTTTACGGCGAGTGCGGCACGTTTTGCAGCGCCTTTTTCTCCAAGGTGATGTTTCACCTCACGCAGCTCTTTTTTCATGCCGTCCATCATTGAGCTATTACCTAGTATTTCCAAGGCTTTCCCGGATAATTTCTCGCTAGTGGCGTCTTCTTGAAGAAGTTCCGGCGCGACTTCCTTCCCGGCGATTATGTTGACAAGCCCCAAAAACGGTACCGTTTGCAAGAGCCGGGCAATAAACGCCGTAACCGGCGATACCTTGTATGTGATAACCATTGGCCTCTCCATGACGGCTGTCTCAAGAGTAGCTGTTCCGGAAGCAACAATAGCGAAATCACATTTGTCAAGACAACTGAACGTATCGTTCGTAACCCGCTCTATATCAAGGTTTTCATGCCGAGAAAGCATGGCATCGTACGTGTCTTTTTGGATGTTTGAACTTTCGGCAACGATGAAATGCGTATCGCTACGGACGGACCGTATCTTTTCAGCTGCATCAAGCATTACGGGAAGTATCGCATTTATCTCATTGTTCCTGGATCCCGGAAGAAGAGCTACTCTCAAGTGCTCCTTTCCGCTACGATCTGACGCCGATGGCGCTTCGTCTACCAGAGGATGTCCGACGAATTCACAATCCACGCCGGATTCTTTTAATAACTTTTCTTCAAAATCAAAAAGAACAAGCGCTTTTGAGACACGTTCTTTTATTGTCTTTATTCTCCAAGGGCCCCATGCCCATACCTGCGGTATTATGTAATAGATAACCGGGATACCCTGCTTCTTAAGGAATTTAGCTATTTTCAGGTTAAATCCAGGATAATCTATAAGTATCGCCAGCTCCGGTTTCCTTTTTATGACCTGCGAAGTAATGTTGTTATAATGAGCTCGTATCTGTGGGAGTTTTTTGAGTATCTCAACAATGCCTACCATAGAAAGGTCGCGTATATGTTCTATAAGCTCTACCCCTTCTTCTTCCATGCGATTTCCACCAACACCCCAAAAGTGCGTACCGCTAAGCAAAGGGACCAGCTCTCTTAAGAGTTCACTCCCGCGTACATCCCCCGAAGCTTCTCCCGCTATTATAAGAATATTCTTGTTCATGACTAGATCAATATGAGGTTACAGCGCCTTTACGGCTATATTGCTGGAATCTGCCATTTCGATGAATTTATCCTTTTCCACCAAATACATCCTGCCGCTTTCTATGGCAAGAGCGCTGAAATTGTTTTCGGCAAGTTTTTTCATTGTCTCAAGACCAACTGTCGGTACATCCCATCTCATGTCCTGCTGCGGACGGCTCACTTTTATCATGACGCAGCCATCTCCGGCAATGGATCCGGCTCTGTCAATCGTCGCATCGGTCCCCTCCATCGCCTCTACCGCCACAATGGTCTTATTCTTTACGACCACTGTCTGGCCTATATCCATACCGGCTAATTTTTTGGCGGTTTCGAACCCGAATTCTATATCTTCTTCTATGCGCTCATCAGGAGTTGTTTTGCTTAAAAGGCCTTTTTCTGCTAAAAGATGGGATAAGTATTTCTTACCATCTATTACTTCTATTCCTACTTGCTTGAGCCTTCTTGTGATTTCCTCCATAATAGAATAATCTTTTTTATCCTTCAGGGTTTTCAGCCCTTCACGGGTCTGGTCGTCCTGCTTCTTCTCTTTGTAAATAATACTTTTATCGACCTTGCCAATAAAAGCCAGTTTGCGAACCCTTTCCTTCATAATAAAGAATACGAACTTGGCATACTGCCCGATATCCAGCCAATAGATCTTATCGGCTTCTTTGTCCAGTTCCGGTGAAGCCATTTTATTAAGCGCAAAAACCACTACCTTATCATCGGTCTTCTTGGCAGACCTTATGAATTCAAGCGGCAGAATTCCTCCACCGGCGATCAAAGCTACTTTATCCATTATTTGAGTTTACCCTTATCAACTATGCTGAACATAAGGTCCGCTTCACAGACCAGGTTGCCGTCAACCGAAGCTTCTCCATGAGTCTGGATAATGCTTCCGCGAACGATCTTTTCGAACGTAACATAAAAAAGAAGCTGATCTCCGGGAACAACAGGCTTACGGAACTTAGCGTTGTTTATGGTCATAAAGAACGCCAGCTTATCGCTCTGGGATTCACCCAGCATAGCCAGTATCCCGCCTGTCTGCGCCAAAGCCTCTAGCTGAAGCACCCCGGGCATAATAGGTTCCGCTGGAAAATGTCCCTGGAAGAAAGGCTCGTTCATTGTCACGTTCTTTATAGCTTTTATCCATTTCTTTTCTTCATAATCCAGCACTCTGTCAACCAAGAGGAACGGGTACCTGTGCGGTATTCGCTCCATTATCTGTTTGATATTCATTGTTTTTTCGCCCATGTCGTTTCCTTTCCTTTATGAGCTCTCTATATATCTTTTGTATATTTCTTCCACTAACTTGCCGTTAAGCTTATGTCCCGATTTTTCGGCAACGACCCTGCCAAGAACCGGCATCCCGAGCATATAAAGGTCTCCCACCAGATCCAGCACTTTATGCCTTACCGGCTCGTTCGGGAACCTGAACTTTGTCCCGAACGGGCCCTTGTTCCCGAGAACGAGAGTATTGCTTAAATTGGCGCCGCGCCCAAACCCTGCCAAGAAAAGAAAAAGAGCTTCTCTTTTCGTACAAAAAGTCCTCGCTGGAGCTATCTCTTTTTCAAAAACTGCCGGGTCCAGATCTATCTCAAAAACTTCCCGTCCAATACACTTGACCTTGTAATCGATAAGATACGAGACGCGGAACTTTTCGTCGGGTGATATCGTAAGTGACCGATCCCCGTCCTTTACCTCGATAATCTCCTGGATCTTGATTATGCGGCGCGTAGCAGATTGTTCTACAATACCTGCTTCTTTTAACTTTTCAAGGAACCCGAGAGCGCTACCATCCGTTGCCGGAAGTTCGGGAGCGTTCACTTCGACCTCCAGGTTATCTATACCAAGACACCATAACGCCGCAAGAAAATGCTCGACCGTCTGTATCGCTACAGGTCCTGCGCCTATCGTGGTTCTTCTATCATGCTCATCAGATAGCGCAACATCTTTTAGATGTAACGCCGGGGCGCCTGGGATATCAGTTCTTTTAAAGATCACGCCGGAGTCCAGACCACCAGGCCTGCAAACTACATCAACAGAACGCCCTGTCTGAAGGGCCTTTCCTGAAAACTGTACCTCGTTTTTGATGGTTCTCTGGCTCTCTGTCATTTATATCGCGCCCCTTAACGCTTGTAGGCCGGGAGTGCCCGGCCTACAAAAAATTTATACCTTATAGTTTACGGCTACCAGCTTATTTATTCAGCTCTTTGATCACCCGCTCCGTAAGATCAAATTCAGGTTTCGCGTACATTATGTTCCTTGAGTCCATCACATAATCGTATCCGTCTTTCTCGCCTATCGTTTCAACGACCTTCTGGATATCTTCTATAACTTCGCGGAACATATCATTCTTTTTGTTGAGCAAGGTCTGCCTGGTCTCTCTGTCAAATTCCTGCAACGCAGCCAGCCCATTATCGATCTCGGCTTGTTTGCTTGTCTTTGCCTTGCCGCTAAGCAGTTCAACTTCGTCTCTAATCTTATTGATCTTCTCGATCATTTTCGTGCGTTCTGTCTGCCGGCTTTCCGTTTCGTCGGTAAGCTGCGATTCCATGGTCTTGGTCTTTTCGTATTCGTAGAACGCTTTTCTTAGATCAACGTATCCCATCTTCCCATCCTTGGCTTGAGCGGCAGGCACAAGAAGACTTAATATCATGAAAACTGCTATTAGAACCACTATCGTTTTTTTAGTCATTTTGACTCCCTTCATTTTAGAAACCGTGGGTAACGCTAAAGTAAAATTCACCGTTCTTTTTGTCGCCATAATTATCACTAAGTGGGTATCCATAATCAAGTTTTACGGGACCTATAGGCGTTTTAACCCTTACGCCTATACCGGTACCTGACTTGAATCCCGTATCATCTTTAGTTCCTGCAAAATCGAATTTTTCCCAGACATTACCAATATCGTAGAAGACCGCACCCTTGATAAGGTTCTTCCATATCGGGAAGGTCACCTCCACGTTACCGATAACCAGAGCTCTTCCACCAATCGCGGAGTTAGTCCCCTGATCCCTGGGGCCTACACCTCTTTGCTTATATCCGCGTATGGTCGTCGCTCCACCGGCAAAGAACCTTTCATAGATAGGCACTTCATCTGAATCACCGTAAGGCTCTACCCCACCGGCACGCGCCTTGAGTTCAAGCACGACCTGCTCCATTAGGCTATGGTACCAGCTGAGGCTACCGAATCCTTTAACAAAATCTCTATCTCCGCCCAGAAAACCGCCCGCGTTCTCAAGCGCGATGGTAGCGAGCCATCCTTTGGTCGGTGAATACTTGTTGTCTCTTACGTCATACGCGGTGTTCCAGGTAAGACGGCTTAACCAGTTCTCACCAAGCTCTCTTCTGAGAGCGTTAGTAGCATTATCGGGTATATTCGATATCTTTACCTCTTCAAGGTTATAAACAAGACCCGTACTAAGTTCGTCTGTTATCTCTTTGCCCAGCCTGAGGGATCCCCCCACTCTTCTTTCGTCATATCCCCATCCGGCTTTTCCGTACCTGTCTTGTTCGTTACGATAGATATCAAACCCAAAAAGAAACGGATAATCAAATATCCACGGATCCGTCCAGCTCAGAAAATAGTTCGTCCGAGCGGTTCCCATTTCCCCTCTTATCGTAAGATCCTGACCACCGCCGGTAAAGGTCGGAAAGTTCAGAATATCAAAGTTTCTTTGTCTTACCTGAGCAAACCCTAAAAAGGAATCTACAGAACTGTACCCACCACCGAACGACAGTTCCCCGGTCTTGGTTTCCTTGACCGTTACGTTGAGATTCTTTATATCGCCTTCTTTTGTCTGGATGGTATCAAAATAAACATCTTCAAAGAACCCGAGATTATATATCCTCTCTTTACTCTTCTTCAGTTTCTTGCCGTCATATTTTTCGCCCGGATAGACCCTCAGCTCCCTGCGGACAACCTTGTCCTTTGTCCTGGTGTTACCTATGACGTTTATCCTGCCAACATATACTTCATCATGAGCTATGATCTTGTATTTAAGGTCCATCCTCCCGTTCGTCGCGTTGTATTTATGCTGCAGGTCCACTTCGGCGTTCATATATCCCCTGTCATAATACAACGACCTTACGCGTTCCATATCTTCTTTTATTTTTTCATAATCGAACGGGTCTCCTGGTTTTACTTTAATCTGGTCTTTGATCTCTTTTTCCGGGAAGGCAAGCTGGCCATCTACGGTTACTTCCCCCACCATATACTGTTCGCCTTCTGTAATCATAACCGTAAGATATATCTCGCTGCCATCCTCAGAGAAAGTTTCTTTATAGCTAACCCTAGCATCCAGAAGCCCCTTGTTTCTGTAAACGGCTCTTATGCGGTCAAGGTCTGCAGAGAATTCCTCCCGGTTAAAAGCTCCTTTACGAATGAACCACCATGCCGTTTTTGTAGCCATGTATTTCTGGAGCTCACCGGAAGCTATGCTCTTATTCCCTTCAAAGTATATATCTTTTATTCTCTGAGGCGTTCCTTCGTTAACAACGAAAACGACCACTGCTTTACCTGTCTTCGGATCTTTTTCTATCTTGTACTCTACAGATATGCGGCTGTAACCTTGCTCGATATAAAAGTTCTGGATCTCATTGGCATCCTGTGAAAGAAGATTAAAGTCGAGCAATACACCTTCTTTTGTAGCGACTTTTTTGGCCAGTCGCCCGCTTCTTATCTTGGAATTACCTCTGAACTCTATCTTCTCGACCACAGGCTTCTCAACAACAGTGAATATTATAACTATACCTTCGGGCCGATCCTCTGTTTCTACAAAAACGTCGCTGAAATATCCTGTAGCATAAAGTCGTTTTAGCTCTTTGTTAAGCGCGGTTTCATCAAATGTGTCACCGGACTTGATCTTGAGCCTGTTCAGGATAGTGGTCTTGCTGATGGCGAAGTTTCCTTTTACCTTGATATCGCTTATCTGCTTGGATCCGGGTTGCGCCCATACAGAAAGGCCGGTAAAGGTAGTGAAGAGTACTAAGACAAGTACTGCAATAAAGATTTTTTTCATCATCAAAAGCCTTCTTCCTCTTCTATTCTGGATAAGTTGCTGAATTTGGTAAACTCAGATATAAATGCCAGTTTAATCGACCCTACGGGACCGTGCCGCTGTTTGGCCACTATAACTTCCGCAAGGCCCTTATTCTCTTCGGTAGGACTGTAATACTCTTCACGCAAAAGCAGTACTACCAGATCCGCGTCCTGTTCGATAGCGCCGGACTCCCTCAAGTCGGAAAGCTGCGGCCTGTGATCCTGGCGCTGCTCGACCGCCCTGGAAAGCTGGCTTATAGCTATTATCGGCACGTTAAGTTCTCGCGCCAGAGCTTTCATCGACCGGGATATCTCGGATATCTCCTGCTGACGATTCTCTGACCTGGAAGCCCCTCTCATAAGCTGCATATAGTCAATCACCATCAGCTTGATATCATGTTTGGCTTTTAGTCTTCTTGCTTTAGCGCGCAGCTCAAGCGCGCTTATGCCCGGAGTATCGTCTATGTAAATAGGCGCTTCCGAAAGCTTTTGAGCGGCTTTTACCAGTTCCGGCCAATCGTTCTGAGAAAGGAACCCCGTCCTTACTTTGTGCGCGTTCACGCCTGCAATGGAACACAACATTCTTTGCGCCAGCTGGTCTTTTGACATTTCGAGGCTGAAATACGCGCACGGTATTTTTTCTATTACACCCGCGTACTCCATCATGCATATAGCAAGCGCACTTTTACCCATGGAAGGACGTCCTGCAAGAACAATGAAATCTGATTTCTGAAGACCCGCCGTCATTACATCAAAATCATGAAAACCCGTGGGGATACCCGTTATATTCTCTTTTCTCTGATATAAGCGATCAATGGTCTCGATAGTTTCTTTGACGATATCCTTCATTACGGCAACGTACATTTCTCTCTTTTTGTTCGAAGTGATATCGAATATCAATTTCTCGGCCCTGTCCAAAAGCTCTTCCGCCTCGCAGGAAGGCTCGTAACTTTCAGCAGCTATCTGTGTGGCGGTATTTATCAAGGACCTGATCAGAAACTTTTCCCGGACTATCTTTGCGTAATGTTCTATATTGGCTGCTGTAGGAATACTGTTGGCAAGCGCCGTGATATAGGACGGACCGCCCACCTCGTCCAGTATGTCCTTCTTCTTGAGTTCTTCAATGAGGGTAACGATATCAACGGCTTCGTTGCTATCGTATAGTTTCACTATGGCTTCAAATATCTTCTTGTTGGATTCAGAATAGAAAGAGGACTGTTCTAGAAGTTCAATGGCTCTTGAGATAGCTTCCCTGTCCAAGAGCATTGATCCCAAAACAGCGATCTCAGCCTCTGCATTCTGAGGAGGTACTTTTTCGATAAGAGTTTTAGGAATCATTTCAAAAACCGGGAGAACGTAGTTATTTTTTAACGACCCAGACCCGGGCTTGAGCCGTAACTTCCGGATGTAAGCGGATATCGACGTTATAAACGCCCAGCGCTTTTATCGGTTCTTCAAGAACGATTTTCTTTTTGTCTACTTCAACGCCTTCTGTCAGAAGGTTCTCGGCGATCATCTCCGAAGTAACGGCCCCAAAAAGCTTGTCTTCTTCACCGGCTTCCATTGAAATCGTACAGGATAACGATTTTATCTTTTCGGCCATCTGCTCGCATTCTTCCTTCAGCTTCTGCTCCTTGTGGGCCTTCTCGCGCTTCTTCTGTTCGATGACCAGTAAAGCGCCTTTATTAGATTCTATGGCTATCTTTTGGGGAATAAGGTAATTCCGGGCATAACCGTCTTTTACCTGCACTTCGTCTCCGATCTCGCCCAGCTTATTTATGTCTTTGATCAGTATAACTTTCACGATTGTCTCCTCCCGCGTCCGCGTGCCAACCCTTCTTTAACTTTTACGAACGGCAATAAAGCCGCTAGCCGCGCTTTTTTGATACCATTGGATATCATACGCTGATGCTTCGCACAGCTGCCCGTAAGACGCGGAGGTGTGATCTTGCCCCTGTCGGAGATGAATCTCTTCAGAAGATCAACATCCTTGTAGTCTAGCTTTTCTACCTTGTCTTTACATAACCGGCAAGGTTTTTTCTTGAATACTCTTCTTGTTTTTGTAATTACTTTCTTTTTTGACATATCCTTCTCTCATCCTATCGGTTAAAATGGAGGCTGGTCCGTCCCGCCTTCTTCAACATCAATCGCTTCTACACCACTGCCGTAACCGCTATCGACGTCCCCGGTTGCCTGCGGCGCGGTGGCATCCTGCCTCTGCCCCTTGGGCCCTATGAACTGCACGTTTACCGCAACTACATCCAACGCACTTCTTTTCTGGCCAGACTGATCTTCCCACGAACGGGATTTCAGACGTCCTTCTACCAAAACTGGCCTACCCTTTGTAAGGTACTCGCCACATATCTCTGCCATCTTGCCCCAGACCACTACTCGAATGAAAGACACGTCTTCTTTCTTTTCGCCCGCGTTATCTTTGTAAAGCCGGTTAACAGCCAGGGTAAAATTAGCGACCGCAGCCCCACTGGGCACATAACGTAATTCAGGGTCCCTTGTAAGGTTGCCCATCAAAAAAACTTTATTTAAACTTGCAGCCATTGTTCCTTCTCCTAAGTTGAAATCAGCAAAAATGTTAGTTCTTATCGATCAACGTCCTGAGGATATCCGTATTTATCCTGAACAGTTTCATCATGTTCACGATAGATTCAGGCGCAGCGTCAAAAGTGACCTCGTAATATATACCTTCAGTCTTCTTCTTGATCGGATAGGCAAGAACCCTTTTACCCATCATGTTCTCTTTAACTATATTGCCGGAATTCTCCCCAATAACAGTATTTATAGTCTTTTTCATATCGTCCATAGAGTCCTGTTGCTCCGGGACAATGATGAATAATCCTGAATACGATCTAGTGTTTTCCATTAATTATCACCGAACTTCCTTATATTTATTTGATTTTAATTGATAGATACTAACATATATCCTAAGCATATTCAATATGTTTTATGGAACACGTTTTCTTGAATCTGCCCCATTAGTTTAACCTCTGTCTTTATCGAGAGTTATGCAAATTCATGGCCTTTTTTGTGCCTTTTTTGAGCCATATTTCGATCGCATCAACGGCTGCCTCGAGCATTTCGTTCAAGACAGGCTTTTCAGCTCTGGGAAAAGGCGCCAGTACATATGAAGACATGTCTCCTGCCGCCGAACCAGAACCTATCCCGAGCCTCAGTCTGGCAAAATCCGGACCTATGATCTCTATTACCGACTGCAGGCCGTTATGACCTCCCGCAGAGCCTTTTTCTCTCAACCTTATCGTCCCCAGCGGAAGATTAAAATCATCGCCGACCACCAGAAGATCATTTTTATCTTCCAGCTTAGAAGAACAAACCGCTTTTACGGCTCCACCGGAACGGTTCATGAACGTGAGTGGTTCAAAGAGCATGACTTCCTGCTCCAGTATACGCCCTATTCCGTATACCCCCTGGAAGCCTTTTTTTCGTATCGACATCCGGTGTTTTTTTGCAAGTGCCTTTAACACCAGAAATCCCGCATTGTGTCTGGTGCTTCTGTACCTTAACCCCGGATTACCTAACCCTACGATAATTTTCATTGTATCTTAGCCCGTGTCTTGCATTCACCTATCAAGACACAAGTGACGAAAAACTATTCTCCACCTTCGGCAGAAGATTCTTCGCCTTCAGCCTCTTCTTCTTCCTCTTTCTTGCCCTTCTGGATGAGCTCCGGCTCTGCGCCAGCCTCTTCTTCGCCTTCAACCGCTTCTTCTTCCTCTTCGGCCTGCGGCGGAGTCACGGTAACTACAACGTCTTCGGGATCACCAAGTATTTTTACGCCTTCGGGAGGTGTAACTTCCTGAATGTGGACCGCATCGCCTATCTTAAGCTCTTCCACAATAATCTCTATACGTTCCGGTATAGATGTCGGAAGACATTCTACCTCGATCTCCCATATGATCTGGTTCAAGATGCCACTTTCTTCCGTCACACCTATAGCTTCGCCTTTAAGGTGTATAGGCACCTTGACCTTAAGTGCTTCTTTCATGGATATCTCATGAAAATCAACGTGCAGGAACTTATCGTTTAGAGGATCATGCTGCGTTTCCTGAACGATAACGGTTTTCTTGGTCGCTTTATCTCCGGATATATCCATTGTGATAATAGCGTTCTCCCCTGCGTCGGTATGAAGCGCATGCCACAGATCCTTACTTTCTACCTGTACGCTAAGGGCTTTTTTACCTTCTTTATACACAACAGCCGGGATCTTTCCGTCTCGTCTGAGCTGTTTGCACACGTCTTTCCCTGTGCTTTCTCTCTCTTCAGCTTTTAAGATTATCTTTTCCATTTATCTTGCTCCTTTTCTATTTTTCTATTTTATTCAAATAAAGCGCTTACTGTCTCTTCGTTGTGTATGCGTCGTATTGCTTCACCCAAGAGGTCAGAAACAGAGAGTTGCGCGATGTTATCTATTTTCTTCTCTTTATCAAGTGGTATAGTATCGGCCACTACCAGCTGCTTTATCTGCGAACCCTTTATCCTCTCTATCGCGGGCCCACAAAGCACCGGGTGCGTAATAGCCGCGTAAATATCCTTAGCGCCGTTCTTTTTAAGTGCCGCAGCGGCTTCTGTAATGCTGCCTGCTGTCGCGACCATATCGTCAACTATTATGACGTTCT
The DNA here is from genome assembly GCA_049642065.1 of Candidatus Omnitrophota bacterium. GTDB lineage: Bacteria > Omnitrophota > Gorgyraeia > Tantalellales > Tantalellaceae > WJMH01. The sequence goes on along the minus strand of JBAROK010000026.1, from coordinate 37,371 downwards.
TTCCCTCAACATCACCGAGGATATGCATCACTTCCGCTTTCACATCGCTTATACGTCTTTTATCGACAATTGCCAGACCCGCATCAAACCTTTTAGCATAAGCCCGGGCCATCTTGATGCCTCCCACGTCCGGAGAAACTATCGCGATATCTTTTATGTTTTTCTCTTTGAAATATTCTTCAAAGATATTCACCGCGTAGAGATGATCAACCGGTATGTCAAAGAAACCCTGTATCTGGCCCGCGTGCAGATCGATCGTGAGTACCCTGTCAGCTCCCGCCCGGGTAAGTAAATTCGCCACAAGCTTGGCGGTTATCGGCACTCGGGGCTGATCTTTCCTGTCCTGCCGCGCGTATCCGAAATACGGAAGAACTGCCGTTATCCTCTTGGCCGAGGACCTCTTGAACGCATCCAGCATTATCAAAAGCTCCATGAGGTTCTCATTGGCCGGAGCGGAAGTTGACTGAATAACAAAGACATCCTTCCCTCTTACGTTTTCTTTGATCTTAACGCGGACCTCACCGTCGCTGAACCTGGTCACTGCGCTTTCACCCATCGGTACGCCAAGGCTCTCACATATACTTTCGGCAAGCGCCGGATTACTGTTACCGCTGAAAATAGTTAACTTGTCCATATATGTCATCCCTTCCTTTGCGGATCGAACGGTCTCGCCGGAACACCAACTACCGTGCCCCCTGCAGGAACATCCTTATTCTTGGTCACAACGCTACCCGCGCCGACCTTGGCACCCTTTCCTATTTTTACAGGCGCGATAAGCACAACTCCTACGCCGATAAAAGCGTTATCTTCAATAACTGTCTGGAACTTATCTTTACCATCATAATTCGCGGTAATAGTTCCGGCACCTATATTAGCATCTTCACCAACAACGGTGTCGCCTAGATAAGTATGGTGCTTGACTTTCGTGTTCTTACCTATCTGTGTACGGCAGAGTTCCACGAAATTCCCTATCTCCACGCTTTCGGAAACTCTCGTTCCCGGCCTCAATCGCGCAAAAGGCCCGATCCTGCAGCCTTCAGCAACTTTTACGTCTTTTTCTATAACAGTATTCGGGAAAATAACCGTATCCCTGCCTATTTCCGCCATATCGTCTATGTAGGTATTATCAGGGTCTATTATCGTTACGCCCGAATCCATCAGCTCTTCAAGCTTCTTTTTGTAGGCCATTTTATTCGCCACCGCCAAGTCTTTTCTCGAGTTTATGCCGATCGCTTCAGTAGAGCTGCAGCTTTCGGACACTATTTTCTTCCCGTTACGCGTAAGTACCTCAACGATATCGGTTAAATAAAACTCTTTTTTATTTTCATTGAGCTCAATATCGTTTATATGCTTTTTAAGCTCGGCCCTGGAAAAACAATAGGTGCCGACGTTTATCTCATCGATCTTTCTTTCCTCTTCTGAAGCGTCCTTCTCTTCGACTATCCGAAGCACGGTGTTATCTTCGCCCCGCACGACCCTGCCATAAGAAGTAGGGTCCTCCATCCGGCACGTCAGAATAGCACAAGAAGCTTTCTCGGTAAGCTTTGCGTCAATAAGCTTCTTGTAGATCGAACCGGTAATAAGCGGTGCGTCACCGCACGTTACAAGTACATCACCGCCAGTATCAGTTATCTTTTCTGCGGCGCGTTTTAACGCGTCCCCAGAACCCAATAGTTCCGGTTGCCTTACAAACCTCATATCGTCTTTAAAAAGAGCTTCAACCTGTTCGGCTTTGTGCCCGACCACGGCGATTATATCGTTTACCCCGGCCTTTTTAAGACTGGCAACGACCTTTCCGAGAATGGTCTCGGATCCGACCCGGTGCAGGACCTTAGGAACACTTGATTTCATCCTGGTCCCCAGCCCCGCAGCGAGTATAACCGCTGTAATATTTTTCATACTCCTGTCCTTGTTTATTCCGCGAACGTTCTATTCCTAGCCTAGTTTTAGCTGGCTGGCGGACAAGGATTCGAACCTTGACAAGCAGCTCCAAAAGCTGCGGTGCTACCATTACACTATCCGCCAGCTGCTGCTTATCGACGAAGTATTACAACTCAATATCCTTGGCGTCTTCTACGTCAGCAACTTCTGCCACGCGTTCTTCACTAGGAGCACTTTTCCCCATTAAAAGCTGATCAGCTGTTACGTTCAGGTCATTATCCGAAGCGGGTGTATAGGACGACCCTTCCTGCTCCTGTCTATCCTGATCCTTTTTATACGCAGTAAGTATACTATCTTGTATGTATACTCTGCATTCCTGCGTTATCGGGTGCGCTATATCCATGTGGTTACCTGAATTCTTACCGGCATTATCGTCTGCTATCTCTACCTGTCCCATCTGGGCGCCACACTGGTTGCAATATCTTGAGCCTCTTACATTTTTGAAGTTACATTTTGAGCAAGCGTCCATAGCCTTTCTGGAAGGCATTGCTACGAAAAGACCGTTGTTACCCTGTATTACCTTGACGTTGCGCACCACGAACCAGTCATCAAATGTCATGGTAGCAAAAGCTTTAAGCTTACCATCCTTACTTTCCGTAGGAAAGATCCTGACTTCCGTAATCTTCATCTTAATTGCTCCTTTCTGTGGATGCGTCCCATTACTGTGGGTTTTCTACCTGCACTAATAAGTCCGGGCCACATAAACCCGCCAGTTTTCTCCCGAAAACACGCGTTTGATATCTTCCGCAGTTTTCTCCGCTTTTCCCCGGGTAAAAATACCGAAAACGGTAGGTCCGCTTCCGGATAAAAGTACCCCTTCAGCTCCCGCTTCCCGCAACTCGGAAAACACCTGTTCCAACGATGGAAATTCCCGTAATACTATATCCTGTAAATCGTTACGAAGATTTTCCGCTATCTCTTTAATATTATTACCTATTGAAAAAGCGGAAATCATTCTATCAACCCCCCTATTTTTTGTCAAGGCAAAAGCAGATGTCTTGCTGTAGACATCTTTTGTGGCCACTTCGAACGGAGGGTTCACCACTACATGCCATAAATCATGGGGGGTTTCCAGCTTTTCTATAATATCCCCTCGTCCCGTTCCATGCCCGAAACTGCAGCCGGACAGGAAAAACGGGATATCTGCTCCCAAGGTGCGTCCTATCTTAAGAAGCGCCTCTTTTTCAAGGGGAGATCCCGTCATCTCGTTCATCCCTTTCAGCAGCGCGGCAGCATCGCTGGAACCTCCACCCATACCAGCACTTATGGGGATGTTCTTTTCTAAAGATATGTAAAAATCTTCCTTTTTCCCCGATTCCTCCCGGAAAGCCTTAACGGTTTTACCAAGAAGGCTTTCTTCGTCGGTAGGCACCTTGGGATCGTCACACTGGATTATAGTTCCGTTCTGTGACGGTTCTATTACTATCCTATCAAATATGGAAATCCGCTCAAAAAGGGTCTCTATCTCATGGTAACCGTCATCCAGTTTTCTGACCACCCTAAGATAAAGATTAATCTTGGCAGGTGCTGTAACTTCCATGGTGTCCATCCTACTATTATATAAAAGATAACCGCCGAGGAATATCCCTGGCGGTTTATTTCTTTCTGGCGACCAACGTTTCCGCTTCTTTCACTATATCATCTTCAGTAAGCCCAAAAAGTTTGAAGAGTTCCGCTGGCTCTCCGCTTACACCGAACTCATCTTTTAATCCCATCATCTTCATCAAGACAGGACATTCTTCCACGATCACTTCGGCAACAGCACTTCCCATACCGCCATAAACAGTATGCTCTTCCACCGTCAGTATCGCACCCGTTTCACGAGCCGCTTTAGCCAGGGTTTCCCTGTCTATCGGACTGGGTGTATGTAAGTTTATAACTCTTGCTTGTATATTCTTGGCCTTGAGCCTGTATGCCGCTTCCAATGCCTTGAATACCATGTGACCGCAAGCAACAATAGTAAGGTCATCCCCTTCGGTAAGAACGGACGCTTCGCCGATCTTGAACGGAGTCTTAGTCTCCAGCAGTGGCACCTTCTCTCTGCCTAACCTGATATATACCGGGCCATCTATCTGTGTTGCCTGTATTGTTGCCTGATAAGCTTCTTCAGAATCAGCGGGCACTACAACCGTCATGTTAGGGATTATCCGCATCAAAGCTATTTCTTCAAGCGCTTGGTGAGTCGCACCATCGCCGCCTACAGATATACCGCCGTGACTTCCAGCAATATTGACGTTAAGGTTCATATAAGCTACCGATACTCTCACCTGATCCCAGGCTCTTCCGCTTGCGAAAGCCCCGAAGGTAACGGCAAAAGGTATTTTTCCCGCAAGCGCAAGACCTGCAGCCGCGCTTATCATGTCCTGTTCGGCAACACCGTGACTGACGAACCGATCCGGATACTTGTCTTTGAACCAATGCGCCCTGCACGACTCAGTAAGATCCGCTGATAACACGACTACATCTTTGTTCTTCTCTCCCAGATACAGTAAAGCTTTACCGAAACCGTCCCTGGTAGCTTCTTTTTTAACTTTCTCATCGCCCATGAAACATTTCCCTTTCTGTGTATTGAGACCTCACTTAACGGGAGTAAAATATCCCGCAGGAGCGTTCACTACGTCTTCCACTGAGAATCTCTTGATATTAAGATTGTATATATCCTGCTCGGTTATACTGATATTAGCGTTCTCTAGCTGGTCTTCAAGTATAAGAATATCAAAATCCTGGAACTTATACCCAAAAAAGACAGTGTTGGCTATTCTCAGTATTTTTTCTATTTTTTTGACTCGGGGGTTTTCGATCTCATCGCCGGCAACCTGATCAGCGATCTTGAACTTTACAAGAAAAGATTTTCTCGTTTTCGTTGTCCTGTAAACACCCTCCGCCGCCTTGTACTGGAACATTTCAGCCAGTTCTTTGTCTTGCCTGAAATCTATTTTTATCCTGTTAGCTATCTGCGCTGCAAGGAACTCTTCTAAGCTTATGGATTTCAAATAGAAATTGCCGCGCCAGTACCCTATGTCACTTAATCTTGTAGGCGGGCTCCTGAAAAACTCATCCATCACTTTCTGTCTCGTCTCGTCACCCACGCCCAGCTTGGTGAAAACTTTTTCTATGGACCTTTCCTTTTTCGCCTGCGGCGTAAGGTTTATACTGAAAAGTGTCCTTTTAAAAGATTCGCTCCTTGAAATATTGCGTACCATTCCGCGCTTGATATCTTCGACATATTTTATTATTACGACTTGAAGCTCCGGAAGGCGCGCGTCCTGCGTTATCACACAATAAAACTGTACCTCAGCATCCGTGGAGAGAACGACACGTGAAGCAATAAGGATAAGGTTGCTTATCTGGTCCCACGCTTCCTCGCTTATGCCAAGCCCCGCATCCAACAGGCCTTTCATGGGATAGTATATTCCCATCGTGGACCCTTGTACCGTTACGTCCACGTCCATGTCATACTCTATTTTGCAGACCGATTGTACCGCTTCCGGAAGTTTTTCTTTCGGATAGGTCGGCGTACACGCAGGAACCGACATCAACATCCCGGCAATAGTTATCGCGACAAATAGCCCCCTGTATTTATTTAATCTAAGCAGTTTCACTTTTATTGTCCCATTGCGTTTCTTCTGGCGGGGCTTTTTCCTGTCCGACAGATTCTTCTATCCCAAATTCCTTAAAGATCGCAATTATCTCATCGTATTCCAGTTCTTCCCTCTGTAAGAGTTCTTTTGCGAACCTGTCAAGAATCTCTTCCTTTTCTTTGAGTGTCTCTTCTACTTCCTTCATACACGTGTTCATAATGGTATTCGTATCTTTGTTAAGTGCAACTCTCACATCTTCTGACAATTGTTCTTTCGGAATGACGGAATAATCTCCGACCATCCCCGATTCTCCCATGCCGAAACCCCACACCATAGCGTGAGCTACGCGCATCGCCTTGGCAAAATCTCCTGACCCTCCTCCGCCGACACCTGTGGTCGTTGTGTTGAATTTTATCTTTTCGGCGGCATATCCTCCAAGAGATATCATGATCTCAGATAACAACTGCTCCTTACTCCTTGAATGCAGCTCTTCTCTTTCGGGCGACCAGACAACTCCAAGAGTGCCCCTTCTAGGGATAATGCTGGCCTTGAAGACCGTTTTTGAAGGCGCCTTGAGAAATGTCGTGATCAAATGTCCTGTCTCATGATACGCGGTCATCTCCTTTTCTTTGGGCGTAACTGTCAATCGATACTTTATACCAAGATCCACCCTTTCAAAGGCTTCACTTATTTCTTTAAGCCCTATAGCATTCTTTTTGTGCCTTGTCGCTATAAGGGCTGATTCTTTAATTATATTGGCGATATCCGCAGGTGTCTTTCCCACAGCGCGCCTTGCGAGGCGGCCCATGTCAAGATCCTTTTCGGCCTTCACTTTTTTCAGGTAAAACCCGAACAGCTTTTCCCTGTCTTCCTGGGAAGGGGCCGAAACAATAAGTTTTCTGTCAAATCTTCCGGGCCTGAGAAGAGCCGTATCGAGATTTTCTTCCATGGCGTTGGTAGCGCCGATGACGATCACGTTCTCTTCCTTCCCCTTCAGCCCGTCCATTTCAGCGAGAAGCTGGTTTAGCGTGCTGTTGGTCTCCTGCCCGCCACCCATGCTGAACGACCTGGATCTTCCTATAGCGTCTATTTCGTCGATGAACAGTATGCATCCGCCGTAACCGTACGCAAGATCCCTCGCTTTTTTAAAGAGTTTCCGCACACGCGAGGCACCGACTCCGACAAAGACTTCCACGAATTCACTTCCCGACATCGAAATAAACGGCATATCGGCTTCGGTCGCTATGGCTTTGGCCATATAAGTTTTTCCGCATCCGGGGGGCCCCAGCATAAGAAGCCCTTTCACAACGCTTCCACCCATCCTCGTAACGGTGGCCCTGTCCTTTATGAGCTGCACCACCTCCAGGGCTTCTATCTTCGCATCTTCCATCCCGATAACATCATCCCAGGTAATATCAACATCTCTTCCCTTTATGGGGGCTTTGTCGAGTTTAGCAAACCCTCCGCGCATGAATGTAAGGTACATGAAAACGAATATACCGGCGTGGATGCCGGCCATAATGAACTGTACGGGCATCGTGGCAAGAGTCATCTTCCGGTAAAAGGACTCCAGCGACATGAGGCCCACGACAGAAAGGATTAGCAGTATAAAGACCACAAAGAAGAGTATGATCTTTACCTTGTGCTGCCTTATGTGCATCTTAATTTTTCTACTGAGCATGTTTATCTCCTTATTTCGGACTGCAAACTATCCCAAAGCCTTTTCTTGTTCATCCAATTCAGCAAGCGCTTTTTCCAGTTCATCAGGTTTCGGGGCTACTCCGTGCCAGTCCACCTTGTTCTCGATGAACGAGATTCCCTTCCCCTTAACGGTATGCGCTATTATGATCTGTGGTTTACCTTTTACTGAAGCAGCTTCATCAAACGCCTTGTTCAGTTGTTCGAAATCATGACCGTCTATTTCTATGGTATACCAACCGAAATATTCCCATTTCTTGCAGTATTCAGCCATATCCATTACTTCACAGCACAAACCATCTATCTGAAGTTTATTGAAATCCACTATACCGCACAGGTTGTCCAGTTTATAATGCGCGCCTGTCATGGCCGCTTCCCATACCTGACCCTCGTTGGTCTCACCATCACCCATCAGGCAATATATCTTGGCGTCCACTCCGTCCATTTTGTCGCCAAGCGCCATGCCAATAGCTACGGATAGACCTTGACCTAAAGACCCGCTGGATATTTCCAGCCCCGGCAGACCATGCTGCGGATGACCCTGGAGACGTGACCCAATTTTTCTCAGCGTCCATAATTCATCTTTTGGGAAGAAGCCCTGGTCCGCTAGTACCGCGTAAAGCGCCGGACACCCGTGGCCTTTGGAAAGTACGAACTTGTCGCGATCTCTATTGTCAGGATCTTTGGGGTTTACATTCAACCTTCCATAATACAAAGATACAAGTATTTCAACTATCGACAATGAACCCCCAGTATGCCCGCTTCCGGCTTTCTCTAGCATAGTCAATATATCGCGTCTTATATCGATAGATTTTTTCTCCAGTCCTTTGATGGTATCGATCTTTTTCATTTAGATCTTTTTCCTCTCTGTTTTATTTCCCATTTTTTATTTTTCGTTCAACCGCGCGTATCTTGTTCAGGATCTTGATGTTCGCTGGATACAACTTAAACGATAGTTTCCATTGCACAAGGGCTTTTTCCCATTCACCCATCGTGTAATATACTTCGCCGAGATGGTCCCTTACTACAGGGTCTTCCGGCAGAAAATGTGCTGCCCTTTCTATCTCTACTACAGCTTCAGGCAGCATGCCTTTTTTATAGTATGCCCATCCCAGGCTATCGATGTAAGCGCCGTTATCAGGATCTTTCGCGATAGATTTTTTAATGAGGCTGATCGCCTTATCTAGATCCTGTCCTTCTTCTACGTACAAGTATCCAAGATAATTATAAATCTCGGGCAAATCCGCCCCTTCGGAAACGCTTTTCTCCAGAACCTTTATGGCTTCTTTTCTTTTTCCGGCCTGATCAGTCGCTACCGCAAGATAAAACTTGTAGCTATAGTTCTCCGGATCCTTTTCCGCGGCGACTTCGTAATAATCGATCGCTTTTTTATGGTCCTTCTCCTGCGTCGCCAAGTATCCTAGGCTCGCGTAAATAACAGCATCCGAAATGCCGTTCCGTAAAGCCTCTCTCAGGAGCTCCTCGGCCTTATCGTATTTCTTTTCAGCCAGATATATGCTGAAGTTCCTCAGATACGGTTCGGGAGAATATATATCTAATCGCATCAGGATGCGGTTTTGCTGAAGAGCTTTCTCCGTATCCCCCATCCTGTAATAAAGCTGCCCCAAACGAACGTAGGCTTCCCTGTTCAGCGAATCGATCCCGGTGACCTTTTTGTATTGTTCTACCGCTTCCGGGTACTTCCCGTCGATCTCGTAGACAAACCCGAGAACCATCTGGGCTTCAAGATAGCTCTTGTCCACTTCAATCGCTTTTTTCAGGTTTTCCTCGGCTTTATCCAGCAGATTAAGTTTACTGTAAATAATCCCAAGATTGAAATATATGAACGCATCATCCTGTTTTATCTGGAGGATCTTTTCGTATACCCCTGCGGCTTTGTCCAGGTCCTGCTGGACGATATAAAGATCCGACAGGAAGGTTAGCACTTTAACATTGTCAGGATCGTACTTAAGAGCTTCATCATACTGCTTCTGCGCAATATCGAACTCGCCTTTCGCTGTATGGATGATGGCCAAAAGAAGATAAGCTTTAATATCTTCTGGGGACATATCGATAGCCGTCTGTAATTTCGCAGCCGATTCATCAAGTTTGCCAAGGAGCAAATAACTCGAACCAAGTTTAAGGTAAATATCGCTTATATCCGCTTTATCTTCCAGAGCTTTATCGTATTCGATAACGGCCGTTTCCGGATCGCCATAGTTGTCGTAAATAGCGCCCATTATGTAATGGGCAAGGGCCCCTGACAACGCTTTGGTTTCAGAATCTTCAGCTCTGGACTCATCGATGGCCACCTTTGCGGGAGCACCGTAAGCACATGTTCCCGTAACGAGCACGGGAATAAAAATATATAAGATATAAAAAACGGTAAGGACGAACGAACGTATGGACGTCATACCTTCCTCTTTTTATGTCTATCCCTTCGCATCCTCTTCTTACGTTTATGGCGCTTTACTTTTTTAAGCTTTCTTTTTCTCCCGCAGGGCATATCCTCTTGTCACCTCCAATTTATGCGTTTCGTTGTTTGTTGTCTTAATAGATCACTTTATTCAGCGGATACTCTATTATACCCGTGGCTCCGGCCTCTCTGAGGTCGGGGATCAGTCTCTTTACTTCTTCTTCGTCTATCACAGTATCTATATCTACCCATTCCTTATCAAAAAGCTGCGAAACAGTTGGCGTGTTTATGGCAGGAAGCAGAGCTATTATCTTCTCGACATCTTCCTTTTTAGCGTTCATTTTAAGGCCGACTTTGCCTTCAGCCTGTATAGCGCCTTCAAGTAGCATGGCTATACGGCTCATCTTCTCTTTCTTCCATTTGTCCTTCCATGCGTCTTTATTGGCTATGAACTGAGTCGTGGATTCGCATAAAGTATCGACTATCTTTAAATCGTTGGCTCGCAAGCTCGACCCCGTTTCGGTCACCTCGACTATAGCGTCGATGCCCATCTTACATTTAACTTCAGTGGCCCCCCAACTGAATTCCACTTCAGCGGTCACACCGTTTTCTTTCAGGTATTTTTCTGTGACTTTTACAAGCTCAGTTGCCACCCGTTTTCCCTGAAGGTCCTTAACGCTCTTTATCTTCGATGCATTCGGAACAGCCAAAACCCATCTTACGGGTCTCATGCTCGCCTTCGCGTACACAAGTTCAGCCACTCTCTCTACATCAGAAGCGTTCTCTTCGATCCAGTCGTTCCCGGTTATACCGCAGTCTATTATCCCATCTTCAACGTAACGAGACATCTCCTGTGCCCTGAAAAGCACCACTTCGATATCCTCGTCATCTATGCTCGGGAAATACGACCTTGAAGAGACTTTTATTTTATATCCGGCCTTTTCAAAAAGCCTTAATGTCGTTTCCTGAAGGCTTCCCTTGGGAACACCAAGCTTAAGTTTATTCTCTCCCATTTTCCCCTCGCTTATTCGTGTTTGACAAAAAAATACCCTTACCTAGCGCTATTTTTAACGCAAAGTTAACCGTCGCAAATATTTAGCTCACGTCGGGATTTACCATATAGTAGCGAGCTATTATAATATACGGTATATTGCGTGTCAATTATATTTATTTATATACGAATCCAGTGGTTTCAAGGGGGTATATCAGCTGTTGAGGTAAGTGATACACGCTCTTTCCAGAGCAAGAATGCGGATATACGCCTCTTCAAGGTCTTTTCCGACCGAAATCGCCCCATGTTTTCTTAACATGACCGCTTTCGCTCCTTTTTTGACCTTCTCGGCTACCGCTGAGGCCAGATCATGGGATCCCGGCTGTAAATAATCTATAACGGGCACATTTTTGCCAAGTATACACTCGAACTCATAAGAGATATCCTCAAGATGGTCTACTTTCCCGGAAGCAGCTATAGTGTAAGGCGGATGAACGTGTACAACAGCACCTATATCATGACTAACACCGTAACATGCAATATGTAGAGGCGTCTCTGAACTCAGCACGTCACCTTCTTCTTTTTCGTATGCCGGATCCTTAAGCCGTTTCTCCACTTCTTCAAAAAGCAAACGGACATACGAGCTTTCCTCTCCGGTAGACATATCCGCCCCTTTTCTCTTTATGATGATAAAGTCGTCGTCTCTTTCACTTATATTCCCGCCAGCACCTATAACCAACCCGTCAGAATGCGCCAATTTACCATATTTGATGATCCTGTCCATTTTTTCCATAGCGTCTCCTTTTTTCAAAAGTCAGTTTAACATAGGCCCATCGTGTAGTCAACGCTGTATAAATTTGCTTTGTTTATCCGTAAGATTCCCTTATAATATATGCTCAATTCTTACAACCCGGCCTTACCTTAAGCCCGGGCCAACTTAACAAGTAAAAGGAGACGATACCTAATGGTAATGCACATACTTCGAAGTAAAAAATTCGCTAAAAGAGTTCTTATCGGCCTGCTCATTGTTATAATCCCCGCTTTTGTCCTGTGGGGAGTCGGGAACCTGGCGTCAAGACCGGGTCCCGTAGGCCAAATAGGTAGCCACAAAATATCTGCCGAAGAATTCGTCAAGAGCCGTCAGGGCATAAAAGTACAGATACTTTTTTCATATTTTGGGGACACCAATACTCTCAATACCATCCTGCAGAACCGTACCCTGGTGAACTTCATGGCCTGGGAAAGACTCATGCTCCTGGATGCGCTTAAGAACATGAAAGTAAAAGTATCTAACGACGACCTCTTAACGTTTATCACCCGTCACCCTCTTTTCCAGAGAAAAGGTGTTTTCGATAAGAACATCTACGCTTACATTCTTAAGAATAACCTCTCTATGGATCCGCATCAATTCGAAGAGATTGTCCGGGATAACCTTAAAATAAGGGCTTTCCGGCAAAATCTCCTTAAGGGTGTTACTGTTTCAGAAGACGAGGTGCTGGATGTTTACAAGAAACGAAACGATAAAGTGGAAATATCTTACATGCTAATAGACAAAGATTCTATGGGCGATGAGGCAATTATAACTGAAGATGAGATTCTCTCCGCTTATGAAACAAATAAAGGCAACTTTATGGAACCAGCCAAGTCAACAGTAGAGTATATTGAATTTCCATATGAAGACTCATCTCAAAGAGATTCGGCAATGCGTAAGATAGAAAAAGTATACGCGGAACTTGCTAAAGATCCGTCAAAATTCCGGGAAATAGCCAAGAAATATGGTTTCCAGTACGGCAAGACTCCCCCCTTCTCCCGCGAAGAAGTTGTCCCGGGGGTCGTTTTCTTTACAGGGTTCCACGAAGCAGCTTTCGCACTTAAAGAAGGTGAGATCGGAACTCCCGTATTCTCATCTCCGGATAAAGGCGCTGGGTACATACTGCGCAAAACAGGATATGTGCCGCCTCGGCCCATGAAATTCGAAGAGGTCCGCGATAAGATAACATCCGGCATAAAAGATGAAAAGAAAATGCTTGCCGCTGGAAAGGTCGCAGAAGCCCTATCCAAAAAACTTTCTTCCGGCGAGACGACACTAGAAGAAACAGCCGAAACCATGGATATAAAGATAAGTTCTACCGGAACAATTTCTGTGAACGATTATATTGAGAATATCGGTCCAGCGGGCACCATAGTCCTGGTAGCGCATGAAACCGGTGAAGGTAACGTGATGGCTCCTGTGCCGGTCAAAAAAGGCGTTTTCATCGGACGGGTGGGAAAAATCGTCCCGGCTGATGAAAAAACTTTCGAGAAACAAAAGAAAACTTTACGGCAGGAACTTCTGGCGAACAAACAGATGAACGTAATGGACAACTGGTTCAAACAAAATCGCACTAAAACTAAGCTAAACAAGCCGCTGGACGAACTGTAAAATAATCACTAACGTGTATAACATAAAAAAGGCCGGGAAAATCCCGGCCTTTTTTATGTATGAGCAATAAATCAATCACTCAAGAATTTTTCAAGCTCTTCTTTAAAGTGTGATATGTCCTTGAATCGCCTGTAAACAGAGGCGAATCGGACATAAGCCACCTCATCAAGATCGTATAACTCTTCCATTACCTTGTTGCCGATATCGGTTGATTTGACTTCTTTGTCCGCTTTTTTTTGGATTTTTCTTTCGATAGCGTCGACTATCTCGTCTATCTTATCCATGCTGACCGAACGTTTCTCGCACGCTTTCATGATACCGGTTTTTATCTTTTCCCTATCAAATTTTTTGCGAGTCCCGTCTCTTTTAACTACCATCAGCTGTGCTTTTTCCACATACTCGTACGTAGTGAACCTTTTGCCGCATTTCAGACATTCTCTTCTTCTTCTGATGCTTAGCCCTTCACCACTCATCCGCGAGTCTATAACCTTGTCTTCTATGTTGTTGCAATACGGACACCTCATGGTTTTCTTACCTCCATTTCGACCCCGGCTTCAGTAATGAATTTAAGGGCGAACTCATCGGGATACTCCCCTTCTATGATTATTTTCCGTATACCAACGTTTATTATCATCTTCGCGCAGATGCTGCAGGGTTGAGTAGTTATGTACAGTATAGACCCGTCTAAACTTACCCCGTGCCTTGCGGCTTGCAAAAACGCGTTCTGTTCAGCATGCAGAGCCCGACACAGTTCATGCCGCTGCCCGGAAGGCACACCAAGCTCTTCTCTTAAGCAACCTACCTTATCGCAATGGGTTATCCCTGTCGGAGCCCCGTTATATCCAGTAGCAAGCACCTGTTTGTTCTTAACGATAACAGCTCCCACTTTCCTGCGCATACACGTAGACCGCGTGGAAACAAGATGGGCTATCCTCATAAAATATTCGTCCCAGGATGGTCTTTCAATATGTTGTACGTTTTTCGCTCCAGACTCTTTAGCCATTTTAATTTCCCTCCAGCTCTTCCATCTCGTCTATCCATTCTTTGTAAAGCGGGAACTCTCTCAAGAACTCTTTAACTTCTCCCCGTATGAAAGCGAGCTGTTTCTCGTCATCACGGGCTTTGATCGCAGCATCCATAAACTCGGCCACTCTCACCATGCCTTTTTCGTTAACGCCTCTTGTCGTAGCCGCGGGAGTGCCGATACGAATACCGCTGGTCACAAAAGGACTCTTTTCGTCAAAAGGAATAAGGTTCTTGTTAACGGTTATCCCTGCTTTATCCAGGCAGGTTTCAGCTTCTTTGCCCGTAATCCCCTTATCTGAAAGGTCAACCAGCATAAGATGGTTATCCGTACCGCCCGACACCAACCGGTACCCCCTGGAAAGAAGTTCTTCCGCCAGTTTTGCGGCATTCTTTACGACGTTTTCCTGATACGTTTTAAACCCCGGCTGAAGCGCTTCCTTAAAAGCCACCGCTTTACCGGCTATAACGTGCATAAGCGGCCCACCCTGTATCCCGGGGAATATTTCGGAATTTATTTTTTTCGCGTATTCTTTCTTACACAATATCATGCCGGAACGCGGTCCCCTCAAAGTCTTATGCGTTGTTGTGGTAACAAACTCCGATACGGGAACCGGACTGGGATGGACTCCTGCCGCAACAAGTCCGGCTATATGCGCCATATCAACCATAAGTATGGCCCCGACCTCATCACAGATCTGCCTGAACTTGTTGAAATCTATCGTGCGCGGATACGCTGAAGCTCCCGCGATGATCATTTTGGGTTTGTGTTTTTTAGCCTGCTTTTGTATCTCATTGTAATCTAATTTTTCAGTGTTTTTGTTAACTCCGTAAAAGGCCATGTTATAGTATTTCCCGGAAAAGTTCTTGAAATGTCCGTGTGTTAAGTGCCCGCCACACGCCAAGTCCATAGCCATTACCGTATCTCCGATATCCACCATGGCGAAGTAGACCGCCATGTTAGCCTGCGAGCCAGAATGAGGCTGCACATTCACGTGTTCGGCACCGAACAGTTCTTTTGCCCTCTCTATCGCTATATCTTCGACCTGGTCAACAAACTCGCATCCTCCATAGTAACGGGCGTGCGGATACCCTTCGGCATACTTGTTGGTCATAGAGCAAGATACCGCATCCATCACAGCGCGGCTGGCAAAATTCTCGCTGGCGATAAGCTCAATACCGTCGCTCTGCCTTTTTGTCTCGCCCAAAACAGATTTAAATATCACAGGATCGGATTTTTTCAGGAATCTCATTTCATGTTTCCTTTCGTGCTTCTATTTTATTTTTTTGAACACTTTCTTTTCGAGCTTTTTAATCTGGTTAACACGTCTTGCGTGCCTGCCTTTAAGAGCTTTTGTCTTTAGCCATGCTTTAATTATCTCTTCGGATTTTTTAGGGCCGGCCTTCGTCGCTGAGAGAACCAGTACGTTCGCATCGTTATGTTTTCGTGACGATACCGCGTCCTGCACGGAACCGCAAAGAGCAGCTCTTACTCCCGGCATCTTATTGGCTATTATGGACATGCCTATCCCGGACTTGCATATGACTATACCCCTGAACGCTTTCTTCTGAGAAACTTTGCTAGCAACACTGAACCCATATCCCGGATAGTCGCTGGCCTCAGCGGCATGCGCTCCCACATCGTCGACATGGTAACGCGCTTTTTTAAGCTGTTCTATTATTTTTTTCTTTAGCGCAAATCCGCCGTGATCCGCGCCGATAACTATTTTTTTAGCCATTTTATCAGCTCCTCTATCGAGTAACGTATAAGCCCGAAAGATGTCTTATAGAACGCTACGGGTCTTCCTATGGGATCTGGGATCATAACGTCGTTCTTTTCGGGATTGAATTCCGCGAGATATCGTACTTTGCCTTCAGCTTCCGGCACGTCTTCCAGTATCCTGCTCTTATGTAAGGGTTCCATGACCAGTATAAGATCCGCCCAGTCTATCAGCTCTTTCGAAAGAGCTTTCGATTGATATCCTTCTGTATCGATACCTTCATCAGCAAGAACTTTAAGGGCCTGTTGCGTAGGCGGCATGTCGTTAATACCAAGCGTCCCCGCGGATTTCACTTCGAGGGATAAACTTTCTTCCTGTGCGCGTTTTTTCATATAGGCTTCAGCCATTATACTTCGACAGCTGTTGCCAGTGCACACAAAAAGTATTTTCTGCACGTCTTCCATCATCCTTTTATTTTGCGGTTCTTTGCGTCTATCTTGCGCACAAGTTCCTTTTTGTGCTGTTGTATTTTTTTGTTTATGGCGCTGCTGTTTACGCCTATGATCTCTGCTGCAAGTATCCCCGCGTTGACGGCTCCGGCTTTACCGATCGAAACAGTAGCAACGGGCACACCCGAAGGCATCTGTACCGTAGAAAGAAGTGAGTCCAAACCATCAAGCTTGCTCTCCATGGGAACACCGATAACAGGAAGCGTAGTGTGGGCTGCTACAACACCCGCCAGATGAGCTGCTCCGCCGGCTCCTGCGATGATAACTTTTACGCCTCTTTTCCTTGCGGACTTCGCAAAACTGGAAGTCTTGTCAGGTGAACGATGCGCCGAAAGTATCTTCACTTCATGGGCTATACCGAACTTTTTAAGAACTGCTGACGCTTCGCTCATTACG
Organism: Candidatus Omnitrophota bacterium; assembly: GCA_049642065.1. Taxonomy (GTDB): domain Bacteria; phylum Omnitrophota; class Gorgyraeia; order Tantalellales; family Tantalellaceae; genus WJMH01. Next base: position 20,673 of record JBAROK010000026.1, on the reverse strand, counting down.
GGAAGATCCGAATCGCTTCCCATTATTATGCTTACCAACGGTTTCTTTTTCATGTATTTCCTCTCTTTTACAAGTTATGCGTTTACGCGCGCGATAGCTTTATATCCGATATCTTTACGGTAATGCATACCGTCAAAATGTATTTTTCCTGCGGCCTTATACGTGTTGGCTACTGCTTCTTTTATGCCATGGCCTTTGCCTGTCACGTTAAGCACCCTGCCGCCCGAAGTAACTATATCATCGCCTTCCGCGCGGGTGCCTGCATGAAAGACCACTGCACCTTCTTCTGCCGCCTCCTCAAGCCCCGTTATCTTTTTCCCTTTTTCGTAGCTTGCCGGATATCCACCTGCAGCGAGTACCACACAAACACATTCGTCCTGGTCCCATTCAGCCGTCTTCCCCGAAAGTTCGCCTTTTGCGGTCGCCATTAACAAATCTGCAAGATCTGATCTCATGCGCGGAAGTATGACCTGCGTTTCCGGGTCACCAAAACGGACATTATACTCGAGCACTTTCGGACCATCTTCGGTCATCATAAGACCGGCATAAAGCACCCCTTTGTAAACGATGTCTTCTTTGCCTAAAGCTTCTATGGTAGGCCGTATGATCGTCTCTATGATCTTTTCAAAAAGCGCATCGTCTATAACAGGTGCCGGCGAATACGCGCCCATGCCACCGGTATTGGGCCCACTATCCCCGTCATAAGCGCGCTTATGGTCCTGACTGGTCGCAAGAGGTATTATATTCTCTCCATCAGTTAAAACCAATATGGAAGCTTCTTCACCAAAAAGGCATTCTTCTACTATGATCTTGCTGCCAGCTGCATCAAATTTTTTCTCAACAAGCATATCTTTAGCTGCGGCAACCGCCTCTTCGACGTTATCGGTCACTACAACACCCTTGCCGGCAGCAAGACCGTATGCCTTGACCACTATCGGAGCGCCTTTTGACCTTATATACTCTTCGGCCTTATCAAAATCATCGAATATGCGAAAAGCAGCTGTGGGTATGTTATACCGGCCCATAAGCTCCTTGGAGAATATCTTGCTGGACTCCATTCTTGCGGCTGCATAAGAAGGTCCGAAAACATTTATACCTTCTTTTTCCAAGTCGTCAGTTATCCCTACCGCCAAAGGCGCTTCCGGACCTACAACGACCAGGTCTATGTTCTTTTCCTTGCAGAACTCTATAACCTCTTGGTGCTCGAAAACGTTAACATCAACGTTAACCGCATCCAGTGCCGTGCCTCCGTTACCAGGCGCACAATACAAGTCGTTCACTAGCGGGCTTTGCTTCAACTTCCAACAAAGAGCATGCTCCCTTCCACCTGAACCGATAACTAGTACATTCATCGAATTTATCCTCCACCACTTAAATTATTTCTACGTCCCCTTTGCCTTTAATGACGTCACCTATGATCCAGCTTTTTAGTTTATGTTTTTTCAGGATCTTTATAGCTTTTTGCGCCTCCGCCTCGGAAAGCATCAGCGTCATGCCTATTCCCATATTAAAAGTCCTGTAAAGCTCTTTTTCTCTTATATTGGCGATTTCCCTGATAAGATCGTATACCTTGGGAGCTTTCCAGCTTCCCTTTTCTATGACTGCTTTTACTCCAGCAGGTAACACTCTCGGTATATTATCGTAAAACCCGCCACCCGTAATATTGACTATGCCTTTTACCTTCGTTTTTTTACAGACCTCTAGAATGGGTTTAACGTAAATGGTTGTGGGTTTGAGAAGCATCTTGTAATGCTTTTTAAGCTGTCTTTTAGTGAAAACCTTTCTAGCAAGTGAATATCCGTTCGAATGTAGGCCGCTTGAAGCTACCCCGAGTATAACGTCACCGGCTTTGATGCGCCTTCCATCTATTACTTTTTTCCTGTCAACTGCCCCTACACAGAACCCGGCAAGGTCGTACTCGCCTTTTGGATAAACTCCCGGCATCTCGGCCGTCTCGCCTCCTAAAAGAGCACACCCGGCATCTCGACATCCTTTGACCACGCCTTTTATAATCGCAGTAAGCTGCTCGTCTTCCAGCTTACCTGTAGAAAAATAGTCAAGGAAGAATAGAGGTTTTGCGCCAAGACAAATTATATCGTTCACGCACATAGCTACTAGATCAATCCCGATAGTGTCATGTACGCCGGAGACTTGGGCTACTTTAAGTTTCGTGCCCACCCCGTCCGTTGAGGATACTAACAGCGGATCTTTTATTCCAGACTTCGAGGTGTCAAACAGCCCACCAAACCCACCGATAGCACCCACACATCCCGGAACATTCGTTGATTTGACAAGGTTTTTTATGGTGCCTACAAGACGGTTGGCCCGGTCAATGTCAACACCAGCTTGCTTATAAGTGACTTTTCGTTTTGCCATAAGTTTACAGACCTATGTTCTTGAAAATTTTATCGATCTGACGAAGATGATACTCTAAGTCGAAACAGTTTTCTATTTCTTCCCGCGACATGTACTCGTTCATCCTAGCATCCTCAAGCATGAGGCTTTGGAAATCCTTCCCGCTGTTGTAAGCTTCAAGGGCCGCTTTCTGGACTATCTCGTAAGCTTTCATGCGAGTAGCACCTCGTTTGATAAGCTCGAGCATGATGTGCTGAGAATGGACCAGCCCTTTGGTAGCACCAATATTCTCCAGCATCTTTTCCTCGTTAACTACCAGTTTCTCAATGAGAGGTTTGGCTTTTGCGAGCATATAATCCAAGAGTATCGTGGAATCCGGTATTATCACACGTTCCACCGAAGAATGTGAGATATCGCGCTCATGCCAGAGAGCCACATTCTCAAGTGCCGCTGTCGCATTCCCCCTCAAAAGCCTTGCCATACCGACTATACGTTCGCATATGATAGGGTTCTTTTTATGGGGCATGCTTGATGAACCGGTTTGGCCCTTAGCAAAGTATTCTTGTACCTCGCCTATTTCTGTTTTCTGAAGACCCCTTATTTCAAGAGCTATCTTTTCCAATGACGCTCCTACAATAGCTAGTACGTTCAGGTAATATGCGTGACGATCACGCTGGATGATCTGACTGGAAACACCCGCGGGTTTAAGCCCCAGTTTCTTACAGACATACTCTTCCACATAAGGGTCAACATTCGCGAAAGTTCCTACAGAACCGGACATTTGACCTACAGCGATGGTCTCTCTTGCATCCCGAACCCGTTCAAGGTTCCTCTGCATCTCTTTGTAATAAACCGCCAGTTTCAACCCGAATGATATCGGTTCTGCGTGCACACCGTGGGAACGACCCATCATCGGTGTCTTCTTATACTCGAGAGCTTTCTTTTTGAGCACTTCGACGAATTCAGCAAGGCTTTTTTCGATAATATCTATAGCTTCCACCATCATCACCGAAAGAGCCGTATCAAGTATATCGCTGGAAGTGAGCCCGTAGTGAAAATATTTAGCTTCCTCACCCACGTTCTCAGATACGTTCTTTATGAACGCGACCACGTCGTGATTGGTAACTTCTTCTATCTCTTTTATCCGCTGAACGTCAATATCGGCTTTTTTCCTGATGACTTTGACCGCATCTTTGGGAATTTCACCTAATTTCGCGAAAGCTTCACAGGCAAGTATCTCTACCTCGAGCATTTTGCGAAACTTATTTTCATCCGTCCATATTCTGGCCATTTCCGGGCGTGAGTATCTTTCTATCATATTTTCTCTCCTGATTTTAGGGAAAATTAGTGATTACTTGAATCAGAGATATTTTTTATAACATATATAATACTTACTGTCAATTATTATGGGGTAACTACACAATATATAGGTATTAAACCGCTGTACCGATAGGCTCTTGTGTTTTTGTCAAAAACTCCTTGCCTGTGTTAGTTTTATTTGCTATAATCACTCACTCTAAATAGTTATTGACGCGGGGTGGAGCAGGGGTAGCTCGTGAGGCTCATAACCTCAAGGTCGGCGGTTCGATTCCGTCCCCCGCAACCAAATATATAAAAAGCCCGGTTATTAAATTACCCGGGCTTTTTGTCAATTGTTGCATGTTCTGGATCGAAATTAGGCTGCGATTAGCGCCTGCATCTGGGCTTTATAAATAGCTTTTCTTTCCTCAAAGTCCATCGGACACGCCTCGGGAATAAATATCCACGTTCTTGGACCAATACGGGTAGCCGATACTCCAAAAATTTCAGCTTTTTCCTGCTCGCTGAAAGCGAGCTTAACCGCCAAGGTCAGCATCTCAAGTATTCTAGTATAACTTTTGTCGGTAAGATGCTTTGGATCAACCCCCACCAGAAAAGCTTTTTCTTCATCTTCAGTACTTCTCAGACCATTAAACTGATCCGCCTGCAAAACATGTTCTTCAGCAAGCACTATAACGTTTGAAAGTGCGGTTCCTGTCTTCTCTACTCTTTTTGAAATAAGCTCCGCCAGTTCGGCTCCCCTGCCTCTTATAAAATGGATATTCTTAAACCCTTTACGTCTTGAAATGCGGGATAGTTCATTTAACACTAGCTGCACTCCCTGCATATCAGGTATCCAGCTGGTATCTACACCAATAATAATATCCTGCCCTTCTTTTTGCGCTTCAAAAGCTCTTATAATTATCTCGTCAACGAATCTGCCAGCTGCCTCCTGACTGCCCTTTACCTCATTAGATAAACCTTCCTTGCCTCGGCTATCCTCGTCTTTTGAGATAAACTTCTTAAGAGCTTCTGTGTTATGTGTGATTTCTTTGACGCGCTTTTTATCTATTATCCCCAGCCCGTTCCTGTATTTACCTTTCTGTTTTTCAGAATATGTAATATCGCTGTAAATACCAAGCTTTTTCAAGCCTTTGAAGAATTTTTCTCCGAATTTCTCGTTCATCCTGTCGTGATAAACTTCATCGCACTTATAAGGCTGAATAAGATACAGGGTCAACATGGACATAAGCCGCTTTTCCCTGAGTTTTCCGTCAAGATGCATGCCCATTATCGTCAGCCGCACTTTGCCGGTATTCATGCTTTTTGTTACATCGAACGTAACCGTACAATTGTGCTCACCGATACTGAAAGACAGTGTCCTGCCGACCCTGTCCTTGAAAAGGCGTTTTATATCTATCTTACCTTGGATCTTATATATCTTCTTCCATTCCTGTAACCATTTGGTCAATCTCTTCTTATCAAGCGATCCCCATACTCTCATGGTCTTTTCTTTTGCTAGTTCGCGTAGCGCTACCTCGTCCTGTGCCCTTATAACAGCGTTGTACAGGTTGAGTGCAGGATCGATTTCTCTTTCGCCCTGAGGAGAGATAATAACGTTCTCCGGAAGAGTATAATTCTCCTCTCGTCCTACATAAACAGGTATGAGCTCAACTTCCCAGTCTATCCCGGCGGCCCGGATATCTTTTTTAGTCAAAACAAGTAAGCTCCTATCATTGCCGGGCTTCTCTTCAGTACCAACGGAATCACCTATTAGTACTACTTTCGTAAGCTTCAAAAGCTTAATCATCTGGATCGCGGCCTTGCCCTTGGACGTACTGGTAATGTCCACTGCCACGAATGAAGCTGAAACTTCAATATTCTTTGGAAAGCCTTGTTTTTTTAGCTCTTTACGGATAATCTCCGCTACTCTGTAACGTATCGCACTAATTCTTTCATCGCCCCTCGCAATAAGAGATACCTGCTCTTCCCTGATCGATTCTTCGACATTATCGGCAGCTTCCTGTGGTATGCCCGCTTCTCGGCAAGCTATAAGTAAAGCCTTTCTAGCTATCCTTGCAATATCCTGTTTTGTCTTTCTGTCTCCCAACGAAACACCCTTAAACCCTGCAAGCGGTTTTATCTGGCCATCTTTTGTTACCTGGTTAGCAACAGCCCCGGAACAGCTAAGAGCGATATAATCATCTCGGGTACTTATCTTCCCGGCTCTTTTTGCCCCGCCGAAACGCCTGAAAAGCTTGCCCTGTTCGAGTCCTGTAATCGTTATGTTATGAACACCTCTTCTTGATAGTCCTCTCTTTGCCGCAATGGTTTCTTCGCTCACGACATCCATGCTGTGGTCTCTATCCACGCCATCAAAATCAGTAATAACAGCATCTACACCTTCCAGCCTAAGTCCTGGATGGTAAACCCGTTTGTACGCAGTACGGAAATATACCTTTTCAAAATCGTCTAGATTGTCCGGCTCTTCCTGAAGCACTTCGAACTCTTTGCGCATAGTTTCCGGTGGACCCATACTGTATGAACGCCTCAGAAAATCTTCAGGTATCCATATCTTTGGCTTGCTGGATCTTCCCTGCTTAAGGTTTATGTACACCCTGTTCTCCGGGACCGGGTTAACAGGCAAAAACCCAAAATGTTCTTTTGCCATGTGAATTAGCATGGGGTTCATTATCTCATCAAGAAGCAGATTAACTTCTCTAAACTTCTGGAAAAATATTTCCATCATCTTCGCTGATAATCCTAGCCCCCTGTATTGGGGCTTGAGGTGTATTCCCCTTATTCCGCAAACATCAGCACAATGAGGACTAGTTTCGTCTCCCACCATAGCGTAAAAGAAACCCACACGCTTGCCGGTCTCTTCATCAAACACTTCAAGTGATTTATAGGTATCACTTATTGCTATAGTCGCTAAACGGAATTTCTTGCCAGCTAACTCTATGGAGCCCTCTTCTTTAATCGGAGTGAGTGGCTTATGTGTCTGTTCGTCACTTTGCGGATGCAGCGAAACCACGCCTTTCTCATTCAACCTTCCAAGCGCTCTGGCTTCCAGGATCCACGGTTCCACTTCCGCGTCCAGCGAACATACAAGTCCTTTCTTGCGCCACTGATCAAGCTGCGGCATCGCCATCTTCCGGTACATGTCCATTTTTTTGCGCCTTACTTTCCTGCTCCTGTCCCAGTTTCTTCCCTCTTCTCTGGACCTTTTTACCATACGTGAACCGGCAGTTCTCCTGCTAATAGTAAGCTCTATTATCGCCCCGAGCTTGAGACCTTTGGCTTCGAGTATTTCTTTTAATGCGTTTATCGCATCAGGTGTACGTGGAGAATTGTCAATAATAACACCTCCTGTAAGATCGCACTCCCCAAGCGCATTCTCAAGAAGCTCACCATAGACGTAGTCGTTACTGTTAAGAAGCGCCGGATCAAAATCAGGGTTGCGTTCCCTTTCTTGCGCTATCAATGTACCTATTGAGATATGAGGCACTCCCAGCTCCTGGCTCAAAGATCTTCCAAGGGTAGTCTTACCTGATCCGGGCCATCCCAGGATAAGGATTATCGGCGCTTTTCCTTCAATGGGCTTGGGTCTGCATCTTGTTTGGGGCAGGGCTTGCAGAATGGGGGCTATCTCTTCTTCGTAAACTTTATCAAGAAGTGTTACTTTGGGCACACGGTCTTCTCCAACAAAACGGGTAAGAACAGGTAATATCCTGGCGGCTTTCTTCTTTACCCTTTCCGGTACGTAGTATCTGGCGCTCTTGCCGGTCTCCTTGACATCCGCTTTTTCAATAAGATGCAAATGGTAAAATAAAGCTCTCAGGTCATACTTTATCGTTCCAAACTGGCGGTCAAGACCATTAGCTATCAGATCGCCCGGTAAACTAGTTTCAGGATTTATAACATTATTTTCACATAGATATGTGAAAACGCCATGTATGGATCCTTGTGGAAGCGAGGACGTTGTTTCTGTTTTACTGTCATCTATCTCCTTCATTATTACCTGTAAGATCTCTTCCCCCGCTATTTCGTTTGGGATGAACGTTATCCTCCTGTATTCGGGTTCAGCTTCTTCCGGTGTTTTTGGGAGAATGGTCTTGACCCTCTCAACAAACTCCCTGCCATCCAGTATCTTCACGGCCTCCTCGTCACCCTCCGCAATGGGTCTTGCGGAGATTAGTTCTGTCCATATCCGCGCTAGTTCCGTTTGAAGTTTTTGGGCTTGCTCATCATCTCCAAAATCATGACGTATGCCCGTTTCTTCAAAAACACCTTCGGCATTCAAGTTCTCAAGTCGCCTGGCATCCATTGCTATTTTCGTACCAAGCAGGGTAAGCGCGAACTCCTGGTTTATCTCTCCTCTGTCATGCCACCCCAAAGACGACCTTCCCAGGTCAAAAAGAACCACTTCACCGTTCTCTCTTATACCAAAATTAGTTAACTTAACGTTACATATTACTGCTCCCCTTTTAGCTATCTCTTGAATACATTCGATATATTTTTCCAGAACGTCCCACCCTATCCTTACTTTGTTCTCGTAAGATTTATCTTTAAGGTCTTCGAAGGGGCCCGTTCCGCTAATAAGCTGCTGAAGATAAACTGTAAGAGGGGTCACCTTTTCTTGGTATATCTGGCCGTCGATTATCGTAAAGTCCGCTATAAGCCCTCCCAACCTTTCCTGGGCAAGAAGATAACTGGCAAGTATCGCCAGCTGATCCATATAATCTGAAACTACCTCAAGTACTGTACCGGCCTTATCGCTTACTCTCTCGTATTTCTCTTTATCGTACCGTTTTAGTTCCCTGAACGCATACTCTATAACAGGCTCCATCTTCTCGCTGCAGAAGACATCTTTACCGTGTTTAGCAAGTACCTCCAACAGCACCGTCATACATTCCGGCCCGTGTTTGGCTTTCATCAGCGCGTTCCATACAAAATCAGCGTATTGGTTCTTGAGCAGCTTTCTTACAATGGCTTTTGTGTTATCTATCTCCACATTCGTCTCACTCGTCTCCGTAATAACTATATCCGGCTTAAACCCTTCAACGGCGTTCAACACGTGTTTTTTCTCCTCTTGCTCGATCGCTTTACTAAGCGCTTTGGGGTCTACTCCGACTTTTACGCACAATTCTTCAAAAGCGTGTACATCTCCGTGCCCGTATACTCTCAAAAGATGATGAGCGGCACGCTGCACTTTGCCTGAATATTTTTCCCTTGGTAACACGCTCTTGGCGTAATTATAAAAATTCCTTTCGTATTTACGCTGGCTGGACCTCTCCGGCTCTGGCCTCTCTTCGTCAAGCATAAGCATTATATGTTCGCGTCCGTTTTCTGTAAGCGCCATATTGTCCAAGACCCATTTGTGGAACGCGCTTATTTTCTGGCCACGCGGGATAAAATGCCCGGCGCGGAGCGCAGCAAGATGGTGCCTTTCTTCTTCGGGCTCAGCAAGAGCTTCCTCGGAATGTTCAAAGATCTCGTGATCAAGTATTTCGGCGAGCCGGACAATACGAAGCGTTTTCGCGCTTCTAGTCGCTCTCATGTGGGATACTTCAAGATAGTCGTCATAAAGGCCGGCTGTCATGAACACGTGCAACCGGTCGTCCTTTAAGGACCTGTACGATATGACCGGTACAATTCCCTCAAACTCCTCATGGCCCGGTACAAGCGGAAACCCGAAAAGGTCTTTTCCGTTCTCGCCTTGTATGTCCACTACATGTACGACAGGCCTGTCTTTTTTGGGGTATACCTTCAGTTTCTTCTGGCGCATGTACGCGTTTATCGCCGTCCAGTCGATATCTTTTTCACTAACTATAGTAGAATTGTCCTGCTCTAAAGGCTGGCACATATTCCTTTTAGCCCTTTCAATGTTTCCCTGTATATCGGGAACATGCCCGCGCGGCGAAGGAAGACGTAAAATCCCGGCAGATTTTTCCCTATCTGAATCGGGCCTCTCTATAATGTACGCTTTTGATCCTCCGGCAACATCAAAGAAGTCCGATCTAACGCTAAACCCTGTTCTTTCTTTCAGTTTCTTTTCCGTAATAAAAGATTCACTATTGATAAGAACGGCTTTACCTCCCAGCGCCATGTGTTTTGCTATCTCATCGGCTACCCTGTCAAGCAATGCTCCTCCGAAATCACTGGTATTACGGTCTTTACTTGTAACTAGATCGTGAACCAGCGGTTCATCGGAGGCATGCGGCATGTTAAAGATAATAAGATCATATTTCCCGAGCCCGTTAAAAAGATCGTTGCAGAATGCGTTCACTTTATCCGACACGCCCGCTTGATAACAGGTTATTTTAGTGTTCGCGACTGCAAGTTCTCTTATGTCCACGGCATCTACAGTAGCACCCCGCAGCGCCGCTATTCGAGCCTCAAGACCTTTGCCGGTTCCGACAACAAGCACTTTCATGCCTGGTTTAGCATATTCGACTGTAGCGCGGGCACTTATCTCGCTCGATGAGTGGGATCCTCCGTACACCCCTGGGAGTATGGGTATGCGCGTAACATGTATCGGAATACGGTATTTTTTTGTGTTCGGATATCCGGATGTTATTTCGATCAACCCTCCCCACTCATTGAATACCGCATATGAATATGGCGAGTGTCCCACGAATTCCATTATTGGGAATTTAGCGTCCAGTCTGCCCATAATGCGTAATGCGGTTTCTTCGGGAAGATCCTCGTAATAGGGCATTAAATTGATGATCTTCACGAGCTGCTTTTTACCTCTTAAGCATAAAAACATCGGTGAGCTTCCGTGACACGCTATCAATAGCTCTCCTGCAACAGGTGCCTTCTCGGGAAGATCAAACGCTAATTTTACCTCCTGCTCTTTAAGCATCTCTACCGGCATGTCGGCTACTACCAACCCATCCTCTTCGCGCCATTCCAGTTTTTCCGATTCAATACCTAGCGCTTTGAAAATTCCTGGTATGATCTCATTGGCTTCTTCGTCAGTTCGTATGTTTTTTTCTCCCCCTCGCCTAACGGGATGTGCCTCTTTCGCTGCTGGTTTTAGCGAAGCTTTACCTCCGCCAAGAAAGACCATATCAACAGTATTGGGCTCCGGGAGGAGGAACACTTTTGAGATATCTGAGGTTGACACTTTTATGACTATTTCGACTTTTTCGACGTCCCCGTAATAAGCAATATCCAGGACAAGGTCAAACTGCGTACCCGTGCTTTCATCCTTGTAGCCCACGCGTACTCCCATTCTAGTATTTTTGCCTGTACTTCTTTTAATCTCCGCAACAGTAAAAGCAGTTTCCTTGATTATTTTCTCTTTATTAGCACCCACCAGAAAATCAAACCGCTCGGTCAGACCAAGACTTGCGTTTCCTATACTGAGATCCAACCTGTTTCTGAGTATGCTGACTAGCTCCATATTCTCCAACACGCGGCTTGACATCAGGTCCAGGGGTTCCTTGCTCGTATGGCTGAATAAGATATCGTTTATATCCCTATAGTCATCTTTTCCTCTCAGCTCATCCGGACCTATTAGCTCCAGCTCTTCCATCGCCTTCGCATACTCTCCAACAAATATTTTGTTATACTGTCCCTTGTCATACTGCCCTCTGGTCGGGTCGATAAGAAGAGTTCTCTCCCCTTTTCTGTACACAATTACCCAAGCGTGAATAGAAGGCTTAAGAAGCCTCGTAGACGGGTACTCTCCCACCTCTATCTCTATCCTATCGGGAGAATCACCATCGATCGGAAGACCAAGATGTTCCGCCAGCACTCGGGAAAGAACGTAAGAAGCATCAAAACATGATCCCGCATCCCTTCTATATTCTTTCCTAAGCTCGCGATAAAAAGCACCGTTCAGATCAGCGCATTTATCTTTTACGCTTTCGATCCACCTCGCGCGTTCTGCCGGGTTTTCCGCTATGAATTCGATCCCTATCCTTGATGAATCTTGCCGATATCCGATTTCTATCTTGCCGCTTCCTCTTGGCAGATTATCAACCTCCCTCAACACTGCACCGATAAATTCCCAGCGTATAAGATATGGCTCACCCAAAATGGTCGTCTCCGGCGTATCATTCTTAAAAACAATATCGGTGTGCTCGAACTGTTTCAGGGACTTAAGGAACCTGATCGTATCCCTTGCCAGATAACCTATATTTATCTCGTCATATTGAATGTGCTCATCGTCTATGATTTCCTTGTATAGCTCTGCGTCACTCAAATTCTCCACAAAGAAAGCAACGAGATTCTTAAACTCTTGTCCTTCTCTTATTTCAGGCGAAACTTTTGCCGCCATTTCGTCCATAAAATCTATTGTCTTGCGCGCCTGTGCCAAGTTATACCTAACCATCACTTGTACATCTTCAAGCACTCTTTCTCTCGCGTGGTCCGGACTCTTGGCGCTGCTAGCCATTATGCGGGCTATTCCCCCCAGGTCTGTTGCTTCAGTTGCTTCTCTATGAAACCTCGCTTCAATATCTAGCGGAACTTTTTCCTTAAGGTGAAAATCAATAAATAGTTCTATTATGCTTCCGGATATTGTCCAGTTATCGGCTATAGCTGTCGCTACGGGTTCCGCTAACCTGAGTTGTCTTAGCTTAAAGTTTTTTTCCACATATTCCTTAAGATGCGAATCGCCAAGCTTATGTGAATCCTGTGCCCAGCGGCCTTCCAGCTTAAGGGTAGCGTGTTCGTATTCTTCCATTAAAAGTTCTTCAAGAAACTTTTTGCAATCAGGATGTCTGCTTACGTTATGCGTAAGAAGATATAAAGATTCCTCAGTAAGATATACGAATTTACCGGTTCCTTTGCGCGTTCCAGAATGAGAGAATATCCATTTTTCAGCCATAGGCTCAAAATAAAGAAATTTCTGTTCTAGCGATCCTTGGGGCCCATGATTATGTTTTATTACGATCAGATTAAGATCATCTGGTAGAGTTATCCCGGCTTCAGTTAGCCTGTCGTGATAATATTGCGAAAAGTCTGTACCTTCTACTTCCTGTCCCCATGCCTGTAACTGCCCCGCATACCTAAGATGCTCCCGAAGAAGTTCGTGAGACGCTAGATCATAAGAGTTGACTGAACCCAAGTTCGGTGTGTCTTCCTGTTTTTTTGACCATTTTATGATGAGACCTTTTACGAGTTCGTACGCACCAAAAGTTATGAGGCACGCCCCGGCACTACATAAAAGTGGTGATGCTATATATTCCGTAAAAGACGGTACAACTTGACCGAACCCCAAATGGATCCCGGCAGCGATAAGGCCGCCTCCCAAAACAAACTCAGTCGCTATTCTTTCTCTGACCCCTAAGGCCACTGTCATTATCCCGATACAAAATCTGTATGCATGATAAAGCGCTATAGGTATCGCGACTAATGCAACAATCCCAAAAAGCACAGGTATCAGTGGATCTATCGCTTCGCCTGTGTTTAAAAATGCTGTAGCAAGGGCAGGTAAGGCTACACTCATTAACGTTACGGGGCCACCCGAACCTTTAGCTGAAGGATTCCCATCATCCCCAGAACTATCTCCTTGTATATGTTTCTTTTCGTTTTCGGATTTTTCAGGCTCGACATCAGACGGAGCAGTAAGCCTTACGATATGGGTCAGGAGTTTATCTCCTCTAGACATGCCTCTTAAATAATCGCTAAGGGCAGTTTCATAGTCCGGCAATTCCATGTTAACCATACGCGTTCTAGATTCTTCCCCTATACGACGCTCTCCTACCATCATCGGTTCCTGCCTCAGCACTTCCAACTCTTTTTGCCTTGTGCCGTTTACTTCAATGATCTTTACATGTGGCGGAAAGACATTCCCTATAATGGGAACAAGTTCTTTAGGTATTAGCACGGCTTTGAAAGCTTCAGGTCTTATCCCGTAACTGAAACGCATCTCAATATATGAACGATAGGCACCCTGGGGCACTCTCTTAACATCTTCTCTGCTGACAGGATGAAGTTTTGCCGGATCGATTATTACGATAAAATTATGAGAAGCTCTTTCTCCAAGAATTCTTTCAAGTTCTTTCTGCGGCCAACGCAAGATTCTGTCTTCTACGTCTTCTCTTCTTTCGGCAACTACCTGAAAACTTCCCTGGTATTTATCATAAAGTGTTCTGTCTAAAGCTTCCCTGTCCCTCTCAGACTTCTCCACCAAGATCATATTGCATGAAAGCCTGCCGTCTTTTGAAAGATCCTTTACGTCCGCTGAGGCGCTCCCCTTAATCCCTCTTTCCGCTAGCTCCATCCCAGACAATATTCCTTGCCCTGCGATACTGGCAGCGGTCTCACGGATTTTCTTAAGATGCTCCGGAAGCTCGGCCATCGGGTCTTCTAATATGGCAGTTGAACCGTCATCAAACTTTAAAGCAACCTCGTGGGGAAACTGTACTTCTTTGTCTTTCGGAAGGTAGAATTTTAATATCTGTGTACGGCCATCATCTTTTCTAGCATATGGAAGGCAGAAGACGTCTCCTTCTTTGTAAATCTCTTGCCATTTAAAATTAGTGAAATCTACGTGGGAAAGATGTTTGGAGATAAGTTCTTTCAACCCTTCGGCGCTTATCCTAGAGCCGAACTTTTGAAGCACCTGGGCTATGAGAGTGTTCAGGTATATGAAACCGGCGTCTTCCTGAAAACCTTCGATCAGTCTGGATCTTTCCTGTTCATCCTCGACTATGGTAAGCTCACCGTCATTATCCTCAATTGTGATAATCGGCCTTATGCGGGAAACCGGAGAAAGGGTATACGCATTTTTCCTCAGTGCCACATCCTCAACAGCGAACGCAAAATCATTGAGAAGAAATAGGCACACTACGCCTATTGCCACTATCCTGACCCATGTTTTGTGCTTGATAAATAAGTTTCCCATATTCTTTTATATTATTTACGCGCCACTTCTATATAGTATTTATCTTTAGTCTTATATGTTGATTTATCTACTTAGCCCCTATCATTTATATACAGTGGAAGCCAGATTATACCATGAAAAAGCCAGTTATGTCAATAAAAAGCTTGTATGGGCCATTTCCCTCTTTTTGGCCATATAGACATATTTACGTCCCGGGTTGTTGATACGGGGGTTGTATGTTATTATTAATATTGCATGGGCAAGAATATACCTAAAAAAATCATATGTTGCGGAGAGACGCTTTTTGACCTTGTGGCAAAAAAGTCCTCTAAGGGTAAGCCCTTAACCCTGCATGCCTATCCCGGAGGATCTGCTACAAATACTTCAATGATCCTTGCCCTACTCGACCTGCCTGTTGCTCTAATGTCTCGACTGGGAACCGATTCTCTTAGCCAGTCTCTTATAAGCATACTCAAGGATAAAGGCATAGATACCCGCCATATCATAAAGGATAAGAACATAAACGCACCTCTTGCGCTCGCAAGCATAGATTCCAAAGGCAACTCTTCTTACATCTTTTACGGGAAAGAAGTTCCCCATAAAGACAAGGCTCAACATCTTTGCGAAACCCCCTTTAAATCCGCGGTGGTGTTTCATGCTAGTTCTTTCTTCTCGTATAGCGATGTGTTTTTCCGATCGGTAATGAAACGGTTGCGGCTGGCTAAAAAAAGAAACGTTTTTATTACATATGATCCGAACTGGCGTGAGAGCAAAATACCGAATAAAGCCAAAGCACGGCAAAGGATAAAAAAGATACTTGCGTATGTCGACCTTGTGAAACTCAGCGAAGATGATGCTTTGCACATCACACAAGCAAAAACCCTTAATAAGGCGCTTGAAAAGATTAAGAAACATCTTAAGGGAGATATAATCGTTACCCTAGGAACAAAAGGCGCGTTCTATTGGAACGGAAAGAAAAAGATAACACAACCTGCTTTCAAGGTACGCATAAAAGATACTATCGGTGCTGGTGACGGTTTTACTGCAGGACTTATCTACAGGTACTCGGCAGACGGAAAAGACGCATTTCTAAAAAACATGAAGAGAAATCTGGAATTCGCATCAGCTGTCTCAGCTCTGATATGTTCGGGACATGGCGCGGTGCAGGGATTAACCGGGTTAAGGCAAGTTAACGATTTCCTCAGATCTCACGCTACTCGATGAGATCCATCATCCAAGGCCTGAGCAATCTCTGTATCGCAGAGATAACAACTATTCCAGCCATTATCTGACCCAGCGTAAGAAGACTCCATTCGTTTATCACAAGACCCAAAGCTACTCCAGTAGCAGGTGCATGCTCAGTATTGGTTATAGACATCAAGAACATCGCTAAAGCCACAGCTATTGCTCCTCCTGTGATCTCGATTTCTTTCTGTAATATGTATGCTTCAGCGGGCAAGAACGTAAGGGTGTTCATCAGAACCCCCACGACCAATCCTACCGCATACCCGCCAATAAGACATCTCGGGCGGGATATCGGTTGATTTGGCATCGTGAACGCTATGAACGCACTGGCTCCAAAAGAAGCTATGATGACCGGCTTATTGACAACATCAAAGGTTTGAAGCGCTATGCCAACAGCCAAACCGCCAAGCAGCGCCTGGCCGATATACTTTAACTTATTGCTACGGAATTTTTGGTCAAGAAGACGCATTATTCTCCGCCTTGATCGGTTTTGTATATTATCTCGCCCTTTTTCACGATGCCCAATTTTTTGCGTGCTTTTTTCTCCACGTAATCGGGGTCCTGCTTCATCTTCAGCATCTCTTCTTTCAGGTTATCGTTATGCTCTTCCAAAAGAACGATGCGCCTTTTAAGCTGGTCGTTATCCTCCCGCAGTTTATGCAGTTCGGAAAACCCCGGCAAAAAGAGAATACTTAGTGCCGTTAAAACGACCACTATAAAAAATATTATCCTCTTTTTTTCCATATTGTGTTGCCGTAGACAGCTTTGTCACCAAGCATCTCTTCTATACGCAGCAGTTCATTGTATTTACAAACGCGATCCGTCCGCGAAGTAGATCCGGTCTTTATCTGACCGACTCCCGTAGCTACCGCAAGGTGCGATATTGTGGTGTCTTCGGTCTCGCCTGAACGGTGCGATATTACTGCTGTGTAACCCGCCTCTTTCGCCATTTTTATTGCGGCCAGTGTCTCAGTGAGCGTACCTATCTGGTTCACCTTGATAAGTATAGAATTGGCTATGCCTTTTTCTATACCTTTTTGCAACCTCTCGGTGTTAGTAACGAAAAGATCGTCACCTACAAGCTGTATTTTGTCGCCTATTTTGTCCGTCAATGTTTTCCAGCCGCCCCAGTCATCTTCAGCCATTCCATCCTCGACGGAAACTATCGGATATTTTGATACCCAGTCCGCATAAAAATCCACCATCTGGTCGGAATTCTTTTCTGGATCGGTCTCGTCGCTTAAGACATAGGTGCCGTTCTTGAAAAATTCGCTGGACGCAGGATCAAGTGCGATACAAACATCTTTACCCGGTTCGTATCCCGCTTCTTTGATGGCCCTTATTATCACTTCAACCGCCGCTTCGTTAGACTTAAGGTTCGGCGCAAAACCACCTTCGTCGCCCACTGAAGTTGCAAGCCCCATCGAATGCAGTATCTTTTTGAGATGATGGAATACTTCAGAACCCATCCTCAAAGCCTCTTTAAAAGAAGAAGCCCCCACAGGCATAGCCATGAACTCCTGAAGGTCCACATTATTATCCGCGTGTTCACCGCCGTTGATTATGTTCATCATGGGAATAGGCAGCATGTTAGCATCTTCTCCACCTATATACTTAAAAAGCGGCAGGCCCTTTGAAGCAGCAGCTGCTTTAGCTGTGGCTAACGATACTCCAAGTATAGCGTTTGCGCCCAATCTTCCCTTGTTCGGCGTACCGTCCAGTTTGATAAGAGCTTTATCCACTGCTTCTTGATCGGTAGCATCCATACCCGTAACTTTAGAAGCTATTTCGCCGTTGACGTTATCAACTGCTTTAGTGACGCCTTTGCCCATATACCGGGTTTTATCCCCGTCACGCAACTCTACAGCTTCGTGCTCTCCGGTCGATGCTCCGCTAGGAACGGCCGCCCTGCCAAAAGAACCATCTTCGAGCAATACATCGACTTCTACCGTAGGATTGCCTCTTGAATCCATTATTTCACGTGCTTTAACTTCTTTGATCTTTGTAGACATATCTTTCTCCTTGTTTTATTTGTCCAGGATATCAACTCTTCTTCCGTTAATCCTAAGCCTGTTCTCGGTGAATAACCTTACAGCCTCAGGATACATTTTATGTTCTTCGCTATGGATCTTCTCTTCCAGAGTATCCATCGTATCTTCCTTTTCAATAGGCACGCACTTTTGCAGGATCACCGGTCCGGAATCAAGCCCCTGATCCACGAAGTGAACCGTGACTCCGGTAACTTTCACCCCATACTCTACCGCGTCACGTATCCCGTGAGTGCCCTTGAATGACGGCAGGAGCGCGGGGTGTATGTTCATGATGCGGCCTTGATACTTATCGACAAAGTCACCACTTAAGATGCGCATAAAACCAGCAAGTACGATAAGCTCTATATTTTCTTTTTCCAGCTCTTTTGCGACTTTTTTATCGTATTCTTCTCTTGATGCGACTCCGGCCGCTTCAAGCACAAAAGTCTTTATCTCAGCTTTCTCCGCCCTTTTTAAAGCGAAAGCTTCGGGCTGGTCGCATACAATAAGGGTTATCTTGCCAGTGGCAAGCTCCCCCCTGGCTTCCGCGTCTATCAAAGCCTGAAGATTGCTTCCGTTCCCTGAAACAAAAACTGCAATGTTCATATTAAGCCTATGTTTTTTTGATAACCTTAGTCGGACACTTTTGGACCAGTTTTTCCACTTCTTCCTGCTTGCCTTGTTTATCGTAATTCGGACAGGAAAGACTATCGACGACCTCAAAGTATCCTTCCGGCGAAAGTTTCTGGCATATACCGCATGCTATACAACCAACTGAACAGATCTGCCTTACACGTAACGCCCCATCATGCGTGCTGCACGCAACATAAAATAAATTTTTGAATTTCTTCTCCTGCAGACTGATAATGTCCCGGGGACACGCTTCAACACATTTACCGCATCCGGTGCATTTCTCAACGTCCACTTTAGGCAACCCGTTTTCCATGTGGATAGCATCAAACGGACATACCGGCGTGCAATCCCCGAACCCTATGCATCCATATTCGCATTCCATGCCCGCACCAAAAGCAGGGTTCGCGGCTATACATGTTTTAACGCCTTTATAATCCGCATCGGGTTTCTTGTGGTCCCATTCCGCGGCACAGTGAACAACAGCTACCTTAGGATATTCATCTTCCCCTTCTTTGCCTAAATATTCTAAAAGCTTCTCCTTGGCTTCTTCTCCAAGTGGTTTGCACTTATTGGGGTCTTCGCCGTCGGTGATAAGATGTTCGGCGAAATCGTGGCAGTTCAGGTACCCGCACGCACCGCAATTCACGTGAGGCAGGAATTTATAAGCCTCGGCGATCCTGGGATCTTCCTCGACGCGCAGCTTCCTGTCGGCAAACGCAAGGACCGAAGCGAACGCTATCGCCAGTCCCGCCATGCTTACTATTGATGCTACGATCAAATTATCCACTGATTATCCCTCCAAAGCCCATAAATGCCAAAGCGATCATACCAGCCAGTATCAGCGTTATGCCCGCGCCTTTAAGCGGTTCAGGTATATCCGAAAACTCAAGCTCTTCACGTATGCCAGCCATAAGTACCAACGCAAGCGTGAACCCAATACCGGCACCAAGACCAAAAACAATAGCTTCGAGGAACTTATAGTTCCTAAGCACCATAAAGAGCGTAAGACCAAGTATCGCACAGTTAGTGGTTATAAGCGGCAGGAATATACCTAATGCCTTGTACAGTTGTGGTGACATTTTCTTGATGAACATCTCAACAAACTGCACAAAACTCGCTATTACGATTATGAACGTTACATACTGCAAAAAAACAAGATTATAAGGAACAAGAATATAATGGTATATAAGCCACGTAACGGTAGCCGCCATCGTCATGACAAAAGTGGTCGCTATACCGAGCCCCACGGCGCTATCCATCTTGTTAGAGACACCGATAAAGGGACATATCCCCAGGAAGTATGTCAGCACGAAATTATTCGTGATGCTTGCCGCTATTAGTATAAGGATAAGTTCTTCCATGACTATTTCGCCCGTCTCCCTTTAATCCCCTTATCAATAATATTGAAAATGCCCACTAGAAGCCCCAACGTTATGAAAGCTCCCGCCGGCAGGACCATTACTACCCAGTTAGTGAATCCTTTCCACATTATCGGCAGACCAAAGATCGTACCCGCACCCAGCACTTCCCTGATAGCTCCAAGTATTATAAGAGCGCCGGTAAACCCCACCCCCATACCAACAGCATCCAGAAAAGATCTGAAAACACCATGCTTGGACGCAAAAGCTTCCGCCCGGCCGAGAATAACACAGTTAACGACTATTAGGGGTACATACGGCCCCAACGCTTTGCTTATCTGGAAAAAGTTGGCTTTTAAAAAATAGTCCGCAGCTGTCACGAACGTTGCGATAACAACAGTGAACATGGGTATTCTGACCTGTTCGGGAACGAACCTTCTTATCGCCGAAACTACCACGCTAGAGCACACAACAACAAAAGTGGTCGCAAGCCCCATCGAAAGCCCGAAAAGGGCCTTTGTCGTCACGGCAAGCGTCGGGCACATACCCAGCACCTGGACGAATATAGGATTCTCTTTCCACAGACCTTTAAAGAAATCTTTTATCATTATTCTTTTTTCAAAAGTTTACGTACATTCTTGATCTTTTTATTTATTATGTTGACTACCGCTCTTGACGATATCGTGGCGCCGGTGATCGCTTCTACCTGATATTTTTCGGTTGGCGTCTGGTTCTTCACAAGTTCAATGGGATGCGACATGTTCAAGCCCGCGAATTGTTTCCGGAAATGATCGCCTGCTATCTCCGCGCCAAGACCGGGAGTCTCCTGAGACTCAAGCACTTCGATCCCCATTATCTCGGTCAGGCCGGTATCTACTCCTACCAGAAGTTTTATAAGCCCCTGGTACCC
>JBAROK010000023.1:0-6097 GCA_049642065.1 Candidatus Omnitrophota bacterium | reverse complement strand
TTGCTGGAGCAGGCAGCACGTTTGTTCTGTCGGTTCTAATACTGGTACTGGCGGGTATGATCACGCGTGATATCCTCAAAAAATATTATCCGGAAGAATGGAATGGTTTCTCTCTTAAAACGCAGCTTTGGTGGCAGATCGGTTGGCAGGAAACAGCCAAACCATTCTTGGCAAGGCAAGCAGATCGTACCAGGGAATGGGGAAAACGCAGGCTTAGAGATTTTTGGATAGCGATGAGCTATGCGTCTCAGCCGAGTATACGCATCATGGCGATGGATAACCTGGTCAAATCGGATATTGACAGGAAAGTCGTGGATATTCTTGTAGAACGTTTACAGGACCGTGAAAGTAAAGTAGTGGTATTTGCCTCGGAAAAGCTTGGAAAGATAGGCGCTTCCATGCCGGAAGATAACCCCAGGCGTCACGAGATAATGAGCGCTCTTATAAAGATCATAGAAAGTGGAGATTCAGCTGTACGTTTGGCTGCGCTTGAAGGGCTGCACGAGATCATAAGAGTAAAGCCGGACTGGATGACCTTGGCAACTTTAAGGGAGACACTCTACAGGACTTTAGTAGACGGATCAGCGGAAGTGCGTCTTGCAGGAAGAAAAATGCTTCGTACTCTCGGTGCTGAAAAAGAACCGCGGTTGGTGCATGAATTGAATACAGCTCTCAATAGTTCTGATGACAGCATTCGTAAGGACGCGGTCAAGTTCCTTTATACTGCAGAAAACAATGTTCATTCGCTGGGGCCGCTTCTTAAACTGCTGTCCGATCCGGATGTTGAGACAAGACTTGCGGCGGCAAAAACACTTTTTGTTGTTATACCGAAAGCTAAAGGCGCAATAACACAGACCGTAGTGCAGCAGAAACTCTTCGGAGCTTTGCATGACAGGGACGTGGCTGTGCGTTTGGCGGTTATAGACATACTTGGTTCGACAGATCCCGAGGAAGCTTCACCACAGATAACAGTAGCCTTAACGAAATGCCTGTTCCAGCCCGAGAAAGAGATCGTGGAAGCTGCAGCTAATGCGCTTGGTTATATCGGGTTCAAGGACGAAGAGTCAGCAAGGAGGATTCTATTGCCCCTTAGGACTGAAGATCCTCTGGTGCAGTCAGCCGCGGCTACCGTGGTATGGTGCCTCTCTTCATACATAAAGAAAAGCCCGATCAGAATAGGCGAAGAGGCTATGAGAGACGTTGCGGTAGATTATCTGCTGCTTAACCTTGCAAGTCCCAGCAGCCAGGTTAGAAAGTCGTCCCAAGAAGCGCTTTTTAGACTGGAAGCCACGCCAGAAGAGCTTACCAGAGGTTATATCAAAGCGCTTGATAGCGATTCATTGGACGCGCGTATGTCTTCGACCGGTATTCTCAGCAATCTCGGCAATGCTTTGAAAGACACTGAAAAGATAAAACAGGCTTTAGTGAGGCGTTTTTATGATGAACATGATTTTGTGAGACAGTCCGCGGCAGTCACGTTAAGCAAGTTGGGTATAGATGAAAAGACCACGATGAGCATACTTTTAGCTTTAAGCGATCCCGCGCCTGAAGTCAGGACCATTGCAGCTTCTACTATAAAACAAATGGCTCCTGCTCTCATGGAAAGCGATATTAAGATAAGCGGTCAACCTTTAAGAGATGTAGCTATAGACGCGTTACTTAGAAGCCTTGGCGATAATGATACTGCTTTTCATGGGGAAGTAAGGGAAGCATTATTTGCCCTAAAAACTGAACAAGATCGTATCGCTTACGGATATATCAATGTTCTTTCAACAAGCCGCAGCGATTACGCTCGCGGTTTTGCGGCAATGATATTAGGTAATCTCGGTAGCGCCATGGAAGAGTTTTCCATGGAAAAAAGAATGGTTGAAAGAGCGTTAGCTGCTACTATGACATCTGATAACAACACGGTTGTGCGTGAAGACGCCAGAAAATCTCTTTACAAGCTCGGGCTAACGGACGAAGAATTCGCTGTTATATACGCGGATGCCATAAAAAGTCCGGTTACCGAAGTGCGCGTATCCAGTTTTGAGTTCTTGGAAAATTTCATGTTGAATACATCAGGGAAGCCGTCGTTTGCAAGGGTACGTGTTATGCGAACTCTGAGTAGCGCTTCAAGGGATGACGATCAGTATATCCGTGATATGGCTGCGTGGATACTGGGAAGAATAGCGGATAGTGAAGAGCAGTTCAAACAAGCTCTGACTACCGCTTTACAGGATGGAGATGAAAATGCCCGTAGTATGGCGGCAAAGGTACTGGGAACGTTAAAGGGCAGTGAAGCGAAGTTCCAGCTCGAGATGGCCAGTTCGGCACTTGGCAGGGTACCGAACGAAGAAGAGACAGAAAAACTGTTCGATGAACTTGCCTCGCCAAAGGGATATAGGTATGCCCCAATAGAAGGACTTGGCCAAAAACTCCTTACGCTTACGGATGATGCGTCTGATATACAGTTACGTTTCAGGATAACTGAAGTCCTGATAAGACATCTTGCGAGTCCGGATGCGCATATACGGCAGAATGCTGCGTATTTTCTGGGTAAGGCCGAAGAGGCGGAAGCCGTGCCCGCTCTGATAGAAACTGTAAAAGATAGCGATCCGAATGTTAAACATTTCGCCGCACAAGCTTTGGGAAGGATCAAGGATCCTTCAGCTGTACCGGCATTGGTCGAGCTTTTTAAAGATGATAGCGATAATGTGAGGCAGACTGCAGCTTTGGCTCTTGGGAACATAGACGACGCTAATGCCAGATTTTATTCAAGATTGTTTAAAGGTGATATCGATGAAGTGGAGAAGGAAGTCCAGGTAGGAGGGAAACTTGACAGGGTAGGCGAACTTATACTGATAATAAAACCGCGTACTGGCGATAAACCGTTCTGTGAAGAGCTTTACCGTTCGGCTGTATACGCTGCCAGCACTTTACTGCCATATTTAGAATCTTCTGTGAAGGGGCTAAAAGCCAAAAGATTTTCTGAGAGGCTTACAGAGGTCATGATAGAGGTATTAAGCCATGAGAACGGGATTTATCGTAAATCCGCGAGTTATGCGCTGGCTCAGATCAACGATCCAAGAGCCAGATTTCACGTAAGGCTTTTTAACGGAGAGATCGGGGATCTTGCTAAGAAAGAGGACGCATGGATAGAGACTATGTTCAGGTATCTGGAACTTGGACCTGAGATACGGCTTTCAGTTGTACGTATTCTTGGTATGACCGGTTGCGCGTTGGAAGACAGAGCTTTGTATCACAAAGAAATAATAGACCGTTTATTAGAGGCGCTTTCTGAAGATACTGATGCGGAGGTTAGGCAAGCCGCGGCAGATTTTCTAGGCCGCATTGCTCTTACGACCGATAGTATGGGAACAAAGAGCTGGATCCTTGAGCACTTGATCGAGGCGCTTAAAACAGACAGCGATAACAGGGTAAGGGCAAGCATAGCCGCAGCTTTAGGGCGTGCAGCTTTCGCGATAAAAAATAAAAAATCACATGTATTAAGAAACGAGGTACTGGCTGCTTTCGGGGCAGCAGTGGTGGATGAGAATGTTGATGTACGTACAGCTGCTGTTCGTGGGTTAGGGTTTACCGGAGATATCTACGCTGTCCAGCCGCTTATTGATGTAGCAACAAACGATAAAGGTAGGGTGCGTCAAACCGCGCTTAATGCGCTTGGCCAGGTTGGTATACATGTAAAAGACGTATCGATCCTTACGAATAAAGTGATACCGGCCCTCAAGAAGGTTTTACAGGACAAAAACGGCGAGGTCAGAAAAGCCGCCACTACTGCAATAGCCGAATTAGCCTGGAAACGACCGGAAGTGAGAGATATTACTACAAAAATACTTTTCGCCGCATTAAAAGATAAATACATGTTCGTTCGTGCGGCTGCAGCACAGGGACTTCTGCGTAGCGGTGATGATGCTACGCTTGCTAAACGTCTTTATGATCCAAAAGCCAGAAAACAGGCGAGACGCAATCTAAAAAAAGCATGGAAAAACGTGCAGTGGCAGTATGAAGATGAAGAGCTTGGCAAACACAGGACGTTGGAGCTGATGTACGCAAGGAAAGTCAAGCAAGATGAGCAGGAGTATCAAAGGCAAATAAGTGAAATAACCGGAGAAAGGCAGGAAAGCGTACAAGAACTTTTGGCTGCTATAGAAGAGGCAGCAGCTACACTGGATCTGGGATTAATACCGGATCTTGAGTTCGTCATATATGTCATGGAACATGGCGTGAATACCAGAAAATTTGCCAAACCAGCAATAATACATGCACAAGAAGCGATAGAACGCATCAAAAAATATCCCGCGCACAGGAAGATACTGAAGTCATATGTAGTAATAACTCAGGAAGATGAGGAAGGGGAGGCTTCGCAACAGGACGCGGCGAAGCATAAGCTGACGATGTTGACAACGCATCTTCATGCTAAAAGATGGGCACGTTTGGCGGAATTAGGCAAGTTTGCTAAACCAGCGGTAGATGCTGTGCTTGAAGAGTTTCAGGTAGCCAATCCATTCACAGAGGGATGCGTGAACCATCTCAGTGGTTTCGCTGAAGTCGGGGAAGAAGACCGTTTAATAAAGGCGTATTCTTTTGCCGGCGATATGGCACGGGTAGCTATTGTCGAATTCTTCGGGGAGCATGTAAGCCCCAAAGGCCTTAAATTCATGAAAAAGGTGCTTCTTACTGATAAATATCTCAGGGTTAGAGCCTATACCGCACAAATACTTGAAAGTCTGGTAGCTGCGGAAAAAGTGTCCCCGGCAGTTATGGAAGCGAATTTCGGTAAGGGATACGAAAATGCATTCACCGGTTTTTCATTCCTGGTAGTGAACAAAAAAGATATGCTTCTTAATCTCGGCCAGGATGCTGTTCCTGCGCTTATAGGTGCTCTTCATGATAAAGATACGTCACTGCGCGAGTTTGCCGCACAGCAGATTGGCATTATAGACGTCAAAACGCCGGGAGAATATACGAAAGAAGCTGTAGGATACTTGATAGAAGCTCTTTCAGATAAAAAGGAAAAAGTTGTAGCGGCAGCTGCTGTTGCACTGGGGATGATAAACGACTATGCGGCGATTAAACCGCTTACAATAGCGTTAGAAGAAGCGCCGGACGCTAATACGCGCGAAGCTATCATAAAAACGCTTACACAGCTCACAGCTTCATTGAAGAAATCCCGCGGGCAGGAAGTAGTCGGCGTTCTGGGCAGGCTCTGGCAGTTAGCCAAAGATATACTGTACAAGATAGGAACGTTGCTGGAGAAAGTTCCCGGGATCAAGATAGCCGGGGAAACGAAAATGCCGCAATGGAAAAGAGCTCCCATAAAACTTTATCAGCAAGCTGCAGGAGTTTTGAACCGCACGGGACGGGCTCTTAAGCTGGATCCCGAGAAAGTAGCAGTTGATGTTCTTATTGATACGCTCTCAGATGAGGATGAAAATGTCAGGGAGTCTACAAGGACATCGTTATTTGAATTAGCAGCACCGACCTACAGGGTTATAAAAGGTAACACAAGAGCCATGTTAAGCTCTTCTAGCGCCAAAGCTCGTAAAGATGCAACTAAACAACTTGCGAATACGGTTTCTTCAACAAGTCTCTCTCCGGAACTTCACGAAGTTATTATCCAGGCATATATAAGGGGAATGAAGACGGAAGCGGATGAAGATACTTGGGTTGAAATGGCGCGGGCGCTTACCCGTACAAGTACAGAGGAACAGGTTGCCTCTTCATATATTCGTGCGCTGGATAATCCTAATCAGGCTATCCGGATAATGTGTATCGAGAACTTAGAAGCACTTGAAGTCCGGGAAGCTGAAAGCCAGCTTAGAAGGCTTCTTGAGAAAGAATCAGCTGACAGTGAGGTTCACAAAAGAGCGGCCCAGGCACTGGATACATTATTCCCGCAGAAAGATCTGGCAGAGGAAGAGGTCTACGCCAGTGTAGGAAGAGATAGAGGCTTCTTGCGTTTCGCGGGGTTGCTTATTGCAGCTACTGTAGCAGGCATGTTCATGAGTTCTCCCGCTTCAGGCTCAGAATTAGGTGTTATCGACAAGATAGACAATATCAAAGAGATATTACCGACAGGTTTTTCAATAGGGCC
>JBAROK010000022.1:0-2879 GCA_049642065.1 Candidatus Omnitrophota bacterium | reverse complement strand
CCTTCCATAGAAGCCGTTGAAGCTCCAAAAAGATTTCCGGTATGCACAGCTTCTTCAAATGATTTTCCGTTGGAAAGCGCGTAGATAACTCCCGCTTTAAGTGAATCTCCGGCGGCTGTATGACATGCCGGTATTATTTTGATACCTTTTTCCTTAATAATCCTATCTTGCATAACAAGCATGAGTCCTGCTTTATCCATTGAAACAAGCACTCCCAGAAGATTATATTTGTTTCTCAATTTCAATGCGTATGTTTTAACGGCTTCTTCGGTAATTGTATTTTCATCCAGAATACCTGTTTCTACCAAACCGCTTGAGACCAGGATCTGTATAAATTCTTCCAAGTTCGGTTTAATTATATCCTGAGGCGCGTCTCTATGAATGTCCAAAACTGACATGGCCTCCTCAGGGCTGGACATATACTTAAAATCGATCAGAAATTCCACCTTGTCCTGATATTTATTCTTAACTCGTTTTATCAGCGAAGCATAATAGGCAAGATCGCTGTTATATCTTACGGGACCGCCTGCCGAAAGGACCATCCAGATACTATCCGATTTCCCTTTAAACATCGCCTCGAGCATGGTTAGAGCTTCCTGATTGATTCTTCCTACGGTTTCTTTGGACAGTTCATCTGCCCATCCGAACATTACGGGAAGGGGATTACTGTCAATCATATTTATAACCGCCACCTGTTGATCTTCTTCGTCGTCACGGATCAGTGCGGGGATTATGCTCTTATTTAAAAAATTTCTTTCCCAA
The DNA here is from genome assembly GCA_049642065.1 of Candidatus Omnitrophota bacterium. Classification (GTDB taxonomy): domain Bacteria; phylum Omnitrophota; class Gorgyraeia; order Tantalellales; family Tantalellaceae; genus WJMH01. Next base: position 2,117 of record JBAROK010000022.1, on the reverse strand, counting down.
ACATCAGTAATTACCTCTCCCTCTTTTCCTGCCAGTGCCACCAACGCAATATTTTCATTGAAATCGCTGAATACCTTTGATACGTTGATCTGATCTCCTCCTGAATGCACGTGGCATTCTACCAGTTTGAGAGTACCGTTCGGTTCAGTCTCCCATTCAATTGTGACATCAAGAGGACCAGCGTGATTTATCGCCAGCACATTAGTGCCTGGTAAAGATTCTGTTTTTCCTGTATCCTCGTATTTTTTCTTACCTTTGGTAGCTCTTACGGTTTTTATGACATCATGGGCAATTTCACGATTTATACGCCTTTTCTCATCATCAGGTAGGCGATCATAATGATTCACTATGGCTTCTCTTAAAGAAGGTCCCGTAAGCTTGCTTATGCCAAGATTCTTTGATAGTACGCCTTTAATGTCCACTGATAAAGTTCCCCTGATTTTTCTGATAATATTGCTGTATTTCCTCTTCCCGTAAGGGAATTAAGCACTCTCATTTTACTTCATTCAGGATTCACAGTACATAGTTTTTTTCGCCTTTGGTTACTGTAAGAAAGGCAGGGGAAAACGCAGAAAAGAACAAGCTGATCCCGGCAAGGGGAAAGTAGCCCGTTTTCAGGTGGGTTGCATAAGAAAATAATTGTTATTTGGGCGCTCAAATGGTACACTAAAACCTCTTATAAGTAAACTTACTAATTAAAAGCCCAAATTAAGACACTTTACCGGTACGTGGTAAAAAGCAAATTCCTATCAGGAAAAAAGGAGTCCACTCAAAGTGGAGAAAAAGATTCTATTTGTCTCTGATTTTGACAAGACACTCTCTACAGGCGATGTAGGGTATATACTCAGCTCAAAGCTGGGAATATCTGCCGAACAATTCGACCAGAAGATAGAAGAAATAAAACGCAGAAATATCGTACAGCTCGGTGGAGAGCTCGCACATTTGATAATTCGGGATCCTGATTATGTCGGAAAAGTAAGCAAAGACCTTCTTTATGAAGTAGGAAAAGAGATCGAGCTGAAAAAGGGAACTCCCGAACTGATGAAGATCTTGGCTGAAGGGATTGAAAATTGCCATTTCAGCACGTATATAGTATCTGCGGCGCCTAAAGAATGTGTTGAGAAAGCCGTAGAACACATCTTCCCGGTTGAGAACATCTACTGCACAACTTTTGTCTATAAAAATGGCTTCGTCCAGGACGTCGAAAGGACCAATGCCGGGCACGCAAAAGTATCCACTCTCGATATGTTAAAGCAAAAAGAGAATGTCACCAGGTATGCCATAATCTATGCGATATCCATGTAATGTTACACGTTAAGTCCTACCAGGGGTATACAATAACCGTTTCTCCGGCACCTTATATGGGACATATCTGTCGAAGAAGCGTACTATCCGATAATGTTCTTGCTATCTTAGTTCCTATTCTTCAAGACCTATTCAAATACGATGAAGGAAAAGTCCGGGAATTCTTTGAGAAGAGGGGACATACGGTTTTAGAATGGAATAGAGCTGATACGGAGTGGTTAGATATTGATTAATAAAAACAGTGTGCACTAAGTTGTCGTACTGTTAATCTGAAATAGCAAACAATTGGAGGGTTTAGACGTGGAAACAAATTCGGAGGCGTTAGACGTGAATACAAGCAAGTACCCTATATGCAAGCGATATGAAGGGAATCCTATCTTGACAGGTAAGGATTTCCCCGCTGAGGCCGATATTAAAGCTGTTTTTAATTCTGGCATCGTGAAATTTAATGATAAATATATAATGGTTTGCCGGGTGGAGGATTCTGCTTTGGTTGACCGTTTTTGGATTGCCGAAAGCTCGGACGGTTATAATTTTAAGCCGCGGCCAGAGCCGGTGGATATGCCCCATGATGATCCGGAGTTCAAGAAGTATACCTACGGGATGTATTATGATCCGCGCGTAACAAAAATCGGAGATGTATATTATATTGTCCATGCCGCGCACTCAGGCCACACCTGCCGGCTGAGCCTGGTGAAGACAAAGGACTTTAAGAAATTCGAGTGGGAAGGGTTTATCTCTGAAACAGATAACCGCAATGGAGTGCTTTTCCCAGAGAAGATCAACGGATTGTACGCGCGCCTTGACCGGCC
>JBAROK010000016.1:0-4298 GCA_049642065.1 Candidatus Omnitrophota bacterium | reverse complement strand
CCTTTCATCCTCTTGTTTCTGGCGTCCAGTCTTCCTCTTCCCTGCTTTCGAGGATGATTTTTTGATGTATTTGGATTTTTTGACCAGAGCTTTCACCCGTTTATCAGCTATTTCATGGTTATACTTGAGGCTTTTATCTCTCTCATCTACCTCTATGGCTCTTTTATAATAAACGAGAGATTTTTTGCATAGATCTATGGAAGTCTTTATGTTCTCATCTTCTTTTAACTCGCTTAACCTGTAGTAGGAATTAGCGATGCCTAAAAGAGCATCTTTTTCAAGTGAGCTGTCTTCCGTACTAAGAGCCCTGGTAAAGGATTTGATAGCTGTATCGTATTCTTCCTGTTTATAGTATATGGAACCCGTATTGTAGTTCATGATAGGCGAATCTGGAGTCTTTTTGAGTAGCTCTTTATACACCTCAAGCGCTTCGTCGTATTTCTTCTCTTTATAAAGCTTGTTGGCAAACTTCATAAGCTGTTTATCTGAATTGTCCGCACTCGCTGGGCCTGACACCAACGTGACCGATATTAAAACAGCTATTATTTTTCTGATAAGTATTTTATATTTCATCTTTTATTTTTCGCGCTTTAAGCACAAGTTCCCCGAGAAAGAGTAATAATACTATTGCCAGCGGATACTGGAACCTTTCCTTATACACTTTTACTTTTTTTTCTTCAGTCTCTCTTTTCTCGAGTTTTGATAAACGCTCTTTATATATCTCCCTTAGACCGAAATCGGTTTGAGATGCCCTTACGTATATACCCCCGGTCTTATCCGCTACCATCTTAAGAGTGTCTTCCATAAGACGTGATTTGACCTTGTTGCCTTTTTTATCCGTCACATAGGTCTTCTGGCCCTTATCATCAAGGAAAGGTATATAATCGCCTTCGGGTGTGCCTATACCTATACATGATATTGAAATACCTTCCTTTTTGGCTTTTGCGACAGCTTTCTTTATATCGCCTTCTGTACTCTCTCCATCAGTGATTATTATCAGCACTTTGTATCTGGTCGCGGCACCTTTGTAGCTCCGTATAGCTTCATCTATCGCGCTGGCAATGGAACTACCTCCAGTCGGTATAGTATCGATATTAAGATCGTTCAAGGTAAGCAGAAACCCACTATAATCAGAGGTAAGCGGGCATTGCAAAAAAGCCTGGCCCGAAAAAGCAATAAGACCTACCCTGTCGCCACGTAGTTTTTTAACGAAATCTTTTAGTTCGGTCTTTGCGAAACTGAGCCTGTTGGGCTGTATATCTATAGCTAACATACTACGGGAAGCATCCACAGCAATTATGACATCAAGCCCTTTACGCTTATCTTCTTTCCAGTAAAAACCCCACTGGGGCCTTCCTAACGCAATAACCATGAAAAGTACCGCCGCCACATTAAAACATATCCAGATTCTTTTGAGTTTTCTGTCGTAGAATGGCGCAATACCGGAAAGAAGCTCTTTCTGGGCAAACTTCTCCATTACTTTGCTTTCTTTCCTTGTGCCCCAGACGTAGAATAACACCAGAAGCGGTACAAGCCATATCAGATAAAGTAATAATTGGAAGTCGCCAAACTTCATCTACGGTATCCTTCTTAAAAAGGTATTACGTAATAATATTTCCAAAAGCAATAATCCCAATGCCGCGAACAGGAAATACTGGAACACGTCCACATATTCTTCAAAACTCTTCTGTTCTATGCTTGCTTTTTCTAAACGGTCTATCTCTTTGTAGCTTTCCCTGAGAGTACTCATGTCGGTGGCCCGGAAATATTCACCATCAGTTAGCTTGGATATTTTTTTAAGCTCTTCTTCGTCCACCTGTATCTGGACTTCCTTATAAACTTTACGACCGGACCCGTCATCCGCTTCCTGGAGCCCTTCGCTCTTACTGACAACACCTATGGCATATATCTTTATACCAAGAGCCCTTGCCGCTTTAGCAGCTACAAGAGGAGATATCCTGCCAAAATTATTTATACCATCTGTGAGAAGCACTATAGCCTTACTTCTCGCTTTGACATCTTTTAGGGAGTTCAAACTAGACAATATCCCCGAACCGATCGCCGTACCGTCCTTGATAAGTCCTATCTTGACCCTTTTTAGGCTCTGTATAAGCCATTCGTGATCGAATGTCGGCGGGCATACTATAAAAGCATCGGCAGCAAAAGCAACGATCCCAATGATATCGTCTTTACGTGAATTAATAAAATCTGCAGCAACTTCTTTAACGGCGTCTATACGGGTTATATCCCTGGATTTTCCGAGCATATCCTTTTTTACCATGTCTTCCAGCCCTAGCTTGATATCATCCGCTACCATAGTACTGGAACAGTCAATGGCCAGTATAATCCCTATACCTTCTTTCTTGAGCGCTGCTTCACGTGTCGTCTGAGGCCTAGCCAGAGCAACAATAACCAAGATCACACATAATAACCTTAAATAAGGAACTTTCCTAATAAGCCATAGCTTCAAGTTGCCCCTGAACCCTTTTATAAGCTCATCCGTAGGGAAAATAAACCCGCGGTCCCTGCACTTTTCTCTGGTAATAAAAAGCACAAAGAAATACACCAAGAGTAACGATAGTATGAACGGGTTTTTAAATATCACTTATTCTCTTCCTCCGGCTCTTCCCGCAGCTTTGTTTCTTTGATAAACTTAATCCCGTCTTTAAGCAACGCTTCCAGCTGCTTCTTGTCTTCCTCGTAAGCGGAATATTTCACAAGATCGCACGCCGTTATACCTTCTTTCAGGAAAGTCTTCTGTGTAGCTGTGAGTTCTTTAACTTCTCCTGCTTCTTTCACGAATTCTGCGCTTGTCTGTTCCACTGGCGACATCTTGTACCTTACCCGGGTATACCACATAAGACATCTGGAAAGTTTCGCGCAGAATTCCTTCGGATCGCCTTTATCTAATAGCTTTTCCGAATGGAGCTCTTCTAAGGCTTTTATGGCAACTGCATGTGGAGGCGGTATTTCTTTTTCCGGCTTATGCCTAATAGTGTTTATTACAAGGATCCCGACAAAGAGCACCAAAATCCCTCCTACAGAATATAGAACCGCCCTTAAAACAACATCCTGCCAGGTTAATACTCTCTTGGGCCCCTTAAGGTCGTTTATATAGTAACGTATAGGAGCGGCTATAGATGGCCCGCCTCCTCCCATACCGGGCCCTGCTGCCGATGGCGCTATACCCGTAGGACTAGCGGCTTTATACCCTTTTTCTCCTGCCATACTATCGCCTATACTTATACGTCTTCCCGGCTGCACATCTTCTACTTTAGCCAGCCGTTTTATCCTGATGATGACTTCTTTTGTGTCGGCAGTTTTCCAGTATATTCCGACTTTATCACGGTAACGAAGCGTCATTGGAGGAATATCATATTTCCCGGGAGTATATTTCGTGATCGAATATACGCGCCTTATAGTCCTTTTCCGGAAAAACGCTTCTTCAAAAGACTCCTGATTCCGGACCTCAAAACCCTTCAGATCTTTCATAATATCAGGAAATTCCAGTTCCGTATCCTTATCCATAACTACTTTGAAAGTAAACTTCACAGTATCCCCAATAAGTATCGAGCTGGGACTAACTGAAGAACTAACCTTAAGAGATACTTTCTTGAAACATGTGGAATATACAACCCCGGAAAGTATAAGGATAACGATGAGAAAGAAAGCAATCACACGTTTTAAGCCACCTGCTCTTCTAACCAGCTCCTTTATCCTCTTAGAAAATGAGGGTAATTGTTGCAGATAGTAACTGGCTTCGTTAAAAATCTTTTTTGGAGGAAGTTTGACCATATTCCCTTTTCTATTTTCTTGTTCTTCTTGTACCAAAGAACTTTATTAGAGCCTGCTCATAAGGTTCAGCTGTACTTACCAGAACCCTGTCCATTCCAACCGAATAGAACACCTTCTTCCTCTCTTCCGCTTTTTTAAGAGCGTTTCTGGTATATTCTTCCCTGATCTTGGAATCTGAAGTATCTACTAGATAGCTTTTGCCCGTTTCGGAATCTTCCAACTCGACAACGCCTACGTTCGGCATCTCTACATCTCTGGGATCAGAGATATGCACAGCTATCACATCATGACGTTTACTTGCTATCGAAAGCGGCTTCTTGAGGTTCTCAGCATAAAAATCCGATATTATGAAGGTCACCGTGCTTTTATTAGTTATCCTGTTTAAAAACTGCAGACAACCCGGTATGTCAGTTCCCCTACCTTCCGGGTTGAAGTAAAGAGCCTCCCGAATAAGCTTAAAGACGTGCTTCGTACCCTTTCTGGGCGGTACGAAACATTCTATC
>JBAROK010000008.1:0-2204 GCA_049642065.1 Candidatus Omnitrophota bacterium | reverse complement strand
ACAGGGATTTTCAGTCCCCTGCTCTACCGGCTGAGCTACCTCGGCTCCGGTAAAACAAACTTTTATGTGCTGACTAAATTAACACAGAAACAAAGCCAAGTCAATTAAAAATCCCCCGGGAGACTTTCACCCAAACACCGGTACGAGAGCCCTTGCAGTTATATTACAAGTGCCATGCGAAAGGAAATGAAGATTAAAGTCCGGAGCCATTCTGTTAATATTGCGACCAGGCTGTTTTTTTGTATGGGCATATTGTATAATATGAGCTAAAGACAGGGAAGAGATGGAAAGAGTGCGTTTACAAAAAGGGTTTACTTTAGTTGAATTGCTTATAACGATCGCTGTTATTATGGCATTGATCGCGATAGCGTTCCCTGCCTATTACAAGTCCGTAGAAACGGCTAGAAGAAAGCTTTGCCTTGCCCAGCAGAAGACTCTGTTCGAGTCAGCTTCCCTGTATGAGATCGGCGAAAAGAAATCCTTACAACAGATCGGCGGACAAAAAGCGCGCTTGGATGCGCTTGTCGGTGGAGGATACATAAAAAGCTCGGCAGGATTTGAGTGTCCGTCAAGCCCAGTACAAGACTATGACGATTACCAGATGGTGTTTGATAACGGGTCCATTTCGGATATTGAATGCACGCTTAAGCCTAACGAACACCAGTGGCCATAGTTCAGGAAAAATGTTTTCTTGAAAAAAATACTGTTTAAGTATACAATTTATCGCAAGCACGGGGCCTGTGTAGCTCAGTTGGTAGAGCAAAGCATTCGTAATGCTTAGGTCGGAGGTTCGACTCCTCTCGCAGGCTCCATTTTCCTCTATTATCTATCATGGTCCGTTTCAGAGACGTCCTTTTCAAAAAAAACTTTTTCTGCCTGTGGTCAGGCCAAATAGTTTCCGAATTCGGAGATCGCCTTAACCAGATGGCCCTGATATCGCTCGTCTATTCCAAACATCCCGGGTCTGTTATGGCTCTTGCCAACCTACTGTTCTTCATAGTTGTTCCCGTCTTCGCGATAGGGCCCGTTGCGGGAGTCTATGTCGATAGGTGGGACCGGAAAAGGGTCATGATAATAGCCGATATTGTAAGGGGGCTATTGATCCTCCTGGTTCCATTATTCGTTTATCTGGATATGATGGCTCCCGTTTATGTGGTAGTATTTCTGATCTTTTCGGCCACCAGGTTTTTTCTGCCGTCCAAACTGGCCTTTATACCTGATATCGTATCGGAAGAGAAGCTCCTGGTGGCCAATTCCTTATCAAATACGACAAGGATGATAGCCACTATACTTGGGTTTGCGGTAGCCGGCTTTATCATAAAATGGGTGGGGCACCTGTGCGGGTTCTATTTAGACAGCGTAAGTTATTTCGTATCAGCTGTTCTTATTGCACTTATCACGCCGAAAGAGAAGCTCGTTAACGTCAAAGAAGAGCTTCATATGACCCGGGAGATAATCGAAAAATCAATAAGAAGAAACGTCTGGACGGAGATAGCCGAAGGGTTCGGGCATATGTTCAAGCAAGACAAGATGAAGATGGTGACCAGCATCTTTTTTCTGCTTATGGCGGGTGCGGGCGCTGTATTCTGTATCATCATAGTTTTTATACAGGAATCTTTCGGGTCGGTTACTGAGGACTTGGGGATCTTCGGCGTATTCCTGGGTGCGGGACTATTTCTTGGCACGATAGTGTATGCTAAATACGGTCAGAACATTTCAAAGACAAGAGCTATGTTCGGAGGATTCATACTTTGCGGTATCGGGATATGTCTCTTTGCGCTTTATTCGGAGAATAATCCCTTGCTGCTTGTTGGCGGGGCGCTGATAATGTTCGTTGGGGCAGCGGCAGCACCGATACTGACCTGCGCTAACACTCTGATCCACGTGCTGGTGCCAGACGAAGTCAGGGGGCGTATTTTCAGTTCCATGGAAGCTGTTGTACATTTGGCTTTTCTGGCGTTCATGTTCTTGACGGCCGCACTTTCCAAGATCATATCAAATTTTGCCATTCTAATAGCATGCGGACTTATCTTTGCTTGTGTGGGCATAGCGGGTCAGGTGTTTGCTAAAAGAGAAGAAGAGATCAGTATTTAACCGTTTTTACTGGTTGTTTGCTGGAAGAGTTCAAGATCGTCTTCCAACAGGATTCGTAGAAATTGCACAGAGAACAGCAAATATTTTCCTGATTATGCTCGCCTCTATAC
>JBAROK010000001.1:0-2165 GCA_049642065.1 Candidatus Omnitrophota bacterium | reverse complement strand
GTCTTCTATCCTTTTACAAAGAAGTTCGTAATGCCTGTCGAGATTCCTTACCTGGAAATCAAAGGCCTTCCTCATCTGACCCGCACGGCTCTTCCTCCTACTTAAAGTGTTAACGGCGCCCCTCTTGCGTTCCATGTTCTTATCCAGAGCCTGTAATTCACCGGTTATGCGCCCCTCGTCCTGAGCAATCTGTGCCATGGCCTGCTGCCATATATCAAGATCCGCGTTATAGTTCTCTACGTTTTTGCTGTAAGCCTGTCTTTCCTGATCAGTTATTGTTTCTCCTCTTTGCAGTCTGGCTTGGTAATCCAGAAAAGACTTATGAGTTATACTCAGTTGCTGTTTCCTTACTTCAAGCTGGGCTTTCTGAGTTTCTACTTCAGCAAGTTCAGTCTTCAGCCTTTCTACGTCCGCGTCATCATTTTTCAAAGACGCTTCTATTTCCGATAATTTCCGTTCATCGTCTACGCTTAACTCTGTAACAGAGATGGAACCTTTTTCTGCTTCTAGTTTCTGCCTTTGTGCCACAACATGATCCAATCTTGCTACGAGTTCTGCTATGTATAGCTTCTCAAAAGTCGGTATTTCTTCTTCTAGCGCAGCAAAGTTTGCCTGTGATACCAGGTTCTCTCCCGCGACCTGTATGCCTTCCCTATATATTTGTATAAACAGACGCTGTAAAGCCGCTCTTTTGGTCACGTGGTGTTCAGGTATGGACGCTCCGGGAAGTATGCCAATAAACCCTGCCCTTAAAGTATCAATACCTACAACGGTTATCCTGAACTGGCGTATAGGCGGTACGGGTCTGTCAGGCGGAGAAAATTCCTGAGTCATTCTTGGCAATTCCTGCGGGGTATATTCATGTTCTGAAAGTTCCGCTGTACCGTCAACAACCAGTGTGATATTTATCTCATGGGCATATCCCTTTTCAGTATCATCAACATCAAAATACCCTGAACGTGAACCGTAAAAGACACGGAAATTCCTGGATCCACCAGCAAGCTTTAATATTTCTGGATTCTTCAAAAGATGTATTCCGCTCCTGCAGGCGAAACCCACTCTTTCTCTAAACTTGGCCTCATCTCGGAACCTTGATATATACGCGTACTTGGTGGTTTGCTTGCCATGCTGGGATGCCGTGTCCGTACCCTTTTTATCACTTTTTGCTGCCCCAGATGAAGATGATCTATCCCTTATGTCACGGTAACCCCAGTTCTTGTAATGACTCAATAGATTCATAACATCACTTGGATCTTTTATGCGCGTAACAGGCTTGCCTTGTGGAACTATACACTGCATCATACGGGTGCTGCCGGCCCAACCGAGACCATGTTTTATTTGTGACCCTGTATCATTTCCTATATTATCGGAATCTTGCCCCTGCGATGCGGCACCGACTATATCCTGTGGATCCCTTGAATGCCCGTAACTCCATTTCTGGCGGTGCTTGCGTGAAAGCTGCTTCCTTACCCCCGCAAGATGATCGCTTATTATATCTTTTGTCTTGCTGGAAAAGACATCCGCCTCTGCTCCTAGCTTATCGAGCCATGTCTCTATTTTTGCACGCGAAATAGAATCGAGCACTTTCACCGTTTCCAGCGCCTGCTTAAGAGTATCCGTACTCTTTATTATCATCCGGCTTTTATAGCTTTCACCCTCGCCGGAAGCCATGATAACACTTATGCCGCCGTTTTGATTACTAGCCTCTTCCAGGGCAGCCCTTATGAATAGCGCGTTAAGAAAGAACTCTCTTTCCTTTTTAGTATTGAAATGCCTAACAGCATCTTTCGTATAACGGAAAATAAAAGTAAATATGCCTCCCGGTTCTGCAGAGCTTAGTTTGGGATCGGTCACAAATTTCCTGTATTTACCGGTAAGGAATTCTTTGGCCACCGCTCCAGTGACTTTGGAAAACTCCTCTGGATTAATGTTTTCCCTTTTTGAAAGGATATGTCCAACAAGGATAGCTATTTCTCTCTCAACACCTTTACGGTGGAAATCTTTGTCTAGTTCCTGTGCGAACTCAGCCTGTGAACTGTCGCAATGCTCTTTTATCCATTTTCTTATACCGTTGGCCCAGGCTGCGCTGTACTTTACCGGAACTACTCCTAACCCTTCTATTTCACCTTTAGCGATGAGTTCCTCAGCCTTTTCACGCCAGCTGT
>JBAROK010000100.1:0-3439 GCA_049642065.1 Candidatus Omnitrophota bacterium | reverse complement strand
TCATGATCTTCATACTTTATCTCTTGCCGATCAAAACACCATTCCCTTGTACCGGGATGATTCCGCCACTCCCATAGATCATGGCAGTCGTTACTATCTGCACAGCGTATGTTTATTGTCCTCTCCCCCAAAGATAGAATATTCTCTATTATCCTTTCTGCACCCCAGCCATCCACATGGCTTCGCCCTGCCCTGGAACGTTTTTCCCTTTCCTTTTGCGGTAATAGCCTCTCAATAGCACATTCTATACCTCGCATAAGGTCTTCATCATCGATGCTTCCCGCATACTCTATCACTCCTTCATCACGTAACCCTTCTATGTTCCCCTTCTGGTTATCTGCAAGACATATTGCAACCGTAGGTACGCCTACTCTTGCCAGCTCGTATAACGTCTGCCCGCCGCCAGAAACACAGATATCCGCCTTAAGCATTAAATCAATCATTTCACTGGCATGAACCCCACCCGTTACGGGTGAGATCACATTACAATCTACACCAAACTTTTCCTCGAGGTTTTGCTGCACTTGTTGGATAAAATCAGAATAGTTCGAGCCTCCGCAGGTTATCAGGATATGCCCGACTTTTTCATTTATCTTCTTTTCTGGAACCTCACAAAACTCTTCCCTCAGGACAATATATTCTTCCCCGAGCAGGCTTCTTCTTTTCCCGTAATCGAACTTCTCGCCGCATATAGACGGGTTCACGATAATTCCTTCTGGGTAATTCACTCTCCGATAATCATCCATCATGACCAACTGTCCACGAGTAGCCTCCGAAAGGGAGTCATACAGACCTTTCCCCGCCAGGTACGAGTCTACAATAACTATGTTTGCTGAACTTATCATACCTTTAAGCTTTTTTGTTTCGCTAAGCCAGTCGAGCATAACGTATTGGGCGCCTTTTAAAAGATCCAAGACGGAGTCGTCTCCATTTACTATAAGCTCCGCTCTAACGGACTTTCTTTTACAGGCCTGATATAGGGAAAGACATCGTGTTATATGTCCGAACCCTCTATCCCCTCCGCCTTCTGTCAATATACAGATGTTTTTGCCGTTCAAACTACACTCCCACTTTGAACTTTTTGTTCAAAATCTACTCCTACCTCAAATTTGGGCATCCATTTACCAGTGGCCTCGTCTTTTTCAAAAAGATCCTTATTTACATAGCTATCTGTAACTCTCCAGAACTCTTCCACCGATATATCCAGATAATCACAAAAATCTTTAATATATTTTTCACCGCATTTTCCGTCATATTTCTTTACCAGATTTATCCCTTCTTCTCTGGTCATTTTGCCTTCTCTTATGTAGTAACAAGCTTCATCAGTGGTAAAACCAAACCCCAGCTTGTAATACTTAAGCATCTGGTTAACTATCTGCGCATCAGAATCTATAGAACAATACGGATTCACCCTGCCACACTCTGCCGGATCATGGTCTCCCCTTTTAGTGATACCTTTTTCTGCTGCAAATTCGGTATTGCCTGTAAAAGACCATTCGCGCGCATAATGTTGCAGGTACACAGCCTTGATATTCGCTTTATCGAACTCCTCTTTTTTAGGATACTGGTACCATATTAGGTCTTCAGCCTTTATCCCTTCTACTTCCCATTCAGAAGCATCACCACCGTTCAAGGTGTTTCCCATGTTGATATTTAATGCATTACCATCGGCCCCCAGTCCTTCAGTAACGCCAAGAGTAGTGCCCGGATTCTCACCTTGAATTATCAAAGGTATACCGAATCTGATTGCAGTTATATATGAAGCAGACCACAACGGATACTCAGTCGGTTTGACCGGGTTGCCATACTTATAAAATGCATGTTTTATGGTCTTCTTCCATACCTTTGGATTTGGCCTGAACAACATGGTGTCAAACCCCTGCTGTATAAGATTCTCTATATTATGTGATCCCCATTCTGTTATGGGATCCGGGGCGAGATTGACGAGAAGACAGTTTAGACCCAGCTTATCCCTTGCATAAAGAGCTTGGAACGTACTGTCCTTGCCACCGCTTACACCAATGATACAATTGTGCTTGCCCTGGCTCTTTTTCTTAGCCCATTCCGATATTTGCCTTAATTCTCCTTCCCTCTTTTGCCAGTCAATATGTTCTCTTTCTTCAGCAAACTTACACGCATAGCATACGCCGTTTTCGTCAAATTCTATCTTTGGACGTGTATCTGGTTGTACACATTTTTTACAATACTTCATAATTTATTTCCTTTCTCTTCTTGAATATTTTTTTGAACTACATTATCGTTTATCGACTTTACCCATGGTTGTTCTTCTATAAAAGCGATTAGATCTTTGACCCCAAAAAATTCATTTTCCTCATACAAATGGTTGAACACGGTGCAAAGTAATTTGTAATCTTCTTCTGTGTCCAAAGTCGCCCTGATATCTGAAGCATCAAATCCTTCGGGCGCAGTAAAATGATCTATTTTGAACATGTTCGGATGTGTATCATATATGTAGGACGTCACATGTTCCTTCTCAAAATCATGTTCAGCGTTTTCGTATGCTCCTTCGAGTACGTCGAAATTCAAGACCTCTACGTCCAGTCCTCTTGGATACGTCCTTTTTAATGTGTTTGATGTATAATCACCCTTATTTTCCAGGTGTGTTGAAATTACCATATCCAAAACATCCGGATCCATGCACGGACAATCACTGGTTATCCTAACTACCACGTCCAGCCCATTCTCTTTTGCGGCAAGATAGAACCTCGACAGTACATCGTCCCTACTACCCCTGAAAAGAACCACATTCTCTTTTCGAACTACCTCAACTATCGCATCATCTTGCGCATCAGTAGTCGTTGCAATTACGATAGTATTCAGTTTTTTTGACCTTTTCAATCTCCTGATCACCTGTTCAAGCACGGTAATACCACTACCTAACGGTAGCTCCTTAAGCACCTTCCCGGGAAGCCTTGTAGATGAGGTCCTAGCCTGGACAATCGCCCCTATCTTCATCCTTCACCCCTTACGTGTTCAGACACTTTATCTATCACGTATGATACTTCTTCATCTGTCATAGACGGATAAAGCGGTATGCTTATTTCTCTCTGATAAAAATCTTCCGCTTCCGGACATAGCCCTTTCCCGTATCCAAGCTGTTCGTAATATGGGTGCATGTACACTGGCAAATAATGCACCTGCGGGAATATGCCCGAATCGCGCAAAGAATCAAACACGCGTTTTCTTGTTTGAGAGTCCTTTACCCTTATGCAGTAGATGTGCCAGGCAGATCTTACATCGCCCCGTTCTACCGGAAGAGTAATGCCAGCTTCTTCCGAAAGGCCTTTTCTGTACATCTCCGCTATCTCTTTTCTCCTTTTAACGAACCCGTCAAGTTTCTTCATCTGACTCAAACCCAACACACATTGAAAATCCGTTATACGATAGTTAACCCCTAGATAGCGCTGCTCGTAATACC
>JBAROK010000096.1:0-4660 GCA_049642065.1 Candidatus Omnitrophota bacterium | reverse complement strand
CCATTCTACTTATATCAAATTGCCCAGCATCAAAAAGCATAACTTCCGGGAAATCTTTAAAATGTTCTTCCAGCACTTCACGTACATTGCTATAACCTGTCATACCGGAACCGACATGTATTATCTTGGTACGATTGGCCACCGGATCTACTCCCACATAAAGACGTGAAGTAGCTTCCTTGGGAAGATTGTCGGAAACCTTACCGGCTTCTTTTACAAGCGGTCCTGCCTGCACTGCCACTTCAAAAGGTTTACCGGCTATATACTTCTCGTAAGCCTCATCGGTATTTCGTATTATCCTTACCTTACCGTTAGGATACCTCACATAGAAAGCGCCGCCGGCACGTGTAGAAACTTTGTTGCGCGCCCTGAATACTTTGCCGTTAGCTCCAACAAGAGTGGTATGTTTACCTTTATTCTGAGGCGCGGTATTGAACACCCCATACACTTTATATCCCTTAGGAGGGACATATCCCTTAAGCTTTGAATACGGCACCATTTCCATCTTAGCAGAGCTATCAGCCCACATCACTTCAGCCGGTATACCGTTCACGCTCACAAGAGAATGTTCAAGGCCATCGGCGATCTCTTCTTTAGGTTTCTCCGACAGAAAACCGTTTACTACCTGTTTAGCATTGACTACCGGAGTCCTGAAAAGATCCTTAATGGATCTTGGGAACCTCATCTCAGCTATATTAAAAGTAAAAAAGAATATCGTAAAAGCTATCATCCCGATAACGGATGAACGTAACAAAGACCTCTTGAACGGCTGCCTCTTAGAATAACGGCCCGCCAGTCCCGATAGATACGTAACCGTAACAGCCCCCATAACAAAAGCTACCAGTATTAAAACAGTACCCGTGCTGAGGAACATGCCTCCCGAGGCATCACCGGTAGATGAAGCTGCAAAAGCAGTACCCTGCATAAGAGCCGTCAAAACCCCTGATACAAATATCGAAAACAGTAACGAGAATCCGAAGGAAGGCCCACCAGGCCCCTTTCTTTCGCTCGCGCCCCTTTTATCCATGTACCGTTGTGCTGCTTTAAGGCGAGCGAAACTGCCTATCTCCCGGATCGTTTCCGGATCCGTCTCGAACATAAAACCTTCCACTCTTTCAAACATCTCTTCTTCCCCGAGTTCGACAGTTATCTCCCCGGAACGGACCATCTCATTGAAAACGTTTACTGACGGTATATACTTATCAAAAGCCTCTAGGGCCTCCCGGCTCCACTCTACTTTACTCAGAATATCTTCACGGTTCACACAAAAAAGGTAAGACATCCATTCCGTATAATGAAGAGGTGGATTCTTTTCCCAGTTCCTTAAATTCACGTAATTTGCCTGATGGCTCGGCGAATAAAAGAAAGTTATATCTTCAGCAGCGATATTGTGCAACAGATCCCTCATCCGTCTAAGTTTAGCCAGGTCGTTAGCAAACCATAAATAATCATTTTTACCCATGTTCCCTCTTATCATAACCAGTTGCGTAACCGAATACAGCGCTGTCACAGCTTGGGGAACACAAAATGTCGAGCCCGGAGTTTCTCTGCCTAACACATTTTTGACCTCTACCATATAAGGCACATACAAATCATCTCCCCTAAACTCCTCGACAATATTCTGGCCCAGCATCATTAACTTCTCCAGCGCCACTAGCTGATCCTCATTAAGCTCACCGCCTTCGACGGGAAGCTCATCAAGAGCATTCCGGATGCTAGTGATACAACTATCAAGATATTTTGCTATTCGCGATAAAGTCCTCTTAGTCAATTTTCTGCGTTTTTCCAGAGACATCTCTTCCCCGGAAGGCTTAGTGAAAACCTGGAACCCTATGTGATACCCCAAATATTCACATTCAAAACCCGCTTCCCGGAGAATACGGTTAAAAAGATCATTATGCGACATTCCCGTACTCATGAATATTTTGCCGCCGGGTTTCATTATTCTTAGAAATTCGTCTGCGATCTTTTTATAATATTTTTCTTCGCTCATTATCACGCCGGGGAAATTATCTTCCCAGAACTCCTCGTTAAGCGTGCCATAATGAGCATAACATTCAGGATTAAAAACCTGAAAAGCAAAAATATGGTCAAAACTTGCATCATCGAACATATCCATCTTAAGAGCGTTTCCTCTGTACATGCCCTCCTCCGGCGCATCGCGTAAGCGCGGATCAAGAGCCTCGGCTCTCACATGCGGGAACCCTTTCTCATAAACAGTCTTAAAATTCTGCCCATCGCCCTGTGACCCTATTATCTTTGCCCTGACCTTTCCTCTAAAATAATCGGTTATAGGATGCTCTACTCCGGATCCGACTTCCAGAACCCTTACAGGACGTTCTTCCGAACCTTCCATTTCGTCAATAAATTCTTCTATGCTATCTTCTCCTTCATCAAAACCTAAATGCTTGAATAACATATTTAAAATAGACAACGTGCTTTCGTATCTTTCCAAGTCGGCTCCATTCCACCTGTGGTGTCTTCTTATCTCGGCCATAACCGTCGGGGTCACGTTTCCTACCCATCTGGTGAAATCCTGGATACTTGTACTAAGCTCCGGTATACGTTGCCAAGCTTCCAAGAGAGGTTCCTTCAAATCATCTTTTAGGAAATCGGCTACGTTACCCGCAGTAAGATCCTGATTTGTGCTGAGAAAAAATCTTGCCACAAATTTAACCAGTTTCTCATCAGATCTGAGCTTCTGTTTGATAACTTTTATTCTCGCAACGGTGCCGTTCACTGAACGCGCGAACTCTTCCACAGACCCGCGAAGCTGATCATTACCTTCCCAGTCACCGGGTAGATCAATATCTGCAGCGGCTTTCAGTTTAGTTGCTACTTCCTCGTACTTAACGTCTTCACTATACTTGAACCTGTCAGCAAACTTGTATAAAAGGTCCTTGTCCGTCCTGAGCCTTTCGGCCAGTTCAAAATACCGCGCTTCGGCGACCTGGGTTTCAAGAACTTCTGCCAGATCTCGTTCTATGCGGGCTCTCTTCCTTACCCTGCCTGCTTTTTCTCTTTTTGTCTTAGCATGATCAAGGGCAGCGAGGATCTTACGACCTTGGCGAGGCGACAGTACACGGGGGGATTCCAGTACGCCGCCTTCGCCACGGTCTAAACGAAAATAAGTGCTTTCATCATCCTTCACTCTGGCTACCATAACGGTACCATCCCAGCTTTCGATCCTTAGCTGCCCTTGCCCTTCAAAGTCTCCCACACCCAGAATCCTAGCGAACTCTTCCGGTGAGAGGCTTCCTTCCACTCTATCTTCTGACTCAGTTTTAAGCTGATCATATTCTTCTTTGTACTGGCGGTACCATCTTTCGGCTTCATATCGCCAGTTGCCTCCATCTTTTACAACGTTCGAAAGAGCATAGATAGCCGCTCCTACGAATCTATCTTCATCCATATCTTCAAAATAAGCTTTTACAGCCAGCTGATATTTACCGGTATCTATAAGCTTCTGGTAAGGTTTCTTTTTATTGGTAAGCACTGCTATATACGGTCTTTCTTTACCTTTTTCGAACTTAGGAGCAATAACCAGATAAGATAATTTGTTATCCCGCATAAGCTGTGTGAGCCCGTTCGTATGGAACCCACCTGTTATAAGAGCCGCTACTTGCTTGCCTTCAGCACGCATACAGCTAAGCGTATTCTTTAGAAGCGCATTGTTACGGGATTCAGCTACCCTATAGAATTCCAAAGCATCTTCCACCCCGCCGAAGATAAGACCCGTATCGTATCCGCTTGCTATCTGAGCGTTGTATTTTAAAGAGATCCTTTTAATGAAACTGGCGCAGCTGGAACCATTACAATCCTTTTGGCGTTCTATTATATAAGCGCAGTCATCGTTTGATAGTTCTACGTTGTAAAGATTACCAATAAGCCCGACCAGCTTGATCCATTCGGCAAGTTCCCTTTCGTCACTGTTGCGGTAAAGAGCTTCTTTCATCCTTGTTTCAAGGTCAGAGATCTCCTTGAAAAGCGTCATTATATCTATGCTTTCATAGAGAGACACATACTCGATGAACCTTACAAGATGCTCGTATTCCGTTGTATCGATACCGTAAGAGGTGGCAAGACGGGTAATATGACTATGAAAGTCAGCTTGTGAAATCTTGTTCTGTTTGAATAGAAGTGACCTAAGGACCAGTTCCTCTATATCTTCCCTGTCCATCATGTCACTGAGAACACCTATAAGCTGTTTCCTTTCAAGGTTAGCTTTGGCGAAGTTTATCTTCTCTTCCATCTCTATGGACCGGAGAAGTTTTTCAACGTTCTTGAGGTCGCCATGGGATACTTTTCCTGCGGAGGCTATATCCTTGATCTCTTTCCAGTAATCCGAAAAGCTCAAGGTGCCTTTCCTGTGAAGCCTGGATTTTTCTAACAACGTCTTAAGCTCTGGTGAGAACACCTTTTCAGAAAGCGCTTCTAACTGTTTTTTAAGAGCCTCTACTTCTTGCGTGTGAAGAGCCCTTTCATCTATTATTTCCTTGAAACTTTGGACGTTCTTGTTGTAGAGCTCGTTATCCTCAACCCCGTAAAGAATGATATCCTTTTCATCGCGAGTAGCGTCAAAGAACTCACCCGCGCTTAAGCGTCCCTCCCTCATGAGATATTCAGCTGTTTCTCTTCGGATGTTCTTGTTCGGAAATGT
>JBAROK010000065.1:0-2314 GCA_049642065.1 Candidatus Omnitrophota bacterium | reverse complement strand
AAAAATATCCTATCTCGTCTATAGCTTTCTTCCGGAAAGTAACGGCCGAAGTTGACAGCATATTCTCAACAAAAAGCAGTTTCCTATAAACATCTTCCCCATTAGGACCGGGCCGGAAAACACGTATAACCTCTCCGTTCTTACGCACGTTCTGGCTGTGGCAGATAATATCTACTTCGGGTTTTTCTTTATAAAGATGAGCTACTTTTTCAAGTTTATTTGGATACCATATATCGTCCTGATCAAGGATCGCAATAACATCACCTGAAGTGTGGCGCATAGCTGTGTTCCTCGCACCCCCCAGCCCGCGATTCTCTTGTTCAAGGTAAACGAATTTAATGTCATAATGATCCGCCATATACCTTTTAACTACTTCACCAATATTATCCGGTGACCCGTCGTTGACCATGACTATCTCGTAATCGGTATACGTCTGAGCCAAGACAGTATCAAGAGTAGCCTCGATAAAATTCGCTCCGTTATATAAAGGTATCACTACCGAAAACTTCATGTTCTCATTTATCCTTATTCTCTTTTATATACTCTTCCAGGGATTCTTCCCAACGAGGCATGTTATTAAGCCCCACCTCTTCGAGCTTGTGATTATCTATCATCTCTGAACGAGCTCTTGGCGCCGGCAAAGGGAACCTGCTGGAATCTACCGCCTCAACTGTCGCCTCATCCGCTAGCCCCATGAACTCTACGATCTTAACTGCCATATCGTAACGCGAACACGTACCCTTATTAGCCATATGATATATCCCGTACTTTTCAGTATTTATAACATTCATAAGGTTTTTTGCGAAATCCTTAGTGAAGGTTGGCGCACCAAACTTATCTGAAACTGCCATTAGGTCCCTCTTGCCCTGTTTAAGTTGCTGAACTATCTTATAAACGAACTTTTTATCAAGCTCCCAGCCGCCAACCATCCATCCCGCTCTTATAATAACATATTTCTCCAGCTCTTTCTGGACAATTTCTTCCCCCTCAAGCTTGCTCTTGCCATACACGCTGACCGGCCCCGTCTGGTCAAACTCAGTGTAAGGGGTATCTTTTCCCCCGTCAAAAGCAGCGCCCGTACTGATATAGAGAAGCCTCACTCCTGCCCGTTTACACGCTTTCACTATATTTTCCGTACCTATCGCGTTCACCTTATAAGCGTGGTCGGGGTCCTCTTCGCACAAATCTACGTTAGTTTCCGCAGCCAGATGGAAAATGTAATCCGGCGCCACTTCGCTTACCTTTTTCATCACTTCTTCCGGATCCGTAACATCCAGCGTTTCAATATCCGGAAGACGCTGATTGATATCCGTCTGAATGACTTCATGTCCATCTTTTAAAAGTACCGGTACAATATCCGCAGCAAGCATACCCGCTGAGCCTGTTACTAATATCTTCACCATATCTCCTTTCTATCCTCCTGTTACTTACCCGCGTGTACTATAAAACTCGGCGCTAAGGAAGTCCATTTGAACCTTTTATATATAAATTCCTCTATAAACCTCAAAATCACCTTCTTAAGAAACGGTTTGTCCCCAAGAGACTTGTATCGCCTGAGAAGCCCCATCCCTTCATCCGTCAAAACCTGTTCGGGCTCCTTATAATCCGGAAAAGCGTAATAGAAAGTAATATCATTAAATCCCGCCAAGCGCAGAAGCCCGTCCAGTTCCCTGCGCGAATAGGTCCAGCTCCTGAATTTTCTTCCCCGAAGCATCAGCGAAAGAAAGTCTTGCAACTTGCGCGGCAAAAGAGAAATGAACTTAATCCCGCAATGCGGCTCCGGCACACCGAAAAAGTACAACAGGTCATACCGGTTCTCTATCGCCAGGTATAGCGTTCCGTTATCTTTAAGAGTTTTATTCACTTTCTTCAGGAATTCAAGCTGTATATCCTTAGGGGACTTTTCATCAGACTGTTTCTTGAATAGATTCTTGACGTTCTCTTTTAAGCTATTTTCTTTACTCACGAACTTGCTGACTTCAACTTCAGTAGTCTCAGGCACCCACTCCAGAACACCATTCACCACTACCTTATCGAATGCCCCGTCCCGGAAATCGGTCTTTTTAAGGTCCGAACAGACAAGGTGCAGGTTCTCTGCCTTTTCTTCTTCCTTCCTGCGTGCAAGGAACACCAGGCTTTCTTTGGTCTGGTCAAGAGCTACTACCGTTGCTCCAGTCCTGGCCAAAGGCATTGAAAGCGCACCCCACATACACCCCGCATCTAGTATCGTTTCGTTTTCCGCCAGTTCCAGTGTGGCTACACCTCCCGCCCTTTTCGGTGACAGCACATCTTCATGCTGGGGGAAATATTTTTT
>JBAROK010000054.1:0-34791 GCA_049642065.1 Candidatus Omnitrophota bacterium | reverse complement strand
GGTTAGGCCTGATGGAACTACCTTTCTGTTCTAACCCCATTTTCGTGGCTATTATAACCTTATCTCTTCTGCCCCGTATAGCTTTACCTATGACCTCCTCAGAACGACCGCTCCCGTAAATAGGCGCGGTATCGATAAAATTAACGCCTTTTTCTATAGCGCCACGGACAACGTCCACCGACTGGGCATCGTTTACTTCACCCCAACAATCGCCACCGAAAACCCACGAACCCAGGCAAATACTGGAAACTCCGAGATCTGTCTTTCCTATTTTTCTATATCGCATTTATATCCTTTCGCTATTGATACGCGCATCATTATACATCAATCCACATCAGCTTGCATATTTTTTTGCCGTGTGATACCTTTTATTCATGAAGAACACATCCCGAACCATAATATTGCTTGCCGTACTGAATACCGCTGCTTTTATAGCGATCTGCCGGTTCTTTGATTCTGATTTCGCTAATGCTACGATCGACTGGTTCTCTTTCTCCGCCGGCGTTTTCCTGGCTATCGAAGGAATTTATAAAATGCTTAAATTCAAGAGAGACCCAGCCATACTGCAGGCTTCAAGACTTTTCAGGATCTTGATAGGTGCGAATATTTTCGTTATACACCTTATACAGTTCATCTGGGGCATAAACGCCGACGTGCTTGCTACATCATTCAGGCAGACTCTTATAGACTGGTCCGCTTTTTCGTTTGGCATATTCCTTATAACCGAAGCAATTTATAGAATATTTACGGCGAAAAATGCGATTCTTCGCGATCAGGTTTTAAGAGGTATCAGAATGGTGATCGGATCCTGCGTCTTCACTATTCATCTTCTGCAGTTCATGCGTTAACTCCACCACGATCCGTAAAAACCGCCACCGGGTTCGGGTTCGGGCATTATGAGCTTCGCGACCATCTCTTTGGTCATCTCTCTAATAAAGAAAAAAGCTTTTTCCCTAGCCATCGAATACCTGAAAGTGCTCCAGTCGACCTTCTCACCCTTCATCCGGAGCAGCCCATACAATTCTTTTAGCCGTTCATGCGGCCACTCGGCTATATCGAGCTGTTTATATTTGCATTTCAATACTCCCGAATGCCGGATCTCGTCTGAACGTCTTTTCCTCGCGATCTTGACCAGTTTTTCAAGAGTAATGTCCCGGGCGACTTCGTCTTCCCAAGTTTTCGGACTGGTATTTTGAACAGAAGCTATAAGTTTTATCAGCTCTTTATCTGGAAGGTTTTCTGCGTATTTGGAGGCATCTTCTGCCACGGATACCGCGGAAGAAAAGATTAAAACTAGAGTTAGAAAAGCACATATGATTCTATTCACGAACACTCTCCAATTCCACATTCGCTGCTTATTTAAAATTTATTATACTACTTCCTCTTAAAAAACCAATATAAAATGTGAGGATGTTGAGAATAGAAATAGAACAATTTAAAAGTTGATTATAGGGAGGACTTAACGGCGTGCTGTTCAGAAAAATTCGCTCGCCTCTCTCAGCGCAAGCGATTACAGTGACCTGAGTATCTCGTCTTGCGCAGATTTCCAGTCCCTTATTTCTTCATAATCAATAGCCCTTATCTTTAACTCTACTATACCGTCCAGTATCTTATCGATTATTTTCGGATCCTTTACAAGGTCGATAGTGGCTGGGTCCATAACTATGGCTTTAATGAGATCAGCAAGACGCCTTTGCGCCTCAGGCCCGAAAACATCCTCGTAATCGCCTTTTCTGAATCTCTCGTAATTCAAAAGCGCCTTACCCAATACAACATGCATCACTTCGTCCACCGCACCATCATCCGGTATACCGCCTTCGCGCAAGACCGTTACCTTATCGGAAAAATTTTCAAGCTTCATATCTTTAAGGGTCTTATCTAAGGTACTCTTCACCAGATCGTATCTTTCTGCAGGAGCGTAGATAATCGCTCGGGGTTTTTTATTCGCGTATTCTGGTTGGATCATATTCCCTAACACATCTTTGAATGTCGTTGTAAGGTTCGCACTCAGTTCTTCATCACTCATACCAGCTTTGTAAACATACCCTTCTGGGATAGTATCCGAACCGTAATCTTTCCTGAATTTTCTGCTGGCACTTCTATCTACAGCAGGTTTTGCTGACATCATCATCTCTTCGTTGCCCGGCGTTACTATCCAGTCGACTACACCTGAACGAAGATCCTGAACGGCGCTTTTGGCC
The DNA here is from genome assembly GCA_049642065.1 of Candidatus Omnitrophota bacterium. GTDB lineage: Bacteria > Omnitrophota > Gorgyraeia > Tantalellales > Tantalellaceae > WJMH01. The sequence continues at coordinate 32,590 of JBAROK010000054.1, read as the reverse complement.
GTTTTTATCTGCGCCTTTTCAACACCTGCAGTCTGGCCTATAGCGTTCATATCTTCTTCTGAATAAACTTCCAGGAAAGATGATGCTGCGGCTTCTGAAAGTCTCAACGTATTCAATATCCCAAAATATTCCGCGGCTACATTATCCGGGATCGTCTCCTCTGCAAGCTCGTCAAAAGAATGAATATTAACCAGATCCACCCTATAAGTATGTTTACCATCAGGCGGAACTACAAACTGTCCCAGGTGAGTATCGCCGGCTATGATGCCGTTAGAGTGTAAGGTTTTAAGAGTATGGCCCATAGCCCTGCCCATGTCCCTCATCTTTCCTTCATCTTTCACAAAATCCACCTGATCCATAAGATACGTCATTCCATTCCTGCCCGCCCAGTCCGACATGAATGGTATTAGTGATGTATACAAGAGTGTCCTGAACTTATCCCTATCAGCACCAAGCTCTTCAGAAGCACGATCGTAATCTCCCAAGTCGTTAAGTTCGATCAGCTCAAAAAGACCTTCTTCTGCTGCAGCTCGCAGTAAACTGATCGTTTCAGCAGGTAACTCTTCTTCTATCTTTCTCTCTATGTTGGGCCCTCTTTTCCACATTGTTGTCATCGGCAGATATACTTTCCTGACAGCCGGGACGACTAAGCTGCCATCCGAATTACGCAACCGCAATGTTTTCAGATAATTTCTTACTATACGGGGATCTGGCGCTATACCTCTCATATGCACGGTTTCTCCCTTATAATCCATGGCAAACCCTTTACCTATACGCATTGAATCGAAAGGTTCTGTTTCGACCGCAGGAAGTGGAACCCCTACAGCAGGTGCCTCTTCCGGCGGACCACGCCTGGATTCTACCTTGGCCAAATACGAACCCAAACTTTGCATAAAAAGATTCGAAAAAGGAATTAATGCCGGCATCATTTCTTCGGTAGTGCCAGAAAAACTGATGCCCATAGGATAAAGAACATTACGGAACCCTCCGCGATATTTAAAATCGGAGAACGTTTCGGCCACAACTTCCGGTTCCTGCGCCTGGCGTTCTTTGAAATATTCATAGACTTCTTTCAAGAGTTCTAATCCTTCCCCTTCAGCCATCTCCTCGTTCTCTGTTATAGCTTCAAATATAAAGTGATTATTTTCCGGAGATCCTACAATAGTACGTTCTCCCGTTTCATCCTCTCCTGCATCGAAGAACCCATATTGCGCCATTAAAGTCGCAAGGAATAACATTTTATGTTTCTTCCTTGGCTCTTCATTCTCTATGTTCGCAGAAGCTTCCCTGATAAGGCGGAATCTTCTTAAACCTATATCTACCATAACCACTTCACCATTATCACGTACTACAAAATTCCCGCCGTGCATATCCAGCGGCGTGAGCCCCTTGAGTCCCACTGCGATAGACAAAAGTACCGTTACTATTTTCTTTCTCATATTCAGTGTCAGTTCTCCTGCCCGGGCAAGCTGTGTCGCTGTTTTTCCTTCAACAAATTCCTCGGTAAACCACCTTTTACCATTCCACATCTTGTCAGCACCGATCCGGGGAACTACCTGTGTAGGTCTTTTTTGCAGTTCCTTGAGTTCCCTTATTTCATAAGCCGTTATATCTCCTGCAGCCTGTTCTGTCTTAGTCGCAACTGCTATTGTATAGGACCTGGATTTGTCAGGAGACTTAAACACTATCTTAAAAACATGTTTATTAGATCCTTCGATATGATCTGTTATGTATACATCTTTACCAATATCCTCGAATTGCAAGGTCTCGTTACCCGTAATCCTCCTTAACTCATCCATAAGTTTATTGCGCGTTAGTCCATTAAGATAATCCTCTGCAGTATGGGCTAATTCCAGGTAACGTTCCATCTCTTCTGGGCTCTGGGTTGCTGGATCCGCTCCTGCTATTAATATCTCCATCTCAGCCCCTACGAAACGTCCGCGATAAAGATCCCCCATATCCTTTACATCGAGCTTTACAAGATCCCCTTTGCCTTCCTTAAGCAGAAATGACCTCTCTCTAGTCCCTTCTCCGGGGTAACTAACAACTATCCTGTCGTCCGCACCGCTCCTAACCTGCCTATCTCTTATAAAATTACGGATACCCTTTGCGGCATTATCTGGATTCATCCCCGGTTCGGTCCATACATCCTGCCCCATCCTCTCTCTTAGAACATTAGCTATCTGCCTAGCTTTGATCTCTTCAGTAAGTATCTTGTCCATATCACTGAATACTTCACGCTGAAACGCTCTTAACAGGTAATGCGGATTCGTTGGATCTTTCACTGCTTGGTCCAAAGACTCCCCTTCCAGCGTTATCGCTTCACCGATCATCTCACCGTCTAAAAACAACTCTAATCTCCCGGCTTCAAATTTAGGCTGCAACCTGCCTTTCTCAGGCCGCATAAGATATTCTCCCAACTCGTGCAGCCAGGCTAGATCGAACCGGGTTATATCCTCATTAACAACTATCAGGTTTTCGTCCGGTTTAGCCGAGGCATAGCCGAAGATATCCTCTACTAGGTCTTCTCCACGGTAAGTGTAAAATTCCGGTAAATCTTCCGGCTCTGATTGATCAATAACGTTTATAAAAGCGCCTAACAAGCGGTCGTATTGTTTCTTATCTGGAGGAAGAGCAGATCTTACCAGACTTAAAAACTCTCTCAACGATTCAATGTTCCCGCCTTTTTCCCTTGTGCTTTTCGTGAGCTCAATGTCTTTTGTGACTTTTTCCTTTTTCCTGCCTTCCTCAGTCTCTACCATCATAAACTTTTTGCCATCAACCTCTTTTATTCCTATAACTCTCGCATGCTTACCTATCTGGGGAGCTACCCTATCCCCCATCCTTTCATCCGTCATTACCTCTTCAAGCGCCACGGGAACTCCCGGCGGAGCAAGGTCTCCCACGCCCTTAAAAGCGCCACCCACCTCAAAAAGAATAGAAGCTATATTTATGACTAAAATATACGTTAAAAGAATAGATGAAAGCGCGTAGGGAGGCTGACTGGAATAAGACAGAATAATACCTACAACCAGGCCGGCAAAAAGGTTGCCTAATATTCCGCCTATACGCACCAAAGGTGGAGCTCTTTCAGTCCTTATTTCACCAGTAAAAAGAAGACCTGCCGGAGTCCAATCAATAAACACATTACTTAATTTCGCAGCCACAAGATGTCCAATCTCGTGAAAAGGCGTTGAGAATATAGCTAACACCCTCAGTACGAAATTGAGCCAGGGTGATTTTCTGTTCAGCAGATTGGCAAGAAGCGATCTAGAGGGCAGGTCGGCTGTTTCGGATCCCGCTAAGTCGTCAAGCCCTCTTGGTGGTGGTATTACCTCAGGCGGTTCAATAAAAAATTTTGAAACACTGCTTATAGCCCTTCCCCCTGGGGGAGATAAATCCACCGTTTCTAAACCCGGCTCAACTTGGATCGCTCCTACCTCAGCGGTCTTCATCGCCAGTATCTGCTCTCTTTCTGCCGTAGCCATAGGCGCTGCTTTCCCTAGCGTAGGCTTTCCTGCTCTCATAACAGCTCGGGTTTTTTTGCTAGCGGAAGAACTTATCCTCCTAACAGCGTCATCTACTCTACTTATACCATCTTCATTCTCAAGAAGAAGCATTGCGATAAATTTCTCAAGTTCTGATGTCTCAGCGGGGTGTGCCCTGCTTTTACCTAAAAGCCGGATCGTTTCGCTTACAGAGCTCCTTTCTTTCTTGTCTACCCAGTCTTTGTATTTCTTCTCGCCAAAAAGTTCATCCATTTTCTTTTTTTCTTCGTCCGACTTGTATTGCGGAAGTTTGCCGTCATGCAAAAGCTGATATAAAATAATCCCGACTGCGTAAAGATCCGTTTTCGCGGTATACTTTGCGTTATTGCCTTGCACGAAAAAATCCTTTAGCATCATGTTCGGCATATATTCCGTAGTACCAGTGAGCGTGTCAGTATCAAATGTGCCTGTAGGAGCAAACCGTGATACGCCGAAATCTGAAACTTTTAGCTCTCCGTTCACATAAAAAAGATTTGCAGGCTTAAGATCGGCGTGAATTATACCTTTCTTATGCATGGCATTTACAGTCCTTAACAATCTATCGGCGAATGCGTAAATCTCTTCCTCTGTGAACAGTTCATCACGCCTTCCTACACGTTTTTCTGCTCGTCTCATTTTTAACTCATTGTTCAGATCCCCTCCGTCAGCGAACTGCATGACTATGTAATAATATCTATCTGTTTTGGTTGGATCACCCGGACGTTTAACTTCGTAATATCCAGCTTCATAAGGCCTTATTATCCCCTCAACATTCTCAAGCCTTTTCATCATTGAATATTCCTGGAAAAATTTTATTACAACGTCCTGCGGGGAATCGGGTTTCAGTATCTTCACTGCTACGTCTCTTCCTTTCATTCTCCCCTTTATTGCTCTAGCCCGGAAAGCGGCACCGAAACCTCCTTTTCCTAGCTCCTCCTCTATCCTGAAAGAATTGGATCCTCTTTCAGGTCCACCCATTATGGCGCCGGGTATAACAATCTGTTTGCCACCCAGTTCGGTCATGCGCGGATTGGCTCTATTCATACGGATATTTCGTTTCGGGAATAGTTCTTTCCATCTTGGATCTTTAATCATCCTCTTATGATCTGATGCTGAATAAATCTCAGTTTTGTACCCCAGGAGCTCTTCGTCTATCCTGTTTGGGAAAAACCTGCGTTCTATTCCCTTCCAAGCATAGAACAATGCCAGAAAAGGAGAAGCAATATACGCAGCCCCGTAAGCTATAAACTCATCGGTCCAACTGCCTTCTTTTATCCCCCTTCTGGCGCTCCAGTTATGGACGCGCTCGTGAAAATCAACTATAGGTGCAAGAGTTGGCCCGAACTTATCGCGAAGTTCTGCATATACCTCGTCAGAAGAAGCGGCTGGTTTACCTTCGCGCTTTGGGTCTCTCTCTATGGCATACGCTCTAAGCGTCTGATAAGCCATTAATAGAGCCTGAAAGCTGAGCACTGTATGCAAAAGGAACATAAGCGGCGCGTTAACTCCCGCCATAATTACCATGGCGCTACCCATAACAATTGTGGTTGCAGGCAGAACTCCAAGCAACGCGCTTTGCCATGCGCGAATTGCCGGACTAATCTCCGTAGGTCCAGAAGGCGGCTCTTCCCTTTCAACCTCTTCTTCAGGCACTTCTGCAGCCACTTCTCCCGTGTAACCTGCTTCTGCCAATAACCCTGCAATAGTTATGTTTTCAATCTCGCCTTTACCTTCGCCAAAAACCATTGGCGTCCCATCCGGAGCGATAACAGGCGTACCATCATTTTTTAGAAGTGCTACCCTTTTGCCCTGCGCTATACTTTCCTGCACGAGCACCGCACCTTTGAACGCGTACACCCCCGCATCACCCCACACCGCCCTGGCCAGTATCGAAGACAATAAACTGGCCACCTGTAACATCGCAGCCTGCGCTATGACTGAGCGCAGCATTTGCTGAAGGTTCGTGGTCTCTCCCGCGAGTATATCGAAATACGGGCTTTCGTAATCTTTCTCAATAGTGAACTTCGGCAGGATCGAAACGTAAGATATCCCTTTTTTTCTGAAGATGTCACAAAGATTTTCCGTATGAAACCCTCCGGTCATAAGTATCGTGCCCTTGATCCCTCCGGCCGTATCCGAAAAACGCAGATTTTTCATGAAAACATCATCTCTTTTGAAAGAATATTCATAGAACTTGGATATCCTTTCCCTATACTCATCAAGAGACTTAATGCCGGGGTCCAGTTGCGCGCTTATTTTGTAACGAGGGGCTTCTTTATCGATAAACCTGAGATAATTCCCGATATCAAACGATCTTCTATTCGCCAGGTAATACGTGTAATCCGTCTTGGAAAGCGCGATATCAAAGATATTCTTCATAAGAGCAAGGTTCTTGGAAAGCACGTTCAGTTCCCGCTCCGTATCGTTCCGGTAGATCTTCCCTTTTATCTTGGCCTCCAGACTGTCCATCTCCTCCATAACTTTTGAGCGGTCCGCAGCCTCATATGTAGACACATAGACAATGTAATTAGAAAGGGCCTCAAAGCGGCTTACATCAAGCCCAAGCCCATTGGCTTTTTTCAGGAGATAGCTATAGAAAGCTTTGCGGGATATCTTCTTGGTTTTAAAATCGACTGTCATCGTAACAAGTTCTCTTGCCTCGTTCTTGGAAAGCCCATCCTTGAGCTCCCCGATAAGAACAGATCGTTCGGTATTAGCTTTTTTGAAATCGACTTCTTCCTCAAGATTCATGGCCTGAAAAAGGAGATAAAGGTTCTCGAACTGTTTAACCGGGACAGCAAGTTCCTTCGCCTTCGCAACGAGGAACTCAAGATATTCACGGAAATCCATATTCCCCGCCTTGTAGGCGCTGTAAGCCATATCCACCTTAAGCAGCTCAGGGGTATAGATGTGACGTTTGAGATTGTTGAGTATGTGAGTTAGCTCTTTGAGATATTTTTCTACCTCTGGCTTGTAGGTAAGCGATTCTCTGTATACCTTAAGGTTCGCGAGATAAAGATTCTTGTTCTCGATACCCCACAGTTGGACCTTTCCGGGATTATTTATCGCGTAGAACTCTGCGCCGTTTATCTCACCCTTTTTAACGAAATACTCGGCAACTTCTCTGCGAATAGCCTTTCCCGTGATCGAAGTAAAGATCTCAAGATCATACTCTCCAGCACCTCCCTCGAGGTTGACTGATTCAATCCCGTGTTCCTTACTAAGGTAATCAATGAGATCCGCCACTTTACGTTGCGCGAAAACATTACAATGAGCATCCTGGATATGAACAATGAACTCCCCTGAAGAGCCTTTGAAGGAATACATCACTTCGCCAAGATGAGCAGGAACAGTAAACATTTCTACATCGAGACGCGCAAATCCGGATTCAGGCTGCAGGGACATTTCATACGGAGCCTTACCCGCATCCACGGCCGCCCAAGCGTCCGGAAGGATGAAGTTGTTAATGAAGGCAACGACAAGAACTAAGCTTATCGCCTTCATTAACAAACTCTGTCTCGTAAAACATCCCTTTCTCATCTTGTCACCTTAGTTAATAGTTTTTAAATAATTTTAATTACTATGCATAAAAATATACTATTTATATTCCTAACATTAGGGATATAATGTTTACTTTTATACATATACACCCTCTAATTTTAGTTTACACCCCAAATACGGAGTTTTCAAACCGAAACTGCTAACTTTTTTAAACCCTAATTTATGGGCGTATATCCCTTGACTCTTTATACAAAAAAACACCCATGAGTGCAGTAATACCGCCTTCATGGGTGCTTTAAATCTACCTCTTCTAAAAATTATGCCCTGATGAGCGCCTCTCTGGCATGCTCGTAAATAACCCTTAGCTCTTCTGTGTTTATCGGCATGATCGGAAGCACCTTTATGATCCTATTAAGAGCTTCGACCATTTTATTAATATTTCCAGTAGCTAGATTAACCAAGTCGTCGGTTTTCAGATTAAAATCTCTTACCCCCTGGGACCAGCAAAAATCCCTATACTCAGAAAGCGTCTTTTCGGCATATGCGACATCAACTTCTCCTTGCTCGCTCTTCTGCCTTGCTATTTCCGACAATCTGAGACCCAGAATAATCCCCCGGATAAATCCCGACCTATCATAGTTTAATCCTATCGGTGAAATGATCGTATCTGTAGGACTAATGCCTCCTATACCCCATTCTCCGTCTTGTTTACCTTTGGCTGTAAGCTCTTCTGATTTCAGAATAGTGAACAATGTAATCGTGTTCTCCCTGTTTTTCGTAAAATCATCGGGCAACGTTTTCTTATCTATACCATATTCAGTGTATTTTGCATCACTTACTTGGCCTACACCCGTAGCAGAAAATAATTCAATATAACCGTGATCTGTCCCCTGTATTGCCGCCAGATAATCCTTTATTTTTGCGGGACCCACCGCTTCTATCGCTTCCACGGGAATTCTTACTAAGACATCCTGCTTAGCTTCCGGGCCTAACATACCGGCTACAAAATCAGTATTCGAATCAATAAACTCAATTATTTTCCCGGCTCTTCCGAGTGAAGGAGCAGGATAACCTTTGGTATTGGAAAGAACCTCTTCAGTGAGCATCTCTATATCCGGATCGACAAGATTTGATACAGCCTCTTTTTGACTTGAGGCAAGCGACGGTATTGACACGTCCAGCGCATCAGGTGAAAACATCACGTATATGTCCATCAAGCTGATACCGCCGGAATATCCCTGAAGCGGCGACAACCATTTAGCATCAGGAGCACTTTCCATGTTCTTGAGGAGATATGATTTGCCGCCCATCTTTGCGGCAAGATATGGCGCAGTCTTACCCTTTGCCTTGACTGCCTCGTCTACCGCTTTCAAGTTTTCGTCACTAAAATCAAAATCAGGATTAAACTGGCTGGCAAGTTCAGCAGATAAGTCAATGGATACATCGTTGAATCTCAAGCCTCCCAGGTTTATCATGTAATCCACGCACCCAGGAAGAGCAAGGGTCCAGTCACCTTCTTTTATCTGTTGAGCTATAATTTCTTCTATCTCTCCATTCGCGCTATACCGTACGTTCACCTGTATCCCACGACCGGCAGTAACACACTTGATATCGACTTTTGATGCCTGGAAATGCCCCGCGCCCGTACTCGTGGTCTGAAAAGACCCCGGCAATAGATCGTTAACAAAATACGTCTCGTGAACGGTACTTACGGTACCGTCTTTTGTCGCATCAAGAATATCATCCGGTACCTGGTAAAACCCGTGATCCATAAGGTACATAACCACGTTATCCTTAACAGCATCAAAATGCCCCTTGTCGAACATAAGAGAATCTGCTACGTTACTGCCTAGTTTTGCTATGCCTTCAGTACCTCGCCAGTAGAATCCGGGTGCGCCTTCCGCCTTGACCTCGGGAACACCTTGCGGCAGCGTAGTTCGGTCTATAAAACTTCTCCCGCGTTTATCGTTTGCCACCATCTCCTCGGGACCGGTAGTAAGACGTATCTTTTCGGCACCGTTAATTTTTCTTTCGGCCCAGAATATTATGGTCAGCGCCTGTCCCGCCATGAGCTGCACCGCGCGAGAAATATCACTGTTCTCCGATAGTTCTGCAGATTCCGCCCTTATGTCACTGAGAAATCTTTTTACCGAATTCCTATCGCCTTTATTTTCCATATAAGCCGCTAAGAGGTGGTTACATATATTCGCAAATACGTTTATATGCAGGTCTTGAAAACCCGCTCCGGTAAATATCATATCGGTAGCCCTGTTAGGCTTTCTGCCGCTGAGAACAACCTGAGTAACTTCGTGCTCCATGATCAGTGCTTCCTTATCCTGTAACGTATATCTTTTGGGCATCTGCCCGGTGCTTAGATAATCTATCTCTACGAGGATCTCTGTCCCATCCAAAAGTTTTATTACCGCGCCTCTGGCCTTATCGATCTTGGCGCCTTTTTCAAGTTCTGAAAATTGAAGAAAATGTACGCGAGGGTTATCCGGGTCCCGTCCTGTATACAAAGCGCAAAAAGTATCGCCAATACGCTTTACGTGTCCTATGCGGCACTTCTCAAAATCTATACCACCGAGTGCATTTTGCATAAACTCTTCAAAGGGGCCTTCCCCGACCCCATTATCAACGGAATGTCCAAGAAATGCAAGAACAACTTCGGTATACAGATCGTCCTGATATGCAGCAGGAGGCTCCAGCACACTTAGCCTGCCGTCAGCCTCTTTTTGGATTGAATACAACGGTCCAAAAATGGACGGCGTAGCCAACAGATGGTTCATGAAGATATTATTATTACTCTCAGTATATCTGATCGCTTTCGCCTCATTCTGAAAAGCATGTGAAGTGCTGATATTGAACTGCGCTATCGTAATGATCAGCAATATTGATATTATTCTTATAGTTTTGCGGTAAACACTTAAACCCATATACACCTTTTCTTGGTTTTTATTTTGCTAACAATTAATTGATTTTATATCATTATAAGGGATTAATGGATTCGAAAAAAGGTATTTTTCTTACTTTTTTATACTTAACATGGATGATGTATTTATCTTAGAGGTAAACTTGGAATATCCTAGTGGTGGTGAGGCTATGCAACCGGAAGAACTACAACGAATTTCATGCCTTTGACGGGATGGCTTTCGGCCCATATTTTTCCGCCATGAAGATCTATAATATCTTTCGATATAGCAAGACCAAGACCCATTCCCTGTTTTGATTCGTCGATACGTTCGAATTTATCGAATATTTTTTGCAACATATCCTCAGGAATACCCGGTCCGGTATCTTCTATTTCTATCCTGACGAATTCACCGGTCTGAAAAATACTTGTAGTCACAATACCCCCATCCGGGGTATATTTTATCGCGTTACTTAAAATATTATTAACTACCTGGATGATCTTATCTTTATCTGCCCATACCGGAAAAGTGCGAGCTGGAAAATTTTTCTCAAGCTTAAGGTTTTTCTTTTTCGCCAATATCTCCATCTCATTGATCTGATTTTCAGTAAGCTCCCGGATATCATATTGTTCTTTCTTAAGTTTGACCAAGCCGGCTTCTATTTTGTATAGATCAAGCAGATTAGCTACCAGGATACCCATACGATCAACTACGCCCTTGCACATCTTAACTGTCTCGGTTTGCTTGCCGTCCAGCTGACCGTATATCCCCTCGAGGAGACCTTCCATATTAGCTGAAAGGATAAAGATTGGGTTCCTTAGCTCGTGTGATACCGTTGCCACAAAAGAGGATTTGGTAATACTGCATTGTTTGGCTATAGCAGCGTTCTCTATCACTTTCTTTAATATATTGCTGATGATACTGTATCCGATAAAAAGACCACACAGGGAAACGAATATTGATATGATGAGGATAACACCCACATCCCCGACCAGGATATCAAAGCTGAACAGTCTCGTAACGAGTATATATAATGACACAAGGAAAGGTATCACGCTCATTAAAGCGAATGCAATATTGAACTTATGGAACGGATCTTCTGTCATTTCTTGCATTACTAATTTAATGTCTTTAGTTACATTCTTTTTTTTGCCTAAAATTCCCATGCCACCTCCTTATTATGGGGTTTCGCGTTATTTTACCACCTTACATCAAAAAATCACAATATAATATTAATAGCATTGATTATTCCTGTATACTAGCTCATAACTGTTCTACGCTATTCCTCATTTTTGTAGGGCTATACAGAAAATAAGGATAATCTCTTTCTTTTAGCTTTCCCAGCAGGAATGTACTTCTTTTAGAAGACCATAAAACTCTTCCAGCGTATTTTCTTCGTTATAAACCGGGCATATGACAAGATCTTTATCCATGCTGAACCTGTTTGGGTATTATGATTCTATCCTTTTGTCCTTTATTTTATACCGATAATCCCCTGCTTTCAAAGAAATTCGTTCGGGAAAGGTATATTTTAACGGTTTTCCGTAATTATACTCATTTATTTAACGTTGAAATTTATATCCTAAATGGTAAAATATAATCACGTTCCCTTCTAGTCTAGGAGTTTGCATGTTATCACAGTTTACAATACAGAATTTTGGATTGATCAATCGGCTTGAGGTAGAGTTTTGCAACCGTTTGAATGTTTTCACTGGCGAGACCGGAGCCGGTAAATCCATTCTTATAGACGCTTTGCGTTACGCTCTAGGAGAACGTCTCAATACCACATTTATACGAGATACCGACAAAACCTGCGTTGTTGAAGCTGTTTTTGAAATTTCTGATGAGATGCTAGCAAGGTGTCCTTTTGTTTCGGAATACCTCTCTGGAGATGACCCTGTTCTCATCATAAACCGGTCATACTCCACGGACGGTCGCAACAAGATCAAAATAAACGGGTTTACCGTCACAGTCGCCCAGCTGAAAGAGCTCGGCGACCATCTTGTAGACTTCCACGGACCGCACGACCACCAGATGCTTTTCTCAGAAGATTCTCATATCAATATTCTGGACCGGCTTGCGGAGGTACAGAAAGAAAAAAGTGATTACCTTAAAGAATACGAAAAATATGCTGCTTTGCAGAAAAAGCTTAAAAACCTGCAATCTCTGGCTGAAAGCAGCGAACGGGAAATGGATACCCTTAGCCATCAGATCAAGGAACTTGAACAGGTGCCGCTGGAAGTTTCCGAATATGAAGAGATCTCAAGAGAAAGTACCCGTATAAATAACTCTGAAAAACTCTTTGAATGCGTAAAGCAGCTTGTAGATATCTTAGAGAACGACCAAACTGGCGTAAGTAACGCAGTAAGCCAGGCTTTCGGTCCAATGAGTACGCTTAATGGTATAGACGAATCCACAAGCGAACTTGCCAATATCCTCTCCCGCATCCAGGAAGATAGCTCAGAGCTGATAACTGCACTTAACGGGTATCTAGATAACCTTTCTTTCGATCAGAACGAAGCCAGCGATATCAACCGGCGCTGCGATATCTATTACGAAATAATCCGGAAATACGGGCCTACTCTTGAAGATGCGAAAAAGTTTTACGAAAGTTCGCGTGAAAAACACGATCTCCTCGTCGATCTAGAGCATAATGATACAGAACTGCGGAAAAACATCGCCTCTTCCGAGAATGACCTTAAAAAATCCGCAAAAAGAATAACTGAAAAACGTAAAAAACGCGGAAAAGCCCTTGAGCAGACTATTGAAAATGAGCTTAAAGAACTGGGGATCAAACACGTGAAGTTCGAGTGCCGTATAGAAAGATCCGATATAACCGTAACTGGCTGTGATAAGATCACATTCTATATAAGCCCTAACGCAGGAGAAGACCTGAAACCGCTGGCAGAAATAGTCTCTTCCGGAGAAGCTGCCAGGGTTATGCTTGCCCTCAAAAAAGCCCTCACTAAGGTGGATCCTATACCCGTACTTATATTCGATGAAATAGACGCTCAAATAGGTGGTCGTTTAGGCGCTATAACAGGCAAAAAACTCAAGGAGCTCTCCCAGGACAGGCAAGTGCTGCTTATAACACACCTGCCACAGATCGCCTCCTTTGGAGACCGGCATTTTAAGGTCTTGAAAATGGTCGAAAATAAGCGTACTATTACAAACGTTATCCCCCTAGAGGAGGATAACCGCATAAAGGAGCTTGCGAACATGATGAGTGGTGAAATGGAAACCCTTATAGCCATTGAACATGCGCACGATATGCTATCACGAGCGAAAAAATAATGGTACCCTCTCCTTACATACAATTTTCTTGACAAATGTGGAAAATAACCGTTATAATCTATTTGTTAGACACAGAATATGTTTAACAGCGAGTTGGTAATGAAGAAAAGCTATAAGGAAGTAAAAATCTTGAAACCGCACGGCTTACTACCAGCCGCGCGGTTTTTTGTTTTCAAGATGTTTACTTGCTGCAAAAGTGAGAAAGGAGGGTAGGAAAATGGCAACAGGCAAAGTCAAATGGTTCAATAACGAGAAAGGTTATGGATTTATTGCTCCTGACGATGGTGGCAAAGATGTATTCGTGCATCACAGCGCTATCGGAGGTGACGGCTACAAGACCTTGAACGAAGCCCAAGCGGTTGAATATGAGGTCAAAGACGGACCCAAGGGTCTAGAAGCCGCTAACGTAACAAAGCTATAAACCTGATCTTATAAAGGACAAAAAAAGCCCGGCAATATGCCGGGCTTTTTTTATTAGACAATAACTCTGTTTATATTTAATCTATAGCAGGTGGCAGAATGATCGTAGCCGTAGTCCCCTTGCCAGGTTTACTGTCGTACCACAAGTCACCGCCATGAGCCTTGATAATACCATAACACACAGATAGCCCCAATCCCGTCCCGTGTTCCTTGGTCGTAAAGAATGGATCAAACATCAGCTTCATGTCAGTTTCGGATATACCTGTACCTGTATCAGTAATGTCCACGCGGATATTAGAACCCTCCATAAAAACTGTTATGATAATAGTACCCCCCTCTGGCATGGCTTCGCTTGAGTTCCTGAGCAGATTCATGAAAACTTCCTGAATCTGTTTCTCGTCCATACTTACTTCGGGCACCTGAAATTTCATCTTTTTTATTAATTTGACCTTTTTGCGGACAAACTGGCTCTCCACAAGACTTACAACAAGATCTATAGAATCAAATATATTCCCTTTCGTAAAATCGCCCTTACTCGGTTTGGAGAACATCAAGAGCCTTTTAACAATGCCCCTGGCCTGCTCACACTGTGACATAATAACCTTGAAAGTCTCTTCTAGTTTTTTGCTGCCAACACCTTCCATAAGTGCAAGTTCAGCGTTACCCGATATGATCATTACCGGGTTATTCACTTCATGGGCCACATCCGCAGCCAGTTTGCCCAAGTGTGCTAGTCTTTGCGATTTCTCTATTTTCTTGCGTTCGCTGACGTCTCGGAAAACCCCCCTGGTCCCCGCGAAAGTCCCATTATGGTCATATATTGCAGACGATTTCATTTCACCGTATATCTGCACTCTATTCTTTGTCTCCCAGACCGGCTCATATACAGCTTCTCCCTTATCCATCAATTCCTTGTAGGCCCTCTTAAAGTCCGGTAAAGTCCTTTTGTCAATGATATCGGTAATATGCATACCTATCATCTCTTCCTTAAAATACCCCAGAGCATTACACATGGCTTCATTCACATACGTAAAGTTACCCTCTCTGTCCGTTATGTGCATAAGGTCACTTGCGGTTTCCATAAACATTCTGAACTTCTCTTCGGATTCCCGCAACGCTTTTTCCAGACGTTTACGTTCGGTTATATTGGCCACTATCGCCTGCATTATTCCCCTTCTCAAGTCCACGCAACTGGAACTTATCTCTACATCTATAACGGTACCATTACCCTTTACGAACTTTGACTCGAAACGCAATGCGTTCGTCTTCCCCTTGGTCTTTGTTGCGTGTTTCGATGCTGTTACCTCCTCTTCGGTCTGCAGATGGAGAAAAGGTATACTCAAAAGCGTTTCTTTGGTATATCCCAGCATCTCGCATGCCTTGTCGTTTACGTCAGTGATGTTGCCATCTATATCAAAAATGAAAACCGCGTCATTGGACTGCTCAAATAACAACCGGAAATGTTCTTCCCGGGATTCCAATTCCTTTACCATCTCTCCGTATTTCGCGTTTGAACGGTTAAGCGAGTCTATGGTCGCTCTTGCGTCCCTCAACTCCTCTGCGACCTTGTCGAACTCCCTGGACAGTTCCCCTACCTCGTCTTTAGAATCCATGCTGACACGGTATTCTAGGTTACCCGAAGATATTATCTTCACTCCTTTACCTAACTTGCGAATAGGAATGGCTAATACTTTTGATGCAGCATACCCTATAAGAGCCATCAAGAACGGCATAGAAACGAGGAGGATTATAATGCGAGGCGTGATCTCGTAAAAGAATATAGAGATCCCCGCGACGATCAAACCCGTCACGAAAAATAAGATGGTGATTTTTCTTTCTATTTTCATAAAATATTAAAAGATTAAATTATTCCTGTGAATGAAATATTCCCATTTATCGCAGCTATCCGCAAATTTAGGAGTATTTCTCAGGAACCTCAAGATCTTCTCTTGGAGCCACGGACTTGACTACAGACCACTTGAATTTCCCTTTTTTGTCCTTCTCCAAAAGATTCACTATGGCCGGCTCATCGTACCTTCCCCCTTTTGCATCATAAAGAATTTCGACCTGTGGACGCTTGACATCCAAAGCGCTGCATTGGATAACGAGGCCTATCTCCTTACTATCAAGCTCTACCAGAGTACCGGGAGGATAAACCCCTACCAGACTGAAAAAGTTCTTAAGAAGATCTGGGTGAAACCGTGTACCCGAGAGTTTCATCATTTCTTCATAGGCTTTCTCGGGTCCCCCGTCTTCGTGATAAGATGGTTTGCTCCTGAGCTTATCGTAATAATCTGAAATGGCTATCATCATGCTTATCAGGTTGAGGGTATCTTTACCATAAAGTTTCTTCGGAGGACCGGACATATCGTAAGGTATATTATGTTCAAAAGCGACTATAGCAGCCAGTACGCCTATGCCAGGCGTATCCAGCAATATTTTGGCCCCTTCCACATCCTGATCCGCTCTTTTTTGCTGAGCTTCTTCGTTGGACGCATCTTCCCACCATAAATCATCCCCTGGTTTTGCCAATTTACCTATATTATTTAGAAGCGAAGCCACACCGATATCTGCAAGATATTTCTCGTCCAACCCTAACGCTTCTGCCTGCATAAGCGTGAATATGGATACATTGACACCATGGACGAACATGTTCTGGTCCTGGCTTTTAACAGACGTAAGCATCAAAAGCAAGTTTTTATGTTTTAGAAGGTCTTTCAGCATGCCCTCAACAAGCTGGCGCGCAGAGTCCACGTTCAGAGGCTGGTTTCCCTTAATGTTCTCAAACGTCTTTTTCAGGTACTCAACACCCCCCTGATAATCCTTTTTGACCCCAACATTTACGAATTTTTCCTCTCCGCCTCCACCACCTTTTTTCTCGATTTTCTTTTTAAAACCTATATCGCCAATGGTAATATTTTCGATATCCGTCGTTTCGAATATTTTTTCGATTGTCTTTGTCTCATTCAATTCCTTAGGTTTTACTGTCAGGACTTTGCTGAAAAATTCAGCCACCTCTTTCCTGGTCAGCCCCTTTGAAAAACTTATTTTCTTAACGTTTATGTCTTTCAAATGCTCGACAAACGTTTTCATTTTGCGGCTTGTCTCATAGAACGGCTCTTTCTCAAACGCTATTTCATCACCGATTACCCCCATCGTCATCTCATCTTTCACGGCAAGGATCTCTTCTAAGAGCGCATACACCCGGTCGATCGCCTCTTCAGTCAACCTATGTTCGTCCCCGTACATAAGGCTCATCTGCACAGCCCGTGATAAGTTTACGATGAGTTCTTCGACTTTATTTCTTATTTCATTTTTATCATTTTGTTCTGCCATCTGCACCCTCTAGATTCTCTTGTTCGCCTCTGTTTTCTCCAAGTTTTGTTATGATCTCGCACATCTCTCGGACACGGGTATTTTTATCGTTCAAGCCCTGCTGAATGAGCTCTAAGGCTTCCGGTATACCCAGACGCCCTAAACTCGTTACTGCAGCTATCCTCAAGTCTTCCTGTTTCTTTGAGCCGAACCAGCTTTTTTTCAAAAATGTTCTTCTAAGATGAGGTAAGGTCTCTTCCACCCTCATCTGACCGCACAAATCTACCAGCCTCATGAGAAATCTTCTCTTGAACCAGCTTCTTTCCGTGTATCTGAAAAGAATATTAATTAGTTTATCGTCTTTAGTCCTAAGCAGCACACCGGCTATCTTTCTTTGCACTTCCTCGTTGCTCTCCTTCTTGAAAGCGATAAAGATCCCGTGCTTTTCCTCGTCATTTCCGGGAATGAATATGTCCAGCGCCTCCAAACGGATCTGGGGATCTTTGTGCCCCAACAGCTTCTTAGATATAAGATGAGCCTTTTCCGGCGCGTATTCTGACAATATCCTGAAAAGGTTCCTCACGACAAGCGGTTCCCCGTATTCTATACGGTCTATCGCCTCCTTAACTACTTCGTCTTGCACCCTGGAAACTACGGTTCTGAACTTATTAACATGAGCGGGGTTATTTTCCCTGATAAATGCGTCAACCAGAAGCCGGGCCGAATCAACTTTTGACCTGACTAGTATATCGGCTATATCCTCAAGTTCCGTACTGCTTGCTTCAGGGATAAATGATATCAGACTGTCTTTCGTCTCCTTTGTAGCTATCTTATCGACAAGACTCCTTGTCGCCATCACCATACTCTCATTCTCAATCTGTTCCGGACGCTGCTTTTCGGTAAAAAATTCCAGTATTTCCTTTATCCTGACGATCTCTTTCGAATCCAAGAGTTCTGGAAGTACGTCTATTATTTTTTCGCCAAATTTAGAGAATTCATCAGAATCGTTTTCAAGCCATAGAACATTAAGCAACAGCCATATTTCTTCTTTTTTAAGTTCACCCTCTTCAACAGCCTGTGCAAACTTGTTTATAAGCGGAGATAACCTTGCAACGTAAACAAGAGTGTCTATCTTCTTATTGACCACCGCATCAACGGTTATCTTGTACATCTGGTTCATGAAGTTACTTTGCGGATTGGTATTAAATATCTCCTTGATGGACATCTGCATTTTGGTCAAAGTAGAAGGGTTCAGTATTCTCTTGCTGAAAAGCTTGTCCGCAACCATTGAAACGACGTTGGTAGCCTTACTGGCACCAGGAGCCAGTTTATCGAAAACCTTTAACAGGTTCTCATTGAACGTGTCCTCATCGCTGATCATATTTTCGATAAACCCGGCTACATAAGCATCTGAAAAATCTTTCGTAATATCATCGGCAAGGTCAAAATCTTCCCCGTCAACCACGGTCCGCTCAAATAACATATTTATAAGCTCTGGGTCAAGCTGTGAAACGACTTCCATCAATTTGATTTTCATTTCTTTCGCTTCAGGCTTGGAATATTTCTCGAAATATCTGCAGATCTTCCCTACCGTCTCCTGGATCTCTTGGGATGTAGCTTCATCCTGCAGGCTATTTACCGCTCCTTTATACACCTGATTCAATACTTTGGCCGATTTTTTAGTGTCTTCAAAGAAACCCGTCAGAAACTCCTTTTTCGACGCAGGAAGTTCCCCTCCTTTAGTATCCTGAACAACATCGAACAGAGATTGCCATACCTTTTCTTCCTCGGACGCTTCTTCTCCTTTTCTCGTCTTTACAAGAAGCGCGCTGTAATCTATCTCTCTTATCACCAAATGAGGTGTAGGCGCTATGTTCTTCAATATGCCGCCCATCTTTCTTAGCGCCCTTTTATCATTTTTGATTAATCCGAAGAACTCGATCAGCTCGTTTAGGGTTATGCCTTCAAGAAATGTCAGTGATATTATGCCGCGCAGATGAAGATATTCCGCAACTTCCCTATATCGCTCATCTTCCTCTTTGATCTCTTCCCCGTCGAAAAAGATGTTGTTCTGCGATATCCCAAGATCCAGCTTTTCGTTATCCGTAAACCATTTGCTCAAGATCCCTTTGAAGTTATCAATGGAAGACTTGCAAATTGGATGGTCAAACGTATACAAAGCGCTGTTTTTTATTGCGAGGCTTAATGCTCTTACAATAGAATCGTATAGTTCTGTTCCCTGTTTTGGCGTATCCAAAGTAGAAAACTCCTCTTCATATTAATATTAGTAATATTGAGTATATCACGAAATGTGCAAGTGTCAAAATAGGCACAGCATTTATAATAATTATTTATTGTAAGTTGTTGTATTTAAAGGTGTTATACGTTAGAGCGGCGTGTAGACGAAGAGCATCTATTCGCTACTATCTTCTAACCCGGAAAGGTCGATCTTCTGCACCCGGTTTCCGTCCTGTTCTACAACGTATATTATTCCTCTACCGTCACTTATAAGATTGGTCGCATATAGAAACTGGCCCGGATTATCCCCTAAAGATCCAAGTTCGGTAATATATTTTTCCTGGGAATCGAAAAAATATATCTTACTGCTAGCGTAATCCGACACCATAAGAACATCTGGCGTCAGCGACCTCACCGCAAGAGGGTCAATCTCATCCTTGAATTTCTTCCAGGTGCCAACATGCGTACCGTCAGGCTGAAAAACCTGAATCGATCTAGCCTTCCCCCTGTCTGCCACATATATATATCGTTCACTATCTGCATTGACACTATGCGGAAGAAAATCACCGTCCTCTTTTATCCTACTTACATCAAACTCCACTAGATATTCCCCATCTTTATTAACCTTTATGAGCGTTTTTAGACCGTAATCTGCGATCAGCACATTATTGTCCTTATCAACATCTAGTGAAACCGGCATGCTTAGTTTCAGATCCTTCCCCCAGCGGCTGATCTTTTGACCAGAAGGATCAAATTTGAGAACCTTCCCGTTCTTATATGTAGCAACATAGAGAAAACCTTCATTATCTATAGCAAGCCCATGCGGAGAAGGTACATTGTTAATGGAAGAAATTTCTTCCATGTCACTATTCAGAATAATGATGCGGTTATTCCTGAAATCAGGGATATATAGTCTCCCATCAGGCCCCATATCTATATCATATACTGAATTGTCTTTGGATTTGATCAACGTGTTACCACCAATATATTTTACGCCTAACACTTTTACGTTTTCTATAGAAGCCATAGTATTTACCCTTCCAGATAACACTAAGATAAAACATAATGTAAATATTAGCACCTGTTTACTCATAAGTTGCCTTATCTTTGCTTTTCAATATCCAAAATCTCTATAGGTATTCCCCAACCATGCGTGAGTAGCTTGCCCCGCACGAGACGAGCCATTAATTTTACCTTCATGCCATCCCGCTGGAATCCCTCGGACAGGTTTAAAGGTTTATATTGCTGGCCATCATCACCTTCGATGCCGTAAAACCCGCCTTCTTGCGAAAAATGACAAACAGTACCGGTTATGACCCTGGTATCTGTGGTGGAAGCCTCACTATTCTGTTCCTGCGCAAGAGCAGACATTGGCAGCATAAAAGCGAATATAATTATTACGCCTAATATCTTTTTCATGGTTCCCCTTTTATTTTCTTCTGGAAAAGGAAAGTAAAAACACAATGGGACTTCATACGAAAAGATCATTTAAGAAGAGGTAAAAATATGGTAGCCGTAACTCCCTTCCCGGGCGTACTTGCGTATTTCAGGTCACCCCCGTGGAGCTTGACGATACCATAGCTTACTGAAAGCCCCAAACCGGTCCCCATTTCCTTTGTTGTGAAGAACGGATCGAATATACGCGCCAGAACTTCCGCGGCTATTCCTTCCCCAGTATCCTTTATCTCAACAATAGACCAGGTATCAGATTTTGATGTTGAAACTGTAATAGTTCCCCCCTCTGGCATGGCTTCAGCTGAATTTTTCAGGATATTCATAAAAACTTCCTGCATCTGTGTGTTGTCAATTCTCGCTGTTACCGGCCCTGCATCATACTCTCTTACTATATTAATATCCTGAAGTGAAAGTTGATGTTCTAATATCTTTACTACAAAATCCAGGGATTCGTTCAAATCGACGTCCTCGAATTTCTTATTGCTTTCCTTGGCGAATTTAAGGAGCCTTTCGATTATTTCTCTTGCACGGCCACACTGTCCAAATATTATGTCCAGCCCTTCTTTAGTATTTTCGTTCCATTCCCCTTCCATCAAGAGAAGTTGGGCTCTGCCGGATATTACCATTAGCGGGTTGTTAACTTCATGAGCCATGTCGGAGACAAGTTTTCCCAACTGTACAAGCCTTTGAACTTCATGGGCTCTTTTTATTTGAGTTGCATCGTAACCAAGCATCACTATTCCTATCGTATTCCCTTTATCATCAATCAATTCAGAATCGTACCACAAAACTGTTTTTTCTTCCCCTCCCTTGGTGGTTAGCGATACTTCATGACCTACAAGCCTGTGCCCCTTGAGAGATTCTTCGAACAGCCTTTTCACTTCGTCCCTTTTTCCGGGTGAGGAGAACACTTCGCCCCAGGTTTTACCGATCATTTGATCCCTGTCGATCCCTAAAAACTTTTCCGCATAGCGATTCACGCTTTTTATTTTTGACTCTTTATCCAGCACGATTATCACGCTTTTGGCCGTTTCGATAACATTTTCAATGAATTTTTTCGATTCGCGCAATTGTTTTTCTGCCTCTTCTCTGTCCTTTATCTCGCTGATTAGAACATTTCTTTGCTCTAGGAACATGCCGATTAACCGGGATATTTCACTGAATTCGCTTTTATCCTTAAGCAATATCCTGGTCGAAGCGCTGTCCTCCTCTTTCAAGGCTTTAGAGATCAAACCCATAGGAACAGTTACAAAACGCGAAAGAAATACCGCAAGCACAAGTAGTACCAGCGCAGAAAAAATTATCAGGTAATATAAGGATTCTTTTGCCGTTTTTTGGTAGCTTGTAATGACCTTGGATACTTTCTCCGCATTCAAATATGCCAGAGGCTTACCGCTCCAGTCCGACAATATACGAGAAAGAATTATTATGCCTTTGCCTGGGTTAGATTTTTCTTTTTTTTGTTCACGTGTTATGCTTAGATCTGTCGCGGTAAGTTCCGCCAGTTCGGACACGGTATCACTCCCCCACAACCGGCCAACAAAAAAGTATCCCGCATGGGGGCCAAGCCTGTCCTCATCCCCTCCGCGCTTTATCTTCGCACCATGGATCTCCATTAGTCCCTTTGGAACAAAAACAAAAAATTTACAGAAATTTTCCTTTTCAGGGAAAAGCTTGTCTATAGCCCCCTTGATAGGGATGGGGATCTCTTTTATGCTTTCATCACCGAGATTGCTGGTCCAGTAAATAACTGATAGGTCCAGGTTATAAACCCATGCGGCATTAGCCTTGAACGTATCAAGTCCGCCTTCACTTGTAATATAAGTTTCACCGTACACATACATATCGTATTCTTGTCCATCAGCCCCCTTCATAACACCGTCTTTAGCCTCGGCAAATAAATACATTTCTTCCCAATAAGTATAATCGTACGCGAAAGCATATAAGCTTTTGCTTTTCAATCCCAGGATCTTATCAAAATTTTGTTCTAGATCAAGAGACTCTTGTTTGAACAAAGTTGAGAGCTCGGATTCTTTGAATTTTAAGTAAAAACCTAACCCCAGGATGAATATCGCCAAAATAACCAGCAGAAATACTGTCGATTTTGTGCGGATTCTCATCTTTACACCATTCCTGTTTTTTCGTTAATAA
This sequence comes from Candidatus Omnitrophota bacterium, assembly GCA_049642065.1. Classification (GTDB taxonomy): domain Bacteria; phylum Omnitrophota; class Gorgyraeia; order Tantalellales; family Tantalellaceae; genus WJMH01. The sequence continues at coordinate 9,777 of JBAROK010000054.1, read as the reverse complement.
CTGTAAGTGACCGCTACCTCGGCTACCCAAGCATTCGATGCCCCGCCGTCAAATCTCGGAGCTGCGGCAACACCCAAAAGATCCTGGTCACCGCGCCTCGTATGAAAATATGCCCCCGGGAAAAATATGCCCCCAAGAAAACTGAACGTTATATAATCGTTCACGTAATATTCGGCATACAGGTCAAGCTCGTTCCCCAAATCGCTCGAAAGCGTATACGGTGAATATACGTCGTTAACAGGGTCATAATCCGCGCCTATAGGCGGCTGCTGCGCATGCAAGTACCAGTAGTCAAAACTAATGGAAAGTTTATCGCTCAACATTACATCAATACCTATGTTAGGTGCAATGATGTTCGTCATCTGGTACGGATCATAAAACGTGTTGGGACGCAGAATGCCGTTGTTCAGGTTGTACCCCATCCCCATGAACACGTAAGGACCCGCGTCAAAAGCGGGGTAATGACTGTCTGCCAGGTTGCTGTTCGTCGGGGAGTACACGGAAAACTCACGGTTGGATGAATGTACAAGCTGCTGGCTGCCAATATCGTCGCCCGTGAATTTATTGCCTGAGACCCAGTAAAATTTGGCCCTTGGTATGACCGTCTCTTCAAGCATCGAATACGAAGCACCCGTAAAGAAAAAATAGCCCTGATGGGCAATGCTACTGAACCTTGCATCGGAAGAATGGGCTTCCCCGAAATTAGCCGCGCTTTCAAACTCTAATGTAAGGTTACCGAATATCATCTGCAGGTACGCCCCGTAAGTACCGAGGTAATCCTGGTCTATAGCAGGCACGTATACCGAGGTCCTTCTGGATGCTGGTGTCATGTCAGCTAAAAGACCGATATACGGCTGGAAAGTATGGTCGCCTACGGTGAAACTAATGTCCCCAGCAAAGAAATACGCCTTGCTGTTATATGTAATACCAAAAGGTTCTTTTTCAGCGATGAGTTTTGGGCCTAAATACCATTTGTGCTCTATGTCCGGGACGTCAAAATGGAAGGTCCAGGTCAAGTTATCCAGCTCCTGGTAAATACTTATACCGTATTGCTCGTAATAACCGCCCAGAGCAAGCCCAGTCCCGACTGAATAGGTAAATAAACCTGTCTTAGTTTTTATGGGCCCCACCGGAACGTCGATCCACCACTCGTCAAGGCGCGGCAGAAGCTTCTTACCCCAGTATTCTCCCACATCACCCCATATAGTATGCACCTGCCCGTACGGTAAAACAGGTGCGTCGTATTCAGTAGGACCGTAACTTGCAAACCGTATATACCCCTTGTAATCTTCTTTATAAGTTGCACCCAAACCTGCACTGTACTGATATCCCATGTAGTCCTGAACATCGGTCTTCCGGTTCCAGTCAAGCGTAACAACGTGGCCTAAACTGTTGTAAGATAGCCTGAGCATTCCGTCCATATAAACCTGTAAGTCAGGTTCTTCACGTGATACAAGAACCCCTTCAGTACCAACAAGCTCAAGCTGGGCGTGAACTGGAACAAGAAAAGAAAAAAAGGTGAGAAAAACTATGGATAAAGGGAGAAATAGTTTAAACATCTCTAGCACCCTTGACTTCGCGTACGCTGAATGTTCCCCTAATAAAAATTAAGTATACGCTTACCGAATGCAATATGCAATATGATAATGATAATAATATAAACTGATTTCCGGGAGCGCTTAAGCCCGCACGTTTCGTGTGGCTAACAGCCTCACTCCCAGCCCAAGAAGATCGTCTTTTATAACTTCACCCACATCCACGGGTTTATCAACTCTTATCTTTTTTATTTCATGCATGGCTTCCAGCATGCGTTCTTTGGGTATCGGAGCATCTGTCTTAACGGGTATCATCTTGACCGGCAACCCCTGCGCCAGGACCGTGGAAGCCAAAACCCTTACAGGGCTCTCAATTTCGGATACCGCGTATTTTTCACCTTTAGGGCATTTATGACCTTCTACCTTGACCACACGGCAGTTCTCTATATCCACTTTTAAAGAGCATCCCACCGGACATTCTATACACGTAATGTTCTTTATCATTTTTTCTCCCCAAAACCCAGGTATTCCGCAGCTAAACGTCCCGCTCCCAGGCTGTCATGGGTCACTTTGTCCACTATATCATAAACTTTAAAAGAATTCCCACAAACGAAAAGCCCCGGTATAGACGTTTTGTTCACTTCTTCCGATATAGGCGAATTCGTTTTTTTATTTATTTCCACACCAGCCATCTCAATAAGCTCATTCTCCGGTATAAGCCCAACCGAAACAAGCAAGGTATCGCATGTTACCTCTCTTTTAGACCCCGGTACTTCGTTAAAATCGTTGTCAACTTCGACAATATCCACTTTCTCAACCCTATCTTTACCGTATATCTTCAATATCTTATGTTTAAAATACAGTGGTATATCGAAATCCTCCAAACATTGAACGATGTTCCGTTTTAATCCCCTGCTTTCTTTTTGTATCTCGACCACGGCTTTTACTCGAGCACCTTCCAGTGTAAACCGGCGGGCCATAATAAGCCCTATATCCCCTGAACCGACAATCACCACTTCTTTGCCGGGCAATAGCCCCTCTATGTTAACAAGCTTCTGGGCAAGACCCGCTGAAAATATACCTGCCGGTCGGGTGCCCGCTATATGGACCATCTCCCTGGTCTTCTCCCTGCAACCCGTCGCCATTATCAGGGTCTTGGCCTTAACTGTATGCATAACACCGGGTTTGAGATATGTAAGAACCTTATCCCCCGTAAGAGACACCACAAACGACTTCAGGCTGATCTCTATATCCGGTATCTCTCTTATTCTCTTAATAAACCTGTCGGCGTATTCCGGTCCCGTAAGGACCTCCTTGTAATATTCTATGCCAAACCCGGTATGTATACACTGGCTCAGTATACCACCCAAGAACTGGTCCCTTTCAAGAAGCAGTATATCCTTCACGCCGCACTTGTACGCTTCTATTGCCGCCGCCATACCGGCAGGGCCGCCGCCGACTACTACAAGATCCCTCTCAATCATTTCCTCTTTCCTTTTCAACTATCTCTGAACCCTTGCCCCTCTTTGTTATCTCTGTTAAAGGCTTTTTCGTTTCTTCGGCAAGTATTTTCATAAGTCTGGTAGTACAGAAACTTCCGTGGCATCTTCCCGCCTGTGCCCTGGTCCGGAACTTTATCCCATCCATAGTCTTAGCGCCGCGCTTTATAGCTTCCCTGACCTCTTTAGCTGACACCATCTCGCACCTGCAAATTATATCACCATAACTCGGGTCCTTTTTTATCAGCTTTTTAGTCAGCTTAAGCGGAATAGCGAAAAGATGCATGGTTTTTTTACGGTGCTTGTGAAAGAAAAATTTTCTTCTCATCACTAACCCGTTCTTTTTAAGAATACCGGCTACCATGATAGCTATTGCGGGAGCTGCGGTCAGCCCAGGTGACTGTATCCCCGCTACATTAACAAATCCTGGCACTTTATCTTCATGCCGGATAATGAAATCGTGCCCACAAGCAGGCCTTAACCCCGCAAAATACGCGATTATATCGTTTTCGTCTATTGATGGTACCAGTTTTTTAACTCCGGGGATCACTTGCGCGAGCCCCTCATCAGACGTGGATAAGTCCTCCTTATCGTCTATCTCTTCGGCTGTCGGCCCTATCATAGGGTTGCCATCAGAAGTCCGTGTCACAAGTATCCCTTTAGAAGTTTTTGATGGCAGCGGAAAAAGAAGATGCTTTGTAAGGTTATGTCTTTTTTTGTCCAAAAGGAACTCTTCACCTTTACGCGGTTTTATGGAAAAGTCATCTACCCCGACCATCCTTGAGACTTCATCCGCGAAAAGCCCAGCGGCATTAATAATATACCTTGCTTTGAATATTTTCCCGGAAGCATGCACCTCAAAACGATACTTATCTTCTATACACGAGATATTCTCTACTCTGGTAAATGTAAATATCTTTACTCCGTTCCTTGCAGCATTCTCCGCAAAATCGTATACCCATCTGTACGGACTGATTATACCCGCGGTAGGCGCATAAAGCGCAGCAATGGCTTCTTTGTTAAGATTCGGCTCGTTCTTCCTTAGCCAGGCGCTATCCACTATCCTAAGCCCGGGCACCCCCAGCATCTCGCCTTCTTTCTTCAGTACGGTTAGACGCTCTTTTTCTTCTTCATTAAAAGCTACTATAAGTCCGCCAACCTCTTGGAAATCTATACCAAGGTCTTTCGCTATTCTTCTGGTAAGAACGTTACCTTCTACGCATAACCTTCCCTTTAAAGAACCCGGTTTGTTCTGCGTGCCCGGATGGATTATTCCGCTATTAGATTTCGAAACGCCGAAAGCGAGCTCTTCCTCCTTTTCTAGAAGAGCAACACTTAGCTTGTAACGGGAAAGTTCCCGGGCTATTGACGCACCGACCACTCCCCCTCCAATTATAATAACGTCGTATGTTTCCATATTTATCTGGTACTGTTAAGGCCTTTGTGAAAGTGTTCTGCTAACGGCTTCAAGCCATCCGTTATGAAGCAGCGATACTTTTTTTGCTGACATTTTGGGTTTAAACACTTTGTCTTTTCTCCAGTATTTTTTTATCTCTTTAGCATTTTTCCAATATCCGACAGCTAGCCCAGCGAGATACGCAGCCCCCAGTGATGTAAGTTCAATGATCTTAGGCCTAATAACATTTATACCCAGCATATCCGACTGGAACTGGCACAGGAAATTATTTGCTACTGCTCCTCCATCAACACGCAGATCTTTTATTTTAAGCCCGGAATCCTTCTGCATAGCTTCCAGAACATCCTTTGTCTGGTAACACATCGCCTCCAGCGCGGCCCTTACAAGATGAGCCCTGTCCGTTCCCCTGGTAATTCCGAAGATGCTTCCGCGCGCGTCCTGGTCCCAGTAAGGAGCGCCGAGGCCGACAAGTGCCGGCACGAAATAAACCCCTTCATTATCTTTAAGTGACCCCGCAGCCTTGGCCGATTCCGGTGCTGAGGCAAGCACTTTCAGTCCGTCCCGTAGCCACTGTATCGCGGCTCCTGCTATAAATATAGCCCCTTCAAGCGCATATACCGGATCCCCCGAAGAATCACAAGCCAGAGTAACAATAAGCCCGTGTTTTGATACAGGACGTCTTTTGCCCGTATTCATCAGCACAAAACAACCTGTACCGTAAGTATTTTTCATCGTACCGGGTTCAAAACAGGTTTGTCCAAAAAGCGCTGCTTGCTGGTCTCCGGCTATCCCCGCTATAGGAATGCCAGCAGGTAGCCCAGATATCCTGACGGTTTTCCCGAAAATACCCGAGGATTTCTTAACTTCAGGTAATATCCCTCTCGGTATACTAAACCTTTTAAGTATCGCTTCGTCCCACTTCAGTTTTTCTATATTGAATAGCATCGTGCGTGAAGCATTCGTATAATCGGTAGCGTGCGACTCGCCTCCCGTAAGCTTCCACAATATCCATGTATCAGTAGTCCCGAAACGCAACCTGCCTTTTTTAGCCTTTGCCCGGGCTCCGGGTATGTTCTTAAGTATCCATTCTATCTTGGTAGCTGAAAAATACGCGTCTATTGGCAGACCCGTCCTCTTTTTAAAGAACTTCTCTTCCCCTTTTTTCTTTTTCAGCCGGCTGCATCTATCGGAAGTCCTCCGACACTGCCAGACAATTGCTTTATGAACAGGTTTCCCTGTTTTGGCATCCCAGATCACTGTAGTTTCACGCTGGTTAGTTATACCGATTGCGGCTATCGAAGAGCGTGGAACTTTTTTAAGTACTTTTTTTATAGAATCACTGACACTTTTCCATATCTCTTCAGGGTCATGTTCCACCCAACCGGGTTTAGGGAAATACTGCGGGAATTCCTGGTACGCGCTAGCTATCTTCACGCCTTTTTTATCATATATAACAGCACGGCTACCGGTAGTGCCCTGGTCTATGGATAAAATATATTTCACTTTACGTGCTCCTTTCGTCACACCCTCTCGCGCACCCATTCAAGTATATCCTCAAAGACCTGCTCTCTGCCAGAATCCACTGAAAGAGAATGATACATGTCTGGATAGAATATGAAATTTTTATCGTTGGACTTGAGTTTAGCAAATACATTCTCACTCGCCTCGGGAGAGACCAGCTTGTCCTCACCGGATATAAGAAAAAGAACCGGATCAGTTACACGCGAACCCAGGATTTTAATACGTATCTGTGCCATAAAAGTGTTATAGAGAAGTCTAGCGGTCGCAAGACGGTGTTCCCTTTCATCCGCGTCCATAACATCCCTGTATTGCTGATCCCGTGTGCACATGGTCGTATCGAACGGCATACGAAACTGTTTTTGGGATGAGAACAACATAGCAAAGAATATCTTAATATAATCAAGGAAAGAGAATTTCATCCTGTTGGAGAAAGCAGGAGATATACAGATAAGACCGTCAAAAAGCCCAACTTTACGATCTGCCAGTATAAAAGACACAAGAGCTCCTAGGCTCTCACCGAGCAAGAATATCTTTTTACCGGGATTTTCACTGGAAATTATCTCACGCAAGCGCAGGATATCTGCGTAATATATATCGAAGGTATTTATATGCCCTTTCAGGCCTTTTTCTTCTCCGAAACCTTTGAGCTCTATAGCATATAATGAAATGTCTTTATCAAGCAGGAATTCAGCCAGAAAAGTCCATCTATCGGAATGGGCGCCAAGCCCGTGGACAAGCAACAGAACAGCCTTGGGAGAAGTAGTCTCCCACCGCCTGTATTTTATCCCCGTTCTTTCATCTGTTAGTAACATATTAGAATTTAGTATACACCTAAATAATATTATGTGCAACGAACGAGAACTAGTCTACGAATAATTCGGGGGACACATTTAGGTTCATTTTCGGGGACAGGCTTACGATTAATTTAGGAAACGTCTGTGCATATAAAGTTTTATCAAAATTTTTCCGTCCAATTCTCTATGCTTCTCGTTCGGATTTTGCTCTTTGAATTCTTTAACTTTGCCCCTATCCTTATTTACCCCAGTCAGGATATTGGTCAGTCACCCATCCAGGATATCGCGACACCCGTTTGGCAGGAGTAAGATGTATCATGTTGCTGCCATCCGCATTTACGGCGAACAGTTCCTGCCCCGCAGTCACACCCCTCAATTTTAGCGCAAAGCATATCTGTTTGCCATCAGGTGAATAACAGGGGTTATATACATGACCGAAGTTCTTTTCGTTAAAGTCTGTTAATTGATTAACTTGCAATGTAGAAAGATCCACCGTAAATAAATTTCTATACCCATTAACTGTCCATACAAATGTAAGTTTTTTCATGTCAGGAGACCATGATGCTTCTATCCCACCCTTAAACTTATCTCCAAACACTTCCTTAAGACCCGTCCCATCCATCTTTACCAAATAAAGACTCGGAGAAGATCTTGAATCATCAAAATCCTTTGGTGCTTCGAAAACTATCTTCTGTCCATCCGGGGCAATGCTTGGAGAACCTATCGGCCATTCCGTTTTTTTATTGAAAGCAGTGAGTTGTTTCAATCCCTCGCCGTTCACATTTATTGAATAAATATTGTATGGAGCGAATTCTTTCTTCATAGTTGAGGTAAATACAATTGTTTTTCCATCCGGGGAGATGTCGAATTGAAAAGGCGCATATTCCTTTGGCAGCTCCCACTCTTTCAGAACATTCCCCTTAATGTCATATATTCTAAAGCCCCATTTCCAAAAAGCTATATATTCATTTAGAGATATAAATTTTGCCATACCTCCCGGAGATAACGGGGTTATGTTACCTTCCTCAAGTAAAAATGTCGCCTTGTCAGGGTCTCTGTAAACCGATTTAAATAATATCTTTCCCTTCACCGGAACAATATCATTCTGGGATACTGGCCCGTAACATCCCGATAACATAAAAAACGTCAATAACACTCCAGGTAAAAATATCTTGTTAGAATTCCTCATCCAACCGTCCTTCAATTTATTGACTTTATTATTTCTTTCGCTCTTTCGGGGTTTTCCCTGACAAACTTTTTAACCATATCTTCATCCCAAATATGCCTCGCCTTATATTCGTCCCACGGCGTAATACGATTATCTAGCCTTACCCCTGGCAAGGGATCTACCATATATGCATCTGCCCAATCTTTAAGCCTAAAATATACATTTTCACTACAGATGGCCTTTTGGGTCCCACGAGCATGGTTGCTACCCCACCCTATAAGCCGGAAGAAATCGTAGCTACGACCGGAAATAGATTTAAGTGTGTCCGGATCAAAGGATGATGTGCTCCATAGTGCAGCCGCCTGTTCCCCTCCTCTCTTCGGTTTAATTATCATTATCATGAGGTTTCCTTCCGCGAATTTCTCAATAGGAACCTTAGTCGGACCTTCAGGGTTTATTTGCATAACATAATTGACGTATTGCCCATCAGAAGCCTTTTCAACCATTATGCGCGCCATTCCCGAATGATGAGGAACAACGTCCTTTGTTGAAAATACATTTTCAATATACTTAGCGCCAAACTTAACTACACTTCCTACAGGATTAGCAAACAGCTCAAATACATCGTTCTTCTCTTCACCGAATCCCGACAATTCGCCGAACCTGGTAACTCCCTGGATAGGACCTCTACCCGCGGAAAACACAATAGATCCGTCCAGATCTATACTACGCGCCGCTTCCAAAGCGAGATCCATCTGAATCTTGTATTCTTCTTTCGTATATGGCCCTAACCCTACTATTCTATTTAAAGTTCTTTCCGAGACTTGGTTAATTTCATGCCAAAACTCCGCTTTTTGCGCTTCAACCCGTTCCTTCGCCTCTGTTGACCAGCTTTTGACCGTATTGTATTTATCTACTGTCCAATCTTTAGCCCCAAGTATACCATCCTTTAAAAAATTTGCCATATTACGCCAGAATGATACCTTTGAACCCTCACTCTGCCCTGCCTCAGCTAAGGCACTGATATATTCTCTTGGAAATGCTTTGTTGTTTATGATTCCAAACTCTCCCTCTGTAGGAATAATTCCTTCTGCTGATTGCTCATATGTATCTTCACTGACCATTACCGCATCGAGAGCGCTTTCAGCATGTGCATAAGGGACAATGGCGTTACCTAATTTCTCGAGTAGTGTTTCTCCCATATCAGGTGATATCACTTCATCGTCTATATTACGCAATAAAGGAATAAGTTTGCCATCCGGGGCACTTTCAATAGCGCCAAAGAAAGCTTCTCCAGACTCTATCGTAAGAATGTTCCCCTTTATTCTGAGCTCAGCCCCATCATAGAGGAACATAGCATCTGTCATAGATTCATCCGTTTCCATGAACCATGTCCCCTGGCGATCAATTCCATTGACATTCAAGAAATTATCATCGTCCACTATAAAACCTAATCCTTCCATCTTTATGCCTATAGAATCTATCTCATAATTCCTCCCGCCTAGATCCAGATCAAGCCCCATTGCAGCACAAGGCAATTCCCCGTATATATTATGATCCTCTCCCACGGAAAGTTGGATGACTGTATCTCCTGCAATGTAATCGAATGTAGCCCCCTCAAAGCTATCCAGGCCCTCAAACCTGGCTGTTGAGTTCAGGTCCGGTATGAACATATCGTATATCATGATACCTTCGCTAAACCTCTGAAGTGTTGTCTCTGTCCCATCTTCACATTTAACATAGAAAGTCTCGGTCAAGACCGCCCTTTCAGCGCCTTTCAGGCGCGATAATATGTTGACATACGTCCCCACCCCGGGAATAACGGAGAAAATGTCAGGAACCA